>NZ_JAVHWM010000026.1:0-100242 GCF_032159765.1 Mycobacterium sp. | reverse complement strand
GTGTCCTGCGCGCGCAGAGTCACACCCGAGACGTCGATAGCGGCATCACCATCGCGCTCGACGCCGATGCATTCGGCGAGCTCGCGCAGCGTGACGGACACCGCCGAGCGAGGCTTGTCCGAGCGAGCATTCACTGAAGAACCGTACCGAGTCGCCCCGACGTCACGCTTGCAGCGTCAGGCGCGGTCCCGGATCGGGCGACAGCGGGATCTTCTCGCGCTGTAGCAGCCACGCGGCGATGTTGTGAAACAGCGGCGCCGCAGAACTGCCGGGATTGCCATCGGCGGCGCGATGTGGGTTGTCCATCATCACCCCGACCACGTATCGCGGGTCGTCGGTGGTGGTAATGCCTGCGAACGTCGTCCAGTAGACGTCGTCGTAGTAGCAGCCGCAGCCCGGGTTGATCTGCTGTGCCGTCCCGGTCTTTCCGCTGATCTGGTAGCCGTCGACGGCGCCCGACGCCCCGGTGCCCTGCTGCACTCCTGTCGGGTCACGTTGCAACACAGCGCGCAGCATGTTGCGCACGGCCACGGCGGTTCCGGCGTTCACCACCTGAACTCCATCGGGCCTCGGCTCCTGCGTGCGCTTGCCGTCCGGGCCGATCGTCGCCCGAATGATCCTCGGCGGCACTCTGATCCCGTCGTTGGCGATCGTCTGGTACATCCCCGTCATCTGCAGCAGGGTCATCGAAAGGCCCTGCCCGATAGGAAGGTTGGAGAACGTCGAGCCCGACCACTGGTCGATCGGCGGGACAAGGCCTTCGCTCTCACCGGGCAGCCCGACGCCGGTGCGCTGACCGAGACCGAACTTGTCGAGCATCTCGGAGTAGCGCTGGGGGCCGATTCGCTGCGCGAGCATCAGCGTGCCCACGTTCGACGACTTGCCGAAGATTCCGGTGGTGGTGTACTGCGCGGTGCCGTGTTCCCACGCATCGTGGATTTGCACGCCGCCCATGCTGATCTCTCCCGGCACCGAGAGCACCTCGGTGGGGTTCGACAGGTCGTATTCGATCACGGTCGCCGCGGTGACGATCTTGTTCACCGAGCCGGGCTCGAACGGGCTGGACACCGCGAGGTTGCCGAGCTGCCTGTCGTCCTGGCGCCCGATATCCTGCGACGGGTCGAACGTATTGTCGTTGGCCATGGCCAACACCTCGCCGGTCTTCGCGTCGAGCACGACCGCGGCCACATTGCGCGCCCCGGAGTTGCTCTTGGCGACCTCGACCTGTTGCTGCACGAGGAACTGGATGTCGTCGTCGATCGTCAGCTCGACCGTGGATCCGTTCACCGCGACGTGCCTGTTGCGGTAGCTGCCCGGAATCACCACCCCGTCGGAACCGCGGTCATAGGTCACCGCGCCGTCGGTGCCGGCCAGCTGGCCGTCCATCGCGCTTTCGAGTCCGAGCAAGCCGTGGCCGTCCCAGTCGATGCCGCCCACGATGTTGGCGGCCAGCGAGCCGCCGGGGTATTGGCGAATGTCCTGGCGCTCGGCGCCGACTTCCGGGAACTTCGTCGTGATCGCCGTCGCCACAACAGGATCCACCGCGCGCGCAAGATAGACGAAGTTGTCGTTGCCCTGCAATTTCTTCAGAATCGTTGCCGCATCGGGCTGGTTGTTGAGGCGCCCGGCCACCCCGTTTGCGATGTCACGCAGGCGCACCGCGGGGTCGGGCGAATCCGGCTTCTTCTGCTTGGCCTCGGTCAGTTGCTTGCGTATCTTGACCGGCTGGAAAGTCAGCGCGCGGGCTTCGGTGGTGAACGCGAGCTTGTTGCCGTTGCGATCCGTGATGCTGCCGCGGATGGCCTTCTCGGCGTCTGTCACCTTCAGCTGGCTCGCCGCCTCAGCGCGTAGTTTCGCCGCACCGGGCACCTGGAGGTAGAACAGCTGCGCCGCCGCGAGGACGAGCAGCAGCAGGATCACGACGTTCCCGGCCCGGTGCCGCGCGACGAACGACGCACCCTGTCGGCTGGCATGCACGATCGGGCGGATGCGGCGGTCGCGTGCCGAGTGCGGCGCCTGGCGGGCCTTCGGCCGTGTGCGTGCGTCTTTCCGCCGGGCAGCGGCGGTCCGACCATCGCGCGATCGGCCGCCTGTTCTCACGTCCGCGGCACAGTGGTTGGGACAGCCACGTTGAGCGATTGTTCCGGCGCAGGCTGCGGACTCGGCGCATTTGCCGGCGGCGGCGCGTCGGGCGCGGGTCCGGGCAGCGGGCCGGTGGGCACGATCGGCTCAGCCAACGGCACGCTCACGGGCGGACGTACCAAGACCTCTGGGTTGGGAACTCCGGGAATGCCTTCCGCCGTCACCGCGGGCTGTTGCGGGCGGGGCACGAGCACGGGGACCTCGGTGCGATTGACCGGCACCGGCGGCGGAGCGGGCGTGGGATCCGGCAGCTTGGTGTTGAGCGGCGGCGCGGGCGCGCCCTGCGCGGGCTTGGGATCACCGACCACCACCCAGTTGCCGGACGGGTCCTGCACGAGGTGAGCGGTGTCACGCGACGGGATCATTCCCAGGTTTCGGGCGGACTCGGCGAGCGCAGGGGCGGCCTGCGCCTCGAGGACCTGACGCTCCAGCGATTCCTTCTGCTGGGTAAGCGCCCGGTTGCGTTCGCGGGCGTTGCCGAGCTCGTAGGACCGCTCCGCAGAGTCGGTGGACAGCCACAACGTCAGCGCCAGGCCGATACCGAGCGATCCGATGACCAGCACGACGAACGGCACCTTGGTCGCCAGCGTGCGAGGGTCCAGCTCGATGGAGGAGATTCGCGCGATCAGCCGTTCGCGCAGCGGCACACGAACGACCTTTGGCGCCTTGGCTTTTCGCGCCTTCGCCCGCGCCCTTGCCTGGCCGGTACTTGCTGCGGGCGACGTGCGCCCGACGCCGGTGGCGGGCGGGCCGGGGCGACGTGGACGCGTGGCCCGTTCGTCGCTGGTGCTGCGTTCGGGTCGCTTGCGTGCGTTTCGGTCCCGCACAGGTGCACCCCTGCCCGAGGGTGTTTGGCGCTTGGTCGTCATGAATCCCCCTTCGGGTCAACCTTTTCCAGTGCGCGCAGGCGCACCGAGGCACTGCGCGGATTGCTTTTCACCTCGGCGGCGCCGGCTTTCTCTGCACCACGGGTCAATGCCACGAACGGTGCCTCGTGACCGGGCAGCTCGACGGGTAGGCCGTGCGGCGTTCGCGACGACGACGCCTCGGCGAACAGATTCTTCACAATCCTGTCCTCCAGCGACTGGTACGCCATGACCACGATGCGGCCGCCGGGCGTGAGTGCCGACATCGCCGCCGGAAGGGCGTCCCGCAGCGAGTCCAGCTCGCCGTTGACGGCGATGCGCAGCGCTTGGAAGGTCCGTTTCGCCGGGTGCCCGCCGGTGCGCCGCGACGCCGCGGGGATCGCCTCGTAGAGCAGCTCGACGAGCTCGCCGGTCCGGGCGAACGGCTGCGCGGCCCGGCGGCGGACCACCCGCGCGGCGATGCGCCGGGCGAATCGCTCCTCGCCGAACCGGTGCAGGACGTCGGCCAGCGCCGCCTCGTCGTAGGTGTTGACGATGTCGGCCGCGGTCAGCTCGGCATCCGGGTCCATCCGCATGTCCAACGGCGCGTCGGCGGCGTAGGAGAATCCGCGGTCCGCGCGATCCAGCTGCATCGAGGACACGCCGAGGTCGAAGAGCACCCCGTCGACGGATTCGCCTGCCCAGTAACCGGATTGGGCCAGCACACCCGGGATCGCGTCATAGCGGGCCCTGACCATGACGACACGGTCGGCAAACGGCGCGAGTCTTTCGCCCGCGATCCACAACGCGTCCGGGTCGCGGTCCAGGCCGATGACCTTCACACCGGAGAACTCCGAGAGAAACCGCTCAGCGTGCCCGCCGGCACCCAACGTGGCATCCACCAGCACTGCGCCCGACCCGTCAGCGCTGTGCCGGGTCAACGCGGGCTCGAGCAGCTCGACGCATCGGTCGAGCAGCACCGGAATGTGCGCGGTCACCACTGATGAGCCCTTGCGCGAAGAGGAAACAAGCGATGAGCGCTTGCGCGAACAGGACACAAGCGATGAGCGCTCGCGCGAAGAGGAGACGACGATCGCCGCCCGCGCACCCTGGTCCCTGTCCGATGACACGGACCTGGCGTTGGGGAAGTACGCCAGGGCCGGATCGGGCAGAGGCCACGGTGCACGGGCGGCATGCTCCTTAAAGGAGGTCACGCAGCGTGTCATGGGTGGCCGCGGAGAAGTCGTCTTCGTGGGCCTGCTGGTATTCCTGCCAGGCCTGTGCATCCCAGATCTCCATGTAGTCAACTGATCCCGTCACCACGCAGTCCTTCGTCAGGTTCGCGTAGCCGCGGTGCTCGGCGGACAGGGTGATCCGGCCCTGCGCGTCGGGGTGCTGCTCGTCGGTCCCGGCCGCCAGGTAGCGCAGGAACGCCCGTGCCTCCGGGTTGCTCCGCGAGGCAGCCGATGCCCGCCGCGCCATCTGTTCGAACGTCTCGCGTGGATAGACGGCGAGGCTGCGGTCTTGGCTCTTGGTGACCATCAACCCTCCCGCCAGCGCATCCCGGAACTTCGCGGGCAGAGTGAGCCGCCCCTTGTCGTCGAGCTTGGGTGTGTACGTGCCGAGGAACACGTCGCGTCCTCCTGCCACACCCTCGGAGCCCCTGGGGGCCC
The DNA here is from genome assembly GCF_032159765.1 of Mycobacterium sp. Classification (GTDB taxonomy): domain Bacteria; phylum Actinomycetota; class Actinomycetes; order Mycobacteriales; family Mycobacteriaceae; genus Mycobacterium. The sequence goes on along the minus strand of NZ_JAVHWM010000026.1, from coordinate 95,582 downwards.
CGATGACCGCCACTTTACCCCACAATCCCCCACTTCGCTCCCCATCGTACCAATTATGGGTGTGTCTTCACCACTGCTCCCCACACGCAGGACAGAGCCAGGCGCGTCAAACCACAAAAAAGGGGCGACCCGAGTGGGTCACCCCTCCAGAGGAGGCAGGTGGTTAGTCGTCGAAACGGCGCCGGAACCGGTCTTCCATCCGGCTGGTGAAGGAGCCACCACCCTTGGTCCGCCGCTGCTTGCCGCCCGACGACGTGCGATCCCCCGTCTTCGATACCCGGGGACCGGTGATCGCGTAGACGACGCCGCCGAACATGACCAGGAAGCCGATCACCGACAGAACCGGGAAGCCGTGAATGATGGTGGCCCGAATCGCAATTCCGGATACCAGCATCGCCAGCCCGATCACGAAAAGCGCAGCGCCCTGGATCCGTCGGCGCGTCGACGGCGCGCGCAGCGTTCCGCCGCGAACGCTCGAGGCGAATTTGGGATCCTCGGCATACAGCGCGCTCTCGATTTCGTCGAGCATGCGCTGCTCATGATCGGAGAGTGGCATACGTCCCTCCTCTTGCCGCCGATTTGAATCCAATGATACGAGGCCACCGGACGCCGTACCACCCAGTTGATCGGCCGATTCTATCGGTGTCCCAAGGGGTGGCGGGCAGCACGGGTCAGTGGCGCCACACCCAATGATAATGATCGGTGACCGATGCGGACGCTTCAGGGAGGACCGCCACGTGGCGACATTTCTCGTCGATCTGTTGCCGCACGACATGCAGCGCCGACTATCCGAGGCGCTCGCGATCTACGTCGACGCGATGAGATACCCGCGGGGAACCGAGGAACACCGCGCGTCGATGTGGATGGAACACACTCGACGGAAAGGCTGGCGGGCAGTCGCTGCGGTCGACGCGCCCGAGGATCAGGCCGGCGGCGAGCTTGTCAACGCGCCGATGATCGGCGTCGCCTACGGCTATGGCGGAGCCCCCGACCAGTGGTGGCAGCAGCAGGTCGTGGCCGGCATGCGCCGCGCCGGGCTGGCGCCGTCGGCGATCGGCTCGTTGATCAGCAACTATTTCGAACTGACCGAGCTGCACATCCGCCCGCAGGCACAAGGCCGGGGTCTCGGCGAGGCGCTTACCCGACGGCTTCTGGCCAACCGCAGCGAGAACAACGTGCTGCTGTCGACGCCGGAGATCCGCGGCGAGAACAACCGGGCCTGGCGCCTCTACCGCCGGTTGGGCTTCGCCGACATTGTGCGAGGGCACCACTTCGCCGGGGACCCACGACCGTTCGCAATTCTAGGCCGCCAGCTCCCCCTCTAAGATGAGCCGGTGAGAATCCCGCGGCGTCGTCTTGTGTCTGCGCTTCTGGTGTTTTTCATCCTCGTGCCGCTGGCGTCCGGCTGCGTCAGGGTCCACGCCACCGTCACGATCTCGCCCGACGACCGGGTGTCCGGCAATATCACCGCGGCGTCGAAACCGCGCGACGGCAACGACAAAGGCCCGCAATTCAACGGCGGCGGCCTGCCGTTCAGCGACAAGGTGGCGATCTCCGAATACTCCAACGACGGCTACGTCGGATCACAGGCCGATTTCTCGGATTTGACCTTTGCCGAGCTGCCCCAGCTCGCCAACATGAACCACGACGCGGCGGGGGTCGACGTGTCGCTGCGACGCGCCGGCGACTCGGTGATTCTCGAGGGCAGAGCCGATCTGACGTCACTGACCGACCAGAGCGCCGAGGTGTCGTTCACCGCCTCGTTCCCGGGTGAGGTGACATCGACCAACGGCAATCAGCTCGACACCCAGGTGGTCGAGTGGAAGCTCAAGCCGGGGGTCGTCTCGACGATGAGCGCAGCGGCCCGCTACACCGATCCGAGCGCCAGGTCGTTCACCGGCGCGGCGACGTGGATGGGGGCCGCGGCCCTGCTGGTGGCCGTGCTGATCGGCGGCCTGGCCTGGACGAGTCGCGATCGGTCGCCGCGGGTAGGCCAGCCAGAGGATTAGTCGACCTGCCGCGATCGGTTGGCGCACCTTACCCTGAATGCGGCCCTGGGACGTAAGGAGCAACTGGACTGAGCGTGAAAACAGAGGAATCGGCCGCACCGTCGGCTGTGCAGCTCGCCGCGGCGATCACCGATCACCTACGCGAGTACATGCGCGGGCGACGCGAAGACGCCGCGTACATCGGCGCCGAGTACGCCGCGATCACCGGCGCGCTCGAAGAGTTCGTCCTGCGCGGCGGCAAACGACTGCGGCCGGCGTTCGCGTACTGGGGCTGGCGCGCGGTGGCCACGCCCTCGCAAGAGAACCCGGAGGTGCTGCGGCTGTTCTCGGCCCTGGAGCTCCTGCACGCGTGCGCGCTGGTGCACGACGACGTCATCGACGAGTCCGGAACCCGCAGAGGCCTGCCGACCGTGCACATGCAGTTCGCCGACGTACACCGCGAGAGCGGCTGGCGGGGATCGGCGCGGCAGTTCGGAATCTCTGCGGCGATCCTTCTCGGGGACCTGGCGCTGGTCTGGGCCGACGACATCGTCGCCGCCGCCTCGCTGGCCGCCGACGCGCGCCGCCGGGTCCAGCAGGTGTGGGCCGACATTCGCACCGAAGTCCTCGCCGGCCAGTACCTCGACATCGTGGCCGAGGCCAGCGGGGCGCATTCCATCGCGTCGGCGATGACCGTCAACACTTACAAGACGGCTTCCTACACGGTGTCGCGTCCCCTGCAGATGGGAGTCGCGGCGGCCGCAGACCGCCCGGACGTCCTGCGCGCCTTTCACCAATTCGGCACTGATCTCGGGGTGGCGTTTCAGCTCCGCGACGACGTGCTCGGGGTGTTCGGCGACCCGGAGGTGACGGGAAAGCCCTCCGGCGACGACCTGCGGTCCGGCAAGCGCACCGTGCTGCTCGCCGAAGCGGTCGAACGCGCAGAGCGCGACGATCCGGCGGCCGCCGAGATGCTGCGCACGTCGATCGGCACCGACCTGACCGAGGGCCAGGTACGCCAGCTGTGCGACGTGATCACCTCTGTGGGAGCACTGTCGGCGGTCGAATCGCGAATCGAGTCCCTCACCCGCCGTGCGGTCGACGTGCTGGATACCGCCTCGATCAACCCGCAGGCGAAGGTCGGGCTCTTGGAGCTCGCCAGATTGGCCTCTAACCGGTCGGCATGACCATCATCTCGCGGTTGATGAGCCGCTTGCGCGAAGAGCCAAAGGTGGAGCATTTCATCGCATCTCGCGCCGGCCGACCGGCGCTGCTCGGCTTTGTCGGCGCACTGCTGATCACCCTGGGCGGCCTCGGCGCGGGCAGCACCCGGCTGCACGATCCGGTGCTGGAGCACCTGCACCTGGCGTGGCTTCGCTTCGGTCACGGTCTGGTCTTCGCGTCCGTGCTCCTGTGGGTCGGCGTGGCGCTCATGCTGGCCGCGTGGGTTTCGTTGGGGCGCTGGGTAATCGAGGGCACAGCCGATGCCCGTTCGATGATCGCCACGACGGGCGTCTGGCTGGCGCCGCTGCTGCTGTCGGTGCCAGTGTTCAGTCGGGACACCTACTCTTATCTCGCGCAGGGCGCATTGCTGCGTGACGGTTTCGACCCCTACTACGTCGGCCCCGTGGACAACCCGAACGGGTTGCTGGACAACGTGAGTCCGATCTGGAGCACCACGACGGCACCATACGGCCCGGCATTCATTCTGGTGGCCAGGTTCGTCACGATGCTGGTGGGCGACAACGTCGTGGCAGGCACGCTGGTGCTGCGGCTGTGCATGCTGCCGGGGCTGTTGTTGCTGATCTGGGCCGCTCTGCGGATCTCTCGCCACATCGGCGCGAACGGTGCTGCGGCACTGTGGATTTGCGTCCTGAATCCGCTGGTGATCATTCACCTCATGGGCGGTGTGCACAACGAGATGCTGATGGTCGGCGTGATGATGGCCGGCATCGCCCTCACGCTCGACCGCCATCCCATCGCCGGTGTCGCGGTCGTCGGCCTGGCGGTCGCCGTCAAGGCCACCGCCGGAGTGGCATTGCCGTTTCTGGTCTGGGTGTGGATGCGCCAGATGCAGCAACGGCGCGCGATGAGCCCGACGGCCGCGTTCGCCTCAGCCGCCGCTGGGTCGGTGGCGGTGTTCGGCGCTGTGTTCGGGGCGTTGTCGTGGATTGCGGGCGTGGACCTCGGATGGCTCTCGGCGCTCGCCGGGTCGGTGAAGATCATCAACTGGCTCACAGTGCCCACCGCGGCGGCCAACGTCATCAGCCTCGCCGGTGGACTTTTCACCACGGTCGACTTCTATGCCGTGCTCGAGATCACGCGTCTGCTGGGCATCGGCGTGATCGTCGTGGCCCTGCCGTTGCTGTGGTGGCGATTCCGTCACGACGACCGCGAAGTGCTCACCGGTATCTCGATCGCGATGGTGGTTGTCGTGCTGTTCGTGCCCGCCGCATTGCCGTGGTACTACACGTGGCCGCTGGCCGTGATGTCGGCACTGACGCAATCACAGCGGTGGATCGCCGCGATCGCGGGATTTTCGACGTGGGTCATGGTGATCTTCAACCCGGACGGCTCGCATGGCATGTACTCGCCCGTGCATGCGGCGGTCGCTACCGTGTGCGCGGTGGTCGCGTGGCGGATGCTCAGTACGCCAACGCCTGAGCCCGCCGCACCACCTCGCGAGCCTGATGAGAGTGCAGCGCATCGACAGGCCGAGCATTCGTAAGCTGTTCGCGCGACTTGTCGGTGGTCACCGTCAGCGACTCGTCGGCGGTGAACAGCCACCGCAGGATCTCCGTGTCGTGATAGCCGCCGTCACGCAGCACGGCAAGCAGCCCGGGCAGGCTTTTGACCACGTGCCCGGTGTCGGTGAAGAAGGCCTGTGGCACCGCCACCGCGCCGTCGCGGCGGATCGCGAGCAGGTGGCCGTCACGCAGATGTTGATGGACTCTGGTCACCGGAATGCCGAGCAGCTCGGCCACTCTGGGCAGGTCGTAGCACGGTTCGTTGGGGTCCAACACATCGTCACCAGCTGGAACACTGCTCACCGCGCTGAGTCTAGAACGGTGCGCGCCTGACTACCATGAATCCGGTGGAGGCTCCCCAGATGAAACCCGGCCCGCTGGTGGGCGTGGTTCTGGACAGCCGCTACCGAGTCGACGCGATCATCGCCACCGGAGGAATGTCCTCGGTGTACCGCGGCCTGGACACCCGCCTCGACCGCCCGGTCGCGATCAAGGTGATGGAGTCCCGCTACGCCGGGGATCAACAGTTTCTGACTCGTTTCCAACGCGAGGCCCGTGCCGTCGCCCGGTTGAAAGACCCTGGCCTCGTGGCGGTTTACGACCAGGGTGTCGACGGGCAGCACCCGTTTCTGGTGATGGAGCTGATCGAGGGCGGCACGTTGCGGGAACTGCTGCGCGAGCGCGGCCCCATGCCGCCGCACGCCGTCGCCGCCGTGCTGCGCCCGGTGCTGAGCGGATTAGCTGTCGCCCATAGAAGAGGGCTCGTGCACCGTGACGTCAAACCGGAGAACGTCCTGATCTCCGACGACGGCGACGTGAAGATCGCCGACTTCGGGCTGGTGCGCGCAGTCGCCGAAGCGAAGATCACCTCGGACAGCGTGATTTTGGGCACCGCGGCCTACCTTTCCCCCGAACAGGTGAGCACCGGCGACGCGAGTCCCCGAAGCGACGTGTACTGCTGCGGAATTCTCGTCTATGAGCTGCTGACAGGCGCCACCCCGTTCTCCGGCGACAGCCCGCTAGCCGTGGCCTACCAGCGGATGGACAACGACGTGCATCCGCCGAGCGAGAAAATCCCTGGAGTGCCAAGGCAATTCGACGAGCTGGTTGTTCAATCGACCGCGCGCGATCCCGCCCTCCGGTTCGCCGACGCGCAGGAAATGGGCGCGCAGCTGGATCAGATCACCGACGAACTCGGACTGCCCGATTTCTGCGTTCCCGCCCCTCGCAACTCGGCTCAGCACGCGTCGGCGGCGCGGTACTTCAGCCAGCGGTACGCCGCACCGCCCGCGCCCGACCCCACGCAACCGGCAGCGCCACCCGCACCGCTGCCACCGCCGCAGCCGGCAGCGCAGCCGCCTCGGCAACCGACGAAGCAGCTGACCCGTGGCCACGGGGACTGGCCGTCTGCCCAATCCGTTGCCAAGCAACCCGTCGCTGCCCAACCCAGCACAGCGGCAGGACAATTCGCGGGCATCGACCTCCAAGAATTCCACTCGGCACGGCAACGGGCCAGACGCATGATGGGGTACTGGATCGCAGCCGTGCTGATCCTGACGGGCATCGTCTCGGTCGGCGCGTGGGTGCTCGGCACCAATATCGGCAGTTTGTTCTAGGGCGGCTAGCGGGCCGGATTGCCGGGCTAGCTAGCCGCGCAACATCTCCGCCACGAGGAACGCCAGCTCCAGCGACTGCTGGGTGTTCAGCCGCGGATCGCACGCGGTTTCGTAACGGCCGGCCAGGTCGCTGTCCGAAATGTCCTGTGCCCCACCAAGACACTCGGTGACGTTCTCACCGGTGATCTCGACGTGGATACCTCCTGGGTGTGTGCCCAGCGCCCGGTGCACCTCGAAGTAACCCTGCACCTCGTCGACGATCCGGTCGAAATGCCGCGTCTTGTAGCCGGTGGACGACTCGTGGGTGTTGCCGTGCATCGGATCGCACTGCCAGATCACCTGGTGACCTGTGGCCTGCACCTTCTCGATGATCGGCGGCAGCAGATCGCGAACCTTGTTGTTGCCCAACCGACTTACCAACGTGAGCCGTCCGGGTTTGTTGTTGGGGTCGAGGCGTTCGACGTATTCGACAGCCAGCTCCGGGGTCATCGTCGGGCCGATCTTCACGCCGATCGGGTTGGCAATCACCTCGGCGAAGGCGATGTGAGCGCCGTCGAGCTGACGCGTGCGCTCCCCGATCCACACATAGTGGGCCGAAAGGTCGTACAGCGCGGGCTCCCCGGCTTCGTCCTGCGCGAGCCGCAGCATCGCGCGCTCGTAATCGAGCACCAGCGCCTCATGAGACGCGTAGATCTCGGCGGTCTGCAGGTTGCGGTCGTCGACGCCGCACGCGCTCATGAACGTCAGGCCCCGGTCGATCTCGCTTGCCAGCGCCTCGTAGCGGGCACCCGCGGGTGACGTCCGGACGAACTCGCGGTTCCAGTCGTGCACCAGGTGCAGCGATGCCAGGCCTGACGACGTCAGCGCCCGGACCAGGTTCATCGCCGCGCTGGCGTTCGCGTAAGCGCGGACGAGGCGGGACGGGTCGTGCTCGCGGGCAGCGGCGTCCGGCGCGAACCCGTTGATCATGTCGCCGCGGTAGGACTTCAGCCCCAGCGCGTCGGTGTCCGCCGAGCGCGGCTTGGCGTACTGGCCCGCGATCCGCGCGACCTTGATCACCGGCATGCTGGCGCCGTACGTCAGCACCACCGCCATCTGCAGCAGCGCGCGGATATTGCCGCGAATGTGCGGCTCGGTGTTGTCTACGAAGGTCTCCGCGCAGTCGCCGCCCTGCAGCAGAAACGCCTTGCCCTGCGCGACGTCGGCAAGTTGACCCTGCAGTTTCTGGATTTCCGATGGCACGGTGACCGGCGGCACGCTCTCGAGCACGGTGCGCATCGCCTTGGCCGCGTCGGCCGGCCAATTGGGCTGCTGGGCCGCCGGCTTCGCCAGCGCGGCGTCCAGCCGTGCCCGCAGATCCGCAGGCAGCGGCGGTAGCGACGGCAACTGGTCGATCGGTACGTCAACGGTCCAGTTCACCCGTCCATGGTAACCAGGCGAGACCAGCGAGTTTTCATGCCTGGGCGGCTGCGTCCCCCGCGGTCATCAGCTGGAACCGTCGCAGGTTGTGCCGTGCGTCGACCAGCGCGTCATGCGCATCGCGGGGTCGGGGCGGCATCCGCGGGCACCCCCGCTCCTCCCAGAACTGGCGCAGCTCGCGGGTGAACCGTGGAATCGCCGGCGGCAGGCTGGTCATCGGCCCCCACAACTGGCACAGCACCACGTGGTCGTAGGCGCCCACCCACGCCCAGAGCTCGATCTCCTCGTCGCCGTCTACCCCGAGGAAGTTCTCCAGTTCGTCGCGGATCTGCGAGCGCGAGCGCCACAGCTGCGACGACGGCGACGGCAGTTTGGGCAGCACGTTGGTGCGAACCCAGCGGCCTGCACTCTCCGGATTGAATTCTGTTGATATGGCGTAGTATTCGCGGCCATCCTCGGCGACGACGCCGATGGAGATCAGATCGATGACGCGGCCGTTGTCGATGAATTCGGTGTCATAGAAGTACCTCACGCCGCGCCCCTAGACCGCGACTTCAATGTCGTCTCGCAGCCGCCTCGCCGGCGGCGGAGCGGCGTGGATCTCACGGTCCAGCTGCTCGTTGACTTCCTTGTCGTCGGGAAAGTGCGGCATCCCCGCGAGCGCGTCCTGCAGCCACAGTTTGGCCTGCACCACGGGCCGGCGCATGTACCGCTCCCGCTCGAGCGCCCGGTGCATCTTCTTGGGCTTGTGGCTGTAGCGCCAGCGCGCCCACGGCGCGTGGGGGCGCGACAGCCGGATGGCACCCACCAGCAGAAGAGGTGTGATGAACATCCCGACCAGCCCAGTCCACACCTTGCCTTTGAGCAACACGATCACTGCCAGCAGCAACGTGAGAACGGCGAACGCGACCACGGACACCCTCTGCCAGATGCCGCTGTCGTCGCGCCACACGGTGATGTCGAAGAACGACAGCGGGTTGAAGCCCAGGATGAGCAGCCCCGCCACGCCCACCGCGGCGAACACCGCGTCCACCGACGTGCGGCCGTCTTCGGACCAGTACACGTCGTCGAGGTGCAGGATCAGCGCGAACTCATCCAGGACGAGCGCCGCTCCGATCCCGAAAACGATTGCCGTGACTCTGAATTCGGTTTCACCGCCGTTGACTGCCAGCGTCACCATCGTTACCCCGGACAGCATCACGAGGATCACACCGAACACCACGTGGTGAATGTGCAGACCACCGTGCCCGATGTTGCGCGGCTGCCACCACTTCCGTGGGGCGTCGCTGTTGGCGTGAGCCCGGATATACCGAACGATCGTCCGCGTGATCAGAAACGTCGCCAAGAACGCCACCAGGCACAACAGCAGCGGCAGCCGTCCTCGATCAACGAGGCTCTGCCAGAACGAATGAAACACCGGGCCTGCCCTTCGCGTCGCAGTCAAACTACCGGGTTGGCGCCTCGATAGGCTGCTCTCCGCAATGAATCCATGGCTGCGCCGTCTCGCGCTGGTGGTCACATTTGCGGCGCTGGCATATCTGACGTGGCGCGCCGTGTTGTCACCGCCGGAATACCACGTCGACACCGATGTCTACCGCGACGGCGCGCGTGCGTGGCTGGACGGCCGGCCGCTCTACGGCGACGCCGTGTTCCCGACCCAGACCCCCGACGGTCCGTTGCCGTTCACCTACCCGCCGCTGGCCGCGATCGTTTTCACCCCGCTCACCTGGGTATCGCTGCCCACGGCATCGGCGGCGCTGACGGTGACGACGATGGTGCTTCTCGTGGTGTGCCTCGCGATCACGCTGCCCGGTCGATGGGCGCTGTGCGCGGGCTTCGCGGCGGTGGCCCTGTGGCTGAAGTTCGAGCCACTGTGGGCGACATTGGCATACGGGCAGATCAACGTGGTGCTGATGACGCTCGTGCTCGCCGATTGCGTACCTCGGCGACCATGGTGGCCGCGGGGTATGGCCGTCGGGCTGGCGATGGCGGTGAAGTTGACCCCTGCGGTGTTTCTTCTCTATTTCGTGCTTCGCCGCCAGTACCGGGCGGCGGCGACCGCCGTCATCACGTTCCTAACAGCGACCGGCGTGGCAGCGGTATTGGCACCCGCCGACTCGTGGGAGTACTGGACGAAAAGCGTGCGGCAGACCGGGCGGATCGGGTACATCGCGTTGTCCACGAACCAGAACATCACGGGCGCGCTGGCGCGGCTGGCTGTCCCGTCCACAACCGCCACCGTGATCTGGGTGATCGCGAGCGTGGCGATGCTGGCGCTGGCGGTCTGGGCCGCCCGCCGGGCGTTGGAGGCCTCGGAGCCTGTCCTGGCGCTGATGTGCGTCGCGTTGTTCGGGCTCGTCGTCTCTCCGGTGTCGTGGTCCCACCACTGGGTGTGGCTGTTGCCCGCGGTGGCCAGCGCGGCTGCGGTGGGCTACCGGCGCCGCAGTGTGCCGTTGATGGCCGTGGCGCTGATCGGTTTGCTTCTGGTGGCGTCGCCAGCCGTGCTGGCGCTTTTCGACGAGCGCTCCGAGGCGTTGTTCTCCTACCTGGGCCTGCCGTACGTATTGTTCGCGATTGCTTACTGTTTCGCCGTTCGGAGTTCTCGAGTGCCCGATAAGCTGGCCGGGTCATGACGAGTTGGCGCACCCGTGTGTGGACCGCGTGCTGGTGGGTCTTTACGGTCGTGACGGTTGTCGCCGTGGTGCTGTCCACCTGGAAGCTCTTCACGCACCTGCCGTACCAGATCGACGTCGACGTGTACCGGCTCGGCGCGCGGGCCTGGCTGGACGGCCATCCGCTCTACCAGGACCACACGGTGTTCCCCACCCAGGTGGGCCTGGACCTTGCGTTCACCTATCCGCCCGTTTCGGCCATCGTGTTCAGTCCATTGGCGTGGCTCTCGCTTCACGGAGCCACGGTCGCGCTGACGGCGGTGATCCTGGTCCTGTTGGTGGTGTCGACGATGCTCGTGCTGAGCAGGCTCGACGTTCCACCGACGTCACACGGGCCCATCCGCGACGTCTGGCTGCGGCGGGGCGTGCTCGCACTGGCGATCTCGTTCGCGGCACCGTTTTTGGAGCCGTTCGAATCGAACCTCACGTATGGCCAGATCAACGTGATCCTGATGACGTTGGTCCTCGCCGACTGCCTCCCGCGCCGGACCCCGTGGCCACGCGGACTGCTGGTGGGACTCGCGATTGCGCTGAAGCTCACCCCGGCGGTGTTCTTGCTGTATTTCGTGCTGCGGCGCGACGGCCGGGCCGTGTTGACCGCGGTCGCGTCATTTGCCGGAGCGACGTTGTTGGGGTTCGCGCTGGCGTGGCGCGACTCAGTCGAGTACTGGACGACGACGGTGCGCGACACAGGCCGGATCGGTACCGTCGGATATCGCAAGGACCAGAACATCGCGGGCGCATTGGCCCGCCTCGACCTCACGCACACACAGCAGTTCGCGATCTGGGCGGTGGCCGGTTGTGCGCTATTCGCGGTGACGGTGTGGGCGACGCGGCGGGTGCTGCGCGCCCAGGAGCCGGTGTTGGCATTGTGCTGCATCGCGTTGTTCGGCCTGGTGGTCTCACCGGTGTCGTGGTCGCACCACTGGGTGTGGGTGCTCCCGACGTTGATAACGACCAGCGTGCTGGCCTACCGGCGCCGCAGCCTCCCGCTGGCCGCGGTCACGGCGGTGGGGCTGGCGTTGTTGGTGTGGGCGCCGATGGACTTGATGCCGGCGAACCAGGAGTTCACCGCCACGGCGTGGCGCCAGATCCTCGGCGCTTCCTACGTGTGGTGGGCGGTCGCCGTGATCGTGGTGGCCGGCGCCACGATGACGGCGCCGAAACTCACCCAGCCGCGACCTACGCGGCAACCGCGGGCGGCTGCGTCGCCTGTTCCTTGACGTCGGCGGCGTAGAGGTCGACGTACTCCTGGCCCGACAGCTGCATCAGCTCGTACATCACTTCGTCGATCACGGCGCGCTCGATGAACCGGTTGCCTGCGAGCCCCTCGAACCGGGAGAAGTCCAGCGGCTTGCCGACCCGAACCGTGACCCTTCCGAACCGCCACATCGTGCTGCCCGGCGGGTTGACTGCGTCCGTTCCGATCATCGCGACGGGAATCACCGGCACGCCGGTTTCCAGCGCGAGCCGCGCCAGTCCCGTCTTGCCCTTGTACAACCGGCCGTCTGGTGACCGGGTGCCCTCGGGATACATCCCCATCAGCTTCCCGTCGTCGAGCAGCCTCTTGGCGGTGTCCAAGGCCGCCTGGGCGGTATCGGCGTCGCTGCGGTCGATCGGCACCTGCCCGGCCACGGTGTAGAACCAGCGCTGGAACCACCCTTTGAGTCCGGTGCCGGTGAAATATTCGGACTTCGCCAGGAAAGTGATGCGGCGTGATTCGACCAGTGGCAGGTAGAAGCTGTCCGCGACGGCGAGGTGATTGCTTGCCAGGATTGCCGGGCCGGAGTCCGGAATGTGTTCAAGCCCTTCGGTTTTGGGCCGCCCCAACAGCCGCAGAAGTGGACCCATGAAGATGTACTTGAACAGCCAATACCACATGGACCCTCCTTGCTTGGGGCACCCCGTTGAGCAGCTTTGGGCCAACTGTACCCAGGCGTTGTTGGCTCGACCACAATTACGCGGCTTCTCCCAATGAGATTTACGGGTCTTCTACGGAGATGGGAATGTGCTCATACCGGCCGTTCGGCGGCGGTTGGGGAGGACCGCCGTCCGGCCCGTCGCCGTCGGGTGGCGGGGGCGGGTCTGCGTCGACGAGCGCGCGCACCACGGTGAGTAGCGCGATGCTGTGTTCGGCGATCACATCGAGCATCGGGTGTTGTTCACCCGAGGCCAGCGCGGCCAGCGCGCACACCGGGCACCAGACCAGCTGGCAGGGTCCCGGCGAGTCGGACCGGCCTGCTGCGACGGCAGCGGCGGCCCGCACCGCCGGGTCGAGACGGTCGAGGATCGCCTGCGCCAATTGCCGAAGCTCCGGCGGGAGGTCGGGATGACGACGGCCACTCATACGGGCCACACGTTCGGATCGGGTCGGAATCGCACCGTCAGCTCACTCCCCCGCAGTTGTGCGTCGGTGACAATGCATCGTCGAAGCACTGACGCGAGCCGTACCCGGCGCTTCATGCCCGAGGCGCCGATGATCAGGTCGTCCTCGACGCGGCCCAGCGTGAGCGAGCCGGCGTCGACCTGCGGCAACTCTAGCCGCAACCGGTAGACCGCATCGACTCCCGATCCCGACTCCCGATCGACTACGGGCCGAAGCGGCCCTGGCGGAGCGGCTCCGTCGTGCCGGCGCACCGTGTCGAGCAGCTCGATGAGCCCCTTCGGGCCGATCGGCTCTATCGCGAGGTGCGGTGCCAGCACCAGTGCGGTCCCGCCGATCTTTGCGGCCAATTCGTCGAGCACAACCCGCTGCTCGGCGATCCGCTCGGCGTACCAACCGAATGCCGGATGATCGGGCAGATTCTGATACTCGTACGAATCGTCTTTCATCAGAATCTGATTCACGATGAGTTCCTCGACCCGCACCCCCATCAACGACAACGCTCCCAGTGTGCGCACGGCTTCTGCCGCGACCACGCGTTCGGCGGTCAGCACCAGGTGTGCCCCCACCCGCGACCCGTCCGTCAGCAGCGCGTTGAGGTTTTCCAGCTCGGCGGTGACGTTCTCGAGCGCGTGCACGATTGCCGCCGACGCGGGATTCTCAGCAGGGGCGGCCAGCCTGCGGTGCCGTGGCCACGCGCGCTCCAGGTACAGGCCGAATGTCGAAGGCAGGGTGAGCATTCGCAACGCGTCGGCCGTCGACGCGCAGTCCACGACCACGTGATCCCACTGCCCCGACGCTGCCAGTTCGCCCACCTCGTACAACCCGAGAACCTCCTGGACCCCGGGTAGCGCTGACAGTTCTTGGGGCGCAACGTCTCCCAGGTCCGAGTCGGGAAAGCGGCGCGCGAGCGGCTGCACGGCCTGCGGCCATCGAGACTCGAGCAGGGCCAATGTGTCCAGTGCCAACGCATCGAGGAAGCCGCCACCGGCGTCGGCGTCGTCCTCGAGGATGCGTGTGACATTGCGCTCACCGGTCGGGATCACCGGCACCCCGAGCACGTCGCCGAGCGAGTGCGCCTGATCGGTGGACAGCAGCAGCACCCGGAACCCGGCGCGCGCGTCACTGACCGCGGTGGCCGCGGCCAGCGTCGACTTTCCTACCCCGCCCTTGCCTACGAAAAGACTGATCCGAAGCGCAGCGGGCAGCTTCTCACGCGGGGCGGTCGGGAACTCACTCAGCCTCGACTCGTTTCTTCAGGTCCTTCAATGCGGTGTCGGTCAACCTACGCTCGGCTTTGCGCTTGAGCAATCCGATCATCGGGATAAGCAGGTCGACCGAGAGCTCGTAGGTTACTTCGGTACCAGATCCCTTGGGGGACAGTCGATATGCGCCGTTCAGCGACCGCAGTAAGGAACTGGAAACCAGGTGCCATCGTACCGACTTGTGGTCGGGCGGCCAGTCGTAGGACAGCACCATGGTGTCCTTGAGCACCGTCGCGTCCAGCAACAGCCGTGCCGTCTTCGGATACCCCTCGTCGTCGGCTTCGAGTACCTCGGTCTCCTTGTACTCCGACACCCACTGCGGGTAGGAGCCGATGTCGGCGATTACGTCCATCACTGTTTTCGGATCCGCGTCGATGTAGATCGTCTGCGCCGTCGTGTCCGCCACGTCAGGAAACGGTACCCGCTCAGAGAAGCACTGATCCCCCGAGCGGCCGAGAGGCCTCGAGCGTCGCCTTGACCTCGAACGCCATCCGTTTTCCCGCCACCCTGCGTTGGTGGGTCATCTTGGCCAGCTTCATCCGCGCCACCTGCCATGCCGCAGCGCCTGCGGGCTCGGCGTGCAGGAAATAGTTCATCACCACGCCGTCGAGCATCGGCTCGAGCCACACCTCCATGGTCCCCGTCAGCGCGCCGGTGACTGTCCACCGGATGCCCTTCTCGCCGCGGTTCTCGACCACTTCCAACAGCAGGTCGGGCCACCAGCGGCGCCAGTTCGCGGCGTTGCTCACCGCGTTGCCGACCGCGGCGGGCGCGGCGGCCACGAATGTCTGGTCGGCGACCTGGATGCTGTGCATGGCCTAACAGCATCCCATGGCGGATGATGCGGCGGTGTTATGCGTGAGGCGCAGCGCTCGTGGCCTTCTCATCGCGGTTGTGCTCGCCGTCTGTGGCGCGGGCGGCGCGCACGCAGGCGGACCGACCGATCCCGATGCGCTATGGAAGATCGTTGCCGGCCAATGCGTTCCCGACGAGACCGCGCATGGCGATCCTGCCCCTTGCGCCGACGTGGACGTGGCCGCCGGGCAGCCGCGCGGCTACGCCGTCCTCAAGGACATCGTCGGGGCGACGCAGTTCCTGCTGATCCCGACCGCACGCGTCGCAGGCATCGAAAGCCCGGAGCTGTTGGCGCCGGGCGCGCCGAACTACTTCGCGGCGGCATGGCGGGCTCGCAGGTTCGTCGAGCAACGCGCCGGACGGGCGCTGCCGCGGGACTGGGTCAGCCTTGCGGTCAACTCGGCGATGGCGCGGACACAGAACCAGCTGCACATCCACATCGACTGTGTCGCCGACGACGTGCGCGACGCACTCGCCGAACACACCGGCGAGGTGGGCACGTCGTGGGCGCCGTTCACGGTGCCGCTGCGCGGGCACCGCTACGACGCGATCGCGGTCCAGGGCGACGACCTGGACGGCACCGACCCGTTCACGGTGCTGGCCGACGGCCTGGCGGGTGCTCGCGCGAACATGGGCGCCCAGACACTCGTCGTGGTGGGTGTCCTGCGCGCCGACGGCCAACCGGGTTTTGTCATCCTTGCCGATCGCGCAGATCCCGCCGCTGGCGATCCCGCTGCCGGCGAAGAGCTGCAGGACCATTCTTGTGCCCTCCTCGGTCGGTAGCTGGCAATTCGATAGCTAGGCTGGACGCGTGAAAGAGCTGACCGCAGAAGCCGCCTTCACCGTCGGCGAACACGACAGCGTTGTGCACGCCGTGTTCGCACACGAACGCGAGGATCCCGACTACCCGCTCTTCCAACGCGTCGTCGACGGCACCTGGACCGATGTGACGAGCGCCGAAGCCGTGGCCCAGATCCGTTCAGCCGCTCTGGGATTGATCGCCGAAGGCATACAGCCCGGAGACCGGGTGTCGATCTTCTCGGCCACCCGCTACGAGTGGGCGATCCTCGACTACGCGATCCTGTCGGTCGGCGGGGTCACTGTCCCGATCTATGAGACGTCGTCGGCCGAGCAGGTGCGCTGGGTGCTCGAGGACTCCGGCGCGGTGCTGGCGTTCGCGGAGTCCGACGCGCACGGCAAGAAGATCGACCAGTTGCTCACCGACCTTCCCGGCCTGCGCAAGGTGCTTCGGATCGACGGAGCCGGAACCGCGGCGCTGGACACCCTCGCCGAGGCCGGCAAGTCGGTGGACGCATCCGAGCTCGAGGCGCGGCTCTCCGCGATCAAGTCGTCCGACCCGGCGACGCTGATCTACACGTCGGGCACCACGGGCAGGCCGAAGGGCTGCCAACTCACCCACACAAACTTCGTCTCCGAGACCCGCGGCGCGAAGGCCTGCTTCCCGACGCTGCTCGGGGAGGGAGAGCGAATGCTGGTGTTCTTGCCGCTGGCGCACGTCTTGTCACGGGCGATCTCGGTGGCTGCGGTCGAGAACAAGGTGACGGTCGGCTACACCAGCGACATCAAGAACCTCGTCGGCATGTTCGGGGCGTTCAAGCCGACGCTGGTGGTGTCGGTGCCCCGGGTGTTCGAGAAGGTCTACAACACCGCCGAGCAGAATGCGCGCAGCGACGGCAAGGGCCGCATCTTCGCGATCGCCGTCGACACGGCGATCGAGTGGAGCAAGGCGCAGGATTCCGGCGGGCCCGGCATCGTGCTGCGGGCCAAGCACGCGGTGTTCGACCGGCTGGTGTACGGCAAGCTGCGCGCCGCGCTCGGCGGCAACTGCCGCGCGGCGATCTCCGGCGGGGCGCCGCTGGGTGTCCGGCTCGGCCACTTCTACCGCGGCGTCGGGCTGACCATCTACGAGGGCTATGGGCTTACCGAGACCAGCTCGGCAATCACGGTCAACCGGCTCGACGACATGAAGGTCGGCTCGGTGGGTAAGTTGTTGCCCGGCAACAGCATGCGTATCGCCGACGACAACGAGCTGCTGGTCAAGGGCGGCGTGGTTTTCCACGGCTACTGGCACAACGACCAGGCCACCAAGGAAGCGCTCGTCGACGGGTGGTTCCACACGGGCGACCTCGGTGCGATCGACGAGGGCGGGTTCCTCACGATCGTCGGCCGCAAGAAGGAGATCATCGTCACCGCCGGCGGCAAGAACGTCGCACCGGCGGTCCTCGAGGACCGGCTGCGCGCTCACCCGTTGATCAGCCAGGCGATGGTCGTGGGTGACGCGAAACCCTTCATCGCGGCGCTGATCACGATCGACCCCGAAGCCTTCGCCGGCTGGAAGCAGCGCAACGGCAAGTCCGCCGAAGCGTCGTTGGGCGATCTCGCGGACGACCCCGACCTCACAGCCGAGATCGACCTGGCCGTCAAGGACGCCAATCAGGCTGTCTCGCATGCGGAGTCGATTCGCAAGTTCACGATCCTGCCGGTCGATTTCACCGAGGACACCGGCGAGCTGACGCCGACCATGAAGGTCAAGCGCAAGGTCGTCGCCGAGAAGTTCGCCAGCGAGATCGAGGCGCTGTACGGCTGACGCGCACTAGCGCAACAGCTGGGCCAGCCGGACCGCGCGCAGCGGCCATCGCCACTTCTCGACAATCCAGCTGCGGCCCGCGGCACCCATGCGGCGGGCGAGGTCGCGATCGGCCAGGATGGCACTGACCGCGTCGGCGATCTCGTCGACCGACGTGCCGTCGACGACAAGCCCGGTGCGTCCGTCCTGGACGGCTTCGGGCGCACCTCCTGATCGGCCCGCGACGACGGGCACTGCGCTGGCCGACGCCTCGAGGTAGACGATTCCCAGCCCTTCGACGTCGAGCCCGGCGCCGCGCGTGCGGCACGGCATCGCGAACACGTCGGCCATTGCGTGGTGTGCGGGCAGCTCGTCCGGCGCGACGCCCTCGGTGAAGATCACGTGGTCGGTGACACCGGCGCGATCTGCGAGGGTCCGCAGCGTACCCAGGTACGGCCCCCCGCCGACGACGACGAGCGCGGCACCGTCGACGCGCGACCTGATCGCGGGCAACGCACGGATAAGCATGTCCTGGCCTTTGCGCGGAACGAGCCGCGACACGCACACGATCACCGGCCGCTCCCCCAGCCCGTACCGGGCCCGCATCTCGTCTCGCGCCGCGGTATCGGGGAAAAACCGCTCGACGTCGACTCCGGGCGGCAGGGCCTCGAGCGCGGCGCGGGCACCGAACGCCGACGCGAAGCGGTCGCGGGTGTAGCGGCTGATGTAGGTGACCACATCAGCGTCCTGGCCGATCCGGCGCAACGCCGAACGTGCCACCGGCAGCATCGACCAGCCGACCTCGTGCCCGTGAGTGCTGGCCAGAACGCGATGTGCCCCGGCCCGCCGTGCCCTGCCGGCGAGCAGCCCGAGCGGCGCCGCCGCACCGAACCACACGGTGTCGATGTCGCGGTCGGTGATCAGCCGCCGAATGCGCGCCTCCACGTCCGGGACCGGCAGCATCAGCGTGCCCGGGTGGCGGACGACCTCGAAAGGCGCACTGGCATCGTATTGTTTGGCGCGCTTCCACCGTGGCGCATACACCGTGAGCTCGTGTTCGCCGAGCTGCGCCAGGTTCGTCGTCAACGCCTCCAGATATGCCTGGATGCCGCCGGGACGCGGCGGAAAGTCATTGGTGACCAACAGGATCCGCGTCACGGGTGGTCAATCTACCCAGCGAGCCAGCGCTGCCAGCCCGACACCAGGTCGGGCAGCGACACGCCGAGCGCTGTGCGCGTGGCGGTGTCGGCGTCGGGGTGGCCCGGCTGGCATGCCGCAACGTAGAGCCTTCGCAGGCCGTCGGACCCATACGTGTGGGCGACGAACGTGGCAAACCACCACGCCCGGTCGTAGGCCGCCGATTCGGCGGTGCCTCCTGCGTCGAGTTCGACATCGGACGGCAGCTGCACGAGCCCGGCGGGCGCGCGCGGACGCGAGTCGGCTGGACGGCCGACGTAGTCGGCGACGCCTTCTTGCAGCCATCGCGGCGCATCGGACGCGGTCTGCGCGCGGCTTGCATAGTGAAAAAGCTCGTGGCGCAACACGATCCGCAATGACGCGTCGCTCATCGAATTTGCCCCCGGCGCGAACACGATTCGCTGACCGAACGCCTTCCGGCGGTCGGGGTCCACCCGATCGGCCACCGCGACCGCGGCGACACCCGTCCAGTTCCGGTCCGGCATCCCGGTATGTGCCGCGAACTCCTCATCGGTTCCCGTGGTGACGACGACGATCTCGCGCGGCCAGTCGTCGCCCCAGAACGCCGACACCGCGTCGATTGCGCCCGGCATCTCGGCAGTGATCCGCGCCGACAGCGCCGCGGGACCACCCCGGTCCACGAGCAGCAGCTGGTGCGCATTAACAGGATCCGACACCGATCGCGCGAGCAACGTTGTCGCGGTGACCAATTCAGCGATCAACGCAAAGCCCAGGACGACGGCAAGAACCCGTCGCGACGGACGAACCTCAGTAACGGCGGACGTTGTAGATCGGGGCATTCCCCACCGGCGCCACCCTCACCGGCGTGCCATACGTGGACGCGTGCACCATCATCCCGTCGCCGATGTAGATCGCGGCGTGGCTGGCATCGCCGTAGTAGGTGACCACATCACCGGGCTGCATCTGAGACAGGTCCACAGGCTGGCCGCCGTGCGCCAAGGCCTGGCTGGAGTGCGGAAGCGCGATGCCTGCCTGCCGGTAGGCCCACATCACCAGGCCGGAGCAGTCGAACGCGTTCGGGCCGGACGCGCCCCACGAGTACGGCGAGCCGATCCGGCTCAGCGCCGCCTGGACGACGATCGCACCCTCCGGTGCGCTGCCGCCGCCGTGCGGCTGCTCGCCCATGTCGCCGGGCGGGATCGCGCCGTCGGGCGACGGCGCCATCGCGTTGATGTCTACCTCGGGGGGCGGCGGGAGGTCGGTTGGCAGAGCTTCCGGCGCGTCGGGCAGCGTCGTCGGTGGCGGCACACCGGGGCCGGCCAACGTGGCCCGCTGGGTGGGACTGAGCGCCAGGTATTGCGACTTCACGATCGCGATCTGGACCTGCAGCTTGGTCTGCTTGGCCTGGACATCCGACCGGACGGCCGCGGCCTGCTGCGCAGCCGTGCGGGCATCATCCGCGGATTTCGACGACGTGGCCTCGGCGGCGGCGGTCTTCGCGCTCAGCGCGCGGTAACTGGCCATCTGGGAGGCCATCTCGTTGGCTACCGATGCCTGGGCGGTCATCTGATCGATGAGGTTCTGCGGCGAGGTCGCGGTCAGGATCGCGCTCAGGCCGTCGGTGCGTCCGCCCATGTACATCGCGGCGGCCAGCTTGTCGACCACGACTTGGTACGAATCTAACTCCGTCTTCGCGCTGCCGGCGGCGGCGACGTCGGCGTCGTGCTTGTTCTCAGCAACCTTTTGCGCGGCGAGCTTCTTGTCGAGATCGACCTGCGCGGTGTGCATTTCCTCGGTGGTCTGCTCGGCCTGGCGCGACAATTCGTTGAGTTTGGCTAACGCGTCGGCCGCCGGATCGGCGTGCCCGGTGCCCGTGACGAGAGCCCCGGTCACCGAAACCACTGCGATCGCAGCGAATATCGCTCGTCGGGGTCGACGACTCGTCCACTGCGCACGGTCGAAGCTCAAGCTGGAGATTCCTTAAGGTGCCGCGGCCAAGGCCATCGCTGCTTAGGTCTCAGATAGGTTACGAAACGGCTTCCGGCTTGTCCAACAAGACAGCAAATCTAAGACGCAATCTTAGAAGTTACATCTGACCGCGTGTTTGCCACGTCGGCTCAGGCGACTCCTGGATTGTCCCGCCGATGGATCGGCACGAGCCGAAGGCGCGGCGCCATGCCCGCGTCGGCCAGCGCTTCCAACGCCGCGCATTCGTCCTGGCTGAACGAGGGCGCAGCATCGGGTTCGCCGATCAACACACTGATGACACAGTCCTTGCAAGCCGCGCCGCGCACCGCGCAGTTGTCGCAGTCGATGATCATGTCTGCGACGGTAGCGGCACCCACCGACAAGAGAGCAACGTTGTCGGTGCTGGTGCCTACGGTCAGGCCATGCAGCAGCTCAGCTTCGCTGACGTCGACCCTTCGGCGGCAGTGACGCTACGGGCTACGACGTTCGTCGTGGTCGACCTCGAGACCACTGGCGGCAGGCACACCTCCGCCACCGGCCGATGCGACGCGATCACCGAAATCGGGGCGGTCAAGGTGCGCGGCGGGGAGGTACTCGGCGAGTTCGCGACGCTGGTCGATCCGGGTCGCGACATCCCGCCTCAGATCGTCCAGCTCACGGGCATCACCTCGGCGATGGTGTGCGACGCGCCGAAGATCGAGGCGGTGCTGCCGATGTTCCTGGAGTTCGTGCGCGGCGCGGTGCTGGTCGCCCACAACGCCGGGTTCGACGTCGGATTCCTCCGGGCGGCGGCGAGGCGTTGCGACATCGTGTGGCCGCGGCCTGCCGTGCTGTGCACGGTGCGCCTGGCCCGCCGGGTGCTTTCGCGTGAGGAAGCACCCAGCGTGCGGCTGGCCTCGCTGGCGAAGTTGTTCGCCGTGTCCACCCAGCCCACCCACCGCGCGCTCGACGACGCCAGAGCCACCGTCGATGTACTGCACGCGCTGATCGAGCGGGTCGGCAACCAGGGCATCCACACCTACGCGGACTTGCGTGCATATCTGCCGAATGTGACTGCGGCGCAACGACGCAAGCGCGTGCTCGCCGAGGGGCTGCCCGAGCGGCCCGGTGTGTACCTCTTCCGCGGCCCAGCCTCGGAAGTGCTGTACGTCGGTACGGCCGTGAACCTGCGCCGGCGGGTCGGTCAGTACTTCACGGGCGGCGACACCCGCGCCAGGATCACCGAGATGGTGACCCTGGCCACCGCGGTCGATGTGGTGGAGTGCGCACACGCGCTGGAGGCTTCGGTCCGCGAGCTGCGGCTGCTGGCGGCCCACGCGCCGCCCTACAATCGCCGGTCGCGCTTCCCTCATCGCTGGTGGTGGGTGGTGCTGACCGAGGAACCCTTCCCCCGGTTCGCGGTGGTCCGCGCTCCGCGGCAAACCCGCGCGGTCGGGCCGTTCTCCTCCCGCGCCGACGCGGTCGATACCGCCGAATTGCTTGCCCGCTTCACCGGGGTCCGCACGTGCAGGGCGCGGATTGGCCGCAGCGCGACGCACGGCCCGGCATGTCCGGAACGGGAGGTGGCGCCGTGCCCGGCTGCTCGCGGCATCGCGGCCGCCGACTACGCCGGGTTCCCGCTGGCCGCCGCTGCGCTCATCGACGGCCACGACGACACCGCCTTGACCGAAATCGTGGCGAGAATCCAGGATCTCGCTACGCGCAAGCGCTACGAGACCGCGGCCAGGCTGCGTGACCACGCGGCGATGACGATGGAGGTGCTGTGGCGAGGACAGCGGCTGCGTGCGCTGGCCGACGTGAGCGAGCTCGTGGCCGCGGCTCCCGACGGCCAGGGCGGTTGGCACATCGGCGTGATCCGGCACGGTCAGCTGGCGGGTGCGGCCACGGCGCGCCGCGGCGTGCCGCCGATGCCTGTGGTCGACTTCGCGTGTGCGAGTGCGCAGACCGTCCTGCCACTGCCGATGCCGCTCGGCGGGGCACTGGTTGAGGAGACCGCGCTGATCGCCCGGTGGCTGGCCGAGCCCGGGGTGCGCATCGTGGCTGCCGAGCCGGGATATGCCACGCCCGCCTCTTCGGCCGGCCGATGGAGCGCGTGGGCGTCGGCGGCACGCTCGGCAAAGCTAGCCGCTTCCGACCTTCTGGGTGAACCGCGCCCAACGCGCGAGTTGTTGTTCGGCGGCGCCGGAGTCGATGGCGCCAGTGGCCTTCTCGAGCGCCGACTCCCACGCGGGCAGCCATTTGGCGTCGCTGGCTAGCCCGGCATGTGCCACCAACGCGCCGGCGGCATTGAGTACCACGGCATCTCGCACCGGCCCCGTTGCGCCGGCGAACACCGCGCGTGCCTCGGCGGCGTTGGCCCCGGCGTCACCGCCGATCAGCTCTGCCAGATCAGCTCGCTCGAAGCCGAACGCGGCGGGATCCAGTGTCAGCCGCTCGATGGTCCCGGCCTGTACGCGCCAGATCGTGCTCGTCGTCGTCGTGGTCAGTTCGTCGAGCCCGTCGTCGCCATGCACCACGAGCACGCTTGATCGGCGGGTCGCGAATACCCCGGCCATCACTTCGGCAAGTTCCGCCCACGCGCAGCCGATCAGCCCCGCCCGCGGGCCGGCTGGATTAGTCAGGGGGCCAAGCAGATTGAAGACCGTCGGGATGCCGATCTCCCGACGTACCGCCGATGCGTGCCGGTACGACGGGTGAAATTGCGGTGCGAAGGCGAAGCCGATACCCACTTCGGCGACGCTGCGGGCCACATCTTCTGGGCGCAGATCGATACGCACGCCGAGTGCCTCCAGCGTGTCCGCGCCGCCCGACAGCGATGAGGCCGCGCGGTTGCCGTGCTTGATCACCGGAACGCCGCAGGCGGCCACCACGATCGCGGCCATCGTGGACAGATTCACCGTGTTGGCGCCGTCGCCGCCGGTGCCCACCACGTCGACGGTGTCGTTGCCGATGACGTCAGTGGGCACCCGGCGGGCGTGTTTGAGCATCACGTCGGCCAGCTCGGTGACCTCAGCGGCAGCCGGGCGTTTCATGGTCATCGACACCGCGAAGCCCGAGATCTGGGCCGGGGTGGCTGAACCGGACATGATCTGATCCATCGCCCAGGCCGCCTGGCCCCTCGCGAGGTCGTGTCCGGTGGTCAGCCGACCGAGAATCTGCGACCAGGACAAATCCACGCCGCTGATGGTGCCATGCCGACTTTGTGACGAAATACTGCGCCCCCGCTGGATATCGACAACTACAAAGCGTCATACTTCTTCTGTGACGAGCGCCGTAGGGACCTCCGGAACCGCGATCACGTCGCGAGTGCATTCGCTCAACCGCCCGAACATGGTCAGCGTCGGCACCATCGTGTGGCTTTCCAGCGAGCTCATGTTCTTCGCCGGGCTTTTCGCGATGTACTTCACCGCCCGGGCACAGAATGGCAAACCCTGGCCGCCGCCTCCCACGGAGCTGAACCTGTACCAGGCGGTGCCGGTGACGCTGGTGCTGATCGCCTCGTCGTTCACCTGCCAGATGGGCGTGTTCGCCGCCGAGCGCGGTGACGTGTTCGGACTACGGCGCTGGTATCTGATCACGCTGGCAATGGGCACGTTCTTCGTCTTGGGCCAGGGCTATGAGTACATCCACCTGGTGCAGCACGGCACGACGATCCCGAGCAGCGCGTACGGCTCGGTGTTCTACCTCGCCACCGGCTTCCACGGACTGCACGTCATCGGCGGCCTGGTCGCGTTCGTGTACCTGCTCGCCCGAACCACGATGACCAAGTTCACTCCCGCGCAGGCGACCGCGGCGATCGTCGTGTCGTACTACTGGCACTTCGTCGACATCGTCTGGATCGCACTGTTCGCCACCATCTACTTCGTCCGGTGAGGGGAGTTCGGGAGTTGATCAAGAAGACCAGCAGCTCCGGCCGGTCCCGCCGCCGGTTGCGGCGTCGGGCGTCGGCGGCCCTGCTGCTGCTGATCGGCCTCGTCGTCGCCGGTGGCCTCGCTGCCACACTGACACCCAAGCCCCAGCTTGCCGTCGCCGACGAGCCGACGCTGTCTGACCAGGTCAAACAGGGCAGGCAGATCTACGAGACGTCGTGCATTTCCTGTCACGGCGCGAGCCTGCAGGGTGTCACCGACCGAGGCCCCGCGCTGGTCGGCGTCGGCGACGCAGCCGTCTACTTCCAGGTCTCCACTGGCCGGATGCCGGCGATGAGCCAAAGCGCCCAGGCGCCGCAGAAACCGCCGAACTTCGACGACAAACAAATCGACGCCCTGATGGCCTACGTCCAGGCCAACGGCGGCGGCCCCCAGGTGCCGCGGGTGGACGGCAGGATCGACCAGCAGTGGTTCGTCGGATCCGATGTGGCCCGCGGCGGCGACCTGTTCCGGCTCAACTGCGCCTCATGCCACAACTTCACCGGCAAAGGCGGCGCGCTGTCGTCCGGCAAGTACGCGCCGCCGCTCGTCGACGCGAACCCAGCGCAGGTCTACACCGCGATGCTGACCGGCCCGCAGAACATGCCGAAGTTCTCCGATCGCCAGCTCACCTCTGACGAGAAGCGGGACATCGTCGCATACGTGAAGATGGCCACCGACACCAAGGACCCGGGCGGCTACGGCCTCGGCGGCTTAGGGCCGACGTCTGAGGCGTGGGCGGCCTGGCTCATCGGCGTCGTCGGTGTGCTCGCCGTGGCCCTATGGGTTGGATCACGCTCATGACGACTGACGCTCCCAAGGTTCCCGACGACCGCGAGCTGGCAGAGATGTCGCGCGACGATCTGGTGAAGCTCGGCACGGGACTCGACGGTGTCGAGGTCATTTACTCCGAGCCTCGGTGGCCGGTGCCTGACACCCGCGCCGAGAAGCGCGCGGAGCGCGGTGTCGCGTTCTGGTTGCTGCTCGGAGGGTTCTCCGGGCTGGCATTGCTGATCATCTTCTTGTTCTGGCCCTGGGAATATCCCAAGGATGATCCGAACAACCTCTTCTACGTGCTGGCCACGCCGCTGTACGGGTTGACGTTCGGCCTGTCGATCCTGTGCATCGGCATCGGTGCCGTGCTGTACCAGAAGAAATTCATCCCCTACGAGATCGCGGTGCAGGACCGCCACGACGGACAGTCGTCTGACGTGGACCGCAAGACCATCGTCGCCCAGCTGTCCGACACCATGGACAAGTCCACCATCGGCAGGCGCCGGCTGATCAAGATGTCGCTGGGCGTGGGGCTGGGCGCGTTCGGGCTAGGCACACTGGTCGCGTTCGCCGGCGGCCTGATCAAGAACCCGTGGCGCAAGCTCCAGTTCTCTCCGTACGAGGACCCGAGGGCTGAGCTGTTGCTGACCGGGTGGACGCCCCGCTGGAAGGGCGAGACCATCTACCTGGCCCGCTCCGTCGGCAAGGTCGGCGACCGGCCGGCCGTGCTGCTCAAGATCAGGCCCGAGGACATCGATGCGGGCGGCATGGAGACGGTGTTCCCGTGGCGCGAGTCGGACGGCGACGGCACCACGATCGAGTCGCACGAAAAGATCAGCCAGATCCTGATGGGCGTGCGCAACCCGGTCATGTTGATCCGCATCAAGCCCAACGACATGAGCAAAGTGGTGAAACGTCAAGGGCAGGAAAGCTTCAACTACGGCGATCTGTTCGCGTTCACCAAGGTCTGCTCGCACTTGGGCTGCCCCGCATCGCTGTACGAGCAGCAGACCTACAAGATCCTGTGCCCGTGCCACCAGTCTCAGTTCGACTTGATCCATTTCGCGAGGCCGATCTTCGGGCCGGCCGCAAGGGCGTTGGCACAGCTGCCGATTACAGTTGACGCCGAAGGGTATCTGGTTGCCAACGGCGACTTCATCGAACCCGTCGGGCCGGCATTCTGGGAACGGAAGACGACATGAGTCCCAACCTGAAACCCCCTCCGCTCAGCCAGATCGCGGCCGACCAGGCCGATGCGATGGATCAGCGTTACCACCTCGCATCGGGGATGAAGCGCCAGATCAACAAGGTATTCCCCAGCCACTGGTCGTTCCTGCTGGGCGAGATCGCGCTGTATTCCTTCATCATCCTACTGATCACCGGTGTCTACCTCACGCTGTTCTTCGACCCGTCGATGCAGGAAGTCGTGTATCACGGTGTCTACCAACCACTCAACGGCCTGGAGATGTCGCGGGCGTACGAGACCGCGCTGAACATCAGCTTCGAGGTACGCGGCGGGTTGTTCGTCCGTCAGATCCATCACTGGGCCGCGCTGTTGTTCTCCGCGTCGATCATGGTGCACCTGGCGCGCATCTTCTTCACCGGCGCATTCCGCAAGCCCCGCGAAACCAACTGGGTGATCGGCTCGCTGCTGCTGATCCTCTCGATGTTCGAGGGCTATTTCGGCTATTCGCTGCCCGACGACCTACTCTCCGGCATCGGCCTGCGCGCGGCGCTGTCCTCAATCACATTGGGAATGCCGGTGATCGGCACCTGGCTGCATTGGGCTCTGTTCGACGGTGACTTCCCCGGCCAGGTCCTGATCCCGCGCCTGTACATGCTTCACATCCTGCTGATCCCGGCAATCATCTTGGCGCTCATCGGCGTTCACCTCGCGCTGGTGTGGTATCAGAAACACACCCAGTTCCCCGGGCCGGGCCGCACCGAATCGAATGTCGTTGGCGTGCGGATCCTTCCGGTGTTCGCGGTGAAATCGGGTGCGTTCTTCGCGATGACGGTGGGCATCCTGGGGTTGATGGGCGGGCTCCTGCAGATCAACCCGATCTGGCAACTCGGTCCGTACAAGCCGTATCAGGTGTCGGCGGGCAGCCAACCCGACTTCTACATGATGTGGACCGAGGGGCTGGCCCGTATCTTCCCCGCCTGGGAGCTCTACCCGTTCGGACACACGGTTCCCTCGCCCGTCTGGGTGGCGCTGATCATGGGCCTGGTGTTCATCCTGCTGCCGATCTACCCCTTCGTCGAAGCAAGGCTGACCAAAGATAAGGCGCACCACAACCTTTTGCAGCGGCCGCGAGATGTGCCGGTGCGCACCGGTATTGGGGCGATGGCGATCGCGTTCTACTCGGTGCTGACGTTGAGTGCGATGAACGACATCATCGCGCTGAAGTTCCACATCTCGCTGAACGCGACCACCTGGATCGGCCGCATCGGCATGCTGGTGCTTCCCCCGATCGTGTACTTCATCGCCTACCGGTGGGCAATTGCGTTGCAGCGCAGCGACCGCGAGGTGCTCGAGCACGGCGTCGAAACGGGCATCATCAAGCGACTGCCGCAAGGCGCTTACATCGAGCTGCACCAGCCGCTCGGACCCATCGACGAGCACGGCCACGCGATCCCGTTGGAGTACCAGGGTGCCGCGGTACCGAAGCGCATAAACAAGCTCGGTCTCGGCGGCGCGCCAGGCTCGGGCAGCTTCCTGCGCGCCGATCCGCCGGCCGAGCAGCAGGCGCTCACCGAGGCCGAACACGCTTCCGAACAGCGTGCGCTCACCGCCCTGCGTGAACGGCAGAACAGCAACGGAGACGGCTCACCCAACGGATCGGGGAACGGCTCCTCGCCCAACGGGCACCATTAGCCGAATGCGCCGCCATCAAGCCGACGCAGATGCCACCACGGGATGGCAGGCATTGCCGCGGTGATGAGCCCGGCGACCACCAGCGCGGCCCACGCCATCCCGTCGGAGTGATCGGCCATCAGGTACACCGCAATCGCGACGGCCAGCGTGGCCAGGCCGATCGCCGTGGCCATCGTCGTGATGAAGCGCAGCCACACCCGGTCGACGAACTCGGTGGACGGCCCACCGAGAAACCGGGACCGCTCATCGGTGAGTCGTTCAGTGAGCCGGTCGCGCTGGGTTGAGTCGGTCACGGTGCCGAACACGCGCAGCTTCTCCGTCGCAGGCTCCGGCGCGATACGGCCCCTCGGCGCGGGCGGCTCCGCGCGCGGCGCGGCGGCCGGCTCCCGGGTCGGCGGCTCCTGCTGAGAGACACGGCGGGCCCGCAGCAACAGCGGAATCGACGCCAGGATGACAACGGCGGAGATCCCGATCACCACATACAGCACCCAGGGCGTGTTCGCGTTCGGTTCGGGCTGGCTGGCCTGGCCAGAGCCGAGCCCGACGAGTGCCACGGTGGCTGCGACGCTGACGCCGATGACGGCGAGCCACACCGCGGCGCACAGTCCCAGCAGCGCACGGTCGACGTTTTCGGGTTTGTCCATCAGCAGTTCGTCTCTGGCGAATTGTCCTGTTGTTGGGAGAGCACCGTGCCGTCGCTCGCAGTGATCGAGCAGTTCAGCCTGCTGGCCCGGAACAGGCTCGAGGCCTTCACCGAGCCGACATCCGACGTAGCGATCGGGGTCAGCGTGAACGACCACGGGATGTACACATTGCGCTGAGTGCGCGCGCGTCCGGACGCGTCGGTGAACGTGATCGAGATGATGTCTCCTGGAGCCTTGGTGCCCGTGATCGTGTAGGTCACCTGACGGGGCGCGGCAGGCGGCGGCGGGGTGGAAGCCGACGACGGCGGCGCAGGCGAGGATGGCGGCGCCGGGGCCGGCGCGGGTGGCGGGGGCGCCTCGCTGGGTGAGGGCGGCGGCGAAGGCGGCGGCTCCGGGGTGACGGTGACGGTCTCGGTCGACGGTGGGGGCGGGGGCGGGGGCGGCGGGGTCGAGGGCGGGGTGCTCTCGTCCTGCACCGGCGAGGTCGAAGTGGTTGGCTTTGTCGTCGTCGACGTGCTCGGCGGTGCGGACACGTTCGACGTGCGCGTCACGACCAGTGATACCGACGTCACGAGTGCGACCGCGGCGAGAATGGCGACGACGCCGACCACCCACGGCCACCTCGGCGTCGCGCGGCGGCCGTCGTAATCGCCGTCAGCCTCATACGCGTCGTAGTCGTACAACGCGTCGGCCGGGACATAGGGACCACTGCGAATCTGCTCCGATTCCGGCGCGGAATACGCCTGGACGTCCTGGGTGGGATGGTCAAGAGGCTCGTCGAGGGACACCTCGATCTGCTCCGAGACGGGATTGCTGCCGGGCTCGTCATCAGGCTGCTCGGAGATGCTTTCGCTGCCTGGTTCGTCCCCGAGTGACTCCGGCCCAGGGGGATTTGGCCCGCTCATCTCTGCGTGTCCTTCTCAACTGCTGCCTTACAGGGTGTACGCGCCACGCGCCCTCGGCAACACTACCCAACGGCTCACGGCAATCGAGTCGAGCGACGGGCGGGATCCCCAACTAGGTGCTGGATTGTGACCTTTTCGTGGGCCTGACTAGTGCTTCTCGGGGCCGATGTAGTACTCGAAGACCAACCCTGCTGCACCACTGAGCACAAACACCGCACCAGCCACAATCAGCCACGGCAACCACAGCGCGACCCCGACGGCCGTGACTGATGCGGCCAGAGCGATCATCACCGGCCACCAGCTGTGCGGCGCGTAGAAACCGAGCTCCCCCGCGCCGTCGGCGATCTCGGCGTCTTCGTAGTCCTCCGGCCTGGTGTCCAGCCGGCGCGCGACGAATCGGAAGAATGTTCCGATGATCAACGTGAGCCCGGTGGTCATCACCATCGCGGTGGTTCCGGCCCACTCGATGCCGCCGAGAGAGAAGTAGGCGGTCAGGAAGGCGTACACAACCGTCGCCAGAGCAAAGAAAGCGGTCAGGATCTCGAACAGCCGGGCTTCGATATGCATGGTCTGCCTTACTACTGCGGGATACCGGATTGTTCGCCGCGGCGCGTCTCGAACGGTTTGGTGGTGACGGCCGTGGCGGGCAGGCCGACGTGGCGCATCGCATCAGCATTCGTCGCGTTCGGGTTCGCAAGCCGGTAGTCGATGTACTCCCTGAACTGCCCCTCCGGCACCACCCGCACCTCGAAATTCATCATCGAGTGATACGTGCCGCACAGTTCCGCGCACCGACCGACGAACGCGTCCTCCTTCTCGATCTCGGTGACCTGGAACACATTGTCGGAATGGTTGGCCTGCGGGTCGGGCATTACGTCGCGCTTGAACAGGAAGTCGATCACCCAGAACGCGTGAACGACGTCGGCGGAGGCCAGCTGGAATTCGATCCGCTTGTGCGACGGCAACACCAGGACGGGGATCTCGTCGCTGGTGCCCACCGTCTCGATCTTGTCGAAGTTGAGGTAGCTGCGATCCTCGGGGTTGCGGCGCTTGACCGCGCCG
Organism: Mycobacterium sp.; assembly: GCF_032159765.1. Taxonomy (GTDB): domain Bacteria; phylum Actinomycetota; class Actinomycetes; order Mycobacteriales; family Mycobacteriaceae; genus Mycobacterium. The sequence continues at coordinate 64,753 of NZ_JAVHWM010000026.1, read as the reverse complement.
ACGAGTTCCTCGCCGTGGGTGTCTTTGCCCTCGGGCTCGGACTCCTCGGCCTTCTTGCGATCCGGGTCGCGGAGGTCGTGCTGCCAGTTCTTGTCCGGGAAGTTCACACTCTGGTAGCCGAACTTCCAGTTCCACTGAAATGCAGTGACGTCGACGACGACCGCGGGGTCGCCCGTCTTGTTGGAGATCATCCGTTCCTGCACGACGATCGTGAAATAGAACAGCACCGCGATGATCAGGAATGGCGTGACCGTCAGCACCAGTTCGAGCGGCATGTTGTAGCCGAACTGGCGGGGCAGCTCGGTGTCGGTCTTCTTGTGCCGGTGAAAAGCCGCGGCCCAGAACATCAGCCCCCAGACGATCACGCCGACCACCAGCGCGGCGATGAGCGAGCCGATCCAGAGCTTGAGGTTGTCGTGGCCCTCCGGCGTAATGCCCTCCGGCCAGCCCAGCCGCAGTGCCTCCTGCGGGGTGCAACCGCTGAGCGCGAACGCCGCGGCACCAAGCGTGCCGGTCACACCGAGCAGCCGCAGCCGTCTCACGTCGGCGCCTCCTGTGGTCGGGCGAACTAGGAGCTGTCGAATACTACAGAGCGTAGACCACCTCTGGCGTGCGGCATACTTGGCCCGATGTGCGGACTGCTGGCCCTGATGCGAGACCCCTCGTCAGCAGTCACCGCCGAGGTGGTCGAGGCGGTCTCGAACTCGTCGCATGTGATGCGGCACAGGGGACCTGACGAGCCGGGCACGTGGTCTGATCCCGATGTCGTGTTCGGTTTCAACCGTCTGTCGATCATCGATATCGAGCACTCTCATCAACCGCTGCGGTGGGGTCCAGCGGACACGCCCGACCGCTACGTGCTGGTGTTCAACGGCGAGATCTACAACTACCTGGAGCTGCGCGAGCAGCTCGCGGCCGAGCACGGTGCCGAGTTCACCACCGACGGCGACGGCGAGGCCATCGTCGCTGCCTACCACTACTGGGGTGTCGCCGCACTTGCGCGACTGCGCGGGATGTTCGCCTTCGCGTTGTGGGACACCGAACGACGCGAACTGTTCTGTGCCCGCGACCCGTTCGGCATCAAGCCGCTGTTCCTGGCCAGTGGGCCCGGCGGAACCGCGGTGGCAAGCGAGAAGAAGTGCCTGCTGGATTTGGCCGGGATTCTCGGGATCGACCTCGCGATCGACGAACGTGCCGTCCAGCACTACACGGTGCTGCAGTACGTGCCGGAGCCGGAAACACTGCACCGCGGCATTCGGCGGCTGGAGTCCGGCTGCGCCGCGGTGATCCGGCCGGGCCGGCCGCCCGAGATCACCCGGTATTTCTTCCCGCGCTTTGCCGCCACACCGTTCGCCGGTGGAGCCGAGAAGGCCCGCTACGACGAAATCACCGCGGTGCTCGAGGATTCGGTGGCCAAACACATGCGCGCCGACGTCACGGTAGGCGCGTTCCTGTCCGGCGGCATCGACTCGACCGCGATCGCGGCGTTGGCGATCCGGCACAATCCTCGCTTGATCACGTTCACGACGGGCTTTGAGCGGGAGGGCTTTTCAGAGGTCGATGTGGCCGTCGCATCGGCGGAGGCGATCGGTGCCCGGCACATCGCCAAGGTGGTCAGTCCGGCCGAGTTCGTCGAGGCGCTGCCCCAGATCGTGTGGTATCTCGACGAGCCCGTAGCCGACCCTGCGCTGGTGCCGCTGTACTTCATCGCCCGCGAGGCGCGCAAGCACGTCAAGGTCGTGCTGTCCGGCGAAGGCGCCGACGAGCTGTTCGGCGGCTACACCATCTATCGAGAGCCGTTGTCGCTGAAGCCTTTCAACTATCTGCCCGGCAAGCTGCGCCGCTCGATGCGGAAGGTGTCTGCTCCCCTGCCTGACGGCATGCGGGGAAAGAGCCTGCTGAACCGCGGGTCACAAACGCTCGAGGAGCGCTACTACGGCAATGCGCGCAGTTTCACCGACCCGCAGCTGAGGGCGGTGCTGAAGAACTTCCGCCCGGAGTGGACGCACACCGACGTCACCGCACCGCTCTACGAGCAGTCGCGAGAATGGGATTCGGTGGCGCGTATGCAGCACGTCGACCTGTTCACGTGGCTGCGCGGCGACATTCTCGTGAAGGCCGACAAGATGACGATGGCCAACTCGCTGGAGTTGCGGGTGCCGTTCCTGGACCCCGAGGTGTTCGCGGTGGCCTCGCGCCTGCCCGTCGAGCAGAAGATCACCCGAACCACCACCAAGTACGCGCTGCGCCGGGCGCTCGAGCCGATCGTGCCCGCACACGTGCTGAACCGGCCGAAACTTGGCTTCCCCGTACCGATCCGGCACTGGCTGCGCGCCGGCGAGCTGCTGGACTGGGCGCACACCATGCTGGCGACCTCCCAGGCGGGCGATCTGGTCGACATCGCTGCCGTCCGTCGCATGCTCGACGAACACCTGGCCGGGGACAGCGATCACAGTCGCCGGCTATGGACGGTCCTCATCTTCATGTTGTGGCACGCGATCTTCGTCGAGGGAAGCATCGTGCCCCAGATCAGCGAACCGGCGTACCCGGTCCACCTGTAACACTTGAATCTAGGACGCGGCTCCGCAGGCTCCGCGCCTCAGCCCAGCGCAGAGCCGATCTCATCGGCGGCCTCGGGCCCAAACGCACCGGCGAGGCGGGACATGGCGGCGTCGCGGTCCCACGTCCACTGTTGGGTTCCATTGGTTTCCAGCACCAGCACCGCGACCAGCGAACCGAGCTGCGCCGAACGCTCCAGGCTCAGATCGGCGCTGCGCCCGGTGAGGAAGCCCGCGCGGAACGCGTCGCCCACGCCTGTGGGGTCGACCTTGCCCGTCTCGGGCACCACGCCTACGTGAAGTGACGCCCCATCCGCGCTTATTATGTCAACGCCCTTGGCGCCCAACGTCGTAACCCGCAGGCCTACCTGGCTGAGCACGTCGTCCTCGGTCCAACCCGACTTCTTCAGCAGCAAGTCCCACTCGTAATCGTTCGTGAAGAGGTAAGTGGCACCGTCGATCAGGGCCCGGATCTCGTCGCCGGACAGCCGGGCCAGCTGCTGCGACGGATCGGCGGCAAAGGCCAGCCCCAGCTTCCGGCATTCCTCGGTATGCAGGAACATCGTCTCAGGATCGTTGGCGCCGATGATCACCAATTCAGGTGTGCCGACCGACGATACGATGTTCTCCAGCGAGATGTTGCGGGCCTCCGACATCGCGCCTGGATAGAACGACGCGATCTGAGCCATCTCCTCGTCGGTGGTGCAGACGAATCTCGCGGTGTGCGCGGTTGTCGAGATCAGCACGTGATCACAGTTCACGCGATGGGATTGCAGCCACTTTCGGTAGTCGGCGAAATCCGTTCCGGCGGCCCCCACGAGCACTGCATCTCCGCCGAGCGCACCGATCGCGTATGCGATGTTCCCCGCGACCCCGCCCCGGTGCACCACAAGGTCATCGACAAGAAAGCTCAGCGAGACCTTCTGCAGGTGTTCGGCGAGCAGCTGCTCGGAGAACTTTCCAGGGAAACGCATCAAATGATCGGTCGCAATGGAACCGGTCACCGCAATCGTCACGCGCTCACCCTCCGTCTCTCCCCGTCGCTTCGCTCGCCCCGGGCCCCAATGCCCCCGTCGCCTCGCTCGCCCGGGACCAGTAGCCTGCCTACCATGGCCGGTCCGCAGTACACCGACGCGGCGCTTAGCCAGCCAAACTACAGCCAGCCCGGCCCAAGCTACCCGTCTCCACCGAGATCTGCCGAATTGCAGCCCGCGCTGCCGTACCCCAGCCAGCACCGATGGCGGATGATCGCAATCATCGCGCTGGTGGTCGCGGTGCTGGGAGCAACGACCGCAGCGGTCGTCTACGCCGTGGCCAACTCTTCGGACAGCAGCACGAGCAGCGGCCCGATCAGCGACGCGACGGCGAAGAGTGCGATTCAGAACTACCTCGATGCAATGCTCAAGGGCGACACCGAAACCGTGGCCCGCAACATGGCGTGCGGCATTTACGACGAGGTCAAAGACCAGCGGTCGGACAAGGCGCTTGCCCGTCTTGGCAGTGAGACGTTTCGCAAGCAGTTCACGAAGGTCGACGTGACGTCGATCGACAAAATTGTGTTTTTGTCACCGAATCAGGCTCAGGTGCTGTTCTCCGCGGAGTTCACAGGCATCAGCCGAAACTCGAAAGGCCGTGAGCAGCAAGCGGTTGTTCAATTGCTGCTGCAGGGCGACGACGTGCTTGTGTGTTCTTACCTACCGAAAGCGACCGGTCAGATTTGACGGTCAATTGAACGAGTCGCCGCACGCGCACGAACCAGACGCGTTCGGGTTGTCGATCGTGAAGCCCTGCTTTTCGATGGTGTCGGCGAAGTCGATGACGGCGCCCTGCATGTAGGGGGCGCTCATCCGGTCCACGGTCAGCGCCACCCCGCCGAATTCGCCGGTCAGGTCGCCGTCCATCGAACGGTCGTCGAAGTAGAGCTTGTACTTCAGGCCGGCGCAGCCGCCCGGCTCGACCTCGATGCGCAAGAACAGGTCGTCGCGACCTTCCTGGTCGAGCAGCGCCTTGGCCTTTGCGGCCGCAGCGTCGGTCAAGAGCACGCCGTGGGTGGCGGTAGCGGTGGCCGACTCGTCCTGAACAGTCATTACGTCTCCTAGAGGAATTTCTCGCGTTCAGTATCCAACGGTACCTTGTCGGCGCCCTATTCCTGTACGCGAAGGGCCGCACGACGCGCCAGGCCGACCAGCTGATTGGCAGCGTCATCAATGGCCCGCTGGACCGACCCGGCATAATCGGCCAGCGCGAACGCCTCGGTGATGCCGGCCGCCCGCAGTGTCGCGTCGTCGAGGGCGACCTGTCCCGCCAGTACCAGCACCGGGGTTCCCCGCCGGGCAGCCCCCGACGCCAACGCGCTGATCACCTTGCCGTGCAGTGACTGGTCGTCGAACCGGCCCTCCCCGGTGATCACCATGTCGGCCACCGCCAGGTCGTCGGCGAGGCGGGTGTGAGAGGCAATGATTGCGGCGCCGGACTCACGACCACCGCCGAGCGCGAGCAGCGCAGCGCCCAGCCCACCTGCCGCGCCCGCACCAGGAACGTCGCGGACAGGGTCACCCGCAACGCTGTCCAGCTCGTCGGCCCACTCTGCGAGACGCTTCTCCAGGACGGCGACGGTGTCCTCGTCGGCTCCCTTCTGCGGTCCGAACACCCGGGCAGCACCCATCGGGCCCAGTACCGGATGTTCGACGTCGGTGGCCGCGATCAACTCGACGCCGTCAAGTCGGCGGCGGGCAGCCGAGAGGCCGCCGAGCGCCTCGACCATGCCGCGTCCGCCGTCGGTGGTCGCGCTGCCGCCGAGGCCCACGACCACGCGCGTCGCGCCGGCGTCCAGGGCCGCGCCGATCAGCTGACCGACTCCGCCGGTGCGCGCCGCGAGCGCGGTCTGCACGGTCGGTGGCCCACCCAGCACCGCGAGGCCGCAAGCCTGCGCAGACTCGATGTACGCGGTCGGCTTGTCAGAACTGGGATCGAACACCCAGCTCGCGGAGACCGCGGTGTCCAACGGCCCGTCGACAATCGCCGTTCGGACCTCACCGAGCCTGCTGGCGAGCACGTCGACGAAGCCGGGGCCGCCGTCGGACTGCGGCGCCAGCGTCAGCGCGTCGCCCGGACGGCCCATGCCCCACCCGGTGGCGATCGCTTCGGCTGCGGCCACCGCAGACAGGGAGTCGCCGTAAGAATCAGGAGCGATGAGTACGCGCATAATGACCGCAATTTAAGCCGAAGTACCCTGGCGACGTGAGTTTGCTTGGCCGCAAGAGGGACGCAACACCCAGCGATGCGCCCGATCCGGACGCCGCGGAACCCGACGACGAGGCTGCCGCGCCCGTGAAGACCACAGCGCCCAAGGGACGGCCGACCCCCAAGCGTGACGCGGCCAGACGCCGGGCTCCTGTCTCACCGGCGCCGATGACCAACGCCGAGGCGCGGCGGCGGCGCAAAGAGGTCGCCGGACGCAAACTGACCAAGGCTGAGCGCAAAGAGAGCAAGGACGCGCAGCGGCAGCGCATCGCGGACCGTCGGCAGAGGATGATGGCGGGCGACGAGGCCTACCTGATGCCCCGCGACAAGGGCCCGGTGCGCCGGTACGTGCGCGACCTGGTGGACTCCCGGGGAAATCTCCTCGGCCTGTTCATGCCGCTGGCGCTCCTGCTCGTCGTCCTCTCTTACGCAGCGCAGGGTTGGCCGCAGATCGCCGCGAGCTCCTCGGTGGCCATGATGGCTCTGGTGGTGATCATGATCATCGATGCCATCTTCCTGGGCCGCAGGATCAACAAAGCGGTAGACGTGAAGTTCCCCCAGAACACCGAAACCGGTTTCAAACTAGGGTTTTACGCAGCTAGCCGGGCGACGCAGCTGCGCCGCATGCGTGCACCGCGGCCGCAGGTCAAGCGCGGCGACGACGTCGGCTGAGGCCGTGCGGACGTTGGTGCTCGGCGGGATCCGGTCGGGCAAGTCGCAATGGGCCGAACGCCTGGTCACCGACTCGGTTCACGCTGGCGATCCGGTGCGCTATGTGGCCACCGGACCCAGCGACGATACGGACGGCTCGTGGCCGGCGCGGGTCGCGGCGCATCGGCAGCGTCGCCCCGCTGGCTGGCTGACCGTCGAAACCGCTGACGTCGCAACGGTATTGCGCAAGGACGCGACGACCGCGACCCTCGTGGACGACGTGGGCGGTTGGCTTACCGCCATGCTCGACCGCCGCGACGCGTGGGTGACCGGATCGGTGTGCGCTGATACTGACGAATTGCTTTCTGCAATAAGCGATTTCGGTGCGCCGCTGGTGATGGTCAGCCCTGAGGTGGGTCTGGCTGTGGTGCCGGCCACCGCGTCCGGGCGGCGATTCACCGACGAACTCGGTGCACTCAACCAGCGCCTGGCCGGTGTCTGCGAACGCGTGGTGCTTGTCGTGGCGGGCCAGCCCGTCATGGTCAAGGAGACCGATGACGATCAGTGAGTTCGATCCCGTCACGGCTCCCGACCAGGATGCTGCGGATGCGGCTCGCGCACGGCAGAAGTCGCTCACCAAGCCGCCCGGCTCGCTCGGCCGGCTGGAAGACCTTTCGATATGGGTGTCGGCATGCCAGGGCATGTGCCCACCACGGCAATTCGAGCGCGCTCGTGTGGTGGTGTTCGCGGGTGACCATGGTGTGACGGCGGCCGGGGTCTCGGCGTACCCCGCCGAGGTCACCGCGCAGATGGTGGCGAACATCGAGGCCGGGGGCGCCGCGGTCAATGTGCTTGCCGGACTGGCGGGGGCGGGGGTGCGGGTCGTTGACATCGCGGTCGACTGCGACAAGCCGCTGACGCCGGCCATCGGTGCGCACAAGGTGCGTCGGGGCAGCCGCAATCTTGCCGTGGAGAACCCGCTCACCACCGATGAAGCGCGTGCCGCGGTACAGGCAGGCAGGCAGATCGCCGACGAAGAGGTCGACGCAGGCGCGGACCTGCTGATCGCAGGCGACATGGGCATCGGAAATACTACAGCGGCAACAACTTTGGTGGCGGCGATCACGGCGAGCGAGCCGGTCGCCATCGTCGGCCGAGGCACAGGGATCGACGACCAAGGCTGGATGCGCAAGACCAGTGCCGTGCGCAACGCCATGTACCGGGCGCGCGAACACGCGGGCGACCCGATCGGCCTGCTCGCCGCATGCGGTGGTGCCGACCTGGCGGCCATGGCCGGCTTTTTCGCGCAGGCGGCCGTCCGGCGCACACCAGTTCTGCTCGATGGCGTGGTCGTGACGGCGGCGGCGCTGGCCGCAGATCTGCTCGCGCCTGGCGCAAGGCAGTGGTGGCAGGCGGGTCACCGGTCGACCGAACCGGCTCACTCAACCGCGCTTGCGCACCTGCACCTGGTGCCCATCCTCGATCTGAAGATGCGGCTGGGCGAGGGCACGGGCGCGCTCACGGCGTTGCCGGTCGTCCGCGCCGCGGTGGCCACGCTCGCATCGATGGCGACCTTCGGCGAGGCTGCCGTCACCGATCGGTCCTGACGTGATCGGATCTGTTGCAAACGCTTTCGCGTTCGCCACCGTGATCCCGGCGAACGGGGGGAAGATCGGACGCGGGACGATGGCCGCGCTGCCGGTCGTCGGGCTCGCGGTCGGGGCGATCGCCGCCGCAGTGTTGTGGGCTGGGTCGTGGGCGTTCGGGCCGCACAGCGCGCTCGCCGGGGTGCTGGCGGTCGCGGCGCTGCTGGCGGCCACGCGCGGCCTGCACGTCGACGGGCTTGCCGATACCGCGGATGCGCTGGGCTGTTACGGACCCGCGGACCGGGCTCTGGTGGTGATGCGTGACGGGTCGACGGGCCCGTTCGGCGTGGCGGCGGTGGTGGTGGTGCTCGCGCTGCAGGCGCTGGCGTTCGCGCGGCTGCCCTCCGGGCCGGCGGGCTTCGCGGCTGTCGTGGTCGCGGTGGTGACGGGCCGGGTCGCGGCGGTCTGGGCATGCCGCCGCGCAGTGCCCGCCGCCGAGGGCAGCGTACTGGGTAGCCAGGTGGCCGGTACTCAACCGGTAATTGTCTGCGCGGCATGGACTTTGGCGGCAGCCGCCGCGTCGGTGCCCGTCGCGCCACGGCTCTGGCAGGGCCCAGCGGCCGTGCTGGTCGCGCTCGCGGCGTCCGCCGTGCTCGTGGCCCATTGCGTGCGCCGGTTCGGCGGCATCACCGGCGACGTGCTCGGCGCCGCGATCGAAACCACGACGGCGCTGACGGCCGTGGGTTTGGTTATTCGCTAGCCAAGGCGCGTCATCCAGCCGTGGGTGTCGACGAACGTGCCGCGCTGAATACCTGTCAGCGTGTCGCGCAGCGCCATCGTGACCTCACCCGGTTCGCCGTCGGCGATGGTGAATTCGCCGTCGGCGAATCTGACCAGCGACACGGGCGTGATCACTGCGGCGGTCCCGCACGCGAAGACCTCGGTAATCTCCCCCGCGGCCGCCTTCTTCTGCCACTCGTCGACGTCGATCTTGCGCTCCTCGACCGCGAACCCGGCGTCGGTGGCCAGCTGCAGAAGCGAATCGCGGGTGATCCCGGGCAACAGCGTGCCGGTCAGCTCGGGGGTGACCAGCCGGGCCGTCCCGCCGCTGCCGAACACGAAGAACAAGTTCATGCCGCCCATCTCTTCGACGAAGCGGCGTTCCAGGGCGTCGAGCCAGACCACCTGGTCACAGTCGTGCGCGGCCGCCTCGGCCTGCGCGAGCAGCGAGGCGGCGTAGTTCCCGCCGAACTTGGCCGCGCCGGTGCCACCGGGGGCCGCCCGCACGTATTCGGTGGACAGCCAGACGCTTACGGGCTTGATGCCGCGCGGGAAGTACGCGCCGGCCGGGGACGCGATCACGAAGTAGCGGTACTCCTTGGACGGCCGTACCCCGAGGCCGGGCTCGGTGGCGATGACGAACGGCCGCAGATACAGCGCATCCTCGCCACCGGCCGCAGGCACCCACTGCCCGTCGACCGCGATCAGTTGGCGCAGCGACTCGATGAACACCTCGTCGGGCAGCTCGGGGATTGCCAGCCGCCGGGCTGACGACCGCAGCCGCGCGGCGTTGGCATCCGGGCGGAACGACACGATCGAGTCGTCAGCCCAGCGGTAGGCCTTCAGCCCTTCGAAGATCTCCTGCGCATAGTGCAGCACGATCGCCGACGGGTCCAGCTCGACCGGACCGTAGGGAACCACCCTGGCGTCGTGCCAGCCTTGACCGTCGGTGTAGTCGATGCAGACCATGTGGTCGGTGTGGTGCTGCCCGAACGGCGGGTTCGTTACGAGTGCGGCACGCTGCTCATCGCTCGCCGGGCGCGGATTGCGCTGGACGGTGAACTCGAGAGGACCGCTTTCCATGCGAGCGATTGTACGACGCAGCGCTAGCGAGTTTTTGCCTCGACAAAGGGCAGGTCGACGACCTCGCACTCCAGTTTGCGGCCACGGACGTCGACGTCCACACGCTCGCCGGTTTCCACGCCGGTGGCCGTGTCGATCAACGCCAGGCCGATCCCGAGTTTCAGTGTGGGAGAATAGGTTCCCGACGTAGTGCGGCCAACCGCGGTGGCGCCGCTGAGCACCTCCAGACCTGGGCGCAGCACGCCGCGTCCGGTAGCTTTCAGCCCGCGCAACAGCCGCCGCGGCCCAGACTCACGCTCGGCCAGCAACGCGTCGCGGCCCCAGAACGCGTCTTTGCGCCAGCCAATCGCCCAGCCGCAGCGCGCCTGCAGCGGTGAAATGTCAAGCGAAAGATCGTTGCCGTGCAGCGGATATCCCATCTCGGTGCGCAACGTGTCGCGCGCACCGAGGCCCGCGAGCTCACCGCCCAGGTCGCGGACCGCTTCGGCCAGCGGATCGAATACCACCGCGGCGCTATCCCATGGCGGCAGCAGCTCATACCCGTGCTCACCGGTATATCCGGACCGGCAGACCCGCACCGGCACGCCGTCGAAAGTCGCGTCCGCATATCCCATGTAGTCCATGCCGGTGGGCAGGCTCAGCCGCGTGAGCACCTCGGTTGAACGAGGCCCTTGCACGGCGAGTACCGCGAACGAGCGGTGGAGATCGGAAACTGAAATATCTTGTGGTGCAGCATCTTTCAGTGCAGCCACCACCGCAGCGGTGTTTGCGGCGTTAGGCACCAGAAAGAGCTCCTCGTCGGAGACGTAGTAGACGATCAGATCGTCGACCACTCCCCCGGATTCATTGCAGCACAGTGTGTATTGCGCTTTACCCGGCGCGATCCGGCGAAGGTCGTTGGTGAGCGCCGAATTGACGAACTCCGCGGCATGCGGCCCGCGGACCGACGCTTTGCCGAGGTGGCTGACGTCGAAAAGGCCGACGGTCGTGCGCGTCGCGATGTGCTCGGCGACCGTACCGGCATACGAGACGGGCATCAGCCAGCCGCCGAACTCAGCGAAGGACGCGCCCAGCTCGCGATGGCGCTCTTCAAGGGGCCCGTGCTGGATGTCGGTCACCGCCGCAACCCTAATAGGCTGGGCGGTTGTGAACGCCACCGCAGTCGGCTACCAGCCCCCCTCCGTGACCGTCAGCTCGTCGTTGCCCCGGCGCGGAGCCTCCGACGCGGTGTTGATCGTCCCGGTCGCCAGCGCCGATGACCGCGCAACGGTGGTGGCCGCGGACCGATACCTCGACAGCGATGACGTCGCGGCGATCGAGAGCACGCTTGGCGCCCTCGGCGCAACCGGAGCAGCCGAGCAGCTGCATCGATTCGTTGTGTCCTCGCTGCCGGTTGGCAGCGTGCTGACCGTCGGGCTGGGCCCCGAGCGCGATCAGTGGGCGCCAGAGAAGATCCGTCGCGCCGCCGGCGTCGCAGCCCGTTCGCTGGACAAAGTCGAGGCCGTGATCACCACGCTGTCTGCGTTGGACCTCGCCGCCGCGGTGGAGGGCTTGATCCTCGGCGCCTACAGGTTCAAGGAGTTCCGCAGCGCGAAGACCGCCCCGAAGGAGGAGGTGCGCCTCAGCGACATCACGGTGCTCGCCCCCGACACCAAGGCACCGACGAAGGCCGCGGCAGCGCGCGCCAGTGCGGTCGCAGCCGCTGTCGCCACCGCCCGCAACTTGATCAACACCCCGCCCAGCCACCTCTTTCCCGCAGAATTCGCCTCTCGCGCACAAGCTTTGGCTGAGGCGGCCGGACTCGAGGTCGAGATTCTCGACGAGAAGGCACTGGCCAAGAAGGGATACGGCGGGGTGATGGGTGTGGGCAAGGGGTCCTCGCGGCCCCCGCGGCTTGTCCGACTCACCTACCGTGGCGCCCCAAAACGTAAGGGCGCCAAGACCGTCGCGCTCATCGGGAAGGGCATCACATTCGACACCGGCGGCATCTCGATCAAGCCCGCGCAGAACATGCACTACATGACGTCCGACATGGGCGGCGCAGCGGCGGTGATCGCGACCACGGTGCTGGCCGCGCAGCTCAAGCTGCCGCTCGATGTCATCGCGACGGTGCCGATGGCCGAGAACATGCCGTCGTCCACCGCCCAGCGGCCCGGCGACGTGCTGACCCAGTACGGCGGCACGACTGTCGAGGTGCTCAACACCGACGCCGAGGGCAGGCTCATCCTTGCCGACGCGATCGCCCGTGCGTGCGAGGACGATCCGGACTATCTCATCGAGACATCCACGCTCACCGGCGCGCAGACGGTCGCGCTCGGCGCCCGCACGCCGGGGGTGATGGGCAGCGACGAGTTCCGCGACCGGGTGGCCGGCATCAGCCAGCACACGGGCGAGAATGCCTGGCCGATGCCGTTGCCCGAGGAGCTCAAGGACGACCTGAAGTCGACGGTCGCCGACCTCGCCAACGTCAGTGGTTCGCGCTTCGCCGGAATGCTGGTCGCCGGAACGTTTCTGCAGGAGTTCGTGGCCGAAGGCGTGCAGTGGGCCCACATCGACGTCGCGGGGCCTGCGTACAACACCGGCGGCCCATGGGGCTACACGGGCAAGGGCGGAACGGGTGTGCCGACCCGCACGATGATCGCAGTGCTGGAAGATATCGCCGAGAACGGTTGACGGGCGCTAGATCACCTGTCCACGGGCGGTGCTGCGCAGCGCTTGCGGCGCCAGCCGCGAGGCGCCGTATAGCAGGTAGGCCTCAGGCGTCACCGGACGCATCGCCTTGTTCTTGCGCACCGCCGAGACGATCGCCTTCGCCGCCTTCTCCGGGCCGTATCGCCGGGCGGCGAAGACTTTGTCCCATTGCTTGCGGCGACCACCGGCGCGCGCGGCCTGCCCCGGCGGGGCGTCGAACCGGGCCGTGTTCACGATGTTCGTGTGCACCGGCCCCGGGCAGATAGTCGTCAAACCTACTCCGGCAGAAGATAACTCGGCCCGCAGACAGTCGGAGAACATGTACACCGCCGCTTTGCTGGTGCAGTAGGCATTGAGCGACTGAAGCGGCGCGAACGCGGCCGCGGACGCGACGTTGACGATGTGCCCGCCGGTGCCACGCGCAACGAGCCGGGCCCCAAAGGCCCGGCAGCAGTTCACGACACCACCGAGATTGATGTCGAGCACTCGATCCCACTGTTCGGCTGGCGTGTTGAGGAACCGGCCGGCCTGCCCGACGCCGGCGTTGTTGACAACGATGTCCGGGATTCCGTGTTCGCCGCACACCTCGTCGGCGAACGCCTCGACGGCGTCGGCGTCGGACACGTCGAGTGTGTACGCGTGCGCGACGCCACCCGAGGCGGCGATCTCGGCGGCAGTGGCCCGAACGCTGTCTTCGTCGATGTCGCTGACGACGACTTCGGCTCCCAGCCGGGCGAACTCCTGCGCCGTGGCCCTGCCGATACCGCTGCCCGCACCCGTCACCGACACCAGCGTGTCGCCGAACGGCTCTCTGCGCCCGCCGACCTGAGCGCGCCGCATCGCGCGGCTTGGCGGCCTCCCCTCGACCACGTCGACCATCTCGGCGACGGAGGCCGCCAGCACCTGCGGGTGCGAGAACGGCGACCAGTGGCCTGCCTCGATGTCGCGGCGCCACAGTCGCGACACCCACCGGGGCAGGTAATCGAAGAAGCCAGGGCGAACGAAGCGATCCTTGGTGTTGACGATCACCTGGACCGGGATGTCTATCCGCACGTCTCTGCGAACCTTGCCCGAGAAGGAGCGAAAGTAATTGGCGCGGTAGATCTTCAGCGTGTTAGCGGCTTCGCGGGCGAGGTCGTCGGAGTGGTGGATCTGCTCAGCAGGGATGCCGTCGGCGAGCGAGAGCACGCGCCCGATCCGGCCGGGGCTCGCGATCGCGCGGACGACACCGGGCGTCAACAGGGGCACGGAGAACGCGGCCATGTAGCTCAGCCGCACCACCTGGTCGAGCGCCGTCAAAAACGGCCTCAACCGGTACGGGCGTTTGAGGCTGTCGAATATCCAGCCGACGAGCAGGTCCTGTGAGGGACCCGACACCGACGTGAACGACGCGACGCGGCTGCCCGCCTCCGGTCGCGAAAGGTATTCCCACACCGCCACCGATCCCCAGTCGTGGGCGATCACGTGCACCGGCCCCTCCGGGCTGATCGCGTCGATCACCGCAGCGAAATCGTCGGCCAGGCGGGCCATCGTGTAGTCGGTGTAGGCCTTCGGCGACGACGAGGCGCCGACACCGCGGTTGTCGTAGGTGACGACACGAAAGCGATCGGCCAGCAGCGGCACCACGCCGTCCCACAATCTGTGCGAATCAGGCCAGCCGTGCACCATCACCACCGCGGGCCCGTCGGGATTGCCCTGCGGGTGCACGGCGATCCTCACATCACCGCTGAGGATGTATCCCTGCGCGCGCTCCACCGGCAGTGCTGTCATGTGTCGCGATCGTAGCCAGCCCGTCTTTGCGCACGGCGGCGGGCGTCGTAGTCACGCATCCGCTGTGGATAGCCGACCCGTTGTACGTCGTACATCGGAATACCGAGCTGCTCCCCCAGCCGGCGGGCGCCGGCCTCCCCGCCGGCCCGGCGTCGCGTCCACTCGCCGTCGCTGGCAACCAGGACGACGGTCACTTCCGTCACGCTGGTCCGGGGCTCGACATAGGCCTCCACGCCGGCGTGCGTATGTGCCCACTCGCTCAGGTAGCGGTGATCTGCCGCCGAGTCGGTTTGCGGCCCGCCGCCGCGGCGTCCACGAAATCTGTCGAACAATCCCACCGAAGCTTCTCCTCATCGCACTGTCTTCGATAGTGCCACGGGTCAGAACACCCCCGAGGGCATCGGCGGGTGGCGCTGTGGTGAAGGATGAATCGTGCATTCCACGTCGGTGTACTAACCGCAAGCGAATTAACTGCAAGCTGTACCACCCGCGACGCTGGGCTGTGGTAAGCCAGAGGTCGACCCGTACGAGGCGAGTTCGAGGAGTCAGCAGAGATGGCCTTCTCCGTCCAAATGCCCGCACTCGGTGAGAGCGTGACCGAAGGCACGGTGACCCGTTGGCTCAAGCAGGAAGGCGACACCGTCGATCGCGACGAGCCACTGCTCGAGGTGTCAACAGACAAGGTGGACACCGAGATTCCGTCGCCGGCGTCAGGCGTGTTGGAAAAGATCGTCGCCCAAGAGGACGACACCGTCGAGGTCGGTGGCGAGCTCGCCGTGATTAACGACTCCGGCGAGTCGAGCGCTGACAAGCCCGCGGCCGAGGAAAAGCCCGAGCCGGAGCCCGAACCTGAGCCCGAACCCGAGCCCGAGGCCGAGGCCGAGCCCGAGGAGAAGGCTGCACCCGAGAAGCCTGAGGAGCCGGAGCCCAAACCCGCTGCGAAGCCGGCCGCAAGCGGTGGCGGCAAGTCCACGTCGGTGAAGATGCCCGAGCTCGGGGAGTCGGTCACCGAGGGCACCGTCACCCGCTGGCTGAAGAAGGTCGGCGACCATGTCGAGGCGGACGAACCGCTGCTGGAGGTGTCCACCGACAAGGTCGACACCGAAATCCCGTCGCCGGTCTCAGGGACGCTGGTATCAATCACCGCCGAAGAGGACGACACGGTCGATGTCGGCGGCGAGCTCGCGAAGATTGGCGATGCCGATGCCGATGCCGGCGCGGAAGCCAAAGAGGCCGAAACGAAAAAGCCGGAACCAGAGCCCGAACCCGAGCCGGAACCAGAACCCGAAAAAGAAGAAAAAGAGCCCGAGCCGATTCCGGTCAAGAAGGAAGAACCCAAGCCGGAACCGAAGCCCGAACCTGAGCCGAAAGCAGAGCCGGCGCCGGCTGCGGCGTCCACGGACGGCGACGGCAGCCCATACGTCACCCCGCTGGTGCGCAAGCTGGCTTCGGAGAACAACGTCGATCTCGACAGCGTGAAGGGCACGGGCGTCGGGGGCCGCATCCGCAAGCAGGACGTGCTGGCCGCAGCGGAGAAAGCCAAGGCTCCAAAGGACCAGCCCACCCAAGCGCCGAAGGAACCCGCCAAGGCACCGGCCGCCCAACCGGCAGCGGCATCGTCGGCACTGGCGCACCTGCGCGGCACCACCGCCAAAGCCAGCCGGATCCGTCAGCTCACAGCGAAGAAGACACGCGAATCCCTGCAGGCCACAGCACAACTCACGCAAACCCACGAGGTCGACATGACCAAGATCGTGGCATTGCGCGCACGTGCCAAGACCAACTTCGCCGAGCGTGAAGGCGTCAACCTGACGTATTTGCCGTTCATCGCGCGCGCCGTCATCGACGCGTTGAAGCTGCATCCGAACGTCAACGCGAGCTACAACGAGGACACCAAGGAGATCACGTACTACGACGCCGAACACCTCGGCATCGCGGTCGACACCGAGCAGGGCCTGCTTTCGCCGGTGATCCACAACGCCGGTGACCTGTCGCTGGCCGGGCTGGCACGCGCAATCAAGGATCTCGCGGACCGGGCGCGCACCAACAATCTCAAACCCGACGAGCTGTCGGGCGGCACCTTCACGATCACGAACATCGGCAGCCAGGGCGCACTGTTCGACACGCCGATCCTGGTGCCGCCCCAGGCGGCGATGCTGGGCACGGGCGCGATCGTCAAGCGGCCGCGGGTGATCATCGACGAGTTCGGCAACGAGTCGATCGGCATTCGGTCGGTCTGCTACCTGCCGCTGACCTACGATCACCGGCTGATCGACGGCGCCGACGCCGGCCGCTTCCTGACCACGATCAGGCGGCGACTCGAAGAAGGGGCATTCGAGGCCGACCTGGGTATCTAACCAGCATGGCCGACGCACTGATCGCAATCGCCGGATCCTCCGGACTCATCGGCTCCGCGCTGGTGAGCGCGCTGCGGGCGTCCGACAACCGGGTCATGCGCATCGTCCGGCGGCCTCCCTCGAACCCCGACGAGCTGCACTGGAACCCCGTGACCGGCGACTTGGACGCTCGCGCTCTGCAGGGTGTCGATGCGGTGGTCAATCTGTGCGGCGCCGGTATCGGGGACAAGCGGTGGTCCGGCGCCTACCAGCAAATGCTCCGCGACAGCCGCATCGCCCCGACCGAAGTGCTCGCGACCGCAGTCGCCGATGCCGGCGTGCCGGTTCTGATCAACGCGAGCGCCGTCGGCTACTACGGCAACACCGGCGACCGGGTGGCTGACGAGACCGCCCGGCAGGGAGCAGGCTTCCTCGCGCAACTCTGCGCGGACTGGGAGGCGGCGACGCTGCCCGCGCAGCAAGCCGGCGCACGGGTGGTGCTTGCCCGCACCGGGCTGGTGCTGTCCTCCAGGGGAGGAATACTGGGCCGACTGAAGCCGCTGTTCTCCTTCGCGCTCGGCGCGCGCCTGGGCAACGGCCGCCAATACATGCCGTGGATCAGCCTCGAAGACGAGGTGCGCGCGCTGCTGTATGCGATCTCACACAATCTTGCCGGTCCGGTGAACCTGACCGGCCCCGCACCCGTGACGAATGCCGAGTTCACCGCCGCGTTGGGCCGCGCGGTCAATCGGCCCACGCCGTGGCTGCTGCCTGGCTTCGCGCTGAAGCGGCTGCTCGGCGAATTCGCCAAGGAGACGCTGCTCATCGGGCAGCGCGCGATACCGGCGGCATTGGAACGCGCCGGATTTCAGTTCCACCACAACACGATCGGCGAGGCGCTGTCATACGCCACCATGCAGCCGGTGTCGCACTAGTACCGTCGGGTTATGCGTCCCGTCCGGAAGCACACGACGCCGATCGACGTGCGGCAGCTCGGCATGGTCGAGTATCGCCAGGCCTGGGAGTTGCAGCGGCGACTGGTCGATGCCCGCGTCGCCGACGGCCCCGACACCCTCCTGCTACTCACGCATCCGTCGGTCTACACAGCGGGAAAGCGCACACAGCCCCATGAGCGGCCGCTCGACGGCACCCCCGTCGTCGACACCGACCGAGGCGGCAAGATCACCTGGCACGGACCTGGCCAACTGGTGGGCTATCCGATCATCGGCCTCGCAGACCCGATCGATGTGGTGAATTACGTTCGACGCCTTGAGGATTCGCTGATCGCCGTTTGCGCCGGCGTTGGCCTCGCGGCTGGGCGCGTGGAAGGACGCTCTGGGGTATGGCTGCCCGCCGACGAGGTACGGCCGGCCCGCAAGGTGGCGGCGATCGGCGTGCGCGTGCAGCGCGCCACCACCATGCACGGGTTCGCGCTGAACTGCGATTGCGATCTGAACGCGTTCGGCTCGATCGTGCCCTGCGGGATCCCCGACGCCGGGGTGACTTCGCTCAGCACCGAATTGGGCCGCCGGATCAGCGTCGACGACGTGCGGGCGCGAGTCGCCGACGCGGTGTGCGAGGCCCTCGACGGCCGTCCCGCACTAGCATCGATCTCATGACCGCCCCTCGCGAAGGCCGCAAGCTGCTGCGCCTCGAGGTGCGCAATGCGCAGACCCCCATCGAGCGCAAGCCGCCGTGGATAAAGACCCGCGCCAAGATGGGGCCGGAATACACCGACCTCAAGAACCTGGTCCGCCGGGAAGGTCTGCACACCGTCTGCGAGGAAGCCGGCTGCCCGAACATCTACGAGTGCTGGGAAGACCGCGAAGCGACCTTCCTGATCGGCGGCCAGCAGTGCACCCGTCGCTGCGACTTCTGCCAGATCGACACCGGCCGCCCCGCCGAACTCGACCGCGACGAACCGCGTCGGGTCGCCGAGAGCGTCGCGGCGATGGGCCTGCGGTACTCGACGGTCACCGGTGTCGCTCGTGACGACCTGGCCGACGGCGGTGCATGGCTGTACGCCGAGACCGTGCGGCAGATCAAGGCGCTGAACCCGAACACCGGTGTCGAGCTGCTGGTCCCCGACTTCAACGGCAAGCCCGAGTTGCTGGCGCAGGTCTTTGATTCCCGCCCAGAAGTGTTGGCGCACAACGTGGAAACGGTTCCGCGCATCTTCAAGAGCATCCGCCCGGCGTTCGACTACCAACGCAGCCTCGACGTGCTGACGGCCGCGCGCGACGACGGCCTCGTCACCAAGAGCAACCTGATCCTCGGAATGGGCGAGACCAGCGATGAGGTGCGCATCGCGCTTCGCGATCTGGCCGACGCCGGCTGCGACATCGTCACGATCACGCAGTATCTGCGCCCGTCGGTGCGTCATCACCCCGTCGACCGCTGGGTCCGGCCAGAGGAGTTCGTGGAGCTGTCGGACTTTGCCACCGGACTGGGTTTCGCGGGTGTCCTCGCCGGGCCGCTGGTGCGGTCGTCGTACCGGGCCGGGCGGCTGTATCAGCAGGCCGCCTCGCGGGGGGCTCACGCCTAGCGATGAGCGCTTGCGCGAAGAGCAGATAGCTCAGCCCGACCCGTATCCTTGGCGCATGGCCAAGACCCGGGATCCCAACGCGATCAAGTCCGCCAAGGCGGAGGCGAAAGCAACCCGCAAGGCAGCGTCGAAAGAGCGTCGCAGTCAGTTGTGGCAGGTCTTCAAGCTCCAACGCAAGGAAGACAAGTGGCTCCTGCCGTGGATGATCGGCGCGTTCGTGCTGATCGTCGGTGTTTCGGTCGGCGTGGGCGTGTTCGTGCTCGGCGGAGGCTTCGCGGGGCTGATGCTGATCCCGCTCGGGGTCGTCCTCGGCGCGCTCGTGGCGTTCAGCATCTTCGGCAGGCGCGCCCGGCGGGCGGTCTACACCAAAGCGGAGGGCCAGACGGGCGCCGCGGCCTGGGCGCTGGACAACTTGCAGGGAAAGTGGCGGGTGACACCGGGGGTGGCCGCCACCGGCCACTTCGACGCGGTGCACAGGGTGATCGGGCGCCCGGGTGTCATCTTCATCGGCGAAGGCTCATCCACTCGCGTCAAGCCGCTGCTGGCTCAGGAAAAGAAGCGCACGGCCCGGCTGGTCGGCGACGTGCCTATCTATGACGTGATCGTCGGCACCGAGGAGGGCCAGGTGCCGTTGGGCAAGCTGGAGGCACACCTTCGCAAACTGCCCGCCAACATCACCGTCAAGCAGATGGATTCGCTGGAGTCGCGGCTGTCCGCGCTCGGATCGCGCACCGGCACGGCCGGTCTGCCGAAGGGACCGATGCCGACGCAGGCCAAGATGAAGGGCGTGCAGCGCACGGTGCGCAGGCGCTGACTTACCGCACCACGACGGCGGTGCTGCTGAGGCGGTCCTGCAGGCCGCGGCCGTCGGAATCGGCGAACAGCGGCGGCACGACGAGCGCGACGAGAGCGACGCGGATCACCGCGCGGCCGATCCCCACATGTCGCCGGTCGTCGGCGGACACCACGCGCAGCCCGAGAAGGTATTGGCCCGGCGTGAAAGTGAACAGCCGCACCGAGATTGCGCCAAGCACAAGCCACACGACCTCAAGCGCCAACGCCCGGTAGTGGTCGACATGTCCGGTCCGGTCCAGCACCATCGCCCAAGCGACGAGACCGTAGGCGATCAGCCAGTCGAGAAACAAAGCACCGATGCGCCGGAGGAATGACCCGAGCGAACCAGAGCCGGTCGGCGGCAAGCCCAATCGCTCCCCGGGGTAGGTTGCATCGGTCGGCGTTGTCATCGCCCCAGCATAGGTAGCGGGAGATTGCGTAACGTCGGCGCAACATGCGGTTGACTGGGGTGCAACATCGGCTCCCTAGCGTCATTCGGCGGGTTTGATCAAGCGAAGGAGACCACCGACAGTGAGCGACGAAACGACGGCCGAAGACATCTTCAAGATGATCAACGACGAGGATGTCGAGTACGTCGACATCCGCTTCTGCGACCTTCCCGGCATCGTCCAGCACTTCTCGATCCCGGCCAAAGCGTTCGACGAGAGCGTGTTCGAGGACGGGCTGGCGTTCGACGGGTCGTCGATCAGGGGCTTCCAGTCGATTGACGAGTCGGACATGATGCTTCTGCCGGACCCTTCGACCGCCCAGATCGACCCGTTCCGCGCAGCCAAGACGCTCAACATGAACTTCTTCGTGCACGACCCGTTCACCCGCGAGCCGTACTCGCGTGATCCGCGCAACGTGGCCCGCAAGGCCGAGAACTACCTCAAGAGCACGGGGATCGCCGACACCGCGTACTTCGGTGCCGAGGCGGAGTTCTACATTTTCGACTCGGTCTCATATGACTCCACCATCAACGGCACGTTCTACGAGGTCGACTCGGAGGCCGGCTACTGGAACTCCGGCAATGCCACGGAGGCTGACGGGAGCCCCAACCGGGGGTACAAGGTGCGCCCCAAGGGTGGCTACTTTCCCGTGGCCCCGTACGACCACTACGTCGACCTGCGCGACCAGATGGCCACGAACCTGCAAGACGCCGGCTTCACACTCGAGCGCGGCCATCACGAGGTGGGCACTGCGGGACAGGCCGAGATCAACTACAAATTCAACACCATGCTGCATGCGGCCGATGACCTGCTGCTGTTCAAATACATCATCAAGAACACTGCGTGGCAGGCGGGCAAGACCGTCACCTTCATGCCGAAGCCGCTGTTCGGTGACAACGGGTCGGGCATGCACGTGCATCAGTCGCTGTGGAAGGACGGCACGCCGCTGTTCCACGACGAGTCCGGCTACGGCGGGCTCTCGGAGCTCGCGCGCCATTACATCGGCGGCATCCTGCACCACGCGCCGTCGCTGCTGGCGTTGACGAACCCCACCACCAACAGCTACAAGCGCCTGGTGCCGGGCTTCGAGGCGCCGATCAACCTGGTGTACAGCCAGCGCAACCGTTCGGCGTGCGTGCGCATCCCGATTACCGGCAACAACCCGAAGGCCAAGCGTCTTGAGTTCCGTTGCCCGGACTCGTCGGGCAACCCGTACTTCTCGTTCGCGGCGATGCTGATGGCCGGCATCGACGGCATCAAGAACAAGATCGAGCCGATGGCCCCGGTGGACAAGGACCTCTACGAGCTGCCGCCGGACGAGGCCGCCAACATTCCGCAGGCGCCGACGTCATTGTCATCGGTGATCGACAAGCTCGAGGAAGACCACGAATACCTCACGGAGGGTGGTGTTTTCACGCCCGACCTGATCGACAAGTGGATCGAGTACAAGCGCGAAAACGAGATCCTGCCCGTGCAGGTGCGGCCTCACCCGTACGAGTTCGCGCTGTACTTCGACGTGTAAGCCAGCTAACGCCGCTGACCTGCACGGGCACGCTGATGGCTGCTATTTCGTCCGCAGTCCGTCCGCAGTAAGCCGCAATGAGTCCATCCGCTCGGCAATCACAGCGCCGACAGCTGAGCGGGTGGACTCATCCGCGTCGGGCCACATATGGCCGTACACATCGAGCGTTGTTCGCGCAGTGGCATGCCGCATCCGTTGGTTCCTGCTGCCCGGGTATGAACTCTCTGGGAAGAGGGGTCGGCCCGCCCACCCCCGGAGGATGACGGGATCGACACCTGCTGGCGGGGGGCATTGATGGGCAGTCAGCAGTGACGACATAGCTGCGCTGGAGCGCCACTCTGGCAGTAGAGCTACCGCAAGTCATCGCAAGGAGTAAGCAAGCGGGCAGGAGGGCGTCGGTGTGGCAAGTCTGCCCGTGTATTCGCACCCGGAGGCCGTCACCGGCACCGTGATCTTTCTCGGCTTCTACATCGCTGTGGCAGCCGCAATAGCCCTGGGGTGGTGGCGGCAAACGCAGAGCAAGCATCGCACCCAGAGAATTCGCGGTGTGAGCAAGCCAAAATAGAGAGCCGGCCCGCCACCCAAGCAGGATGACGGGCCGATCTGGCGGGTTGAACCCCGACGAGCAGCCGGAGGGCCTACTTTTGACGCGTGGACATCTTCGGGGTGTACATGCCCCCGGAATTGGACGTGACCGCGATGCTTAAGGGGTTCGTGGCGGCTGCCGATGATCTTGACAGCGCTTGGCGTCAGAGGATGTTCCTTGCGCTTCTCGGTGGCGCAGTGATCGAACAGGGAGAGCGGCTCGGTGCGCTGCGGCATCGTCTCGACGCCGCAGGACGGGACGAATAAGTCGGCCCGCCACCCTCGCGGTAGGTGGCGGGTTGAGGTGCAAGGAACACACCTCATCAGACTCGGACTGGTTCGTTTTAGCGGCGATGGGGACCGGGTTGCGCTGCTGCTGAACGCGGGGCGGGGTTGATACCCCCCCGTCCCCATCGCCTTGCCGAAACGGCTACCCGGCAAGGCTTTTGATAAACGGGGTCGGCCCGCCGCCCCGGAGGATGACGGGGCCGCATGAGGTCAGCTCAGTTGCCAGACACGGACCGTGCCGCCCCATGCCGACACGGTCCCGGTATTGCAGCCTCCGGGCACACCCTCGGCGCGCACCGCAACGAAATGCGAACCAGAGCGCTTTATCGGAATCTCGTATCCGCCGTCGGTCTGGCCGGGATGGACAATGTTGGATCCCCACTCGGCTCCGTCGAAGAAGAGATGGGCGATCATGTCGGCGCAGTGATTCGCGTTCGCGGTGAATTCGACTTTGATCGAGGGTTGGTTGGCGTTAAAGGCGTACTGGATGAGGTTGTTGTTGGGTGTGCCGGCGGGGCAGATTTGACCGGAACCTCCTTGGCGGCTGCAGTCGGCAACCCCAATGTATTTCTGACCGATCAATGTCTCGTCCGCCGATGCTGGGCCGGCCAGCGTGAGTGCGGCCAAGCTAGTCGCGGCGGTGATTACGGCAGCCCGGGTAACGGCCCGACGGGTCCTGGTAGCGGTGGTGGTCATTTGGGCGCCTCCATTTTGGGCTGTTCGTTCCCGACCGCTTCGAAGTTAGCAGTAAATCCGCAGGCAGCTTGGCGTTTCCGCAACAGCGTTCGATTTGCCAGAAGAGTGGGTCCGTGCCCAACAGGGAATCGGCCCGCCACCCGGGAGGATGACGGGCCGACGGGGGTGATGTGACGTCTATCCCCGGATGACGCGAAGCGTTGGAGGGCCAACCGGGCACTGGTCCCGCGACGCGTCTACAGCCCGTCGGCTGCGGGAGAGAACTCGGGCATGGACCGGAGCCAGTACCGCCAAGATTGCAAGGATCTCGGCGGCCGATAAATCCGCCTCTGGGTCGATGTCGTCCATCATCCCGCGGACCACCCACAAGTTGTGTCGCGCCATTACCGTGCTGGTGGCCGACGAGCTGCAAAGCGCGGAGTTGATGCGCTCCTTTAGGTCGGTCAGTGCGGGATCGTCGGTGTCGGATGTGGCGCTCATCGCTTGGCCTCCCTGTCGATTTCGTCGGCCACCTCGATCAGCTGGGCGGCGTAGCGGCGCGCCTCATCAGCAGTCATCAACACGCTGCTGTCCATATCCAGATACTGGTGTTCGACGGGCGGTAAATGTGCAGGTGACGTTTCTTCGAGGCTCAGCGCCACGTAATGATCGCTTCCCCAGCAGGTTTGGTCGGCGCGCCCGGTCTCGGTGACGTGGCCGTTGCCGTCCGTGCACCACGGCGCACACTGCACGGGAGGCAGGAACCGCCGCTTCTCTTCCGTCGTGGTCATCGTCCAACCCACCCGTCGATCTCGTCGGCAGCCGCGATGATCACGGCCGCCAGCTCGCGGGCTTGGGCACTGGTCATGCCTCGGGACTCGGCGTTTTCGACGACCACGTTCGGTGCCTCGACTTTGCCCTAGACATCGATGCTGCCGTCCGTGAATTGTGCTGCTCCGGTCCAGAACTCGATGTCGTAGCCGTCGATGCCGCGACGCTGACCCAAGATCGGCCGGCAGCCGTCCTCCCATGTGTCGGTCGTAGTGCCGTCTGGCACCGGAACATCCGGGTAGGTAGTTTTCGTGGTCATATCTTCCTTTCGCGAATGGCACGGCATTACGCACTTTAAGGTATGCCGTTAAGTGCATACGGGTCAATACCCGTTTAGGCACACACCTTCAAATAGAATCAACTGCTGTGAGGGTGTATCTAAGCGTGAGCGAAGTGGCTGATCGTACCGGCCTCGCGCTGAACACCGTCAAGGCATACAGCCAGGACACTCCGCGACTAATGCCTAAGCCCGACGCCATGATTGGACGCGTCAAGGGGTGGACGGCTCAGACCATCGACGCGTGGCACGCAGGCAAGTCAGGAAACCAGCCGCAACCACGTCCGTCCGCAGTCCGTCCGCAGCAGGGTTAACAACAGCTTGACGTGGCCAACACTCTCAACGCCTTTAGCAGCGGAAATGCGACGTAACCAACGCAGCTAACACTGCGAAACGCACTGCAGGTAGTTCGCGCTGTACTTCGACGTGTAGGAGCTCCGGTCACGAAACCGGCCGCCTGGATTTCTCGCGCGGGCGGTTTCGTTTTCAAGAAGTCTCCAAGACGGACGGCAGATACTTCACAGCAAGTAATCAGAAATCTGCATGGCCCTGTCGAACGGAGACTCAGATGACGGTCTTGGCCCGCTCAAGTGGTATCTCAGCAGCGCCGTGGTGGGTGTTCGCGCTAGCTCTCGGCGGCTTCTTCGTCTTCGGCTATGGCGTGTACTTCGTGACACGCGTGATGGAGAAGAAGCGTCAGCGGCATCGACAATCGGGGCAAGTCGACATCGACCGCGCCGATGGAGCGACCCGGTTCGAGGCAAGTGACATGTGGGGAAAGACCGTCATCGCCGTGGCCCGCGACGGCGTGCTCGTCGACCAAAAGTCCGGCGTGGTCTTCCCTTTCAGCGGGGTGAAGCTGGGACCGTGGACTCACCAGGGAATGTCCATGGGTACGACGCTTCATCTGCTAGCGGACCCTCACCTGTTCGTTGTCGGCGGAGTCGATCACCGCAACGCTGCCACGACGCCGCTCGAAGCACCCGACGTGGAGTACCCCGACGTGACCATGCGGGCACCCGAATTCGGTGAGCTGCTCACCGCGCTCGCCGGCCGTTGTGGGTGGGATGCGCGCCGGCCCACATCAGCGGAACCGACCTGGTGTGTGCTGATTCCGAACACGTCGAAGGCCTGGACGGATTCCATGATGCCGGGGGCCGACTTCATCGCGCGGGGGCGACGCAAGAAGCTACCGCACCTGGCCATCGCCGCCGGCAAAGATGTGATCTGGGTGGTCGACCAGAACAACGCGCCCGTCGCCTCGGCTCCGGTTGCCCAGGTGACGGCGACCCCGGCGTTCTACAACCCCGAGTCGAAAGCAGTCCACGCGGTCACGTCGATCATGAACTCAAGGTCGTGGCAGTACGCGAAGACGCCCGTCCTCGTGCTGAGCGTTCCCGGATTGCCACCGCTGACAATCGGATGTCCCATGAGTCCTCTCACGTCGGCATCCCGGTTCGAGTGGCGCGGGGACGTGCACCGGGAGAAGTCACCTGACTATCTGGTTTCGGGCGCCGACTGGCTGACGCTTGTCGAGGCATTCGGCTTGGCCCCGCGACTGCTGGAGTCGGTATAGAAATCCGCACGCAAGACGCGCCGAATTCTGCACCAGGACTACCGAGACTCAAAATCCGCTGCCCTGGCGCAGGATTCGCGCCCTACTAAGATATTGCTCCAACCTTGCCGAGGAGACTCTGCAGCAAACCGCTCACGGACGTCGGAATGGGTGTCACACTGAGCTCATGGCAGGAAGAGCAACGATTGAAGAAATCGACGAGGCACGGCGCCAGGGGAAGCTCAGCTGGGAGGATTATGCGGCCATGCTGCAGAACCACCCTGATATCGGAACGTTTTTCAACGAGTTTCGTCCGTTCGCAAAGAGCGGACGCGACCGGCACGGCCGATTGCGCGAACTTGAGGATCTCGGAGACTTTCGACCTTAGGAGTCGCGGAGCTAACTACTCCGGGTCCCCCACCAGAGTTGCGACGTGGTCGTCGACGTAGGTTGACAACGCTCGGGGTGGGCGTTGGTAGTCACCGCTGAGCACCGGCCTCTGCGGCAACTCGACCTTCGGATGTTCGACGTCGTAGTAGTCGAACGTCGACAGTAGATGGGCGATCATGTTCAGCCGCGCATGCTTTTTCAGGTCGGATTCGACGACGTACCAAGGACTCAGCGGTGTGTCGGTGTGCACCATCATCTGGTCCTTGGCCCGCGAGTAGTCCTCCCACCGATACACCGATTCCAAGTCCATCGGGCTGAGTTTCCACTGCCTCACTGGGTCGTTGAGCCGTGACCGGAATCGCCTAAGCTGTTCGTCGTCGGACACCGAGAACCAGTACTTGCGCAACAACACACCGTCCTCGATGAGCATCTGCTCGAAGATCGGCGTCTGGCGCAAGAACAACGAATGTTCCTGCGGCGTACAGAATCCCATCACCTTCTCCACCCCGGCGCGGTTGTACCAGGATCGGTCGAACAGCACGATCTCTCCCTTGGCGGGCAGGTGTGCGATGTATCGCTGGTAATACCACTGTCCTCGCTCGCGATCAGACGGGGCCGGAAGCGCTGCAATCCGGGCGACGCGCGGGCTAAGGTACTCGGTGATCCGTTTGATCGTCCCGCCTTTGCCTGCTGCGTCGACCCTCGAAGACGATGACAATGCGAGCGCCGGTGTCGCGGGCCCACTCCTGCAGCTTCACCAATTCCGTTTGAAGACGGAACAGTTCGGCGTCGTAGACGTCGTTCGAGATCTTGTTCTTCTTGTTCTTTTCAGCCTTCTTCTTGCCCACCTGCAAATCGTAGGTGCCGCGCGGGTGTCTTGCCGGACAACGGAAGACCGTCAGCGGGGGTGGACGGACCAGCCTCCTCAGGTGGATGCTGGATGGCAGAGATTCGAAGGGGCCGACATGGCGCTCATCCGCACGATGTTCGCGGCGTTGGCTGCCGCGTTCGCGTTGGCGGTCGCGTCACCAGCGGCCGCCGACCCGGTGTGGCCGGTGGCTGGAGGCGAATCCGCGGCCGAGACGATCCGGGATCTGGAAGACCAGGGCTATACGGTGCAGATCAACTGGGCAAACGGTTACAGCACAGTCCCGCTCTATTTGTGCCAAGTAAACGCGATCCACAATCCCGATCGCTCGGCCGAGTCACCGCCGCCGGAGTTCACGACCGTGTATGTCGATGTTCATTGCCCGGACGATTACAACCACGACTGGGGCCATTTCGGAATCGGCTTCGGATTCTAAGCTTCCCGCATGCGGGTTCTCGTGCAGCGGGTGTCGCAGGCATCCGTCGCAGTCGACGGAGCCGTCGTCGGCTCGATACAGCCCGACGGCCAGGGCCTGGTCGCGTTCGTCGGTGTCACGCACACCGATACCGACGACACCGCAGTCCGGATGGCCGAAAAGCTTTGGCGCCTGCGAATTCTCGATGACGAACGGTCCGCGGCCGACGTCGACGCCCCGATCCTGGTGGTCAGCCAGTTCACGCTGTATGCCAATACCGAAAAGGGACGTAGGCCGTCGTGGAACGCCGCGGCGCCGGGACCGGTCGCCGAACCCTTGGTCACCGCGCTGGCGAACGCGCTGCGCGGACTCGGAGCCACGGTGGAAACCGGCGTGTTCGGCGCGCACATGCAGGTCTGTCTGGTCAACGACGGTCCCGTCACCGTGATGCTTGAGCTGTGACAGCGACACCTCCACAAGTTCACAGACTTGCCGTAACGTCACCGCCATGACGTCACCAGCCATGAATGCGAGACTGGCCACCAACTCTGGGGCAGTCATCAGCCTTTTTCGGTTCATGATTGGACTGCTCTTCGCACTTCACGGCGCGATGATCCTATTCAACTGGCCGCTGACGATGCCGATGAGGATCCCGGTCGGTACCTGGCCGGGCTGGTGGGCCGGGCTGATCGAGTTCGTCACCGGACTGCTGGTGTGCATCGGATTGTTCACGCGCCCAGCGGCTTTTGTGGCATCGGGCACTATGGCGGTCGCTTACTTCTGGCAGCACTGGCCGTTTTGGGAGACGGTCCAACCCTTTTGGCCATTCGACAGGCAAATTGGTGGTAACGGCGGTGAGCCCGCGATCCTCTACTGCTTCGCGTTTTTCCTTCTGGTATTCATCGGGCCCGGGCGATTCGCGGTCGAAACGATGCGCGGCCAACGCGGGCGGGCTACGGGTTACTCCACACCAGAACGCCGCCGCCCAGGGCTGATGAGCCGCTTCGGGCGGCGGCGGTAGCCCCGACGCCGTTAGCCACCAAAGACTTTGCGCACCACGGCCTTTGCGCGGCGTGTCACGCGCAGGTAGTTGTCCAGGAACGCACTGCCGTCCGAATCCGGCCAACCCGCGGCGACGGCGACGGCGTTGAGCTGCCGCCCCGGGCCGGGCAACTGGTCGGAGGGCTTGCCGCGCACCAATACCAGCGCATTGCGTGCGCGAGTGGCCGTCAACCATGCCTGGCGCAGCAGGTCGACGTCGTCTTCGGCGACCAGCTCTGCCGCGCCGATCGCGTCAAGGGTCTCCAGTGTCGAGGTGTTGTGCAGCGCAGGCACCTTGTGCGCGTGGCGTAACTGAAGCAGCTGCACGGTCCATTCGACGTCGGCGAGGCCACCGCGGCCGAGTTTGGTGTGCGTGTTCGGATCGGCGCCCCGGGGCAGCCGCTCGGCGTCCACCCGCGCCTTGATGCGCCGGATTTCCTGCACGACTTCGGCTGACACACCGCCCGACGGATAGCGCGTCGTGTCGGCCATCAGCAGGAATCGGTTGCCGAGCTCCTCATCGCCCGCGACGCGGTGCGCGCGCAGCAGCGCCTGAACCTCCCACGTCTGGGCCCACTGCTCGTAATAGGCGGCATAGGAGTTCAACGTCCGCACCAGCGGACCGTTGCGGCCCTCTGGCCGAAGGTTGGTGTCGACCTCCAGCGGCGGGTCGGCGCTCGGGGTGCCTAGCAGAGCACGCACCTGCTCGGCGATCGTCGTCGACCACCGGACGGCCTTGGATTCCTCGACGCCGTCAGCAGGCTCACAGACGAACATCACGTCTGCGTCGGAGCCGTAACCCAGCTCGCGTCCGCCCAGCCGACCCATTCCGATCACGGCGATACGCGCGGGCGCTTGTCCGGACTCGGGTGTGTTGGCTTTGATCACCGCTTCCAGCGCTGCCTGCAGCACCGCGACCCACACCGAGGTCAGCGTGGCGCACACCCGCCTGACATCGAGTAGCCCGAGCAGGTCCGCCGAAGCGATCCGGCCCAGTTCGCGCCTGCGCATGTTCCGCGCAGTGGCGATGGCGGCCGCAGGGTCGGTGTGCCGAGATGCGGCCACCAACAGCGAGCGCGTCACCTGTTCTGTCGCCACGTCCAGCAGCTTGGGTCCCGCCGGCCCGTCTCCGTACAGCTGGATGACGTCCGGCGCGCGAATCAGTAGTTCGTGCGCGTAGGCCGACGTGCCGAGCACGTGCATCAATCGCTTGGCGACGGCGCCCTCGTCGCGCAGCGTCGACAGGAACCAGCGTTGATCGACCAACGCATCGCTGAGTTTGCGATACGCGAGCAGCCCGGCGTCAGGGTCGGGAGTGTCGGAGAGCCAGTCGAGCAGCGTGGGCAGCAGTACCGCCTGCACCCGGCCGCGGCGCCCGCTGTAACTGGTCAACGCCGCCAGATGGGTCAGCGCGTTCTGCGGCGCCTGATACCCCAGCGCGGCGATCTGCCGTTCGGCGGCCTCAGCGCTCATCCCGTCGGAGATCTCGAGGCTCGCCCCGACGGATTCCAGCAGCGGCTGGTAGAAGAGCTTGGCGTGCAGCCGCGACACCCGCAGGTTCTGCCGCTTGAGTTCTTCGCGCAGCACCCCGAGCGCATCGTGTTGCCCGTCGGGCCGCACGTGGGCGGCACGGGCCAGCCAGCGCATCGCCTCGTCGTCGTCGAATCGGGGCAGCATGTGCGTGCGCTTGAGCCGCTGCAGCTGCAGCCGGTGCTCGAGCAGCCGCAGAAACTCATACGAGGCGGTGAGGTTCGCGGCGTCATCGCGTCCCACATAGCCACCGGCGCCGAGCGCGGCCAGCGCGTCGACCGTCGACGACACGTGCAGGCTCTCGTCGTTGCGGCCATGGACAAGCTGCAGCAGCTGCACCGCGAACTCCACGTCACGCAAACCGCCGGTGCCGAGCTTGAGCTCCCGGTCGCGCACGTCGGCGGGCACGTGTTCGACGACGCGTCGCCGCATGCCCTGAACCTCGGGCACGAAGTCCTCGCGTTCACACGCGATCCACACCATCGGCATCAGCGCCGCGATGTACTCGTCGCCGAGCTCCGCATCACCCGCGGCCGGCCGCGCTTTGAGCAGAGCTTGGAATTCCCACGTCTTGGCCCATCGCTTGTAGTAGGCCACGTGCGACTCGAGGGTGCGTACCAGCGGCCCCTGCTTCCCCTCGGGGCGCAACGCCGCGTCAACTTCAAAGAATGCCTCCGAGGCCAGCCGCATCGTTTCGCCGGCCACCCGGTTGGCGAGGGCATCCGCCTCTTCGCCGACGAAGATGACGTCGACGTCGCTGACGTAATTGAGTTCCCGCCCACCGCATTTGCCCATCGCGATGATGGCCAGTCGCGGCCGCTGCCCGTCCTCGCACGAACGGATCATCGCCAGCTCGAGCGAAGCGGCCAGCGCGGCGTCGGCCAGATCAGACAGATGGGCGCCAATGGTCGACAGCGGCAGCACCGGTTCGTTCTCCACCGTCGGTGCGACGTCGAGAGCCGCGAGCACCATCAGGCGGTTCCGGTACGTCCGACGCAAATCGGGAAGCGTTGCGTCGGCGGGTGTTTCGACGACGATGTCGGCAAACTCGCGACGAAGCTCGTCGGCACTTGGCAACGCGATCTTGCCCGCCAGCAAATGCCACGTCTGCGGGTTGGCCACGAGATGGTCGCCGAGCGCCAACGACGAACCCAGCAGCGCGAACAGCCGACCCCGCAGTGACCGGTCCTTGCGCAGCGCGGCGTCCAGCTCGTCGTAGTCGTCCCCCAGCGCGTCGGCCAGCCGCACCATCGTGCGCAATGCGGCGTCCGCGTCCGGCGCGCGGGACAGCGACCACAACACTTCGACGTAGTCGTCGGTGGTCCAGCCCAGCCGCGCCAGATCGGCGCCTGCCGGCGCCTCGATCAGCCCGAGCCGGCCCGGACTGGGCAATCGGGGACGCTGCGTCTCGGGTTTGGACACGCCCTCGACGGTAACGGACGCGCTACAAGGACAGGTAGGTCTTGAGCTCGTACGGGGTCACCTGGCGGCGGTAGTTCTCCCACTCCGTCTTCTTGTTGCGCAGGAAGAAGTCAAACACGTGCTCCCCCAACGCTTCCGCCACAAGCTCCGAGTTCTCCATCTCCGCAAGCGCGACGCCCAGGCTGCCAGGAAGTTCCTTGTAGCCCATTGCGCTGCGCTCCTCGGGGGTCAGGCTCCAGACGTTGTCCTCGGCCTGCGGCCCGAGCGCGTATTCCTTCTCCACGCCACGCAGTCCCGCGGCGAGCAGCACGGCGAACGTCAGATACGGGTTGCACGCGGAGTCGGGGCTGCGCACCTCGACGCGCCGTGACGAGACCTTGCGCGGCGAGTACATGGGCACCCGCACCAACGCCGAGCGGTTGGCCGCGCCCCAGCAGGCCGATGTGGGTGCTTCGCCACCGACGACCAGGCGCTTGTACGAGTTCACCCATTGATTCGTGATGGCGCTGATCTCGGTGGCGTGCTCGAGGATGCCGGCGATGAACGACTTTGCGACGTCGGACAACTGCAGCGGATCGTCGGCGCTGTGGAATGCATTCGTCTCGCCCTCGAACAGGCTCATGTGGGTGTGCATCGCCGAGCCGGGGTGTTCGCTGAACGGCTTGGGCATGAACGAGGCCCGCACACCGTCGCCAAGGGCGACTTCCTTAACGAGGTAGCGGAACGTCATCACGTTGTCGGCCATCGACAGCGCGTCGGCGTAGCGCAGGTCGATCTCCTGTTGTCCCGGCGCGCCCTCGTGGTGGCTGAACTCCACCGAGATCCCCATCGACTCCAGCGCGTCGATCACGTGGCGCCGGAAGTTCGGCGCCGCCTCGTGCACGGCCTGATCGAAGTAGCCGTCGGTGTCGGCGGGAACCGGATCCGTACCGTCACCGGGCGCGTTTTTCAGCAGGAAGAATTCGATCTCGGGGTGGACGTAGCACGAGAATCCCAGATCGCTGGCCTTCGCCAGCTGGCGGCGCAGCACATGACGTGAGTCCGCCCACGACGGCGAACCGTCGGGCATCGTGATGTCGCAGAACATCCGCGCGGAGTGGTGTTGGCCCCCGCTGGTGGTCCAGGGCAGCACCTGGAAGGTCGACGGATCGGGGCGGGCCACGCAGTCCGACTCAGAGACTCGCGCGAACCCTTCGATCGCGGAGCCGTCGAAACCGATCCCCTCCTCGAAGGCGCCTTCCAACTCTGCCGGCGCGATCGCGACCGACTTGAGGAATCCGAGCACGTCGGTGAACCACAGCCGAACGAAGCGGATGTCGCGTTCCTCCAGCGTGCGGAGCACGAACTCCTTCTGACGGTCCATGACGCGAGCGTAGGTTGGGCCTGTTAATTCTGTGTTACGTGGCGGCTAGCAGTGCAGATCGCCTGGCGGGGTCAGATCGACCAAATAGTTGACCACCGCCGAGTCGATGCACTGGTTGCCCTTGAACACGGCGGTGTGCTGAGTGCCTTCGAACGAGATCAACGAGGCCTCGAGCTGACGCGCAAGGTCGACCCCGGCCTGATATGGCGTCGCCGGGTCGTGCGTCGTCGAGACGACGACGGCCTTGTTGGGGCCCGGGGAGACGGCCACATACGGCGTGGTCGTCGGGGGCACCGGCCAGAACGCGCACACGTCGCGGGGGGCGAAGCCGGTGAACTCGCCGTAGCTCATGAACGGCGCCACCCCACGAATACGCCGGTCGGCCTCCACCCACGTCGCGGAATCGGTCGGCGTCACATAGTCGACGCAGCGGATCGCGGTGAACGCGTCTTGCAGGTTGCTGTAGTGACCCGTCTTGTCACGGCCCTGGTAGTCGTCGGCGAGCAGCAACAGTTCCTCGGCTTCGGTGTGGTTGCTCAGCGCGCCCAGGCCGTTGTACAGAAATTCCCAGAACCGTGGCGTGTACAGCGAATTGGCCGTGCCGGTGATGGCGTCCTGGTAGGACAGCCCGCGGGGATCCATCGTTTTGCCCGGGCTCGTCACCAACGGATTGACCAAGGCGTGGTAGCGATCGACCGCCTTGGCTGGATCCTGCCCGAGTGGACAGTTCGGGCTGGTGGCACACTCGCCGGCGAAATCGTCGAACGCCCTTTGGAATCCAGCCATTTGGCGCACGTTCTTTTCGACGGCGTCAACCTGCGGATCGATTGCGCCATCGAGCACCATGGCGCGGATGTTCTGCGGGAACGCCTGTGCGTATGCCGTACCCAGTTGCGTGCCATAGGAGAAACCGAGGTAATTGACCTGCGCCTCGCCCAGCGCCTGGCGCACCGCGTCCATGTCGCGCGCGACGTTGACGGTTCCGACGTTGGCGAGGAACTCGGCGCCGACGCGGTTGAGGCATGCTGCGGCGAATTGCCGATACAGGTCCTCGATGTGCGCCACACCTGCCGGGCTGTAATCGACCAGGGGTTCCTTGCGGTACGCGTCGAACTGGGCGTCGGTCCGGCACCTCACCTCGGGTGTCGAATGTCCGACGCCGCGCGGATCGAACCCGACCAGGTCGAAATGCTGAGTTATCTCGTTGTCGCCCAACGATGAAGCCATCCCGGCAACGGTGTCGACCGCGGACTGGCCGGGTCCGCCGGGGTTGATCATCAGCACCCCGATCCGCTGACCCCGGGCAGGCACCCTGATCACCGCCAGCTGCGCCTGTGCCCCGTCCGGCTTGCCGTAGTCCACGGGGACCGCCACCGTCGTGCACTGCGCGGTCGGGATGTCGCCGGTGTCGCCCAGCCAACGCTGGCAACTCCCCCAATCCGCTTGCGGGACAGGCACAGCCGTTGCGATCGCAGGTGCGCCGATGCCCGTCACGGCGAAAATAAACGCCATCAGGCTCAAAGGAATCCCCCGCAGCATGGCGACCATGTTCGCATGTCGTGAAACGATTGTTGCCTCCGGTGCCCATCGTGGTAGCGAAACGTTATCTAGCTGGCATTCTTCACTCGTCGCGCAGTTCGCACCGTGCGTCCGGCGGCGGCAGTGTCAGATCCACGAGGTAGCGGGTGGCGATGGCGTCGACACACTCGTCGCCGGAGAACGATGCGGTGTGCTGCGTCCCCTCGGCCGTCAACACGGTCGCTCCGAGCTGCTCTGCCACGTCTAGCCCATCCTGGTAGGGGGTCGCAGGATCGTGCGTCGTCGAGATCACGAGGATCGGCGGCAGTCCGGGCGCGGACAACCGATGAGGCTTGCCGGTGGCAGCTACGGGCCACAAGCCGCAGATTCCCCTGGGCGCATGGCCCGTGAATGAGCCGAACGATTGAAACGGTGAGACTTCGCGAAATCGCTTGTCCGCATCGGCCCACGACTGTTCGTCTCTCGGGTATGCCTGGTCGACGCACATGATGGCGGTGAAGGCGTCTGAGTAGTTCGTGTAAGCGCCGTGCTCGTCGCGCCCGATGTAGTTGTCGCCGATCGCCAGCAGAGCGTCAGTCAGCATTTGGTGTCAGGCGGCGGCGTCTTCAAGTCGACCAGGTAGTTCGTCACGATCTCGTCGACGCACTGGTTGCCCTGGAAAGACGCCGTATGCTGAGTGCCGTTGACACTCAGCAGAACTCCGTTCAGCTGCTTGGCGAGATTCACGCCGTTCTCGTACGGTGTTGCGGGATCTCCGGTTGAGGACACGACGAGCACGGGCGGCAGGCCCGGAGCTGAAATATTGTGGGGCGCAGTCTTGCCCGTAAACGGCCAGAAGACGCACGTCTCCCTGGGCGCATATCCGGTGAAGGGGCCGTAGGTGAACGCCGGCGCGACTTCGCGGGCGCGCTTGTCGGCATCCACCCACGCCTGTGGATCCGACGGAAACTGCTCGTCGGCACAGTTGATGGCGTTGTTGGCATCAGCCAGATTGCTGTACGAGCCATCGGCCTCGCGCTGCCAGTATCCGTCCGCGAGGCTGAGCAGATCATCGGCGGACTCGCCGGCTGCGAGCGCTTGCAGTCCGCTGGTCAGATCGCTCCACGACGACGGCGAGTACATGGCTTGGATCGTTCCCGTGTTCGCGTCCGCGAAGCTCAAGCCCCGCGGATCGCGAGTCTTTGCCGGCTTGTCCACCAGCGGCGCCACTAGTGAGCGGTACACGTCGGTTGCTTTCGCCGGGTCCGTTCCGAGCGGGCAGTCGGGCGATTTTGCACAGTCGGCGGCAAAGTCGTTGAACGCCTTCTGGAATGCCTCCAACTGCTGCAGGCTGGCCTGCAACGGATCAATGTCGGGATCGACAGCTCCGTCGAGCACCATCGCTCTGACGTTCTGCGGATAAGCCTCTGCGTATGCCGAACCCAGCTCCGTGCCGTACGAGAAGCCGACGTAGGACAGCTTGTCGTCGCCCAATGCGGCGCGCAGCTCGTCCATGTCTTTGACGGCCGTGGCGGTTCCGACGTTCTCCAGGAAATCCTTGCCCATCTTGTCGACGCAGCGCTGCACGTAGTCCTTGTTGCGCTGTTCGATTGCGGCTACCCCTTCTGGGCTGTAGTCGACGTCGGGAAAGGTTCGCTCCTCGTCGTTTTGAGCGTCGGAATTGCACCGCACAGCAGGCCGCGAGAAGTTCACGCCACGCGGGTCGAAGCCGACGATGTCGAAGCGCGAGAGTACGTCATCGGGTAGGCCGCGCACGATCCCTGCGGCGAGTTGGACACCCGAGCCGCCGGGGCCACCGGGATTGAACACCAGCGAGCCAATCTTCTTGCCAGTAGCGGGAAATCGCAGGACAGCGATCGTCGCATCGGGTCCGTCGGGCTTGCTGTAGTTAATCGGCACGGCCAGTTCACCGCACTGGGCGCCCTTGGGCAGCGGCCCGACCTCGCACTCGCGCCACTCGATCTTCGGTGCCGACGGCGGCGCCGCCGTGCCGGACGTCGACGGTGGTGCTGTCACCACACCCGGGTGCGCCATTCTCGGTTGGCCGTCGACAAGGTTGGTGCACGAGGTGATCAGAAGCGCCGCAGCGGTGACGCAAGCCCACAGTCTCAGCATCGCGCGTCTTTTGCTGGCAAGTTCAGGTCGACCAGGTACTTCGTCACGATGTCGTCGACACACGTGTTGCCTTGCAGCGCAACGGTGTGCTGGGTGCCGTCATACGTCAGCAGGGAGCCGCTCAATTGGCGGGCGAGGTCGACGCCTGCCTGGTACGGCGTGGCCGGGTCGCCGGTGGTCGAGATCACCAGCACCGGGGGGACATCGCGCACGGAGATGGTGTGGGGCTGGCTGGTCGGCGGCACCGGCCAGAACGCGCACGTGTTCAGCGGCGCGTTTCCGGTGAATTGGCCGTAGCTCATGAAGGGTGCCGCCTCTCGAAGCCGACGGTCCTCGTCGGCCGCTTTGGTGCGATCGGTGACCGGTGGTCGGTCCACACAGCTCACCGCCGAGCGCGCGTCGGTCGCATTGGTGTAGTGGCCCTTTTGATCGCGCTGCATGTACTGGTCGGCCAGCTTAAGCATCTTGTCGCCGCGACCGCCGGCAATCTCTCGCAACGCCGTCGTCAAGCCGGGCCACAGCGATTTCGAGTACATCGGCAAGATGGTGCCGACGATCGCGTCGGAATATGAGAGTCCACGCGGGTCCGTCGTCGCCGCCGGATGGCTCACGAGAGGGTCCACCAGGCTGTGGTATCTCTCGACTGCTTTGACGGGGTCGGTGCCCAGCGGACAGTCAGGTGCACTCGCACAGTTCGCGGCGTACTCGTCGAACGCCTGCTGAAATGCTTTGGCCTGGCGGATGTCTGCCTCAATCGGATCCATGTTCGGGTCGATCGCGCCGTCGAGCACCATCGCGCGCACATTCTCCGGATAGGCCTCAGCGTAGCCGGACCCGATCCGGGTCCCGTACGAGTAACCCAGATAGGTCAGTTTCGCGTCGCCGAGGGCGGCGCGCAACAGGTCGAGATCTTTGACGACGTTTGCCGTCCCGATGTTGGCCAGGAACTCTTTTCCGGTCTTGTCGATGCAGCGCTGCACGAACTCCTTGGTGACCTCTTCGATGTGGGCGACGCCGGCCGGGCTGTAGTCGACCATCGGATCGGCGCGCACCGCGTCGTTCTCGGCGTCCGAGTTGCACCACAGTGCGGGCCTGGACCGGGCCACACCGCGGGGGTCGAAGCCGACGAGGTCGAAGGATTGGCGGATCTCGTCGGGCAACGACTGCGCGAGCGTCAGTGCCGTATTGACCCCGGACTCGCCCGGGCCGCCGGGGTTGATCACCAGCGAGCCGATCTTTTTGCCCGTGGCCGGGAACTTGACCACGAAGATCGAGGCGGTCGCTTCGTCGGGATTGGCGTAGTCGACGGGCACACCGAGCTTGCCGCAGCGCGCGGAGTCGAGCAGCGGGTTCGTCGCACCCGTGGTGGTGATGCACTTGTCCCAGGCGATCGGCGCGCCCACCTTCGGCAACGGCAGCATCGCGTGACCGTTCGTGACCCGCGTACAACCGGCAACCAGGGCCAGCACCGCCAACGTCACTGCCCAGGTCGTCGACTTGCGGATCACACGCACATGGTGCCATGACTGGGCGCGGATCCGCCGGACGCGCCATCACGGGCGATGTTGCGGCATGTGAGGAAGTCCACTTAACCCTGCATTCACGTTCGTCGCCCCAGATGGCAGACTGAACAGGTCAGGCGAACCCGGGGACCCTTGCATGGGCCTCGAGGAGCGACGCGACGATACGAAGGACAGTGATGTCTGAACAGCCGATCTACGGTGGTGCCGGCGGTGTCCGCACCAAGATGCGAACCCACCACCTGCAGAAGATGAAGGCCGAGGGCCATAAGTGGGCGATGCTCACGGCCTACGACTACTCGACCGCGCGGCTCTTCGACGAAGCCGGCATCCCGGTGCTGCTCGTCGGTGATTCCGCAGCGAATGTGGTCTACGGCTACGACACGACCGTGCCGATCTCGGTCGACGAACTCATCCCCCTGGTCCGCGGTGTGGTGCGCGGCGCACCCCATGCGTTGGTGGTGGCCGACCTTCCGTTCGGCAGTTATGAGGCAGGCCCGCAGCAGGCGCTGGCCAGCGCCACCCGTTTCATGAAGGAGGCGGGCGCGCACGCGGTGAAGCTCGAGGGCGGTGAGCGGGTCGTGGAGCAGATCGTCACGCTCACGGCAGCGGGCATTCCGGTGATGGCGCACATCGGGTTCACGCCGCAGAGCGTGAACACACTCGGCGGTTTCCGGGTCCAGGGCCGCGGTGACGCCGCGGAACAGACGATTCACGACGCAATCGCGGTTGCCGAGGCCGGGGCGTTCTCCGTCGTGATGGAGATGGTGCCCGCCGAATTGGCGACCCAGATCACGGGCAAGCTGACGATCCCGACCATCGGCATCGGCGCGGGCCCCAACTGCGACGCGCAGGTGCTCGTCTGGCAGGACATGGCCGGCATGACGAGCGGCAAGACGGCGCGGTTCGTGAAGCGCTTCGCAGAAGTCGGCAGCGAATTATCGCGTGCTGCAAGGCAATACGCGGACGAGGTGGCCAGCGGAGCGTTCCCTGCCGAGGAGCACAGCTTCTAGCTGACGCCGGCGCCACCGGCGGCCGACCTGTTCACTTTGGTGTGGCACCCTGTCAATCCAATGTTCACGAACAGCGTCGGCACCGAAGGGACACTTAGCGCCACCATGGACAGGCATCTGGAGGTTGAGCGCAAGTTCGACGTCGACGACACGACGCTGTCGCCGTCATTCGACGGTCTGGCCGTCGTCGCGCGGGTGCAGAGGGCGCCGTCCCAACAGCTCGACGCCGTCTATTACGACACTCCCGGGCGTGACCTCGCCGCGCACCTCATCACGCTGCGCCGACGCACGGGCGGTTCGGACGCCGGGTGGCACCTGAAGCTGCCCGCGGGACCCGACGCCCGGACAGAGGTGCGAGCGCCGCTCTCCGGCGACGACGAAGTGCCGGCCGAGCTGCGTGAGGTCGTCCTGGCGATCGTTCGCGACCGTCCGCTATCGCCGGTCGCGCGGATTTCGACGAACCGCACCGTCGACCAGCTCTACGGGGTCGGCGGAACCGAGCTCGCCGAATTCGCCGACGACCATGTGACCGCCTGGGCCGACGGCGACGACGCCGAGCAGCACTGGCGCGAGTGGGAACTCGAGCTGGCAGAACAGGCCGCCGCCGACGGGCATGAGGTCGGCGAGCTGATGGGTCGGTTGGCCAACCGCCTTCTGGACGCGGGCGCACAGCCGGCAGGGCACGGCTCGAAGCTGGCGAGGGTGCTGGATCAATCCGCACCGGCTGAAGGTGCCGAGCCCGAGATCGAGGATCCCGTGCACCGCGCGGTCGCCGAGGAGATCGACAACCTGCTGACCTGGGATCGCGCGGTGCGTGCCGACGTCTACGACTCGATCCACCAAATGCGGGTGACGACCCGCAAGATCCGCAGCCTGCTGCAATCCGCGGAATCGGCGTTTGGGCTGTCCGACGACGCGTGGATTCTCGACGAGCTGCGGCAGCTGGCGAGCGTGCTGGGTGTGGCGCGCGACGCCGAGGTGCTCGCCGAGCGGTATGAGAAAGCACTCGACGAGTTGCCGGTCGAACTGGTGCGGGGCCCCATCCGGGACCGGCTGGTGGAGGGTGCCAATCGGCGGTACCGGGCAGGTTGGCGACGGTCGTTGACGGCCATGCGATCTCAACGGTACTTCCGGATGCTGGATGCGCTCGAAGATCTGGTCGCGGCCGAGGCGCCACAGCTGCTGTCCGGCGAGGTGCCGTCGGCCGACGCGACGATCGAGTCGGGCTACAAGCGGGTGCGCAAGCAGGCCAAGCGCGCCGACAACGCCGAGGTCGAGCACCGCGACGAAGCGCTGCACCGAATTCGCAAGGGCGCTAAGCGGTTACGCTATACCGCGGCCGCCACCGGCGCGAAGGGGGTCTCGGACGCCGCGAAAAACATTCAGTCGCTGCTGGGGGATCATCAGGACAGCGTGGTGAGCAGGCAACACCTCAGCCAGCAGGCCGAGGCCGCTCATGCCGCGGGTGAGGACACGTTCACCTACGGGCTGCTGTATGAACGTGAGGCCGACCTCGCCCGCCAGTGCCGCGAGCAATTGGGGCCGGAGTTGAAGGCGCTGAAGAGGGCCGTCAGGAAAGAGCTCTAGGGGTCTCCCGCGCGCCGACATTAACGTTACGTCGACGACACGCCGGTGACGGTCGCCATAACGTCACTTTCGTTGCGGCTCAGGGCTTCCAGCCCCACGAAATCAACGCGGCCCGCGCCTCGGCGGCGACGTCGACGCGGCGGTCCTCTTTGAACGCGCGTACCACGCTCCACCCCATGCGCGCCAAAATCGGCAACACGCGCGCATCTTTGCGGTACTGGTAGCGGTCGGTCTGGTGCTGCTCGCCGTCATACTCCACTGCGACTTTGAACTCGTCCCAAGCCATGTCGACGATGCGGACTAGATATCCGCGGCTGTCGACGATCGGGAACTGAGTCACCGGCTTGGGCAA
Organism: Mycobacterium sp.; assembly: GCF_032159765.1. Taxonomy (GTDB): domain Bacteria; phylum Actinomycetota; class Actinomycetes; order Mycobacteriales; family Mycobacteriaceae; genus Mycobacterium. The sequence continues at coordinate 23,339 of NZ_JAVHWM010000026.1, read as the reverse complement.
GCCGGCATCGAGGAATGCCAAGCGCAGCAAGCTCTCCTGGGGGGACGCAGCGCCGCCGTCGACAAGCGGAAGCAACTCACGAAGCTGGCGGATTCCGCGAACGCCCTGGTAGCGCTTGGCCAGTAAGAGGACGTCCTCGGTCGAGAACAGCATCGAACGCATCAACGCGTCCAACCGAACCAGCGCATCACCGCGATCCAGGTGCCGCCCGAGATCGAATGCGGTACGTGCGCGCGTGGTTACAGGGAGCCTTGCGATGCGCGTGATCTCGTCGGCGGCGATCCGTTCTCTGCGGACGACGAGTCCAGGCTGGGGGCGCAGTTGTCGCGAGATCAACTCGATGGGTAGGTCGGCGTCCACCCAGCTGGCACCGTGTAGCGCGGCCGCAGCCACTCCCGCAATCACGCCTTGGCTGCACGTGGAGATCCACGCGCCGACCGTCCGGTCGCGCAGAGTCACGACAGTGGTCCTCGGGACGTACACATCTCGGAAGATTGGCCGGTACCAAGTCCGCAGTTCATGCCACGTCACGGTGCCATCCGCCATCGCTCGGGAACCTAGGAACACCTCGCTCATGGCTGCATCCTGGCGCCAACCACCGACACCTCACCGAAAGTCACGCTACGTAGACGACACGCCGGACGATCGCCATAACGTGACTTTCGAGCGGACTTGAGGCGGACGAGCTGGCCTGTAAGCCGGATTCTGTTCCACGCCGCCGCGGTTGACCACGGCGGCGCGGCGGCGACCATCCATCTGGGCACACCGTTGCCGGGTGCCTCAAGCGGCCTACCCGCGTACTCGGGCGAGCAGCCCTCGAACGCACGCGCAGCCGCACCAGGTGCGGCCTTTTTGGCCTTGCTCCAGGTGGGGTTTGCCTAGCCATCCCGGTCACCCGGAATGCTGGTGCGCTCTTACCGCACCGTTTCACCCTTACCACCGCGAACGGTGGCGGTCTGTTCTCTGTGGCACTATCCCGCGAGTTGCCTCGGATTGCCGTTAGCAATCACCCTGCTCTGAGAAGTCCGGACTTTCCTCGAGTCGTATTGCTACGACCCGCGGCCGCCCGGCCAACTCGTCCGCGCATACATAATATTCCGGTGGTGCAGGTACCTCCCGCCCGCTACCTGCTGCGGGCCAAGGATCTTGTCGATGCCCGGTACGCGGAGCCGATCACAGTCGACGACCTCGCCGCGGCGGCGGGGTTGTCCCGCGCCCACTTCAGTCGGATGTTCAGCAGAACGTTCGGCGAATCCCCTCGGGCATATCTCCAGACTCGCCGGCTCGAGCGAGCGGCGGCGCTGCTTCGCCACACCGACCGCTCAGTGGCCGACATCTGCACGATGGTCGGCCTGACGAGCGTCGGTTCGTTCACCACGTCGTTCGCCCGGGTATACGGCATGCCACCGGCCGCATACCGCGCGAGTATGCCGCCGGCGGCCATCTACGCACGGGTGCCGAGTTGCATACTGCAGCGCGACACCAGGCCACTCGCGGACAGCAGGGTCAAGACAGCACATGGGGAGAAGACGGACGGCGACGGCCGACCGTAGCGTCGTGCACATGATCAAAGTCTCCAGCGCCCAGCTTTGGGTACATGACCAGGAAGTCGCACTCAAGTACTGGACCGAGAAGGTCGGCATGGAAGTTCGCGAGGACGTCTCACTGCCCGAACTCGGCGATTTCCGGTGGCTGACCGTCGGACCGCCAGGACAGGACGACCTGTCGATCGTGCTGATGGCAGTGCCCGGCCCACCCGTGATGGACGAGTCGACGAAAGCCGACGTACTGAACGTTGTCGCAAAGGGCTTCGCGGGCACCGTGTTTCTGACAACAGAAGATTGCCAGGCGTCCTATGACGCAATGAAGGCACGCGGCGTCGAGTTCACCGAAGATCCCCATCAGATGCCGTACGGGATCGACTGCGGTTTCCGTGACCCGTCCGGCAACAGCGTTCGCTTGACCCAGCGGAATCCCTAGAAGGGCGGCGGTGCGTCGGACTCTCATTGTCGTGGAACCTCTTTGACGAGCCCACCTGCAATTCACGATCCTCAACGCCGCTGGATTGCAGGGCACCATGAGCGACGAGCTGGCCTTCAAGAAGTTCAACGAGTCGAAGGAACGCACCGGACAGCGTCTTGTGACCGGGCCGCAGCGTGTATTCATCCCCCGACGCCGGCGACACGCATACTTTTATCTCGAACGGGTCTAGCTCAATTACGTCGTCTTTGGACTGGTGATCACGCCATCTCGTTGGCCATCGCGATATGTCTCCGATTGGCCCAACTCTCCATCGATTTGGCTGCCGGTGCGCGGAATCACATCGAGAAGTCGGCGACCATCGACTCGCTCGCCTCGACGACTCCGTCGCCGACATGGTGTCCTTCGGACTCGGGTATGCCGCGGTGGTCCGCGACGACCATCGCCATTTCGTCGAGGCGTTGCGCGACCGCCGCATCCCGGGCGTCACAGCGACGTAGCAGGATGCCAAATCACGAACACGTCTGCGTAAGGGGACAAATCGGAGGACGATGTCAGGCGGCGGAAGTACACAACTGAACTCGGAGGGCTGGTAATGGTTGACTACAACTTCGTCAGATCGATTTCGCAGGCAGAGTTTGACCAAGCGAAGCCGGCTCAGGCTGACCTCGACGATCCGACGAAGACGACAAAGTCAGACTACGAAGATGTCGCGAAGATGGAACGCCTCCTTGACTTGAAGGACGGGGCTCTAGCCGGTGATCAGTACTATCTGGAACGGCTTGAGTGCTTGCAATGCGGACGGATTCTTACCATGTATGACTTCGTATTCACGGGCCTGGTTGACGCAGGCCACTCGAAGTCTCTGATTGTCCATACCTTTCTCGGAAACAAACTTGTGCTGAACGATGCTCGACCGATCAGGTGTTCGGCATGTGGTCAACTGCAACCACCTCGTCAGACGCTCCTCTTCGACGACGACCCCACCCACCATTCGGGTCCCTGGTATTACATGGAGGGGTACGGCTGCCGTCCCTCCGCCATCGAGAAAACGCTCGGCGCAGATTTCTGAGGCGCAACGCCGCTGTCCTGCCTAAGTTTTGACCTGGAGACTGAGGCTGATCAGACCCGCGTCGTCGACGTGTGCGGGGTACGACCGCACACCGGCGCCGCCGTTGGCGACCTCCTCGCCGGTGGACAGGTCGTAGGTGTAGTTGTGCAGCGGGCAGATCACCACGCGGTCGTCGGCGAGGCCGTCCGACAACGGTCCACCGCGGTGCGGGCAGACCGCGTCCACCGCGCGCACCGAACCGTCGCGCAGCCGGAACACTGCGATCTGACGCCCTTCCACCCCGTATGCACGCCCCTCTCCGAGGGGTATTTCCGCCACGGGCCCGAGGCTGATCACGCTCATCGCACCGGCACCTGCGGCAGCACGACGAGCGGAAGCGAGGTCCGGAACTGCCCCGCCTCCACCGGTTCTCGGCCCTCAAGCCACGGATCGCGGTAAGAGTCGATCGACTTCTGCATGCGTTCGTCGAGGCCGTCAGCGAGCCCCTCGGCGTCGTCGACGACGACCGCGCGGATCTTCTCGATGCCGAATCGCGGCACCCAATCGTAGGTTCGCTCAAGCCAATTCGCCGACTCGCGGTAGTACTGGAGAAATCGCCCGGTCAGTCTGATGACGTCCTCGGCGCTGTCGACGGTCGCGAGCAGGTCGCCCTTGCGGACGTGTGATCCGGCGGCGCCGCCGACGTAGATCTCCCAACGGCCGCCCTCGACGGCGACGACGCCGAGGTCCTTGCACAGCGCCTCCGCACAGTTGCGTGGGCACCCGGTGACGGCGAGCTTCATCTTGCCCGGGCTGGCCAGCCCCTGATATCGATCTTCGATCGCGATCCCCAGCGCGGTCGAATCGCCCACCCCGAACCGGCAGAAGTCAGAGCCCACACAGGTTTTGACGGTCCGGAAGCTCTTCCCGTACGCGTAGCCCGACGGCATGTCGAGATCGGCCCACACCGCAGGCAGGTCCTCCTTGCGCACGCCGAGCAGGTCGATCCGCTGACCGCCGGTGAGTTTGATCATCGGGATCTGGTACTTGTCGGCGACGTCGGCGATCTTGCGCAACTGCTCTGAGCTCGTCACCCCGCCCTTCATCTGCGGCACCACAGAGAACGTCCCGTCGCGCTGGATGTTCGCGTGCACCCTGTCGTTGATGAACCGCCCGTCGCGCTCGTCGACGAACTCGTCACCCCACATCATGTCGAGCAACGACGACAGCGCCATTTTCGAGCCGGCGTGCTCTTGGCCGTCGGGCGCCAGCGCGGCGAACACCGACGACACCGAGTGCAGGTTGAGCTCCCGGATCAGGCGCATCAACTCGGGCTTGGGATAAGGGATTCCGGGCACGTACCAGCTTGCCGACGGGTCTTCCTCGACCGCGCCGCCCGCGGCCCATTCGACGATCTGTGCGACCAGTCCCTTGCACGAGCCGCAGCCCTTGCCCGCCCGAGTGGCCGCCATCACCCCGTTGACCGACTTCTCGCCCCCGCGGACGGCATCGACGATCGTCGACTTCTTCACGCCGTTGCAGTTGCACACCTGCGCGTCGTCGGACAGCTCCCCCGCGCCGACCTCAGGTGCAGGCGTACCGATGTCGAACAACAGCGAGATCCGCTCCTGCGGCAACGGCATGCCTCGGTCGAACGCTTGCATCAGAAATGCGACCTTGCTGACGTCACCCACCAACGTGGCGCCGACGAGCTTGTTGTCGCGCACCACAACGGTTTTGTACACGCCGTGCTTGGGTTCGCTGTACTGCACGAACTCGTCGTCCTCGTGTTCGGGGGCCTTCAGTCCCATCGACGCGACGTCCACGCCCGCGACCTTCAGCTTGGTCGCCATGCGCGAACCGTGGTACGCCGCAGACGGATTCACCCCGGTGATGTGATCGGCCAGCACGGCAGCCTGTTCCCAGAGCGGCGCCACCAGACCGTAGACCTGACCGCGATGCTGCACGCATTCGCCGACAACATAGATGTCATCGTCATCCACCGACCGCATGCGGTCATCAACGACGATGGCGCGTTCTACGGTCAGGCCTGCGCGTTGGGCCAGTCCGACGTTGGGCCGGATTCCCGCGGCCACCACTAGCATGTCGCACGGCAGCTTCTCGCCGTCGGAGAACTCGATCCCGGCCAGCGAGCCGTCCACGTGCAGTGCCTTCGTTGTGCGCTTGCCGGTGTGCACGCCGATGCCAAGTCCTTGCACGGAGCGCCGCAAGATGTCGCCGGCGTTGTCGTCGAGCTGGGCGTTCATCAGCGTCGTCGGGGAATGGACGACGTCGACGGACAGACCTCGGTTCTGCAGGCCGCGTGCAGCTTCCAGCCCCAGCAGTCCGCCGCCGATGACCACCGCCCTTGTCTTGCCACGCGCGAAGTCGATCATCGTCTCGCAGTCATCGAGGCTGCGGAAGCCGAAAATGCCTGGCGTCAGGGTCTTGTCGTCGCGCCACATCCCGTCCATCGGCGGGAAGAACGATCTGCTGCCGGTGGCAAGGATCAACTTGTCATAGCGGATGACGGATCCGTCGTCGGCATAGACCAGATGCGCGAACCTGTCGACTCGCACTACGCGCACGCCCGTGCGCAGATCGATGTCGTTGTCCGCGTACCAGTCCACCGGGTTCAGAAAGATCTCGGACGTGTCGTCCGAGCCGGCCAGCACATTGGACAGCATGATCCGGTTGTAGTTGCCGTACGGCTCGTCGCCGAACACCGTCATCGAGAACTGCTCTCCCCCATCGCGGGTCAAGATTTCCTCGATCGCGCGCACGCCGGCCATGCCGTTGCCGACCACCACCAATGTCGCATTCCCCGTTGCTGATTGGCCGTTGAGCCCAGGTTTGATCTCTATCGTTGTCAACTCGAGATCCCCCTCAGAACTCGACCATGCCCAGGTCCACCACCACGGTGCCGCTGACATCCTCACCTGCGGCCAGGTACAACTCCAGGACCGTGTCGCTCAGCAGGTCTTCCACCACCCGCAACGAGATGTGCGTGCTCCCCTTGGCGGCGATCGGGAAGTACCGCATCGGTGCTCCGTCTCGCATCAGCACGACCGTGATCATCTCGTCGGTCGAGTTGCCTCCCCGGAAGTACACCGGTTGCGTCGTCATGCCCATGGGAACGACGTACCGCAGCGCGGGGTCGACGAGGAACGGACCATCGAAGCCCTTGCCGGTGAAGCTGAAGAAGCCCTGAAGGAATCGGGGCACGCTGGCATCACTCATCGTGGGACCTCTCTAGGCTGACCGCGCACACCTTGAACTCCGGCATGCGCGAATATTTGTCAAGGACAGGGTTTGTCAGCCGGTTGACGTTGCCGATCCCGCCCCAGTGGAACGGCGCGAAGACGGTGTCGGTGCGGATGCCATCGACGACCTGGACCGTCATGACCGCCTCGCCGCGGCGCGTGCGCAACCGCACCTTGTCGCCGTCGGCAGCACCGATCTGGCTTGCCAAACTGTGGTGCATCTGCGCCACGGGATGCGGTTCGGCCTCGCTGAGCGAAGCCACGCGACGCGTCTGGGTACCCGACTGGTACTGCTTGAGCATCCGGCCCGTGGTCAGGTAGTACGGGAACTGGTCGTCGGGCAATTCCGCGGCGCCGCGCTGCTCGACCGGGTGAAAATGTGCACGCCGGTCCGGCGTCGGGAAGTCGACGGTGAAAAGCCTTGGCGTGCCGGGATGCAGCGGCGACGGACACGGCCAGAACACTCCTTGTTCGTCGTCGATCCGCTGGTACGTGATGCCCGAGTAGTCGGCCTTGCCGCCCCGACTGGCTCGCCCGAGCTCTTCGAAAACTTCGCCGGGATCTGGTGAAAAGCCCAACACCCCAATCCGTTTCGCCAAGTCGGCCATCACCTCCAGGTCCGTGCGCACCTCAGCGGGCGGCGACACGGCGCGCCGGCGCCTGATCACTCGCCCCTCAAGGTTGGTCATCGTCCCGGACTCCTCGGCCCACTGCGCGCTGGGCAGCACGACGTCAGCCAGCGCGGCGGTCTCGGACAGGAAGATGTCGGACACGACGAGGAAATCGAGCGCGTTGAGCTTGTCCGCGACGTGGCCCGAATGCGGTGTCGAGACAGCGATGTTCGACGCCATCACCCACAGCGCCCGCACACCGCCTTCCGACCCGATCTCATCGAGCATCTCGTATGCCGAGCGTCCCGGCGACGGAAGATCCGCCGGGTCGATGCCCCATACCTGTGCGACGTGCGCCCGCGCCACCGGATCGTCGAGCTTGCGGTAGCCCGGCAGCTGGTCGGCCTTCTGGCCGTGCTCGCGGCCACCCTGGCCGTTGCCCTGGCCCGTGATGGTGGCGAAGCCCGAGTACGGGCGCCCGACTAGGCCAAGTGCGAGAGCAAGATTGATGTAGGCCAGCACGGTCTCGGTCCCCGAGCGGTGCTGCTCGGCGCCGCGCGCCGTGAGGATCATCGCCCGCTTCGCACCGCCCAACAGCCGGGCGGCAGCGACGATGTCGGCTTCCGGCACGCCGGTGATGCGCTCGACCCGGTCGGGCCAGTACAGCCGCACCGCGCGGCGCACCGCGTCGAAACCTGTGGTGCGCTCCGCGATGTAGTCGACGTCGATGAATTTCTCCCGCAGCGCGACGTTCAGCATGCCGTTGGCCAGCGCGAGGTCGGTGCCCGGCACAGGCTGAAGATGCAGATCGGCGGTTGTTGCGGTCGCCGTCCGGCGGGGATCAACGACGATGTGCTTGGCACCGCGGGCCCGCCCAGAGTCGAAAAACTGCATGGCCGGCGGCGCAGTGTCGGCGATATTGCTTCCGACCATCAGCACCACGTCCGCTTCGGCCACGTCGGCAAGCGGAAACGGCATCCCGCGGTCGATGCCGAAACTCTTGGTGGCCGCGGCCGCCGCCGACGACATGCAGAACCGGCCGTTGTAGTCGATCGCCGACGTGCGCAGCGCGACCCGGGCGAATTTCCCGAACTGGTAGGCCTTTTCGTTGGTCAAGCCTCCCCCGCCGAAGCATCCGACCGCATCGCGGCCGTGCTGATCCTGCAGCTTCTGAAAAGTCGTGACGATGCGGTCGAGCGCTTCTTCCCAGGTCGCTGGGCGCAGCGAGGAGCCACGACTGTCCCGGATCAGAGGAGACGTCAGTCGCTGCGGGTGGTCGAGCAGTTCTGCGGCCGCCCAACCCTTTGCGCACAAGCCGCCCCGGTTGGTCGGGGAATCGTCCTGGGCTCCTAGCGTGACCGCGCCCGGCGATACCTCAAGCGTGATCCCGCACTGCAGCGAGCAGTACGGACAATGTGTTTCGGTGATGGCCACTGGGCGCCAAGCTAAATCGGCGATGTTTCTGACTTGTTGCGCAGCCTGGTCGGCAGGACTACAGAGTCATCACTGTTTCGCGAAGATGTCGTTGAGGTTGACCGACCGCAATTTGCGGTCGCGGATCAAATCGACGAAGTGCCCGTAGACATGGGTCACCGGCGGATGGTTCAAGTGGCCGATGATGACCGTCTGCGGGGTGAAGAACCGATCGGCGGCTTTGACGATCGCATCCTCGCTGATGAGGTTGGAATCCCCGAGGTCTCCCGACCACAGCGCCATAATCGTGTAGCCCAGACCAGCCGCGATTGCGTCGACAGTCGCGTTGTGGGCGCCGTAGGGCGGCCGCAGGTAGGGCCTGGCGTCGACGCCGTACGTGTTCCTCAGGAAGTCGTCGTTGCGGCTGATTTCGTCCATTGCAGCCTTGACCGGGAGGGTGGTCAGGTCGGGATGGGAAAAAGTGTGGTTGCCCAGTTGGATCTGGCCGGATTCGACCAGTGGCGCGAGCAGGTCCTTGTTGTCCTGCCACGAGTTGTAACGCCCGTTGACGAAATACGTGAACCGCAATCCGGTGTCCTTGGCGAACTGCGTGTACATCCGCACGACTTCGCTGTCGACGCCGTCGTCGAGCGTCAACGCCAGACAGTCCCCGTCGCCAGGGAGACTCCACATCGTTCCTCTGCCCGGCAACGCGATTCGCGATTCGGGGCCCGGCGGCGGCAACAAGCCCGGCAGCCGGGACGCCGGCAGCGGGCTCGCCCCGTCACTGGCCGCAGCCAGCACGCGCGGAGTCGCGTCGACTTGCCAGCGGGCCACACCGACGCCCGAAACAATGGCGACGGCAAGACCCGCCATGAATTTGCGGCGGTCCACGGCGACATGGCCCACAGCCGCGTACCGTACCACCAGTAACTCTAGTAACACTGTTCACACGCGGGTGTGGCACCGTATTTGCTGTGCACGACGACATCGACCTGACCGACCTGGACCGGTTCGCCACGGGCTTTCCCCATCGTGTCTTCGACGAGCTGCGTCGCGAATCCCCAGTCTGGTTCCATCCGGCCACGCAGCACTCGCCGGGCGGCGAGGGATTTTGGGTGCTGAGTCGCTACGCCGACGTCGTCGACGCTGCCGCCGACGCCACCACCTACTCGTCAGAGACGGGCGGAGACCGCGAAGGCGGCGGCACGACGCTGGAGGACATGGCCCGCGAGTGGGCAATCGGCGTCCTGCTGAACATGATGGACGACCCTCGGCACGCCAAGTTCAGGCGGCTGCTGACGCCCAGTGTCGCGCCGAGGACATTGGCGGCGATCGAGGACGACCTGCGCCGACGGGCAGCACTGGTGGTCGATCAGGCACTCGCCAAAGCGGACTGCGATTTCCTCGTCGACGTGGCCGCCGAGCTGCCGTTGCAGGCGGTGGCGCAGCTCGTCGGCGTTCCCCAGGAAGACCGTCACCGGCTGCTGGAGTGGGCCAACGTGACGCTTGACTACGAGGACCGCGAAGTGGGCGAGGCCACGGCACGCACGCAGCAGGCGTCGGCCGAGATGTTCGCCTACGGAACCGACCTGCTCGAGCGCAAGCGCGCGGTGCCGGGCGACGATCTGCTGTCGGTGGTGGCCAATGGGCGCATCGACGACGGCGCGCTGTCAGACATGGAGCAGCACATGTTCTTCAGCCTCGTCATCGCGGCGGGCAGCGAGACCACGCGCAACTCGATCGCGATCGGCACGCTTGCACTCTGCGAGAATCCCGATGCGCTGGAGAAGGTTCGCGCGGATCGGTCGCTGTTGTCGGGCACGGTCGAGGAGATTCTGCGGTGGGCGTCGTCGACGCCGTACAACCGCCGCACGGCGACGCGCGACGTCAAGATGTCCGGCCGGCAGATCCGGGCGGGCGACAAGGTGACGCTGTGGTGGGCATCGGCGAACCGCGACGAGGCGGTGTTCACCAACCCGTATGTCTTCGACATCACCAGAAACCCCAACCCGCACCTGGCGTTTGGCCGCGGCACCCATTTCTGCCTTGGAGCGGCGTTGGCACGGATGGAGATTCGCGTCGTGCTCGACGCGCTACTCGACCGTGTCGGTGAGGTGACGTTGACGGGGCCGGTGGAGTACGTCCGCAGCAACAAGCACGCGGGAGTGCGCCACATGCCCGTCCATTTGAGGCCGCTCTAGTCGAGGTAATCGGTCTGGTTCACCAGGCGCACAGATGCCTTGCCGTCAGGGTAGAACTCCGCGATGGACAGCGAGGCGAGGTCCAGGTGCATCCGGTACAGGATGGTCGGGCCCGCGTCGAGCGCGATCTGAAGCATCGTCTTGATCGGCGTCACATGCGAGACGACGAGCACGGTCGCGCCCGGAAACTCGGCGAGGATGCGATCGCGCGCCCGCTCCACCCGCGTGCGCACGTTGCCGAAGCTCTCCCCATCCGGCGGCTCAATCGTGGTGTCGTGCAGCCATTTTCGATGCAACTCAGGATCGTGCTCGGCCGCCTCGCCGAACGTCAGACCCTCCCACGCACCGAAATCGGTCTCGATCAAGTCGTCGTCGACGACGACGCCCAGGCTGAGCGCCTTCGCGACAGCGCCGGCGGTGTCATGGGCGCGTTGCAGCGGTGAGGTGATCACAGCCGCGATGCCGCCGCGGGCGGCGACATACTCGGCAGCGGCGTCGGCTTGACGGCGTCCCAGGTCCGTCAGCGGTGGGTTCCCACGGCCGGAATACCGCCGCTGCACGGAGAGTTCGGTCTGGCCGTGGCGCAACAGGAGCAGCCTCGTCGGTGCGCCCTGTGCGCCGGTCCAGGCAGCAGGTGCAGGGGCCGCTGCCGATGCCGCGGTGACATGCTCTTCGCGCAAGCGCTCATCGGCATCATGCTCTTCGCGCGAGCGCTCATCGGCAACATGCTCTTCGCGCGAGCGCTCATCGGCGTCCATCGCCTCGTTCGCGAGACGGTCGGCGTACGTGTTTTCCTCGCGAGGAACCCACATGAACGAAACGCGACCGAAGCCCGACGCGAGGCTGCGCGCCTGGCCGTGCAGTTCGGCCAGATCCGGATGCTTGACCTTCCAGCGTCCTGACATCTGCTCCACGACGAGCTTGGAGTCCAGCCGCGCCTCCACCTCGGTGGCGCGCAGATGCCCGGCCGCGGTGAGCCCTGCGATCAGACCGCGGTACTCGGCGACATTGTTGGTCGCCGTGCCGATGGCCTCCTTGACCTCGGCAAGCACCGTCGAGTGATCCTCTGACCACACCACAGTGCCGAATCCCGCGGGACCTGGGTTGCCCCGCGATCCGCCGTCGGCTTCCACGATGACTTTCACTGACCGGATCCCTTGACTCTCAACAGGATTGCGCGGCATTCAGGACACCTGAGCACGTCGTCATCGGCGGCAGCCGAGATCCGCGCCAGCTCGCCGCGGTCGAGCTCGATACGGCACGCGCCGCATCGCTTGCCCTGCAGCACACCGGCGCCCACTCCGGTCGACGAGCGAATCCGCTCGTACAGTGCGACGAGCTCGTCGGCGATGCCTGCGAGGAGTTCCGTTCTCCGCTGGGTGCGCTCCTCGGTGGTCTTGTCCAGGTCGGCGAACGTCTCGTCACGAGAATTGTCGACGGTGGCCAGGTCGGCCTCCAGCGTGTTGATCGCGGCCTGTTCGCGGGAGAGGTCGGCTTGCAACTCCTCCCGTTGTTCCATGACCTCCAGCAGGGAGTCCTCGAGGCTGGATTGACGACGCTGCAAGGTCTCGAGTTCGTGTTGCAGGTCGGTGATCTGCTTCGCGTCGGCCCTGCCCGCATCCAGCAGCGACCGATCCCGGTCCTCGCGCTGGCGGACGGCGTCGATCTCCGATTCGAAGCGCTTGACTTGCGTCTCAACGTCTTCCAGGGCGAGTTGCAACGCGGCCACCCGGTCGCCTGCGGCTCGGTGTTCGTCCTTCACTTCCTCGTGGCGCTGCAGTTCGGGCAGATGCGCCCGGCGATACGTGATTCGTGCCAGCTCGGCGTCGATCACCACAACTTCAGCTAGCCAAAGCTGTTGTTCTGCAGCAGCTTTCATTGCACATCAACCTCGATGTTCCATGGATCGGTGCGGATTGTCGACACACGCACGGCCAGCGACGACTCGAACCGGCCTCGCAGTATCCCGGCCGCCTGCTCGCACCAGGGGAATTCGCTCGCCCAGTGCGCGACGTCGACGAGCGCAACCTCCGACGCCCGCCGGTGCTCGTCGGCCGGGTGGTGACGCAAGTCGGCGGTGACGTACACGTCGACGCCCGAGCGGGTCACGTCGGCGAACAGCGAATCGCCGGCTCCGCCGCACATCGCGACGCGCGATACCGGGCTGTCAGGATCGCCTGCCGCCCTGATTCCCCACGACGTCTGCGGCAGCGACCGCTGCACACGGGAGACGAACTCGTGCAACGGCTCTGGCGATGGAAGTGAGCCAACGCGGCCCAAGCCCACGTCGCCCGGCAGCGGCGCGAGCGCGAACACGTCGAACGCGGGTTCCTCGTACGGGTGGGCGGCGCGCATCGCCGTCAGCACAGACGGCCGCATGGGCGCCGGCGCGATCACCTCCACGCGGTCCTCGGTGACCTTTTCGACGGACCCGATGTTGCCGATCGCAGGGGACGCGCCTTGTCCCGGCAGGAATTGCCCTGTGCCGGTGACGCTCCAGCTGCACTGCGAGTAATCGCCGATCTGGCCGGCGCCCGCGGCGAACATGGCCGCGCGCACCGCGTCGGCGTTCTCCAGCGGCACGAACACCACCCACTTGTCGAGCGGGGGGCCTTCGGAGGCCGGCGACAACACGCCGTCGACCTGCACCCCGATGGCGTCCGCCAGCGCGTCGGATACGCCGGGCGACGCGGAGTCGGCGTTGGTGTGCGCGGTGAACAACGCTCGGCCGGAACGAAGCAGACTGTGAACAAGCGAGCCTTTCGGCGTGCTGGCCGCCACGGAGTCGACCCCGCGCAGAAGCAGCGGATGGTGCGCGAGCAGCAGGCCCCCGTCGGGCACCTCGGCGGCCACGGCCGCAGTGGCGTCCACTGCGACGACGACGTCGTCGGCGGAATCAGAGGGGTCGCCGCACACCAGACCCACCGAATCCCACGGCTGGGCCAGTTGCGGCGGGTAGGCTTCCTCGAGCACGGCGATGATCTCGGACAGCCGCACGCTCATGCCAGGACCTCGGCCAGTGCGGCCACCAGCGTCGGCCACTCCGGCTTGACGGCGGCCCGAAGGAACTGCCCGTCCAGGCCGACGAATGTGTCACATCTGCGGACAGCGATTCCCTTGGCGGCCAATTGCTTTCGTGCTAGATGTGCATCCGGGACCTCGAACAACACGAACGGCGCGGCGCCGTCGACTACGTGAACTCTGATCCCTGCCAACGCATCGGCCATCTGTGTGCGTATCTCGACGAGTCCCGCGGCCTGCTCGTCCGCCGCAGCGACGGCATCCGGTTGGCTGCACGCGATCAGCGCCTCGAGCTGCAGGGTGCCCAACGGCCAGTGCGGTCGTGTCGCAGCCATCCGGTTCAAGACGTCGGGCGCACCTAACGCGTATCCGACCCGCAGCCCGGGCAGTGCCCACGTCTTGGTGAGGCTGCGCAGCACGAGCACGTCGGGCAACCGCTCATAGGCCAGCGACTGCGGCTCGTCGGGGATCGCGTCGGCGAACGCCTCGTCGATCACCACGATCCGGCCCGGCCTGCGCAGCCGAAGAATGTGTTCGCGGGGATGCAGCACCGATGTCGGGTTGGTGGGGTTGCCGACGACCACGAGATCGGCCTCGTCGGGAATCTCGACGCCGCCGATACCGAACGGCGCGCGCACCACCACGTGGACGACGGGGACGCCCGCTGCTGCCAGCGCGGCATCGGGCTCGGTGAACGAGGGGGCCAACAGCGCGGCAAGGCGCGGCCGCAGATTTGCCAACAGTCCGAACGCCTCGGTGGCACCGGCGAGCAGCATCACCTCGTCGTCGGGGCAGCCATGGCGCGCACTCACCGCGGCGGTGGCGGCGTGTTCGTCGTGCCGGGTGGGATAACGACCGAGGTCAAGCAGGCGGGCCGCGAGCTTGTCCAGCAACCAGCGCGGCGGCGCTGCTGCGCGCACGTTGACAGCGAAGTCCAGCATCCCCGGTAATGCCGCCTGGTCACCGTGGTACCGCACAGCTTCGACAGTAGTGCGAGGCGATCGGGGAGAATGGAGAGGTGGGGCGAGCGAAGCGACGGGAGAGAAGGTGACCGCACGGCCCGAACTGGTGATCTTCGACCTGGATGGCACCCTGACCGATTCCGCTCGGGGCATCGTTTCGAGCTTCCGCTACGCGCTCAGCCAGGTCGGCGAGCCTGTGCCGGACGATCCGGACCTGGCCGGCATGGTCGTGGGACCGCCCATGCACCACACTCTTGGTCTGATGGGTCTCGGCGAGAAAACAGACGCGGCGATCGCCGCCTACCGCGCCGACTACACCACCCGTGGCTGGGAGCTCAACGAAGTGTTCGACGAAATCCCGGAGCTGCTGGCCGACCTGCGCGGCGCGGGCGTGCGGCTAGCCGTAGCCACGTCGAAAGCCGAACCGACGGCACGACGGATCCTGGCGCACTTCGGGCTGGACGAGCATTTCGAGGTGATCGGCGGTGCGAGCCTCGATGGAACGCGCGCAGCCAAGGCCGACGTCGTCGCGCACGTGCTGTCCCAACTCGACCCGCTGCCCGAGCACGTGTTGATGGTCGGTGATCGCGCGCATGACGTCGAGGGTGCAGCACATCACGGCATCGACACCGTCGTCGTCGAATGGGGTTACGGCGGGCGCGATTTCCAGGACCCCGACGTCGAACGCCCGTTCACGCAGGTGTCGACGGTGGCCGCGCTTCGCGAGGTTCTCGGTGTCTGAGTCGTTCTCCGGGCCGCTGCACGTCACGTTCGTGTGCACCGGCAACATCTGCCGCTCCCCGATGGCGGAAAAGATGTTCGCACACCAGATCTCAGAGCGCGGGCTCGCCGGCCACGTGCGGGTGACCAGCGCAGGAACGGGCGACTGGCACATCGGATCCGGGGTCGACGAACGTGCGCACCGCGTGCTGCGCGCACACGGCTACTCGACACATCACCGCGCAGCCCAGCTCGACAACGACCACCTGAACGCGGATCTGGTTGTCGCGCTTGGCCGCAACCATGTCAGGATGCTCGCCCACCTCGGCGTGCCGACCGAGCGGATCAGGCTGTTGCGTTCGTTCGACCCGCGATCTGGCGCGCATGCACTGGACGTAGAGGACCCGTACTACGGCGATGACGACGATTTCGAGGAAACACACGACGTCATCGTCGCGTCGCTGCCCGGCCTGCACGACTGGGTCGACGAGCAGCTCGCGGCCCGCGGTCTGGTCGGCTGATGCGCAGCAATGCTCTTCGCGCGAGCGCTCATCGCCGCAATTCTCTTCGCGCGAGGGCTCATCGGCGCTGGACGTTCCTGTTGCGGCCGGGCTGGATCGCGCTCGCGCTGGTGGTTGTGGCGTTCGCTTATCTGTGTTTCACCGTGCTGGCTCCGTGGCAGCTCGGGAAAAACACCAGGACCTCACGCGAGAACGACCAGATCGCCTCGTCGATGAACGCCGCACCGGTGCCGGTGACTTCGCTTCTGTCCCAATCTGATTCGGCTCAGTGGCGGCCTGTGACAGCGACAGGCCACTACCTCGCGGATACGACGGTGCTGGCGCGGTTGCGGGTGGTGGAGGGCTCGCCCGCGTTCGAGGTGCTGACGCCCTTCGCCGTCGACAACGGACCGACGGTCCTGATCGACCGCGGATACGTGCGGCCGCTGCAAGGTTCGCGTGTGCCGCCGATGGCGCCGCCGCCGTCCGGCCAGGTGACCGTCACCGCACGGCTGCGAGATTCGGAGGCCAACGCAAGCAAGGCGCCGATCACCGAGGACGGCATGGTGCAGGTGTACTCGATCAACACCCAAGAGGTCGGCACGGTCACCAAAACCCCTCTGGCGCAGCCGTATCTGCAGCTCACCGACAACCAGCCCGGCGGCCTGGGGGTGCTGCCACTGCCCCACCTCGACGCCGGGCCGTTCCTGTCCTACGGAATTCAGTGGATTGCGTTCGGGATCATTGCGCCGATCGGCCTCGGCTACTTCGTGTTTGCCGAACTTCGCGAGCGCCGGCGTGAGGCAGCGGCAGCCCCGGAGCCCGAGGCCCCGGCTACGCCCGAGCAGAAACTCGCCGACCGCTACGGCCGACGGCGATAGCCGCGGCGACGGCGGTCGCGGTCTGCACGATTCGCGATAAGCGGACCGCTCGGCGCAGATCATCAACGTCGGGCGCGCGGCCATCGCCGAGTTCTGGACGGATCTCGAGCGCGTGCGCGTAGCGCGTGGGGCCGCCGAGCCGAACGCCCAGTGCGCCCGCGAACGCGGCCTCGACCACGCCCGCGTTGGGGCTGGGATGCCGCGCCGCGTCACGGCGCCAGACCCGTATCGCACCCGTCGGAGATCCCCCGACGAGTGGGGCACACAGAGCAACGAGCGTCGCGGTGAGCCGAGCCGGGACGAAGTTGGCGATGTCGTCCAATCGCGCCCCCGCCCAGCCGAATCGGAGATACCGGGGCGAGCGGTGGCCGATCATCGCATCGAGCGTGTTGACCGCGCGGTAGGCCAAGGCGCCGGGTGCCCCGCCGACCGCGGCCCAGAACATCGGCGCCACCTGCGCGTCGGAAGTGTTCTCGGCCAAGGATTCGAGCGTTGCCCGGGTCAGCCCGTCGACGTCCAACGACTCGGGGTCACGGCCGCACAGCGCCGGCAACAGCTTTCGAGCATTGTCGACGTCGCCGGCCACCAGCATGTCCGCCATGGCTGACGCCGTCCGCATCAACGACGTTCCGCCGAGCGCTGTCCACGTTGCCAACGCGACACCTGGGCGGCCGGCAACGCGCTCGACACCGACACCGACGAGCGAGACGGCCCCGAGCAGCAGGCCGACGTGCGCTACACCCGCCGACCGATTGTCGCGATACGTTGTCCGCTCCAGTCGGTCGGCCGCAGCACCGAACCCCGCGACTGGGTGTCCTCGCCGCGGATCGGCGAACACCAGATCGGCCAGCCAGCCTGCCAGGATCCCGACAGCGCTCGATCTCGGCGCAAACACCTCGGCAGCGTCTCACATCGTGGTGTACTGCCCGTATGGCGCGACGACCGACGAGGGTCGCAGACCTGCTCAATCCGGCGGCGGTGCTGCTGCCGGCAGCCAACGTCATCATGCAACTGTCGTTACCGGCCGTCGGCTACGGCGTCCTGGAGAGTCCCGTCGACTCCGGCAACGTCTACAAACACCCGTTCAAGAGAGCCCGGACCACCGGCACGTACCTGGCGGCCGCGACCATCGGCACTGAAGCTGATCGCGAACTCATCCGGCGCGCGGTCGACACCGCCCACGCGCAGGTGCGCTCCACCGCGCAAAGCCCGGTGTCCTACAACGCCTTTGACCCCAAGCTGCAGCTCTGGGTGGCGGCCTGCCTGTACCGCTACTTCGTGGACCAGCAGGAGTTCCTGTACGGACCACTCGACGATGCCGCTGCCGACGACGTGTACCGCGACGCGAAGCGGCTCGGCACCACCTTGCAAGTGCCGGAAACGATGTGGCCTCCCGACCGCGCCGCGTTCGACGAATATTGGAAGCGGTCCTTGGACGAGCTGCGGATCGATCCGCCGGTACGACGGCATCTATATGGCGTTGCGAGCCTGGCTTTTCTGCCGTGGCCGTTGCGGATGATCGGCGGCCCACTGAATTTGTTCGCGACGACGGGCTTCTTGCCTGCGGAGTTTCGCGAGCACATGGAGCTGCCGTGGACGGCCGGTCAGCAGCGCCGATTCGAATGGCTGCTGAAGGGGTTGCGGCTGGCCGACCGTGTGATTCCGCGGCAGGTGTGGATCGCCGGATATCAGATGTACTTGCGGGACATGCGATCCCGCGCGCGTCGCGGCAAACGCGTCCTGTAATCACTCACCCGACCGAAGGAGATGACCATGGCCGACTTTCCCGGCCTCGCCCACGTAGCCGTCACCGTGAAGGACGCCGACGCCAGCGGTGCGTGGTACCGCGAGCTGATCGGCGCCGATCCGGTGGTCGACGAGCACACCGACGCCGGCTTTCGGCACCTCGTCTGGGTGCTCCCCGGAGGCACGCTGTTCGGCATTCACCAGCACGAGCGGGGAGTGCCCGACGAACGGTTCACGGAGTTTCGCGTGGGCCTTGACCACGTGGGCTTCGGGGTCGCGAGCCGCGCCGACCTCGAGACCTGGATGGACCGGCTCAACGCGCTCGGCATCAGCCACGGCGGCATCGTCGACGCCGGCTATGGATCAGGGTTGAGTTTCCGTGACCCGGATGGCATCGCGCTGGAGTTGTTCGCGCCACCCGCGGAGTAGCGAGCATGCCGATCCAGGCCGTCATCGCGGTCGGCGACAACCCGTGCTCGGTCGCGGTCAACTCGCGGCGCCATCGCGTGTACGTCGGCAATCTCGGCGACAAGACGGTGTCGGTGATCAACAGCAACACCAACGGCGTCATCGCCACCATCGGAGCGGGCACCGTCGGTGTGTACGGGTTGGCGGTCAGCCCAACCACCGGGCGGGTCTATGTCACCACCACCAGCCTGCTGGTGGTCGACGCCAGCACGAACCAGGTGGTCGATAGCGCCCCTACCGGCAATGACCCGTTCGGGGTCGTGGTCGGCCCGAACGGGCACCGTGCCTATGTCGCCAACGCCGGCGACGGCACCGTGTCGGTGATCAATACGGCCACCGACGATCTCGTCGACACGGTCGCGGTCGGCGACCATCCGTACTCGTTGGCCATCGGCCCGTTCGGCCACCACGTGTATGTCGCCAACAGCGGCGACGACAGCGTGTCGGTGATCGATACCGGCACCAACGATGTGGTCGCCACCGTGGGAGTCCCCAATCCGCTCGCCGTAGCGTTCGGCCCCGGTGGCCACCACGTTTACACGGTCGGCGTGGATACGGTGTCGGTGATCAGCACCGCCACCAATCACGTCACCGCCACCATCAGCGTCGACAGCGCCACAGCGCTGACCGTCAGCCCCGATGGACACCGTGTGTATGTCGCCAGCGGCGCGCACGGCAACGTGTCGGTGATCGGCACGGCCAGCAATACCGTCACCGCCACCCTGCCTGCCGGCAGCAATCCGAGCGCAATCGCCATCAGTGCCGACGGCACCCATCTCTACGTGACCAACAACAGCGGGCCGAACTACACCCTGACGGTGATCAAAATCGTTTGACGCCGGGCCTTTGCGCCGAGACTGTAACCACGCAGGTCCCCACTCGACGTTTTCCGCGTGGAATGCAGTTTCGCGCCGAGCGGTCGGGCTATCGGACGAAACCGATGGTGAACCCGTACAGGTCGAGGCTGTGCGGCAACGGCTTCGCCGGGTCGAGGTTGGTGCCGGAAACTTGGGGTGTGGCCGCGTCAAGCAGGTGTGCGAGGACCGCCTGGCCGAGGAACACCGACAAACCCGCCCCGGGGCAGACCTGCGGGCCGTGGCTGAAGAAGTTGTACGACCAGTCACTTCCCGCGTCCCCGCTCGCCCACTCTCCGGGCGAGAAGCGGTCCGCGTACGGGATCCGATCGCGGTTGCGGTGGTTGAAGACGTTGTATACCAACACCTGTGTACCTTCGGGCACCACGGCGCCGTTGGAGAACTCGACATCGCGAGTGGCCACCCGACCGAACAGCGCCGTCGTAGGCCACAGACGCATCGCCTCCAGCAGGCATCCGGCGAGGTAATCCAAAGAAGCGATGCCGCCGGCAGAGTTGATGTCGGCGTCCGCCATCTCCGCCCGCACCTCGTGTTGCTGCTCCGGGTGTGTCGCCAAGAGGGCAAGCGCTCGAAAAGTGTTGGCCGCTAGC
Source organism: Mycobacterium sp. (assembly GCF_032159765.1). GTDB lineage: Bacteria > Actinomycetota > Actinomycetes > Mycobacteriales > Mycobacteriaceae > Mycobacterium. Next base: position 3,054 of record NZ_JAVHWM010000026.1, on the reverse strand, counting down.
GTATCTCCCATGGCAAAAAGCCAGTGCACCAGTTGCCCCGAAGGCTTGCCCTCGGCCAAAGGAGGTGCTTCGACAATCATCCCGGCAAGGCTGTCGGGCTCGGGATTCACAACGTAGCCATCGATCCGGGCGATGAACTCGTCGTAGCCAGGCGCCGGCTCCCCTGGCATCTTGTTGCCCGCCGACATCAGTTCGCCCAGCATCTCGGACAGCCGGGTGTCGTCTGCCGCTCTGTCGCCGAAGACCACTCGGCGCGTCAACTTCTGGAACGCGTCGTTGAACGTCTGCCAGTTCGCCTCGCGCTGGACCAGGTCCGCGGCGGTCTGCGCTGCGACGCCCGTGAACGGCTGCGCCAACCGGTGCATGGGCTTGCCGGTGTCGAGCACAGCCTCCGCGAAGCGCCGCCGATCCTCCCAGACGGGTTTGCGCGATATTGTCAGCGCCTCGGGTTGAAAGGCGCTCATCCCTTTGCGTTTCGGTGGCGGGTCCGATGCGAACGGATCCGGCGAGGCGCCGAGCACGAACTGCAGGTCATCAGGACTCGTCAGCAGGAGCGCCTCGTCTTTGGCGACGCGGACGTAGAACGGCCCGGGACCGTGGTTGCGGACCAGCCCTTCGACCAGCTGGTAACCGAGGTAGTCAGCGCCGACGGTAGATGCGATCCGCGTCGGCAGTTCCCGCTTATTGAACAGCCCCAGAATGATGTTGGGAGCTCCGATCTGGGCGGTGAACCGAATGCCTTCCAGGACGGACGCGTGCGGGAAATCTGCCACAGTCGATTACCCCCACGGGATGTAGGCGCGGACGGAGTCCGCGAGCTGGACGATCGGATTCTTCTTGCCAGGGGTTGGTGCACCCAGCCGCGGCCACGGCGCGAACACCCGCTCGGCATCGCCGATCACCGGCTCCAGTTCCGGATAGTGGCGCAGCAGAACATCTTTCATAGAAGTGTGATTCACCCAGTCGTACCCGATCTGGGTGTACACCTCGGGCCGGAAGTCGTTGGTGAAGAACCGATCGCTCTTCAGCCGGCGCGACGCCATCAGGATGAAGATGCGAAATGCGGTGTCCGAGAATCCAAAGCCTTTCGGCGGTTTCTCGGCCTGCATCCCGATCTGCAGGTCGACGGCGTCGACGTCGCCGTTGTACACCTCGTTGATCTCCTTGGCCCACTGGGCGTTCGGCGTGATCTCCTCCATCGTTTTGCGGCGCGGCATCCGCAGCGCTTCACGGAAGTCGTTGTACCTGGGAACTCCGCGTTCCCTGTCGCGCACGATGTCCAGAGTGGCCAAGTCCGTGATCTGCCCGTCGACCCGCTTGAGTTCTCGCAGTGCGTTTGGGTAGTTGTGCAGGCACACCGCTCCGGCGCTGGCGATGCCGAACGAGTACCACATATCGCCCATCTCCATGCGGTCCATGAAGTCGCGGGTGAAACGGCCCTGCAGTTCGGTGAAGTATTGATGCTCGAGGTGCTCGCCAGACTCCAGCGAGAAGAAATTCCAGTCGTCGGGAATCAGCGGGTGCATCCGGTAGACCGAGACGAACTCTTCCGTCAACGAGAACGGCGAAGAATGGTGGTCGGACGACGACCCTATGATGCCCGAGAGGACTTCGCTGTCCCCGATCCGACCGATTCGATCCTTGAACGTCTCCCCCAGGGCGCCATACCAGTTGGCGTTCATGCCGATCTGCAGTGCGGGGTGACGCAACACGCACGTCGTCCACTCCACCGTGTGGATCTTGCCGATCAGCGCCGAGACGACCAGGGCCCCGAGCTCGAAGAGTCGTTGGTCGTCGAGACTGGGGTAGGCCTTCTTCAGCGCATCGCACACCGAGTTGTGCTCACGGGCAAACAACGTGTGCAGCAGCCCAACCCCGACCCACCAGTTCTCCCGCATGCCGGTGAGGTCAATACCGGGAATATCGCTCTTGGGCAGCCGCCCGTCGTCGCCGACTTTGACCTTGCCATCGACGAATGTGCGCACCTCAGCCTGGCGCTCCTTGCCGCTGCCATAGACCTGCGAGCCGTCCCACCAATGGGTTTCGACGTTGCCGAACACCGGCGCAGGGCACCCTTGGATGATCTCGCCCCGCATCGGGATCGTGCAGCGGATCCGCATCGGATCCTCGGGGAAATCGTCACCGTCGCGCAGCGGAATGTCGATGGTCTTGTCAGCTTGGCCGTCGCCGTGGAAGAACCAGTTGTGGTTCTCGAACTGCAGCCACGCCGCGGCGAGCGCGTTAATAATGCCTGCCGGCTTGAACTCGTCGCGGGCCATCAACCGGCGGCTGATCATTCGCGGATCGGGGTCGAGCAGCCGCTTGGTGTCCGGAATCGTCTTGGACAGGGGCACGTTGCGGCCGAAGCCGGAACCCTTCGAGCCCATCCACGGGTCGTCGAGGTCGTTCCATGTGCCGTCCGGAGTTCGAGCGCGCTTCACCTCCTCGGTGGGCTCGCCGAGGTCATCCTTGGGCCGGATGCCGTCAGCCTCGAACAGGTTCTTCTCCCGCAAGTCGTCGCGGGCCTTGGCCAGATCCTTGAGTTGCAGGATCAACGACGGGTGCTCATACCACTGGCGACTCACCTGAAACCACCATTCCTTGTCGTAGTTGCCCAGTTCAACGGGGTGTGCGGAGGGCGAAGTAGCCGATCTTGCTGTAACTATCTCCGGAGCCTGATTGTCGCTCGGACAAGCCTCGCTCCGTGTTGAAGAGGATCTTTCCGAGATAGACGCCCCGAACCAGCTCGACGAGCTCGTCGCGGATGCTGCGGATGATCAGACGCGGGTTCTTCTCCACGTCGGCGTAGTCGATCACCATGACCTGAATGTCCGGGTCGTCCTTTCCGGCCTCGACGTATGTCTTGAAGTCGAATGCCAGCTTCCCGGCCTCGGCATCGCGCATCGAGTACAGCGGCCACAGCAACTTGGACACCAGCCCGGTGCTTCGCGTCAGCCGGTTGTCGCCGGTGGCCGAGTCGGAATCGAACCGCTTGCCCTGCCACGGCATCCACAGCGCGGTCACTGCCCGCACGGCCATGTCCAGAGCTGGGTT
>NZ_JAVHWM010000234.1:0-3933 GCF_032159765.1 Mycobacterium sp. | reverse complement strand
TCGCGGAATACCTGCCAGCCAAGTCCAACATCATCCAGTTCCAGCAGCGCTTCCAGCCTGCCTACCAACCCAAGCCAGATGACCACGGAATCCTCAGGTTCGTCTTCGGCCAGGCCGGAATTGATCGAGCCAGCGCCCCTCGTCGCACTCGTCTCGAGCGAGCAGTCCTCGACCATCTCGACGCCGGCCGACACTGGCACGGCGGCGCAGGCTGGACCCTGCTGACCTCCGGCGTGCGCACAACCTGAGGCGAACGTCGACTCGCTGTCGACGCAATGGTGAAGTGCCGAGGTTCTTGGTGCCGCCGAGGACAAGCAGCTTCATGACAACTGCTCCACGAGATCTTCGAGCTCGGCCAGCAGTGGGTCGATCCAGTTCTTGGAGTCCGGGATCGTCCGGAGGCCCTCGTCGGTGATGAAGGCCAGTGCCCGGAGACAGAAGCACGCGCCGCCGACAAGCAGTTGACGGTCGACGACGAAGGGATCGGCGCCAGCGGCATCGAGGTAGCGCGCAACGATCGGTCCACGGTCGTGGCCGACGGCAACGGCATCGCGGAGCAGTGTGTAGAGGTCACTCAGGTGCGGCGCGAGGTACGCAAGCGGCCAGACGACAGCCGTCCAGCGCGTCCCGTCGGTGACCAGATTCTTCGGCACGAAGTCACCGTGCACGACAGCGGTCGGCGCCACCCGGTGCAGCTCGGCGAGGGCGTCTGTCAGCGGTCCGAGGTCGACGGTGATCCGCCCGATCCTGTCCGCCAGTTCCTTGACCCGATCCGGTGGGAACTCGCTTGTCCCACCCACTGACCGCATCCGGATCGTCGCCACCAACTCCGCCGCCGCCAGGAAGCCCTCGGCCGACGGTTCCTGCTCCAGGTTCACGCGTCCGACATCGGCCAGCACCAGCACACCTGCGTCGCCATCACGAGCGTGGTGGATCAACCTGGGTGCCGGCAGCTCCATCGGCACGACGAAACGCTCGTACGCCGCCGCCTCGTCCGCCTGACCGTCGCTTCCCCGCTTCACGATCACGCTGCGCAGCCCGTACGACAGCCGCCACACCTCCGACGACCCCCACTGCCGGAGCAGCTCCCCGTGCAACGCCTCCACAGCTGGCGCCTCGGTCGCCTGCAGAAGCGGTCCGTCGACAAGCGAGATCCAGGCGCGAAGCATCCGGAAAGTAGATCACAGCCCACCCACCCGGCCCACGCCGCCGATTTACGCCAGCCCGACGGCTGGACCGCATTTGAATGGTCGTGGCGCCCTGCTGACGTCGAGGAGTTTCTGGCCGCGCGATTGCCAGACGGCTCAGCGCAGTTCCTGGATGCGGATCATGTTGCCCGCGCGTTCGCGGAAGGCGCAGTCGCGGACGCCGTACGGCTGCACGGTCGGGCTCCTGGACGACCTCGGCGCTGCTGGCCTCCAGCTTCGCGAAGGTGCCGTCGAGGTGCTGCGCCGCGCCCGCCACCACGGGCAGGCAATGAGTTACGAGACAGCCCTAGCTCGCCTGCTGCGGTACGGTCGGCTCGGGTGTCAACGTTGACATTAGAATTGGCCGCATGCAGACCGACGAGGGAGCCGCTCAGACCACGGACCAAGGTGTTGCGGAGGCACAGTCTTCCGGCCCGGCTGAACCGCGGCGCCGGCCGCGGCTCGAGGACGTGGCGGCTGCCATGGGAGTCAGCATCAAGACCGTGTCGCGGGCGTTGCGGGGTGATCCGAAGGTTCGCGAGTCCACCCGCCAGCGCATCGTGACGGAAGCAGACCGGCTGGGCGTCCAGCTGAACGACGTCGCCGCCGGCCTGCGCCGCAAGAACCAGGCCATGACCTCGATCGGCGTGACGTTGGGCGACTGTACGAACCCGTTCTTCGCGCCGATGCTCCGCGGGATTCACTCGGTGGCCACCGAGCGCGGCTATCTGGTCCTCACCGCCGACGCCCAGAACGACCCAGAGCTTGAGCACCGCGCCATTCGGTCGTTGTTCGCCCATCGGGTCGCGGGTCTGATCATCGCCCCGGTCGGCAACGATCTGGGCTATCTGGCGAACGAGGCCGCATTCGGCTCGGCGATCGTTTTCGTCGACTCTCCCCCACCGGGGCTCGGCGAGTCGATGGACTCGGTCACCACCACCAACGCGGCCAGCACCCGCGCCGGTATCGAGCATCTGCTCGCTCGGGGGCGGCGGCGCATCGCGTACCTGGGTCACCCGCGCAGCGGCAGCGGCGCCGAGGAACGGTGGGCAGGATACGTCGCCGCGCTCGAAGCGGCCGGTCTGACGGTCGATGCCGACCTCGTCCGTGACGACCTGGTCAGTGAGGCCGATGCGTACCAGGCAGCCGAAGAGCTCCTCGAGACAGCCCGACCGGACGCGGTGTTCGTCGACAACAACCGGCTGTGCACCGGACTGCTGCAGTCCAAGGCGTTCGGCCGGCGACGGCTCGACGTGGTCAGCTTTGATCGATTCGAGCTCGCCGCCGCGTTCGGCATCTCGGTGATCGACAGCGATCCGTATGACGTCGGCCGGGCAGGCGCGAAGCTTCTCTTCGATCGGCTCGCAGACCCCGCCCGGGCACCACAACGGCTGGAGGTTCCCGCCCGGTTGATCGTGCACGAGGATCCGATGTACTGATCGCGACACTAGAGCCCCGGCTAGGCGACCTGGCGCAGCCAAGCCTCGGCGAGGGCCTGATGCCCGGCTGCCGTCGGGTGCACACCGTCGAAGACCCAGTACTCCGGTCCGGTGGTCGCGGCGAGCTCGGCGAACATGCCGTCCGCCGCGATCAGCCAAGCCTGGTACTCGCGGGCCAGCTCACGGACGACCTGGATCTTGGCATCGAGATCCTCCCGCCACTTCCACTGCTCATCGGTGACCGGCAGCAGGAACGGCTCGATCAAGATCAGCCGCGCGCCGGCCGCGGCGAGCGGATCCAGCAGCTCGTGGTAACCGTCGCGGTACTCCGACGCCGTCACCTCGTCGAAGTCGTGGGAGAAGTGGAACCCGCAGTCGTTGATCCCCACCAGGATCGACACCACATCGGGACGTGCGTCGAGTACGTCGGCCTGCCAGCGGCTCCGCAGGTCGGCGAGGCGATTTCCGGAGATGCCGCTGTTCAGCCACACCGGGGAGCGGTCGGGATGCCGCATCCCCCACTGGCCCGATGCCAGCAGCGGATATCCGTAGCCGAGCGGGTTGTCGGTCTCCTCTCGATGGCAGTCGGTGACGGAGTCGCCGGTGAACATGATCCGCGTTCCGGTCTGCAAGGTGATCGTCATGGCTGCTCCGGGACTGCTGACAGATGTGAGTCGGCTGGTGTGAACGTGGCGACACCGATCGTGGTATCGCTCTGGCCGTAGTAGGCGAACCAGGTACCACGGTGGTGGACGAGGCCTTCGACGAAGGTGACGTTGTCCACCAGGCCCTCACGGTCCTCGCGGGTGCTGGGCTCCAGCCACGGTTCGGTCAGCTTGGCGACGACGACGTTCGGCCGGTGCGGATCGATCAACACCTGGCCGCAGGCGTAGTAGACGCCGCCCCCAGGTCGGAGGATCGCGCTGTTGTGCATCAGCAGCACGTGCCCCGTCCTGGTGCGAATCGGCTGCGGCCCGGTCTCCACGAGATCACCCATGAACGTGCCCGGCTCGGGCCGTAGTACCGGTGTGGGATCCGGCTGCCAGTGCAGCAGATCGGTGGAGGTGGCGAGGTGGATGTTTCCCTCACCGAACCACATCAGGTAGCGCCCGCCGACCGGCTCGGGCAAGATCACCCCGCCCTTGCTCCACTCCGGCCCGGGCGTTTCACGCACCCCCGCGAAGGTGTTGATTCCGGGCACCATCGGGCCGTGCTTGTGCCAGCTGCGCAGATCGGTCGAGGTCGCCAAGCACAGCCGGGCGGTGTGCCGGTCCCAGCCGGTGTAGGTGAGGTAGAAGGTGCCGCCG
>NZ_JAVHWM010000211.1:0-2597 GCF_032159765.1 Mycobacterium sp. | reverse complement strand
GCGGGCGTCGCCGATGCGCAGGCGGTGATCTGCGCCGCCGACGACGACGGGCTGAACCTCGAATTCGCGCTGCTGGCACGGCAAGCCAATCCGAACGTGCGGGTGGTGGCGCGGCTGGCCAACAGTGTGCTGCGGGAGGCCATGGCGCAGGACAACGGGCCCGGCGCCATCCTCGACGTCGCCGACCTCGCCGCGGCATCGGTGGTGGAGGCGTGCCTGGCCCGGACCACCCACACGATTTCGGTGGCTGGGATCGACTTCGTCGTCTCAGGCACGGACGCGCCGCGCGACGGCACGTTGCGCGAGATCTACGGGGACCTGGCGCCCGCCGCGGTGATCCGCGGCGAGAACTCCGACACGCCCGGTGAGGTGGTGGCCTGTCCCGGCCGTGACTTCCGCGTTCGCGAGGGTGATTGGACCGCGATGATCGGCACCGCCGACGAACTCGTCGAGCAGGGCATCAAAATGCCCGAACCGCTGTCCCAACGGAAGTTGCGGCGTCCGCCAGTGCGCCGAGTGATCGACGCGGTGAGGCTGGTCCGCGAGGACATCAACCCGATGTTCTACCGGGCGTTCGCAGCCTCCATGACCCTGCTGCTGGGCGCGACGCTTCTGCTGCGCTTCACCTACCAACACCCACCAGGTATGACGTGGATCGACGCGCTGTATTTCAGCACCGAGACCATCGCCACGGTCGGGTACGGCGACTTCAGCTTTCTGGAGCAGCCAACCTGGCTGCGCATGTTCGGCATCTTGTTGATGTTCGCAGGTGTCACCACGACCGCGATCCTGGTGGCGTTCATCGCGGATCTGCTGTTGTCGCGACGGATCGCTCAATCCGCTGGCCGGCGCAAGGTGCGACTCCTCCGACGCCACGTGATCGTGGTCGGCCTCGGCTCGTTCGGCATCCGGGTGGTCAGTGATCTGACGGCCGCAGGCTACGACGTGGCGGTCATCGAGCGTGACGACGACAACCGCTACCTGACAACAGCCGCCCTCCTCGACGTACCGGTGATCTTCGGCGACGCCACGCTGCGCCAGACACTGGAATCCGCCCGCATCGACGAAGCCCGCGCCGTTGCGGTGCTGACCCAGGACGACATCGTCAACATCGAGACCGCGGTCGTGCTGAAGGAGATGCTCGGGCCGCGCACACTGCCGGAGGTCAACCGGCCCGACGTGCCGATCGTGCTTCGGGTCTACGACCGCACGCTCGGCGCGGCCGTCGCGCAGCGCTTCGGGTTTGAAAACGTCCGCTCCACAGTGGAACTCGGTGCGCCCTGGTTCATCGGCGCGGCGCTGGGTCTGCAGGTGCTCGGCACCTTCTCGGTCGGCCACCGCTCGTTCATGGTCGGCGGCATGTACGTCAAGCTCGGCAGCGAGCTCGACGGCATGCGGATGGCCGACCTGTCGACCCAGACCCGCGTCATCGCGATCACGCGGCCGGGGACGGCCGCTCGGCTGCACCCCCGCCGCGACACCAGGCTCAGCGCGGGCGACACCGCCTACCTGGTTGGGCCTTACCGGGAACTGCTGGACACCCTGCGCAAGGGCCAGGGCGCCCAGCCGTCCGACGTCACTGATTCAGCGACGACAGGTTGAAACCCGCGCGGCTGTCGAGATGCAGTGAGGATTGACAAGACACGCCTGGCTAGATTGACAGAACTTCGGCGTGTCGCGAGGGCTTGTCAATGTATCTTGCATAAGTGCAGCTCAGAGTGTGATTGGTTGCGCCTGGCGGTGGTCGCTGGATCACGCGCCGTCGCGGAGCTGACACGTTGTCGAGCGATGTACGGCTGCCCCGCAGAAGGCTGCGGCAGTCGGGTTGTCCGCGTCGACGGCGTTCATCTGGCCCTTCGGCCGAAGCTGCATCTGCCAAAGGTGTTGCGGCCGTGTCGGATACAAGACGCCTCATAGATGATCGTCAGTATCCATGATCTACTGATCATGGATGGCCGGTCGGCCGTTGGGGTCCTGAAATCAGCCGGGCGATGGTGCCGACGTCGTCACGGGTAGATGTGATTAGTCGACGTCTGAGAGATTTGCAAGCTTGCCGAACAGCGTGAGAAACGACAGTAAAGTGCTGTTCGTGCGCAGGAATCTGGTAGCCAACGGCCATGGCCGCTGGTTGGCACTCGCCGCCTCGCTGATCGTGGCGGGCGGGATGTTCTACGCCCAGGGTTCACAGCACGCCCAAGGCACCCAGCCATCGTGCTGCGCGGCGAATCCGGCTGCGACTGCGCCGCGCCCGGCGCCTCCGCTGCCTGGCGCACCGAAGGTCGCCACTCCGGCACAGGCCGAACTGTTGGCGGCAAGTGCGCCAGTCACTCCCGCCACCGCCATGCCCTTCGAGCTGCCGCCCGGTGTCGCGCCCGAGAACGGGTTACAAGTAGACACCATTCGGGTGGCCCGCGCCATCAGCGTCCTGTTTCCACAGATCACCACAATCGGCGGCTGGCGACAGGATGTCTTGAAATGGCACCCCAACGGATTGGCGATCGACGTGATGATCCCCGACCCCTTCTCCCCCGAGGGCGTCGATCTCGGCAACCAGATCGCCGGTTTCGCACTCGCGAACGCGCAACGATGGAACATCG
>NZ_JAVHWM010000209.1:0-4102 GCF_032159765.1 Mycobacterium sp. | reverse complement strand
CCTCCCGCAGCAGCACCCAGCGCTCCGACGTGGGCGCCGTGGCCGGCGGCCCTGCACGACAGCAGACACAGCGGTGCGTCAGTCTCGGCGGGGCCGACGGCGGGAGTGCTGCGGTGGCAGCGGCGTCTGGAAGGAGCGGTGACGCCGGGCCCGGTGGTCGGTCCGGACGGCACGATCTTTGCGTCCTCGAATGCTGGTGTACTGCACGCACTTAACCCATCGACGGGCGCTGACCTGTGGACCTTTGATTCGAAGCAGACGCATCCCGACGACGATCTGTCGGTATCGGCGTTGGTGCTGCCCGACGGCCGGGTGGTGTGGCCGACACCGGGACACGAAGTGCTCATGCTTTCCGCGAAGGGCGAGAAGGCGTGGTCGATGCCCACTGCAGGACAGCCGACGTCGCCGGCGAGCGCCGACGGGCGTCGGATCTACGTCGGTGACACAGCCGGCGTCGTGAGCGCCATCGACGTCCCACCGCAAGGCGAGCCCGTCGTCGCCTGGACGGTCAAGGTCGGCGCCGTCTCGTATGGCTCGGTCGTGATCGCGGGCGGCGGGCGGCTGTACACCACGGCCGACTCCGCGCTCATCGCGATCGACGACAAGGGCGCGCGCGGCGAAATCGCCTGGCGCGCAGACCCGGGAGACGACATCAGCGAGGTCTCGGCGGGCGTAGCCGCCGATGGGACCGCTCTGTTGGGCACCAACGGAAGGCGGGAGTGGGCGTACCGGCCGGATGGGACACCGCTGTGGAACGCGGCGCGCGTGATCACCTACTCGTCGCCGTCGGTGACGGAGACCGGCTTGGCGTACGTCGCGGACCACAGCGGGACGGTGCACGTGTTCCGGGTGAGCGACGGGTCGGAAGCCGCGGTGTACCGGGCGACGACGGCGCAGATCTGGACGGCGACGGTCGTCGACGCGCAGTACCGCGTGTACGCCGGCACCCAGGCGGGGCATGTCATCGGCATCGACGCGGGCGGTTCGAGGTTGTTCGACATCAATCTTGGTGCGCCCGTGGACTGTTACCCCGCGTTGACCTCGGACGGGAACCTCATCATCGGCGACCGGGGCGCAACCCTCAGCGCCATAAGGTGACCTTTCCAGTTCGCACCCGCGGAATGAAGAACGGTGTCACACTCGTCTGTTCTGTACGGATTGACCTTGAGCTGGGGAGGCTGTCATGGGTCGACGGGCGTTGTTGTGTTGTGTAGCGCTGATGGTAGGAGCGACGTTCGGGTTGACCGGTTGCGGAGGGCGCGGAGTCGTGGCGGGGGAGCGTTTCGTGCAGGGGTTGTCGCGTGAGTTAGCCGCTACAAATCACGCCTTCAACGAGTCGGCCGTGGCTAGCAAGCTCGACGAGATGTTTTCCGGCCTGGGGAGCCTTAGCGAGGAACAACGAAAGGACCTGTACGAGGCGGGCTGCACGGCAAAAAACATGTACGACTTGTCTAAGGTCTCCTCATACAATGAGGCCGTGAAATGGGTTGCGGGGCAGAGCAAAGTGCCAGCCGCTAAGGCGAAAATGTGGCTAAACGATCTACGGGACCTTCAGAAAAATCCCACCCTGATCGGAAGCGGTGAGCTAACGGCGAGCACACTCTGCTCCGTGGCGTAGCGGCTCGCGTCGCTTATCAGAATCACCGTCCGATGGTTCGGCGGTGGCGGACCAGCCGTCGCGTGGGGGGCGAGACCTCGTGACATCGACTGCGTTGGTGCCCGCATAGCAGCGACTTTCAGCGACTCCACCGACAAAGTCGCTGAAAATCGCGCACAGGTGGGCACGACGCACTATGTCCCCGACACCACGGCTGATAGATGGGGTCACGTTGGCCGCCATCCGCGAATGTGGCTGAAGGAGAGGCGAAGTCGGGGCGCTCGGTGTGGGGCTAGGCCGACTCAGCATCGACGGATCGCACGAGGTCGCACGCGCTGAGGAAGCGAGACCACTCGGCCTTCGTCGTGCGCACTCCACAGTCTCCCAAGGCATCGGGGCTAACCGCGAACCCGGGCGCGACAGGCGCCAACAACCCCGCAAGGTTGGCGATGTGTCCGGCCGGGCTGTCTTCGAGGCTCTCGAATACCCGCTCGCGGATCAGCTTCTCGGCGCTGTCGATGCCCGCAACCACGTCCAGTTCGGGAACACGGAGGGCGCCGTCGCATCGGTGGTCCGGCACGGCACCCCGGACGCATGAGCGCTGAGCGGCTGCGCCATGCCCTTGGTCTGGAGTAACCAACTGCACGTGGGTTGATGCTGGCTAGGGCAATCGGCAATCGGCAAAACTGATGCGCTGGCGTTGCGACGACCGCCAGTATGCTCGGCACGTGGAGCCCGGCAATCTCGAGTCGCGAGTCACCGCTCTTGAACATCAGGTGCGTGACCTGGCCGGTCGAGTGCAGGCAAGCGAGCAGGACGCGGCGGCAGCGCGCGTGCTCGCAGGGGCGGCCGACCGCGACGTCGGCGCGCTCAGCGGGGAACTTCGCGACTTTCGCGCAGACACTGCGGCGAACTTCGCTGCTCTCCGGTCCTCGACCACAGCGAGCTTCAATGCGCTCCGTGATGACTTCGTCGACCTCCGGGTCCACATGGATCAAGAGTTCGCAAAGGTTGATCAAGAATTCGCGAAGATCAACCAGGAGTTTGTAAAGCTCGACCGAGGATTCATGGAGGTCCGCGGCAAGCTCGATGCCACGGCAGCCGGGCAACAGCAGATCGTTGACCTGCTGCAGTCATTCACCGGAAATCAAGGTTCAGAGGGGGACGAGTAGCGGGCGCACTGCCGACCTACCGCTGGTGCCTAAATCTTCAACTCGTCTGCGCACCGTAATAAGCGTGGGGTAGATGGGCGGTCAAGCACCTAGCGACACTCCCCATGTGCCACCGTTCATCACTTCGGATGAACTCGAACCGGCCGCTGCCGCCTACGACACGTGCCGCGCGACCGTCTCGTCCATCACCTCTTGCAGTGCAGGTACCTCACGGAGCAATTGACTGAGCTCGTCGCGCCCGATGTGCAGCACTTCCGCCCGCCCCGTTGTCGTCACCGTCGCAGTCCGCAGCTTCCCTTGCCGAAGTGCCGACTCGCCGATCACCTCACCCGGCCCCACCACCGCGATCCGCTCATTGCCGAGATACACGCCCGCCTCACCGCTGAGCAGGATGTAGCAGGAATCCGACGGGGTGTCCTGCTGGATCAGCGGCCACGGCCCCGACGTCCTGGTCCGATGCGTTGCCAGCGCGATCTTCTCCAGGTCGCCATCGGAGAACCTCGAAAACGCCGGGAACTCCCGCAACCGACGTGCGTCGTCTTCATCTTCCTGCCTTTGAGCTCGCCTTGCCTGACGGTCCTCACCCATGGTGGCTCCCCGATTCATCCTGATGCTGACACTCGGGAGCCTAGCGACCGGCCGCTGTCTGCACGTCGGAATCCGCACAGACGCCATCACCCGCTGCCGTAAAGCCGCAGCGCCCGGGCCGTCGCCGTCGCCACCTCACCCCGCAACTTCGTCATCGGCGGACTCCCCCGCGTATGTATCGAGTTCGACAGCAGCACGACGTACGTGTCCGAGCCCGGGTCGATCCACACCGACGTCCCCGTAAAGCCCGTGTGCCCGAAGCTCCCGACCGGAAACACCATCCCCCGCGTCGTCGACTGGCCCGTGTCGATATCCCAGCCATAGCCGCGCAGATTCTGCCCATTGATCGCCGGATACCTCGGCGCCAACAGCGGGTCCGTCGTGTTCGGCCTCTTTGCCACCGCCTCTCGCGTCGCAGCGTTCGCCGCTTCGACCTGTCCAGCCGCATTTCCCGGCTGCTGCGGGCTCGTCATCAACTCCAAAGTTGATCGCTCCAAAGGGAATTCACTCGGCCGCCCCGCCAGCCGATCCAGCAACGCCTGCGCGAAAACACCGACATCCTGCGCCGTCGAGAACACCCCCGCATGCCCGGCCACTCCCCCCATCCGCCGAGCAGTCGTGTCGTTCACCGTGCCCCTCAGCAGGTAATCGAGATCCGGATTCTTGCCTGGATCGGCCCTGCCCTCCTCGTCACGGGCTGTCGGCGCGACATTCGCTAGCAGATTCGCATTCCACTCACCCGCAG
>NZ_JAVHWM010000156.1:0-44998 GCF_032159765.1 Mycobacterium sp. | reverse complement strand
CGCAGCAGCTGCCGCAGGTCAGCCAGGGCACCCATCCCGAACCCGTCGACCAGTCCGCGCTGGGCTGGCTGGTTGACGGACATCAGACGCTGCCGCCGGAGCGCGGCTACTTTCTGGCCTACTCCTTTCGCATGCACCCCGCGGTGTGCGCGCCGGTGTCGCGGCTGTCCTACAGCGGCCGTCTGCACTCCCACGAGGACATCAGCACCTCCCGCAGCCTCGAAGGCGTCGAGCCGGGCGTGCAGGTATCCGAGATCGCCCACAACGGCAACGCGACAGACAGCCCCGAGGAGGCCGACGCGATCGTCACCGCGATCACCGGGCTGCTCGGCCGCAAATGGACCGACGAGGACGGCGCGCGGGAACTGGGGCAGCGCGACGTCTTGATCGTCACGCCGTACAACGCACAGGTCGTGACGCTTCGCCGCCGGCTTGATGCGGCGGGGCTGCGCGACGTGCGTGCGGGGACGGTGGACAAATTCCAGGGGCAGCAGGCGCCGGTCGTGTTCATCTCGATGGCGGCCTCCACCGTTGACGACGCGCCGCGCGGAGGGTCGTTCCTGTTCAACAGGAATCGGCTCAATGTGGCCGTGAGCCGGGCCAAGTACGCCGCCGTGATCGTGCGGTCTGAGCTGCTGACCGACTATCTGCCGAGCACGCCTGACCGATTGGTCGAGCTGGGCGCGTTCCTGTCGCTCTCCGGCGGACGCGCGTGAGCGGCGGCTTGACGCAGCGCCTCGGTGCGATCGTCGGGAGCGGATACGTGAGTACCGACCCCGACGTGCTGGCTGCCCGCAGCGTCGATCACACCGGCCGCTACCGGGGACGTGCCTGCGCGCTGGTGCGGCCGGCGTCGGCCGAGGACGTCGCGGCGGTCCTGTCGGCGTGCCGCGACGCCGGTGCGCATGTGACCGTTCAGGGCGGCCGAACGTCGTTGGTGGCAGGCACTGTTCCCGAACACGACGACGTGTTGCTGTCCACCGAGCGCCTCACCGCGGTCGGTGACATCGACACCGGCGAGCGCAGGGTGGCGCTGGGCGCGGGTGTCACGCTGGCCGGCGCGCAGCGCACCGCCGTCCGCGCGAGCCTGCTGTTCGGTGTCGATCTGGCGGCACGAGACTCCGCGACGGTGGGCGGGATGGCGTCGACGAACGCGGGCGGACTGCGCACCGTGCGCTACGGCAACATGGGCGAGCAGGTGGCCGGCCTCGAGGTGGTGCTGCCCGACGGCTCAATTGTGCGGCGCCACAGCGCAGTCCGCCGTGACAACACCGGCTACGACATGACGGCGCTGTTCGTCGGCGCGGAAGGCACGCTCGGCGTGATCACCGAACTCGACGTTCGGCTACACCCCACCCCGGCGCACCGGATCACCGCGCTCGCCGGGTTCGAGAACCTGGCCGATCTCGTCGCCGCCGGCCAGCAGTTCCGTGACCTCGACGGGATCGCCGCCCTCGAGCTGATCGACGCGCGGGGCCTCGATATCACCGCAAGCCACCTCGACGTCGCCTCACCGCTGGATTCGCCGTGGCTGCTGCTGATCGAAATGGCCGCTGACTCCGATCTTTCCGAGCGGCTCGCCGACGCGCTGACGGACGCGCCGATCAGCGGCGAGCCGGCCGTCGGCGTCGACGCCGCTGCGCAGCAGCGCCTTTGGCGTCTACGCGAGGCCATCACCGAGATCCTCGGCGTGTACGGTCCTCCGCTGAAATTCGACGTGTCGCTGCCACTGCCGGCGATCACGGATTTCGCGCGGCGGGCCGGCGATCTCGTGGCCGAACATGCACCCGAGGCGATACCGCTGTTGTTCGGTCACGTGGGCGAGGGCAACCTGCATCTGAATGTGTTGCGCTGCACCCTTACCGGCGAGCGCGAGCGTGCGATGTACTCCGCGATGATGGATCTGATCGCGGCCTGCGGCGGGAACGTCAGCTCCGAGCACGGAGTCGGCAGCCGCAAACGTGGATACGTCGGCATGTCACGCGAGGCCGCCGATATCGCCGCTATGCGCACCATCAAGTCGGCGCTCGATCCGACCGGCTATCTCAACCCCGCGGTCCTGTTCGACTAATCGCCGGTCGACCTCGAATGCCTGCCGGAGCCGCCGGTGTCGAGGTCGGGGTCGGACGCCGCGTGCCTGCCACCGGCCTGCTCGTCGGGTAGGTCAGGAAACATCGACTCGTGGTCCACGTGAAAACCGTTGTGGGCGGTGCCAATCGAATCAGCAGCAGACGGCAGCCACTGTTCCGGCGGTTCATGGAAGAGGGTTTCGTAGACGTCCTTCGACCGCAATTGCACCAGCTCACCGGCGGCGGCGTGGGCGCGCGTGGGTAGCGGCTCGGTGTCGCTCTCGTCGACATGGGGAGGGACGTACACGGGCGGGACGTACACCGGCGGTTCGAGCAGGAACTCGACGTACTCGTCGTCGTCGTCGTCGGGGTAGTCGCCGTCGTCGATCGCCGGTATCACATCGGTGACGCGCGAATCGTCGTGCTGAATACCCCGTGCCCCAACGGCTCCCGTAGCCATCGACTTACGCCGCATCCCGGCCATGAACATCGCGGCGACGATGCCGATCAGAGCAATGAACGCGGGCAGCAGCATCGAGATCGACATCGCGGTCGAGAACGGCTCATGCAGGAAGGGGGGCAGTTGTGTCACAGCGCCTTCACCACGTAGAGCGTCCTTGGGCATGCCGGGCAGTTCGTGGGAAAGGCACCACGTCATGAACCCCGCGATGCTCGCGCTGCCCAGTACGGATCCGACCTGCCGGGTGGCGTTGTAGACGCCCGACCCCGCGCCTGCCAGGCTCGCCGGCAGGTTGCGAGTCGCGGTGGCGGCCAACGGCGACCAGATGAACGCCATGCCGAGGCCCATCGCCGCGAACGGCAATGTCAGCCGCCATACCGGGGTGGTGGGCGTCATCTCAAAGGACAACCACGTCAACGCGATTGCCAACACCGAGAAGCCGAAACCGACGATCGGGCCGGGGGAAAACTTGTCGACGATACGCCCGACACTGGGTGCGAGCACGCCGGTGACGACGGCCATCGGCGCCATGACGAGCGCCGAGCGCGTCGGCGACAGCCCGAGCACCGCCTGCAGGTAGAAGATCAGCGGGACCAGCATCGAGACCACCACGAAGCCCATCACCGTGATGCCGATGTTCGACAGCGAAAAATTGCGGTCGGCGAACACCCGCAGCGGGATCAGCGGGTCGTTCGTGTTGATCGACTGCCAGTACACGAACACGCCCATCGCGATCACGCCGGCGGCGATCAAGCCCCAGATCCACAGCGCCCAGTCGTGCGACGCGCCCTCCTGCAGCCCGAACACGATCAGGAACATCGCGACGCCCGAAAGCACCACTCCCAGAATGTCGAAGCGCGCCTTGGTGGTCGGCAGCACGGGGATGAGCCATACCGCCAGCGCGATGCCGATCACGCCGATCGGGACGTTGACGAAAAAGATCCACTGCCAGCCCAGGGTGTCCAACAGTGCCCCGCCGGCCAGCGGTCCCACCAGCGTTGCGACACCGGCCGTCGCGCCCCACAGACTCAAGGCGACACCGCGGCGCTCCGCCGGGAAGATCCGGGTGATCGTCGACAGCGTCTGTGGGGTCAACAACCCGGCGCCGAGACCCTGCACCGCGCGCGCGGCGATCAGCATCTCGATCGTGCCCGCCAGACCGCACCACAGCGAGGCGGCGGTGAACACCGCCAGACCGATCAGGTAGAGGTTCTTCGGCCCGAACCGGTCACCGAGTCGGCCGGCCACGAGCAGCGGCACTGCATAGGTCAGCAGGTACGCGCTGGTCACCCAGATCACCGTGTTGTAGTCGGTGCCGAGTTTCTCGACGATGCGCGGGTTTGCGACGGCGACGATCGTCGAGTCGACGAGGATCATGAAGAAGCCGACGAGCATCGCCCATAGCGCCCGCCAGGGATTCACGTCGCGGTCGGCCGTCACGGCGACTCCAGCGACGCGACGAACCCGGCCAGCCAGTCCAGCCGTGCCACCGTTGTGGCGAGCATGTAGTCGAGTGCCGCCCGCTCCCCCGGCGCTCCGGCCGCGTCGCGCACGGCGCGCAGCTCGTCGGCGGAGCGCTCCAGCGCCTCTATCCGGCGCCGCAAGGCGCGCACGGCGACCTCGGCGTCGAGGTGGTGGATTTCCGAGAGCGCGACGACGAATTTCTCGAACTCGTTGACCGGGCTCGCGACCAGCTCCTTCAGCCTCGCGATCAGCGTGTCAGCACCGGCGTCCGTCAGCTCGTAGGTGGTGCGCTCAGGGCGATTGCCACTGCGCCCGGTGCCCGCCTGACGGATCAGTTTCTCCTCGGCCAGCCGGTTGACCACGTGATACAGCGACCCGGGGCGCACTTTCAGCATTCGGTCGCCGCTGCGGGCGGTGAGCGTCTGAAACATCTCGTAGCCGTGCATGGACCGCTCACGCAGGAGTGCCAGCACGGAGATGCCCAGCGACGTCACCTGGTACGCCATGCAGAGTCCGTTCCCCGTCTTTGTGCGAGGTAATCAGCGGCGCCGACTACTCCGCTCGGAATAATCCCGTGCGACGGTACAAACTCAGGCGGCCGGGCACAACACGGGAGCTATTCGGAGTGAGGTTCGTCCGCCGGGCCGTGCGCGAGGGGCTCGTCGTCGCCAAGCCTGATCACCAGCAGCAAAGCCACCAGCGCGACCGTCACGCCGATGGCAAGCACCAGCGCCAGCGCAACCTCGTCGTTGCCCAACACACCGACGAGCGGTGCGATCAAGGCGCCGACGCCGAACTGCCCGGCACCGAGCAACGCGGCCGCCGTGCCCGCGGCCTCATGGTGCCGCGACAGCGCGAGAGCGGGCGCGTTGGGAATCACGAGTCCCATCGCGGCCAGAACCAGCCACACCGGCACGAGGAATGCGGGCAGTCCGCCGAGATGAGCCATCGAGAGGCCGACGAACACCGCGCCGACGACGACGGCTCCGCTCAGCGCCGACACCACGATGGTCTGCGGCGAGAACCGTTTCAGCAGAACCACATTGACCTGCGTCGCGGCGATGAACCAGATTGCGCCTGCGCCGAAGACGATCGCAAACACCTGCTGCGTCAGGCCGTAGTGACCCTGCAACACGAACGAGGCGCCCGAGATGTAGGCGAACAGTCCAGATATCGACAGCGAGGCGACCGCCACCAGGGTGACGAAGCGCACGTCGCGCAACAGTGACGCGTACGTCGAGAGCACGCCCCGTAATCGAAGAGGCCTGCGGTTGGCGGGCGGCAACGTCTCGGGAAGCGCAAACACCGCCACCACAAGCAAGGCGCCTGCCAGCACCACGAGCACCGCGAACGTCCAGTGCCATGACGCCCGCAACAGCACCGCCGCGCCGAGAGAGGGTGCGATGACAGGCCCGGCCCCCAGGACGAGCATCAGGCGCGAGAAGACGGTCGCTGCCGCCGAGTCGTCGAACAGATCGCCGACGACGGCGAACGACACCACCATCGCCGCGGACGCGCCGATGCCCTGCAGCACCCGGCCGGCTCCCAGAATTTCGATGTTCGGTGCGAACACGCAGACCACCGACGCCACCATGTGCAGGACGATCCCGACGATCAGCGGCTTGCGACGCCCCAGCGAATCCGACAGCGGGCCGACGATCAGCTGACCGAGCGCGAGCCCGGCCAGAGTGCCCGTCAACGTCAACTGCGTCACCGACGACGAAACCGACAGGTCGGCGGTGATCTTGGGCAGAGCGGGCAGATAGAGGTCGAGCGTTAACGGCCCCAGCGCAATGAGCGCGCCGAGCACCGCGATCATCTTGGCGCGAGGCGCCGACGGTGCTTCGTTGTTAGCCACGCTCACTACATCCACGTCCTGGGATGTTGCCATGTCTGCAGTCAGCACCGCACCTCGGCGTTTTCTTCCTGGCTGCCGGTAGCCTTGGAGCCAGGCAAGTCCAGGGAGGACCGATGAACGCCGCTCGCAACGGATCGAGCCCGAAGACGCCACCCGAGCCCGACGACCATCCGGGTGCCGCCGCACGGGCGTTATCGCACATCCTCGAGGTCGGCGCACGCGTGCAGGCGCCAGCCGTCCAGGCCTACGTGGACCGGCTGCGCAAGGGCAACCCTGAGGCATCGCCCGCCGAGATCGTGACCAAACTGGAGAACCGGTACCTGGCCGCAGTGACGGCCAGTGGTGCGGCCGTCGGCTCCGCCGCGGCATTCCCCGGGATCGGAACGCTCGTGGCGCTGTCCGCGGTCGCGGGCGAGACCGTCGTGTTCCTCGAAGCCACCTCGCTGTTCGTGCTCGCGGTCGCCGAGGTGCACGGGATCCCCGCGTCGCATAAAGAGAGACGCCGCGCACTCGTGCTGGCCGTGCTGGTCGGCGACGACAGCAAGCACGCCGTGCGCGATCTCGTCGGGGCGGGCCGCACCGGCGGCGGATGGATCGCGGAATCTGCGGGCACCCTGCCGCTGCCTGCCGTTGCTCAGCTCAACAACCGACTGGTCAGGTATTTCGTCAAGCGCTACGCGCTCAAGCGCGGCGCGATCGCGTTCGGCAAGATGCTCCCGATGGGCATCGGCGCGGTGATCGGCGGCGGCGGCAACCGGATGATGGGCCGCAAGATCGTCAAGAACGCCCGAAACTCCTTCGGCCCGGCGCCCGCTCGGTGGCCGGTGAGCCTGCACGTGCTGCCGTCGGCGAGCGCGACGAACTGAGCTGGCCTCAAGATCGCAGTCTGCGCCGCCGCCACGGCCAAACGGGTTAGCCTAGATGGCGGAAAAATTTCGCTTCCAGGCAGAGGAATCGAGGCGAGCAACTGCTGTGAGCAGTTCACCTTCACCATTCGGGCAGAACGAATGGCTTGTCGAAGAGATGTACCGCAAGTTCCGGGAAGATCCCTCATCGGTCGATGAGAGTTGGCATGAGTTTCTTGCCGACTACTCACCCGAGCCCGCCGGCAACGGCCAGCAGAGTCCGCCTACGAAAAAGACCATGCAACGGCCTGAGGCCAAGGCTCCGCCCGCCGTACAAGCCCCGGCTCAGCCCGCCTCCTCCGACGAGGCCAAGCCGGCTCCGAAGGTTCCGGCCATCGCGGTGCAGGACGACGACGAAACTGCCGTGATCCGCGGTGCGGCCGCCGCCGTGGTCAAGAACATGTCGGCCTCGCTGGATGTGCCGACGGCCACCAGCGTGCGCGCCGTGCCCGCGAAGCTGATGATCGACAACCGGATCGTCATCAACAACCACCTCAAGCGCACTCGCGGCGGCAAGATTTCGTTCACCCACGTGCTCGGGTACGCGATCGTGGCCGCCACCAAGAAGTTCCCGAACATGAACCGGCACTACGCCGAGGTGGACGGCAAGCCGAACATCGTCACGCCCGCCCACATGAACCTGGGCCTGGCGATCGACTTGAAGGGTAAGGACGGCAGCCGCCAGCTCGTGGTGGCCGGCATCAAGAAGTCCGAGACCATGCGGTTCGGTCAGTTCATCGCCGCCTATGAGGACATCGTGCGGCGGGCGCGCGACGGCAAGCTGACCGCCGAGGATTTCTCGGGCGTGACGATGTCGCTGACCAATCCCGGCACCATCGGCACCGTGCACTCCGTGCCGCGCCTGTTGCGCGGACAGGGCGCGATCATCGGCGTCGGCGCGATGGAGTACCCCGCCGAGTTCCAGGGCGCCAGCGATGAGCGCATCGCCGATCTCGGGATCGGCAAGCTCGTCACGCTCACCTCCACCTATGACCACCGGATCATCCAGGGCGCCGAGTCCGGGGATTTCCTTCGCACGATCCACGAGCTGCTGCTCTCAGACAGCTTCTGGGACGACATCTTCCACGAGCTCGGCATCCCCTACGAGCCGGTCCGCTGGCGTACCGACAACCCGGACTCGATCGCCGACAAGAACGCCCGGGTGATGGAGCTGGTCGCGTCCTACCGCAACCGCGGGCACCTGATGGCCGACATCGACCCGCTGCGCCTGGACAAGACCCGGTTCCGCAGCCACCCCGACCTCGACGTGGCCACCCACGGGCTGACGCTGTGGGATCTGGACCGGGTGTTCAAGGTCGACGGTTTCGCCGGCGCTGAGTACAAGAAGCTGCGCGACGTGCTGGGGTTGCTGCGCGACGCGTACTGCCGCCACGTCGGCATCGAATACACCCACATCCTGGAGCCCGCACAGCAGCAGTGGCTTCAGGAACGTGTCGAGGTCAAGCACGAGAAGCCGACGGTCGCCGAGCAGAAGTACATTCTGTCCAAGCTCAACGCAGCGGAGGCCTTCGAGACCTTCTTGCAGACCAAATATGTTGGGCAGAAACGCTTTTCGCTCGAAGGTGCCGAGACCGTCATTCCGATGATGGACGCGGCCATCGATCAGGCCGCCGAGCACGGGCTCGACGAGGTGGTCGTCGGCATGCCGCACCGCGGCCGGCTCAACGTGCTGGCCAACATCGTCGGCAAGCCGTATTCGCAGATCTTCTCCGAGTTCGAGGGCAACCTCAACCCGTCGCAGGCGCACGGCTCCGGCGACGTGAAGTACCACCTGGGTGCCCGCGGCACCTACATCCAGATGTTCGGCGACAACGACATCGACGTGTCGCTGACCGCGAACCCGTCACATCTGGAGGCGGTGGACCCGGTGCTCGAAGGCCTGGTACGGGCCAAGCAGGACCTGCTCGAAGAGAATGCGGACGCCGAAGCGGCTCAGCGGTTCTCGATCATGCCGTTGATGATGCACGGCGACGCGGCGTTCGCGGGACAGGGTATCGTCGCAGAAACACTCAACCTCTCGCTGCTTCGCGGGTACCGGACCGGCGGCACGATCCACGTCATCGTCAACAACCAGATCGGGTTCACCACGTCACCTGACGACTCGAGGTCCTCTGAGTACTGCACCGACGTCGCGAAAATGATTGGCGCGCCGATCTTCCACGTCAACGGCGACGACCCGGAGGCCTGCGCGTGGGTGGGACGGCTGGCCGTGGACTTCCGGGAGCAGTTCAACAAGGACGTCGTCATCGACATGCTTTGCTACCGCCGGCGCGGGCACAACGAGGGCGACGACCCGTCGATGACGCAGCCGTACATGTACGACGAGATCGACACCAAGCGCGGCGCGCGCAAGAGCTACACCGAATCGCTGATCGGCCGCGGCGACATCTCGATCAAAGAGGCCGAGGACGCTTTGCGCGACTACCAGGGCCAGCTCGAGCAGGTCTTCAACGAGGTACGTGAACTCGAGAAGGTCGAGATCGAGCCGAGCGAATCCGTTGAGGCCGAGCAGCAGCTGCGCGCCGGACTCTCCACCTCGGTGGAGAAATCGCTGCTGGCCCGGATCGGCGACGCGCACCTGGCGTTCCCAGAAGGTTTCACTGTGCACCCACGCGTCAAGCCGGTGCTGGAGAAGCGTCGCGAGATGGCCTACAACGGCAAGGTCGACTGGGCATTCGGCGAGTTGCTCGCGCTGGGATCGCTTGTCGCAGAAGGCAGGACTGTGCGCCTCTCCGGCCAGGACACCCGGCGTGGCACGTTCAGCCAGCGGCATTCGGTGATCATCGACCGCAAGACGGGCGCCGAGTTCACTCCCCTGCAGCTGCTGGCCACCAACGAGGACGGCCAGCCCAACGGCGGCCGGTTCATGGTGTACGACTCGCCGCTGTCCGAATTCGCCGCTGTGGGTTTCGAATACGGCTACTCGCTGGGCGACCCGGATGCACTTGTGTTGTGGGAGGCACAGTTCGGCGACTTCGTCAACGGCGCGCAGTCGATCATCGACGAGTTCATCAGCTCCGGTGAGGCCAAATGGGGCCAGCAGTCCGAGGTCGCGCTGCTGTTGCCGCACGGCCACGAAGGTCAGGGTCCCGACCACACGTCAGGCCGCATCGAGCGGTTCCTGCAGGTGTGCGCCGAGGGTTCGATGACGGTCGCACAGCCGTCGACGCCGGCCAACTACTTCCACCTGCTGCGCCGCCACGCGATGGACGGCATCCACCGGCCGCTGATCGTGTTCACGCCAAAGTCGATGCTGCGCAACAAGGCTGCGGTGTCCGACATCTCGGAGTTCACCGAGATGAAGTTCAGGTCTGTGATCGAAGAGCCGACGTACGACATCGGCGACGGCGATCGCTCCAAGGTCAAGCGCATCCTGCTGGTGAGCGGAAAGCTGTACTACGAGCTGATCGCCCGCAAGGCCAAAGACGGCCGCGACGACATCGCGATCGTGAGGATCGAACAGCTGTATCCGATTCCCCGCTACCGGCTGCCGCGAACGCTGGACACCTACCCGAACGCCGAAGAGTTCTTCTGGGTACAGGAGGAGCCGGCCAACCAGGGTGCGTGGCCGACGTTCGGTCTGAATCTGCCCGAGCTGGTGCCAGCGCTGAAGAACATCAGGCGCATCTCCCGGCGCGCGATGTCGGCACCGTCGTCTGGGTCGGCGAAGGTGCACGCGGTCGAACAGCAGGAGATTCTCGACGAGGCGTTCGCCTGATGCCCAAGTCAATCGAGGACATGGTCCGCGAAGCCAAGGAGCGCGTCGAGAACCTGACGGTCGAGCAGGTCGCGGCCGAATTAGAAAGCGACGACGTACTTCTCGTCGACGTGCGGGAGCCTGCGGAACTGGAACAGTCGGGCAAGATCGCCGGATCGGTGCATGCGCCGCGCGGCATGCTTGAGTTCTTCGCCGATCCGGCCAGCCCGTACCACCGTCCCGAATTCAAACGGGGTCGTCGCGTCATTCTGCATTGCGCGGGTGGCGGCCGGTCCGCGCTCGGCGCCGACGTGCTGCAACAGATGGGCTACGGGAACGTCGCCCATCTCGACGGCGGCCTCAAAGCGTGGAAAGAGGCCGGGCGACCGGTTGAGGGCGACCCGTCTTCGGAGACAAAGCCCAACGAAACCGGGACCGCGGGTACCGGCTAACCTCGTTCGAGATCACTGACTCGGAGGAGTGCGGCAATGCAGGGGTTTGCGGGAAAGGTCGCCGTCGTCACGGGCGCAGGTTCAGGGATCGGCCAGGCGCTCGCCATCGAGCTGGGGCGCTCCGGTGCGAAGCTCGCGATCAGCGATGTCGACGTCAAAGGCCTGGCCGGCACCGAGGAACGCCTGAAAGCCATCGGGGTGCCGGTGCGCTCCGACCGCCTCGACGTGACCGAGCGCGAAGCGTTCCTGGTCTACGCAGATGCCGTCAAGGACCATTTCGGCACGGTGAATCAGATCTACAACAACGCTGGCATTGCCTTCACCGGCGACATCGAAGTCAGCGGGTTCAAGGACATCGAGCGGGTAATGGACGTCGACTACTGGGGCGTCGTCAACGGCACCAAAGCTTTCCTGCCGCACCTGATCGCCTCCGGCGACGGACACATCATCAACGTGTCGAGCGTTTTCGGGCTGTTCTCCGTGCCGGGCCAGGCTGCGTACAACGCCGCCAAGTTCGCGGTGCGCGGCTTCACCGAGGCGTTGCGACAGGAAATGATCCTCGCCGGACACCCGGTGAAGGTGACCACAGTGCATCCCGGCGGAATCAAGACCAATATCGCTCGCAACTCGACCGTCGTCGAGGGCCTCGACAAGGACGAGCTGGTGCGGACATTCGACAAGAAGCTGGCCAGCACGTCCCCGCAGAAGGCCGCGCGGATCATCCTGGACGGCGTCAGCAAGAACAAGGCCCGGGTGCTGGTCGGCACCGACGCCAAGGTTCTCGATCTGATCGTCAGGCTGACCGGGTCCGGCTATCAGCGGCTGGTCACCGCGATCACCTCCAGGGCGCTACCTCACTGATGGTCGCTCGGACAAGCCTCGCTCCGCCCTAACGGCCGAGCGGGTGCGCGGCGAGCCACGCCTCGGCTGCGTGACGGGGGTCGCCGCCTTGTGACACCTGACGGCGCATGTCCGCCAGCGCCGCGGTGTCGAAGTCCCCTGCGATCTCGTTGATGGCCAGCAGCTGCTGTTCGGAGAGCTCGTTGCGGCGGTAGAGCGGCACCACGTTCTCGGCCCGCACCAGTTGCGGTGTGTCGTCGGCCAGCACGTCGGCCGCGGTCGGGATATCGGGGGCAGCCGTCGTGGTCCACGCGGCATTGATCTGCCCTGCCCCCAGCGCATCGTAAAGCTCTGGGCTGGAACGGAATTCGCGCGGCACAGGCAGCTTGCACGTGCCGAGCGCAGTGGGTGGTGACGGCTCGCCTGCCGCCACTCCGGTCTCGACCGCCGCGCAGTTCTTGACGATTTCCGCCAGTCCACGGCCACCCGCGCCGGCCTGTGCGATCGCGAGCGCCGGCTTGTCCTCTGCGGACATCGCGTAGTCTCCCGCCGCCACGCCTTCAGGAAGGGTCCCGACCATCGCCTGGTACACGTCCTTGTCAGAGATCGCGGCGGCGCCAGGGGCGAACCTCTCGAGGAGCCGGCCGGTGAAACCGGGCACCACGCGGGCGTCGCCGGAATCGAGTTGCGCGACGGGGTCTGCGCTGCGTTCGACTCGTGCCGCGGCCCCGTAGGAGCGCAGCGCCGCGGCATAAAGCTCGGCGAGGATCGCCGACTCCGCGTCGGGTCCAGCACCGACGACGACTTCACCTTCGGGGTTCCCGTCGGCGCAGCCGGCGACGATCAGCACGGCGCATAAGGCGCCGAGAATCCGCACCGGAATCCCTACAGCGGTCATCGAGAGTTAATCGGCGGCAGCTGCCACGGCAGAAGCGACGGCCGGCCCGACCCTGGGGTCGAGCGGGCTCGGCACGATCTGGTCCGGGGCGAGGTCGTCGGCAACCACCGAGAAAATCGCTTCGGCGGCCGCAAGCTTCATCTTCTCGGTGATTCTGCGGGCGCCGGCGTCGAGTGCGCCGCGGAAGACCCCGGGGAAGGCGAGCACGTTGTTGATCTGGTTCGGGAAATCACTGCGGCCGGTGGCGACGATCGCGGCGTGCTTGCTGGCGATCTCGGGATGAATCTCTGGGTCGGGGTTGGAAAGTGCGAACACGATGCCGTCGGGGGCCATCGTGGCGATCAGTTCCTCGGGCACGACTCCGCCCGAGACTCCGAGGAACACGTCGGCGCCCTTGAGCGCCTCGACCATGCCGCCGTTGAGCCCGTCGGGATTCGTGCGCCGCGCCAGGTCGGTCTTGACGGTGTTCAGACCGTCCCTGCCGTCATGCACAATGCCCCGGGAGTCGAGGACCGTGATGTTCGTAATCCCCACGGAGAGAAGAATATTCGTGCACGCCAAGCCAGAGGCGCCAGCACCGCAGACCACGATCCGCAGCGAGGCCATGTCGCGGTCGAGCACCTTGCTCGCGCCCATCAGCGCCGCGAGCACCACGATCGCGGTGCCGTGCTGGTCGTCGTGCATGACGGGGCAGTCCAGCGCCTCGATGAGCCGCTGTTCGATCTCGAAGCAGCGCGGCGCGGAGATGTCCTCCAGATTCACCGCACCGAAAGTCGGCCGCAGCCGCACCATGGTTTCGACGATCTCGTCGGGATCCTTGGTGTCCAGCACGATCGGGATCGCGTCCAGACCGCCGTACTCCTTGAACAGCGCGCACTTGCCCTCCATCACGGGCAGCGCCGCTGCGGGGCCGATGTCGCCGAGGCCGAGAACCGCGGTGCCGTCGCTGACGACGGCAACCAGCCGGTTGGCCCACGTGTACCGGGCGGACAGGGTGTGGTCAGCGGCGATCGCGCGGCTGACCTGTGCCACACCAGGCGTGTAGGCGATCGAGAGCGCATGTTGGGTGTCCAGCGGAGACTTCAGTTCGACGGAGAGCTTTCCGCCGATGTGCGCGTCGAAAATCTCCTCATCGGTGACGACGACGTGCGTGCTCACGACCTCGGACACAGAACTCACGCTACTGACCTACTCTTAGGTAGCCTAATCGCCCTAGATCAGGCCGAGATCGGTGACCGCCTCCCGCTCTTCGGCAAGCTCGGTCGTCGTCTTTTCGATCCGGCCGCGGGAGAACTCGTCGATCTCGAGGCCTTGGACGATCGTCCAGCCGCCGTCCTTCGTGGTGACCGGGAACGACGAGATCAGCCCTTCCGGAACGCCGTAGCTGCCGTCGGAAATCACCGCCATCGAGACCCAGTCGCCGTCGGCGCTGCCGAGCAGCCAGTCACGGGCAGCGTCGGTGGTCGCCGACGCAGCCGACGCCGCCGAGCTGGCACCGCGCGCGTCGATGATCGCGGCGCCGCGCTTGGCGACGGTCGGGATGAAGTCGTTCTCAATCCAGGCCTGGTCGTTGACGACCTCGGCAGCGTTGCGGCCGCCGATCTCGGCATGGAAGATGTCCGGGTACTGGGTCGCCGAGTGGTTGCCCCAGATCGTCATCTTCTTGATGTCGGTGACGGCGGCGCCCGTCTTGCGAGCCAGCTGGCTGATCGCCCGGTTGTGGTCAAGGCGGGTGAGCGCCGAGAACCGCTCACGCGGGATGTCAGGCGCGTTGCTCATCGCGATCAACGCGTTGGTATTGGCGGGGTTACCGGTGACGCCGATGCGAACGTCTTCTGCGGCAACCTCATTGAGCGCCTTGCCCTGGGCGGTGAAGATCGCGCCGTTGGCCTCGAGCAGGTCGCTTCGTTCCATGCCGGGGCCACGGGGGCGGGCGCCGACGAGCAGGGCCAGGTTCACGCCGTCGAAGATCTTGCTGGCGTCGGCACCGATCTCGACGCCTGCCAGAAGCGGGAACGCGCAGTCGTCGAGTTCCATCACCACACCCTCGAGGGCCTTGAGTGCCGGCTCGATTTCGAGCAGGCGCAACTCGATCGGACGGTCCGGCCCCAGCAACGAACCACTCGCCAGACGGAACAGCAGGCTGTATCCGATCTGGCCGGCGGCGCCGGTGACGGCGACTTTCAATGGCGATGCGCTCACGTCACGTGCTCCTCGGGAAGACAATTGGTTCGCGACGAAACTAGCGCACCGAAGCGACGTCGCTCGACGAGAGGGGGCGGTCCGGCTGGCCGCCTGACCGCATCAACACGCACCGGTGCAGGTAGAACGCGTAGCATTAGCGGCTGCTCGAGAAGACTGTGCGACGCCACGGAGGTGACACGATGCGGACATTTCGTGCGCTGCCGCCACAGCTCCGCCACAAGACCGCCGATGCCGACGTGCACTCGATCCATGTCCCGGTCGCGCGCGCGATGGTCGACTGCGGCGTCTACGCCGACGGGGAACGGTTGCCCGGCAAGTACACCCATGCTGCCGCTTTGGGGAAAGTCCGCGAGCTGGAGAAAGCCGGCAGCGAAGCCTTCGTGTGGATCGGCCTGTACGAGCCCGACGAACACCAGATGCAAACCGTCGCCGACGTGTTCGGGCTGCACGAGCTCGCCGTCGAGGACGCGGTGTGCGCATATCAGCGCCCAAAGCTGGAGCGCTACAACAAGACTCTGTTCCTGGTGCTTAAGACAGTCACCTACGTCGAGCACGAATCCGTCGCCAAGGCAAGGGAGATCGTCGAGACCGGCGAGATCATGATCTTCGTCGGCCCGGATTTCGTGGTCACAGTCCGGCACGGCGAACACGGTGGCCTCGCTGACGTCCGCAGGCGCATCGACACCTCACCGGCGATGACGAAGCTGGGCCCCTACGCGATCATGCACGCGATTGCCGACCACGTCGTGGACAGCTACCTCGATGTCCTTGATCTCGTCGAGACGGACATCGACGCAATGGAGGAGGACATCTTCTCGCCACGCACGCACACCAACATCGAGTGCATCTACCTGCTCAAGCGGGAGATCGTCGAGATGCGCCGCGCGGTGAGCCCGCTGACGCTCGCACTGCAGCGGCTCGGCACCGACCACAACGACTTGGTTTCCATCGAGGTCATGCGCTACATGCGCGACGTGCTGGACCATCAGATCCAGGCATCGGACCGCATCACCAGCTACGACGAGACGCTCAGCTCGCTGGTGCAGGCTGCGCTCGGCAAGGTGGCGATGCAGCAGAACGTCGACATGCGCAAGATCTCAGCATGGGTGGCGATCGCCGCAGTGCCGACGGCCATCGCGGGCATCTACGGAATGAACTTCGAGTACATGCCCGAAAAGAATTGGACCTTTGGCTACCCCTTGGTGATCGGGGTGATGCTCGCGATCTGCAGCATCTTGTACGTCACGTTCCGACGCAACCACTGGCTTTAGCGTGGCCGCCCTGCCGGCCTAGCTGCGTCGAGCAAGTCGACACCGTCCTCATCCCATGCCTGCCGCATCTCCTTGGGACCCTTCAGCCGCACCCACGCCGCCTCGTTCTGCGTGATCGGGGTGGCCTGCAGAAACTGCACCTCCCCAGAGGGCGCAATCCCGCTGTCCCCCAACAGAACCGCCGTGAACGGTGCGCCCTGCCACAACGGCTGCCCGAGATCGACGAGCGCGTCAACGGTCAACTGCAGTCCCTCCACCACGGGCGCGGCGGCCAGCACCGCGACGCTGCGCGCGAGCCCCGCTGGAACCGCCGTGCCTCGCAGGCTCACCACCACCTCGGCGCGCGTTGCGTCATCGTGGCGTGAACCGCCTACGGACACATAGTGGAACGTGCCGTCGCCGTCGGGGCCGAACCGCAGCACGTCGATCGGGTGCAGTCCGACAAACGTCACGCTCGCGACGTCGGGCGCGGCAGTAATCCCCGCTCGGGCGAAGTGATCTCGCAGATACGACTGGAGGTCGGTCACCCGTTGGCGGGCGGGATGGTCAAGTTGACGCCCGTATCGGCGTCGAAGATCGCGAGCTTGCTGGTATCGAACGCCAACGAGATTCGCTCGCCCGCCTTGGCGGCGGACTCCGCGGGAAGCCTTGCGACGAACTCGTTTTCGCCGATCTCCGATTCGGCCGCCAACTCGGCGAGCTGTGCCGCGTGCGCCGATGCGCCCTCGACGGTGAAGTACACCAGCTTCTCGGCCCCCAACGACTCCACCATGTCGACGTTCACCTCGAAGGTCAGTGCCCGCAGCCGCTGGTAGGTGTCGATCAGTGCGGCGTCCTCGAGATGCTCGGGCCGGATCCCGACGATCACGTTGGTAGGTGTCGGATGCTGTGCGAGAACGTCGTGTACCTGCTGGGTCAGCGTGATCTCGCCGAACGGCAGGCTGACCCCCACATCGGTGAGGCCGGCCGGGAAGAAGTTCATCGCAGGCGAGCCGATGAAACCCGCGACGAACAAGTTGACCGGCCGGTCGTACAACTCCTGCGGCGTGCCGATTTGCTGCGCAACGCCGGCGAGCAGCACGACAACCCGGTCGCCCAGCGTCATCGCCTCGGTCTGGTCGTGTGTGACGTACACAGTGGTGGTGCCCAGGCGGCGCTGCAGGCGCGCGATCTCGCCACGCATCTGGACCCGCAGCTTGGCGTCCAGGTTGGACAGCGGCTCGTCCATCAGGAAGGCCTTCGGATTGCGGACGATCGCGCGGCCCATCGCGACCCGCTGACGCTGACCGCCGGACAGGTTGGCGGGCTTGCGATCCAAGAATTCAGTCAGCCCAAGGATTTTCGCGGTCTCGTCGACCTTCTGTGCGATCTCGGCCTTTTTCATCTTCGCCAGCGTGAGCGGAAACGCGATGTTCTGACGCACCGTCATATGGGGATACAGCGCATACGACTGGAAGACCATCGCAATGTCGCGGTCCTTGGGCGCCTTGTCGTTGACACGCTCGCCGCCGATGCGCAGCTCGCCGGAGGTGATCTCCTCCAGCCCGGCGATCATGTTCAGCGTGGTGGATTTACCGCAACCCGACGGGCCGACGAGAATGATGAACTCGCCGTCGGCGATCGTGAGCGACAGATCGTTCACGGCGGCCGTGCCGTCGGGGTAACTCTTCGTCACCCTGTCGAGCACGATCTCGGCCATGCGCTTATCCCTTCACTGCGCCGGAGGTCAGGCCGGCGACTATCCGTCGTTGGAAGATTAGAACAAACACGACGATCGGAATGGTGATCACCATCGCGCCGGCCGCTATCGAGCCGGTCGGTTCCTCGAATTGCGAGCTTCCCGGAAAATTGGCGATTGCCACCGGCGCGGTAATCGACGCGGTGGTGGCGGTCAGCGAGATCGCCAACAGCAGGTCGTTCCACGCGAAGATGAACACCAAAATCGCTGCAGTGACGATGCCGGGCGCGGCCAGCGGAGCGATCACCTTGCGGAACGCCTGAGCCGGAGTGGCGCCGTCCATCTTGGCGGCTTTCTCCAGATCCCACGGGATCTCCCGGAAGAACGCGGACAGGGTGTAAATGGCCAACGGCAACGCGAACGTGATGTAGGGGATGATCAACCCGGGCCAGGTGTTGAACAAACCGAGCGCCCGGGAAATATCGAATAGCGGTGAGACAAGCGATATTTGAGGAAACATCGCGATCAGCAGAGCGACTCCGATGAGCAGGCGTTTACCCGGAAAGTCCAGTCGCGCAATGGCATAGGCCGCCATCGCGCCAATGACCACCGCGATCACCGTCGTGATCAGGCCGATCCCGATCGAGTTGCGCAGCGCGGGCCCGAACAAGTCGCCGCGGAAGATGTTGCGATAGTTGTCGAACGTCACCGATGACGGAATCAGCTTGCCGTCCTTGACGGTTGCCGTCGGCTTGAGCGACAGGCTCAGGATCCACAACACCGGGAACAGCGCATAGACGACCACGATGACGTCGAGGACCGCCCAACTCGCCCTCCGCCCCGCGCTCACCCGCTGTGCCATGTCAGGAACTTCCGTCGTCAGCTCCGGGCGCCGATGCCCCGAACACCTTGATGTAAATGAACGCGATCACCGCCACACAGGCGAAGATCAACACGCTGATCGCCGAACCGAGGCCGAGGTTGAACGCCTTGAACAGGTTGTCGTAGCCCAGGATTGACACCGAATACGTGTTGTTGGCCCCTGCGGTGAGTATGTAGATGTTGTCGAAGATGCGGAATGCGTCGAGGGTGCGAAACAACAGCGCAACCAGGATCGCGGGCTTGATCAGCGGCAGTGTGACCTTCACCAGGCGCTTCCACGGCCCAGCCCCGTCCACTTGCGCGGCGCGCTGCAGTTCCTCGGGTACCAGCGCGAGACCCGCCAGCAGAAGCAGCGCCATGAACGGCGTGGTCTTCCACACCTCAGCGAGGATGATGATGCCCAGTGACGGGATCTGTTGCGTCAGTGGGGCGCTGCCGTGCGGCAGCAGGTTGGCCAGATATCCCGTGCCCGGAGTCCAGGCGTAATACCAGCTGTAGGACGCCGCGACCGTGACGATGCCGTACGGGATCAGGATCGCCGTGCGCACCAGCCCCTTGCCGAAGATCGTCCTGTGCATCACGATCGCGAGCACAAGGCCCAGCACGAGTTCGATGGCCACCGAGATCACCGTGATCACGAGCGTGACAGACAGCGCCGTCCACCAGTATCGGTCGGTGAGCACCGTCTGGTAGTTTCCCAAGCCGACGAACGAGGTGTCGCCCGGGGTGGCGAGGCTGACCCGTTGCAGGCTCAGCCACACCGCATAGCCGATCGGGTATCCGGTCACTGTCAGCATCAGCACCACCGCGGGCGTGATCAGCAGATACGCCAGCCGTCGGTCGGACCGCGTGTTCGCGGTCATCGTTGTGCTCCTCGCGTCCGCGTCACGGGATCAACCCCTTCCCGTCCAGCGCCTTCTGCACCTCGACGGTCAGCTTGTCCGCGGTGGCCTGCGGGTCGATCCCGGTGACCGGCGACAGCGTGTTTGTGACGCGCATCGACAGGGCCTGATAGTCGGGCGTCGCCGGACGGACCGCGGCGTTGCTGAGCTGATCGCGGATGATCTTGTACGCCGGATAGGCGGCCTGGAACTGCGGATCGTCGTACAGCGATGCACGCACGGCCGGCAGCCCTCCTGCCAACGAGGTCTGCTTGGCGTTGTCGCGGCTGCGCAGGCACCGAATCGCCTCGAACGCTTCGGCTTTGCGCTGCGACGTGCTGGCCACGGCGAGGTTGAGGCCGCCGAGAGTGACCTTGGCCGACTGGCCCGCCGTCACGCCGGGATACGGGGCGAAGTTGAACTTCTGCCTGACGGCGTCCAGCGCGGCGGCGAACTGCGGGGAGTCCGTCGCGACCTTGCCGTCGCGCATCGCTCCTGCCAGGTCCGCGCGGCCCTTCAGCGGCAGAAACGGCACGCTGCCCGCCAGCGCATTCTCCAGAATTCCCGGTAGCACGAACGGCCAGTTCACTTCCAGGGCAGCGTTGGCGTCCTCGACGGCAAGCCGCGCGGTGCTCTCATTGCTTTGCGTGACCGACGGATCGGCTCCGGGCGCGGTCGCGACGTTGTGGATGATCTCCAGCGCCTTCACGGTGGCCGCGCGGTGTGCCGGCGTGTCGGTCAGCGTCACGGATTTCCCGTCATCGGACACGATCTGCCCGCCCGCGCTTTGAAGCAGGGTGTTGAACCAGACCATCAAGCCCTCGTATTGCTTGGCTTGCACCGCGATCCAACTGGGCAGGCCCTCGCTGTGCAGGCGCGTGGCCTCCGTCACCATCGCGTCCCAGTCGGCCGGTGGCGTCTTCACTAAATCAGCTCGGTACCAGAGCAATTGAGTGTTCGTGGTTACGGGCGCCGCGTAGAGCTTGCCGTCGTATTCGGCAGACTTGAGCGGACCGGCCAACGTGTCGGCTCTGGCGTCGCGTTCTGCCGCCCCGCCGGGATCATCCGTCAGCGGGGTCGCCCACCCGGCTTTGGCGAACTCGGCGGTCCAGACGACGTCGAGGGCCATGATGTCCAGAGAGCGGTCGTTGCCCGTCAGGCGCCGTGCCAGTTGCAGCCGCTGCGAGTCGGCTTCGCGGGGCAGGCTCTGCTGCTGGATGGAGAATCGGCCGCGAAACTGCTCGTTGCACTTGGCCGCCGCCGCGGCAAACGTGTCGGCTTCGTTGGCGGGCGTATAGAGGCTGAGCACCGTTCCGGAGCCGCCTGTCCCGCAAGCCGCGACCAGCGAGGCCGTCGTCACGCACACAGCGGCCACAGCGCCGAATCTGATGGTCGCTCGGACAAGCCTCGCTCCGTGTCTGATGGTCGCTCGGACAAGCCTCGCTCCGGCCCGCGACCCCTTCGGCACGACCGTCTCCCGCCTGCTCACCGCCGCAGTCAGCGGCTCAGATCTCCCGCGCGAAAACCGTAGAGGTAGATGGTCGTGAAGTGCAACACTTCTGCCACAACAGTCCCATCCGGCTTATAACGTCAAGCGGGCTAGCAAATCTCGCGCCTTCTCGGCGTTCTGCGGATCGCAGAGCACGTCGTAGCGTCCGGCGACGAGCTGCATCGTCGAGCTGAAGTCCCTTGTGCCGCGCGCCATCGCATAGGGAACAGCCGACGTGATCAGGCCGAAGAAAATGCCGGCGACCACGCCCGGAATGAGCGCGGCCAGGTAATTGCCGGTGATCACGCCGAGGACCAGGCCGATGAAGATGCCCAGCCACGCCCCGCTGATCACGCCGCCACCGAGAACCCGTGGCCAGGTCAGCCGGCCCGTGACCCGCTCGACCTGCATCAGATCGACGCCGACAATCGTCACCTGCTCGACCGGAAACTCCTGGTCGGACAGGTGGTCGACGGCGCGCTGGGCCTCGGCGTAGGTGGGATACGAGCCGATGGGCCAGCCCTTCGGCGGCGTCGGAAGGGCTGGTCCCCGAGCGCTTGACGCTGACGTGGTCGGTTTCTGTCCCGAGGAAAACGGGGTGGTCATGGGCCTTACTCCTCACGAATGTCGGCGGGCGGGCCGCACAGGGCGTGCATGCCAGATCACCGCATACGCTTTGATTCTGCCTTGCATCCGCCCCGGTGGCGTCCTCGGCGACGGCTCGCCGCGAGGTGCGCTAGGTTGATCGCTATGGACCGGGTCGCGGCCCCGTGACATCGCATCCCGAGCACCCCGAGTATCCCGGCGAGCCGGAGCGGGCTTACGAATACCCGTCTCTCGAAGAGACCCCGCCCGCCTGGTCGCAGCCCTACCCGCCGGCCGGTTCTGCGAGCCCGTATGTGCCGCCTGAGAACGTCACCCCTGCGGTGCCGCCGCCCGCGTTCCCGCCGCCCTACCACGGCGGCGTCCCCTATAACCCGTACTCGCCGCCGCGGTCCACCAACGGCCAGGCGATCGGCGCATTCGTGGCCTCGATCGTGGGAGTGTTCCTGTGCTTCTGCGGCGTCCCCGCGATCGTCGGCCTCGTGCTTGGCATCGTCGCGATGAACGAGACCAAGCGCACCGGCCAGGATGGCTACGGGCTCGCCGTCGCCGCGGTGGTCATCGGCGCGATCGCGGTCGCGCTGTTCGCGGGATTCTGGCTCTTCGCAGCTCTGAACCCGGACGGCGCGTCCTACTACTACGGATTCTGACAGCCGGCCTCACCTACCCTTGCCTTATGACGGCGGTGAACAGGGTGTATGCGGCGCGACTGGCCGGCATGGTGGTGCTGGGTCCCGACGGGGAGTCGATCGGCCGCGTGCGCGACGTCGTGATCAGCATCAGCATCGTCCGTCAGCAACCCCGTGTTCTCGGCCTCGTGGTCGAGCTGCTCACCCGGCAGCGGATTTTTGTGCCCATCACCCGTGTCACGGCGATCGAGCCCCACGGGGTCACGCTGACGACGACGAACGTGTCGCTGCGGCGGTTCGCGCAACGGCCCGGTGAAGTGCTGGTGCTTGGCCAGGTGGTCGAGACCAAGGTGCACACGGACGATCCCGAGTTGGAACAGCTGCACGGCATCGACGTCGTCGTGGTCGATCTCGCGATGGAGCAGACCCGCACCCGCGATTGGATGGTGACCAAAGTGGCCGTGCGCAGCCCGCGCCGGCTCGGACGGCGCAGCAACATCTACGCCGTCGACTGGCGCCACGTGCAAGGCCTCACGCCCTCAGCGCTTGCGATGCCCGACCAAGGAGTCGCTCAACTGCTGCACCAATTCGAAGGGCAGCGCCCGATCGAGGTCGCCGAGGCCATCCGCGACCTGCCCGACAAACGCCGCATTGAGTTGATCAACGCACTCGACGACGAGCGCCTGGCCGACGTGCTGCAGGAACTCAACGAGGACGAACAGCGGGGACTGCTGCTGCAGCTGGACATCGAGCGTGCTGCCGACGTGCTCGAGGCGATGGATCCCGACGACGCCGTGGACCTGCTGCAGGTGATCAACCCGGTGGACCGGGAAGTGCTGCTACGGCGGATGGACCCCGAGGATTCCGCGCCGGTCCGGCGACTGCTGACCCACTCACCGGACACCGCCGGCGGGTTGATGACGCCCGAGCCGGTGGTGCTGGCCCCTGACACCACCGTGGCCGAGGCGCTGGCGCGGGTCCGTGACCCGGACCTGACGCCCGCGCTGGCGTCGCTGGTGTTCGTCGTGCGGCCGCCGACTTCCACCCCCACGGGGCGCTACCTCGGCTGTGTGCATCTGCAGCGCCTGCTGCGCGAGCCGCCGGCGTCGCTGGTCAGCGGCGTGGTGGACACCGACCTGCCGAACCTGGCGCCCGATTCGTCGTTGGCCGCCGTGACCCGGTATTTCGCTGCCTACAATCTCGTCTGCGGCCCCGTCGTCGAAGACAACCGCCTGCTGGGCGCCGTGAGCGTCGACGACGTGCTCGATCACCTGCTGCCCGACGACTGGCGTGTGCAGCTAAACGAAGTCGAGCTGTCGCCCACCACAGAGGGGATGACATGAGCGAGAGAGAGGCGCAGGCCAGTCGCCTCAGCGAGCTGACCTCCCGTCAGCGTCTGGACACGCCCCGCGCGTCGCGTCCCCGCTTCTCGCTCAACCTCGACCCCGACGCCGTCGGCCAGGTGAGCGAGTCGATCGCGCGGTTCCTCGGCACAGGCCGGTACCTGCTGTGGCAGACGGTGCTCGTTATCGTCTGGATCGCCATCAACGTCACCGCGGTCAAATTGCGCTGGGACCCGTATCCATTCATCCTGCTCAACCTCGCATTTTCGACGCAGGCCGCTTACGCCGCGCCGCTGATCCTGCTGGCGCAGAACCGGCAGGAGAACCGCGACCGGGTGTCACTCGACGAAGACCGCAGGCGCGCGTTGCAGACGAAGGCGGACACCGAGTACCTGGCGCGTGAGCTGGCGGCGCTGCGGCTGGCGGTCGGGGAAGTGGCGACGCGCGATTACCTGCGCCGCGAACTCGACGAGTTGCGTGAACTCATCTCTGAACCGCGTTCGGCGGCGAAGCCCGAGAAGCCGGTCAAGAGCGATATGTCGGAGCGCCGGGCGAAGCGAAGTACCTAGCCGGGACCGAACTGCATCCTTTCGCGGGCCGACTAGGTATGGTGATTCAGTTCACACGGCTAGTGGGCGCCGGCACGTTCGAGGCGGGCACTGCCGACGACGTCAGGACGGTGTCAGTGCAGACAGGGGGCGGCTCGGGGGCGCTGGGCGCTCTTCGACGCGCGCGACGCCGGTGTGTCAAGGTCGCTCGCACGCCAGCAACCGGGCTCGCCGTCGTGGTCACTCCGCTGGTGCTCGTCACCGCGGTCGGCGCTGCGCCGCGCGTCACGCCGCTGGTACACGCCCCCATGCAGGACGCCAACGTGATGCTGACCGCGGCGGTACCGGACCCCAGCGCGATCACGGGCCCGTCGGTCGTCCCGGTCAGCCGTGCGCCGTCAAGCTTTCACGTTGCGGCGGCGGCGACCCTTTCGGCTCCGCCACCCGCCGTGGTGGTCAATTCGCCGGGCGCACTTCGCATTCCGGCGATGGCGCTGCAGGCCTACCGCAACGCTGAGCGGATGATGGCCATGGCCCAGCCTGGGTGCGGGGTCAGCTGGAACCTGCTGGCGGGCATCGGCCGGATCGAGTCGTTGCACGCCAACAATGGCGCCACCGATACGCGCGGGACAGCGGTGCGGCCCATTTACGGCCCGACGCTTGACGGCTCGCTGCCCGGCAACGAGGTCATTGTTCAGAGCATGGCGCCCAACGGGCAGGCCACCTACGCGCGCGCGCTGGGACCGATGCAGTTCCTGCCGGGAACCTGGGCCCGCTACGCCTCCGACGGCGACGGCGACGGCAAAGCCGACCCGCAGAACCTGTTCGACTCGGCACTGGGGGCTGCGCGGTACCTGTGCAGTGGGGGTCTGAACCTCCGCGACCAGTCGCAGGTGCTGAGTTCGATTCTGCGGTACAACAACTCGATGCCGTATGCGCGCAACGTGCTCGGCTGGGCCGCGGCGTACGCCACCGGTGTGGTTCCCGTGGATCTGCCGCCGATCGTCGGTCCGGTACCGCCGATGGGCGACGCTCACCTGGAGAACGCACCGGAGGGCCTCGGCCCGGGCTTGCCGATCAACGTGCTGGGACTGCCCACGACCGACCCGATGACGCAGATGCAGCTGGTGAACTTCGGATCCACCGACGTCGCCAGCCAGATGCCTTCGCCGGCATGGGATCCCACCATGATCGCGTCGCAGAATCCTGCGCAGCAGAGCCTGGGGTGCCCGACGCTGGTGTGCTTCGGCGGCAGCCCGATGCCCGCAGTAGCGCCGCAGCCGCAACCACAGCCGGCGTGGCCGTTCCCGTTCCCAGGCGCGCCCCCGCCAGCCGCGGGTGCCCAGGATTCGCAGTCAGCTGGAGTGCCCGCCACGCCCGGCGGTCCGCTGCCCGGTCCGGTATCGCCGGGTGGTCCCCTGCCCGGCCCCGCGTCGCCCGTCGGCCCCCTGCCTGGTCCGGCATCGCAGGGCGGCCCCCTGCCTGGTCCGGCGTCGCAGGGCGGCCCCTTGCCCGGCGCCGCGCCGATGGCGCCTGCACCGCCTGCTGCCTTCGACCCCCTTGCGCCGGGGGCGGGCTATACGTCACCCCCCGGCCCGGTCAACTGAGCAACGTGCAGCCCAGTCGGGGCGGACCGTAGACTCGGTTTCAATGTCTGATCTGGTAGCGAATGTGCGGTCGTCGCTGGCGAAAGTCATCGACCCCGAGCTACGCCGACCGATCACCGAGCTGGGCATGGTCAAGGATGTCGAGATCAGCCCTGACGGCGGCGTGCACGTCGCTATCTACCTGACCACCGCGGCGTGCCCGAAGAAGACGGAGATCGCCGACCTGGTCACCCGCGCCGTCTCGGACGTGCCGGGAACCGGCGCGGTGAAGGTCACCCTCGACGTGATGAACGACGAGCAGCGCACCGAGCTGCGCAAGATGCTGCGCGGCGACGCTCGCGAGCCGGTGATCCCGTTCGCTCAGCCAGGCTCGCTGACCAGGGTGTACGCGGTGGCCTCAGGCAAGGGCGGCGTCGGCAAATCCACCGTCACCGTGAACCTCGCTGCGGCGATGGCTGCCCGGGGCCTGTCCGTCGGGCTTCTGGACGCCGACATCTACGGTCATTCGATCCCGCGGATGATGGGTACCACCGATCGGCCCACCCAGGTCGAGTCGATGATCTTGCCGCCCATCGCCCACGACGTGAAAGTCATCTCGATCGCGCAATTCACCGAGGGCAATACTCCGGTGGTCTGGCGCGGACCGATGCTGCACCGCGCGCTTCAGCAGTTCCTTGCCGACGTCTACTGGGGTGATCTGGACATTCTGCTGCTGGATCTGCCGCCCGGTACGGGCGACGTGGCGATCTCCGTGGCCCAGCTGATCCCGAATGCGGAAATCCTGGTGGTGACGACGCCGCAGATGGCGGCCGCCGAGGTGGCCGAACGGGCGGGCGCGATCGCGCTGCAGACCAGGCAGCGGATCGTCGGGGTGGTCGAGAACATGTCGTGGCTGGCGTTGCCGGACGGGTCGACGATGCACGTCTTCGGCGAGGGCGGCGGGCCACGGGTGGCCGAGCGGCTGTCCCGCGCGATCGGTGCCGACGTGCCGCTGCTGGGCCAGGTGCCGATGGACACCGCGCTGGTGAGCGCCGGCGATTCCGGGGTTCCGCTGGTGCTGTCTGCCCCGGACTCGGCGGCAGGCAAGGAATTGCGCGGCATCGCCGACACGTTGTCCAGCCGGCGCCGCGGACTGGCCGGCATGTCTCTGGGCATCGACACCACCCGCCGCTAATCCAGGCCGCCTGCCGTCGGTTCACACCAGTCACATATGTAACCATCCGGCACCACAAGTCGTGTTGCCCGCCTCGTAGCGACAACCCCCGCCCGGGGGCGCCCAACGGAGCCGGAAGCGGTGTCCCGACCGGCCCGTCTGCCTCGTGCTCCACCCTCGCGTCTGTCCCTCGCGTCGACATTAACGTTATGTAGACGACACGCCGGTGACGGCCGCCATAACGTGACTTTCGTTGCGGCTCAAGGCTTCCAACCCCGCGAAATCAACGCCGCCCGTGCCCCGGCAGCGACATCGACGCGGCCGTTGATGCTAAGAGACGGGCAGAACGAACTATTAACCCTGTGGTGTGACTGTGTGACTAGCCGTTGCCGCGCTGGCTGCTGAACCTCGCGCTACGTGGCGTCTGTATCGAATGGCGTTGAGCCGCTTGCGGACTCAGGAGTCTGCGGCGGAGGAGCGGGCGGCAGGCTCGTCGGCTTGTCGAACTTGCCCGTGAAGATCGAGTCGTCGCCGTCGAGCAGATGCTTGGTCAAGGCCGCGCGCGGTGTCATGCCGCGGAGCTTTTGAAGTTCAGCGAGCGGCTCGCGCAAATCGTCAAAATCGGGCCCTAATTCGTTCCTGAGGTTGCTGGTGGCCCCGCTGACGTAATCACGGGCCTGACGCAGCGAGTTCGACGTCCACCGGATGGCGCCAGGCAACCGCTCGGGTCCGAGGACCACCAGGCCGATCACCACGAGGACGAGCATCTCGCCCCACCCGATGTTGGCGAACATCAGGAATCCGGCGCAGGAGTGACCGTCAACGTGACGGGCCGGCCGTCGCGCATGACGTCAATGGGCGCCGGCTGGCCGATGGTGAGCTGCCGCACCGCGACGACGAACTCGTCGCCGTCGGCGATCTTGCGGTTGCCCACCTTCACCACCACGTCATTCTCGACAACACCGCCCTTCTCCGCGGGGCCGCCTGCCTTGACGTTGGCAACCTGAGCACCGGAAGCCAAGGCGTTGCTGACCGATTTGACGGTCATGCCGAGCGTGGCATGGACGACCTTGCCGTCCTTGATCAGGGTCTCTGCGACGGACTTCACCTCGTTGACCGGGATCGCG
Organism: Mycobacterium sp.; assembly: GCF_032159765.1. Taxonomy (GTDB): domain Bacteria; phylum Actinomycetota; class Actinomycetes; order Mycobacteriales; family Mycobacteriaceae; genus Mycobacterium. The sequence continues at coordinate 16,918 of NZ_JAVHWM010000156.1, read as the reverse complement.
AAGCCGAGCCCACTAGCGCTGTCGGACAACGACTTTCCGGCGGTGTTGATGCCGATCACGTGCGAGTTCATATCGATCAGCGGGCCGCCGGAGTTGCCGTGGTTGATCGACGCATCGGTCTGGATGCCGTCGATGACGGTGTCGGTGTCGGTGCCTTCGCCGGACAGCGGCACGGGGCGATGCAATGCGCTGACAATGCCGTGGGTGACGGTGCTGCGCAGGCCCAGCGGAGCGCCGGCGGCGATCACCTCGTCGCCGACGCGCACCTTGTCGGAGTCGCCCAGCTGGGCAACTGTCAGATTGTCCACGTTGTCGACCTTCAGTACTGCCACATCCGTCTTGGGGTCGCGGCCAACGAGATTGGCAGGAACTTCCTTGCCGTCGTTGAACACCACCGTTGTCTTGTATTTACTCGGGTTACGCGCCGCATCGGAGATCACGTGGTTGTTCGTAACGATGTAACCGCGCCCGTCGATCACCACACCCGAGCCCTGCGAGCCGTCTTCGTCGCTCTTCGCCTCGACCGTGACAACAGAATCGGCGACCGAGGCCGCCACTTGGGCGAACCGCCCTTCCGGCGGCTGGGTCCCGTTGGTCGACAACGTGACCTTGGACGTGGTGAACGCTTCGACGACCTCTGCGGTCTTGCGGCCTATCCAGCCGCCGAGAACGCCGACCGCCAGCGCGATCACCAGGAGCACCGCCAGCGCCCGGTAGGAGACTTTCCCGCCGAACAACACCTCGCGCACGCCGAGCTTGCCGGTCGCGGAGCTCACCTTCACGGGCTGAGGCTTGGGCAGGGCGGGCTGGGTCAGCGATGCCGCGGCACCGGGGTCACGCCACGGATCGCCGGCGCCGTCCGTCTGCTCCTCGCTGCGCTTGCGGTCAAGTGCGCCCTTGTCGATCGGATGGCGCTGCAGCGAATCGCCCCCGGGATGCGGCCGGCCGAACGCCTCGGCGAGAACCGGGTCCGGCGCCGCGTTGCGGGGTGTGAACTCACCCTGGTCACGGCGCTTGTCGGCACCGAGAAACGAGCCGTTGAACCCGGCGGGACGACCGAATGCCTGGCGGGAGGCTGGGTCTACGGCCGGCCGGGAAATGGGACGCGGCGCAAGTCGCGTCGAGACGTTTCCGTCGCCCGCGGCGTTGCGATCGCCGCCCGGGCCCGAGTGGCGCGTGACCTCGGATTTGTCTTTCTTGCCGAACACGTCATCCTCTTCCGCGCATGTGGACGGCATGTGATGGGCGCCCAGCGTCGCTCGGTCGCTCATCGCCGATGAAGTTGGAGTCCACCCTACCGGCGCCTGCGGCGGTCGCGCGGCTCACCTTTAGCTGGCCGTTGCCTGAACGGGTCGTCGTCGTCGGCTAACTCGTCGTCGGCTTCCATCGGGATTTGCGACAAGTTGCCCAGCAGTGACGTCGGGATGTCGATGGGCCGGGAATCCCGCAGCGCTGCGCGCGCCTGCCGCTGGCCCTCGACTTCGGCGGCGCACTGCGGGCACAGCGACATGTGGTGGGCTGCGCGAAGGTGTGCGGTCATGCGCAACTCCCCGTCGACGAACGCGGCGATCGCCTCGGTCGAGAGGTGCTCGGTGGAACGGAATCGACGGGGTGCGCCGACGGGCGCGTCACTCTGCGACGCGAACGGCGAGGGCAGCCAGGAGATAGCGCGGCGGAAGAGATGCCCTGGATCGACCATGATCCCTCCTCTCGCGCCACCCCCACCCGGCACACTTCCCGTCGCTCCGCTCGCCCCGGGCGCGCGGGCTACACCGAATGTAGCGCGCGTATACCAGACTGACACGCAGGTCAGGCCGATTTGGCAGACGGTTCGAGATCGGAGTGCGCAGCGAGGTACTCGCGCAGCGCTTGGCGTCCGCGGTGGATGCGGCTGCGTACCGTGCCGAGCTTGACGCCTAACGTGGCGCCGATCTCCTCGTATGACAGGCCTTCGATGTCGCACAGCACGACCGCTGCGCGGAATTCCGGTGGCAGCGAATCCAGCGCCGCCTGCAAGTCGGGGCCAAGGCGAGAGTCGTGGTAGATCTGCTCAGGGTTGGGCTCATCTGCCGGCACCCGGTCGTAGTCCTCGGGCAAGGCCTCCATGCGAATGCGGGCCCGGCGCCGCGCCATGTCGAGGAAGAGGTTCGTGGTGATGCGGTGCAGCCAGCCCTCGAATGTGCCCGGTTGGTAGTTCTGCAGCGATCGAAACACCCGGATGAATGTCTCTTGGGTGAGGTCTTCCGCGTCGTGCTGATTGCCCGCCAACCGGTAGGCCAGCCGGTACACCCGGTCGGCGTGCTGGCGCACCAGCTCGTCCCACGACGGCATCGTGGCCTTGTCCCCAGTGGCGTCGAACACGGCTGTGCCCTGTGGTTCGTCGGGCTCCTCTACCCAGCCTCCATCGAAAGAGCGCTCGAAATGCGACATGCTCGCGGGCGTCGCGGACGAAGAGGCGGTGGTAGCCGTGGGATCCTCCAGCTCAGACGGACAAATCTCGCCGTTGGGATTCCCCGGCGAGAGGTATTCGAAGCGGCCAACGTCGTTTTGCTCGGGGCTATTCCCGGATCGCCAGCCCGCATGCGTCATTGCCTTACCGTTCCGTATCTCGGTATGCGCGGTATATGAGCAATCTGAGCTTTTCCTGAGAAACCGGCCGTTACCGGCGCAGGCTGCGCCGACGCGGTGAAAGTCGGACCTGGGCCCGGGCGTGTCGGGCGCGCCTGCCTGATTGCCGGCGTGTTCGGTTCTACGCTGCGGGAATGGTCGAGGCGATGCTCGGACACGCCGAGGGTTCGATTTCGGAAGATCAGATCGTCGCGGCGGCACGCGAGCGGGCCGTCGACGCGGGGGCTGGCGCGGTCACCCCCGCGGTCGGGGCACTGCTGTCGGTGCTGGCGCGGATGTCGGGAGCGACGGCGATCGTCGAGGTGGGTACGGGCGCCGGCGTCAGTGGGTTGTGGCTGTTGGCTGGCATGCGCGAAGAGGGCGTTCTCACGACGATCGATACCGAACCCGAACACCAGCGACTGGCCAAGCAGGCGTTCACCGAGGCCGGGCTCGCGCCGTCGCGAACCCGGGTCATCGCAGGCCGCGGACAGGACGTGTTGCAACGGCTTGCCGACGAGTCCTACGACATGGTGTTCATCGACGCGGACCCGGTCGACCAGCCGCAGTTCGTCGCCGAGGGCATCCGGTTGTTGCGCCCGGGTGGGGCGATCGTCCTGCATCGCGCTGCGCTCGGCGGCCGGGCCGGTGATCCCGAGGCCGGCGACACTGAGGTGACCGCCGTGCGCGAGGCCGCCAGGTTGATTGCCGAGAACGAGCGATTGACCCCGGTACTGGTACCGCTTGGCGACGGCCTCCTGGTCGCCGCGCGTGACTGAAATTCCTGCTGGCTGAGGCCGTCTGATTGGTTCGCGCGGTGGCATGCTGGCCGCATGGGCGTGGTGTTCCGGCTGATCGAGCTGGTCGGTCTGATGATTCCGATTGGCGCTCTTCTCATCGCGGGCTGGCGCGGGCTGGCGGCCTACGAGAAACGGCGAAGCGAGCGCGTTGCCGAGGCGCCCACGCCAGCCCGCGACGACTCCGCGCCGCGACGGGAGATCGGCCGCGCGATCGAGGCGCACAACCGCACCGACAAGCGCTGGCTCGACTACGAGATGGATGTCGCTAAGCTTCTCGACTTCCCGATGATGACCGACATGCGGGAGTCGATGACCGTGCGTTTCCACAAGGCCAAGCTGCGCGCCGACATGCTCAGACCCGGCGGCGTCGATGACCTTCTCGGCGACAGGGATTCCCAGGCCGAGTACCTCGAGGCGGTTCAGCACTATGTGAGCGCGTTCGACGCCGCGGAGAGCGAAGCGCTGCGCAGGCGTCGCAATGACTTCTCCGCCGACGAGCAACAGCGGCTCGCGCGTGGTCAGCGGCTGCTGCGGCTCGCGGCTGATGCCGCAGCAACCCCGGAAGAACGCAAGAACGCCTACGAGCGCGCTCGCAAGGAGCTCGACGGCGTCATCGTGCTGCCGCCCGGCACCCGCGCCAGCATTGAAAGCCGGATCACAGGGCAGATCGAGGGCAGCGGACGCGAGGAGCAATAAGGCTTCAGCGGACGCGAGGAGCAATAAGGCTTCAGCGGCTCAGCGGATCGGCAGCCCGGTCAGAGCGCGCGCCATCACGAGGCGCTGAATCTCGCTGGTGCCCTCGAAGATCGTGAAGATCTTGGCGTCCCTGTGCATCCGTTCGACCGGATACTCGCGCGTGTAACCGTTGCCGCCGAGGATCTGGATGGCCTCGTCGGTGACGTAAACAGCTGTCTCGCTGGCGAACAACTTGGCCATCGATCCCTCCGCGGAGGTGAACGGTTTGTTGTTGCGATGCATCCAGCCGGCGCGCCACACCAGCAGCCGCGACGCGTCGACGCGGCTCTTCATGTCGGACAGTTTGAAGGCGATGGCCTGGAATTCGCCGATCTTGCGGCCGAATTGCTCTCGCTGGCAAGCGTATTCGAGCGCATACTCGTACGCGGCACGTGCCACACCGAGCGCCATCGCGCCGACGGCAGGGCGCGTGCGTTCGAAGGTCATCATCGCCGCCTGGCTCGAAGTGCGTTTGCCGTCACGGGCTTTCGCGAGGCGCTGCTCGAATTTCTCCTGGCCGCCGAGGATCAGGCGACCCGGAATGCGGACATCATCGAGGACCACCTCGGCGGTGTGCGACGCGCGGATGCCGTGTTTCCTGAACTTCTGGCCCTGCGACAGGCCGGCGGTGCCGGGTGGGATGACGAACGTCGCCTGACCGCGGGTTCCCAGCTCCGGCTCGACCGAGGCGACCACGATGTGGACGTCGGCGATGCCACCGTTGGTGGCCCATGTCTTCGTGCCGTTGAGCACCCACTCGTCGGCGGCCTCGTCGTAACGAGCCCGTGTTCGTACCGCGCCGACGTCGGACCCGGCATTGGGCTCCGATGAGCAGAACGCCGCGACCTTGGGATCTCCTGGGCTGCCGAACATCTGGGGCAGGAACTCGCCGAGCTGCTCCGGCGTGCCAGCGCCCGCGAGAGCCGCCGCGGCCAGGCCGGTGCCGAGAATCGACAGCGCGATGCCCGCGTCCCCCCAGAACATCTCCTCGAACACGACAAGAAGCCCAAGGCCGCTGGGTTCGGCGGACATCTGAGCGAACAAATCAGGGGTGTACAGCCCGACCTTGGCCGCCTCGGCGATGATCGGCCACGGCGTCTCCTCGCGCTCGTCCCATTCCGCGGCGGCCGGCCGGATCACCTCCTCGGCGAATTCGTGCACCCAGTCCCGGACATGAACAACCTCGTCCGACAGCTCCAGCGAAAACCCTGCATCCATGTCCCCATGCCCTTTCGTCGCCAAACGGGTCGGAGCGCTCGCGCGTCATCGCACGCGTCTCCGCCACGACCAATAGTAAACGCTTGTACACTCACTCAGCAAAATCCCAGGTCGGGCGAACAAGGTCTTAACACTTTTCTAGCGGCGGCGACCCTTGACTGTCCACTGAACACACGTTTAGCCTATTGAACATGCGTTCAGCGGACATGACGGCGGCAGCTCGAATCCGCGACGCGGCAATCGAGCAGTTCGGCGAGCACGGCTTCGACGTCGGGCTTCGCAGCATCGCTGAGGCCGCAGGGGTGAGTGCCGCGCTCGTGATCCACCACTTCGGATCGAAGGACGCGCTGCGCAAGGCCTGCGACGACCACGTCGCCGAGGAAATCCGCACCTCCAAGTCAGAGGCGCTGCAATCCGCCGATCCGGCCGGCTGGTTCGCACAGATGGCCGAGATCGAGTCCTATGCGCCATTGATGCGCTACGTCGTGCGCAGCATGCAGTCCGGCAGCGAGCTGGCGAAGACGCTCTGGCGACGGATGATCGAGAACGCCGAGGAATACCTCGAGGAGGGCGTTCGTGCGGGCACGTTGAAGCCCAGCCGGGACCCGAAGGCGCGCGCGAAATACCTGGGTCTCGTCGGCGGAGGCGGATTCTTGCTCTACCTGCAGATGCACGACAACCCGACGGATATGGCCGCCGTGCTTCACGACTACGGCGAGGAGATGGTGTTACCCGCACTCGAGATCTACACGCACGGCCTGATGAGCGACGCCACGATGTACGACGCCTTCGTGGCCCAAGACGAAGCACAGAAAGAAGACACAACTCAAGGAGACGCAGATGACGACCACATCTGAGCGACGTGATGCGGTTCTTGCCGTTGAAATCGCTAATCTGCACAAATCTTTCGGCCGCGCCAAAGCACTCGACGGGCTGGACCTGACGGTCGAGCACGGCAGCATTTCCGGTTTCCTCGGTCCCAACGGCGCAGGCAAGTCGACCACGATTCGCGTCCTGCTGGGCCTGCTGCGCGCACAGAGCGGCACGGTGCGGCTGCTTGGCGGGGATCCGTGGGATGACGCGGTGTCGCTGCACCGCCGGATCGCGTATGTACCCGGCGATGTGACGTTGTGGCCCAATCTGACCGGTGGCCAGGCGATCGACTTCCTCGCCAGACTGCGGGACGGAAACAACAGCAAGCGGCGCGCCGAGCTGATCGAGCGATTCGAACTCGACCCGGACAAGAAGGCGCGCACCTACTCCAAGGGCAATCGGCAGAAGGTCGCGATTGTCGCGGCGTTCAGCAGCGACGTCGAGCTCTACATTCTCGACGAGCCCACCTCGGGCTTGGATCCGTTGATGGAGAAGGCCTTTCAGCAGTGCGTTCGCGAAGTCGCCGAGCGCGGGGCAGCGGTGCTGCTGTCCAGCCACATCCTCGCGGAGGTCGAGCAGCTGTGCGACACCGTGACGATCATCCGCGCCGGGCGCAGCGTGCGGTCCGGACGACTGGAGGATCTGCGGCACCTGATGCGCACCACCGTGAAAGTGCGCACGCGAGGTGACGTCGACATGCTGCGGTCGGCGCCGTTCGTGCACGAGTTCTGCACCGAGGGGGGCATGGCGTCGTTCTCGGTCGACAGCGCCGACCTTGACCGAGCGATGGAGATGCTGACAAACCTCGGCATTGCCGAATTGTCGGTATTCCCAGCATCGCTCGAGGATCTGTTCCTGCGCGAGTATCAGGCAACGCGATGACCGCCGACACACAACCGCGGCATGCGCGACTAGACCAGTCCCCCGTCACCGGCGTCGGCACACTGCTCGCGTTAGCGGTCCGCCGGGACCGCATCAGGTTATCGGTCTGGATCGCAGCGCTGACGCTGACGATGGTCTACGCACCGAACGCCGTGAAGCTGGCCTACCCCGACGAGGCCGCCAGGGCAGCGCGCGTCAACCTTCTCAAGACGCCGGCGGGCATCATGCTGGGCGGTCCGTTCTTCGGCGGCAACGAAACCGACCTCGGCGCGATGATGGCCAACGAGCTGATGCTGTCGTTGATCGCGGCCGCATCGATTCTGTCGATCCTCACCATCGTCCGACATACCCGTGCCGAAGAGGAAAGCGGCACATCGGAATTGGTGATGTCGTCGGTGGTGGGCCGGCACGCGCGCACGCTCGCCGCGCTGGCACTCGTCGGCGCCGTCAACGCGATTCTGGCTGTCACGATGACGCTGGCACTCGCGGTCACTGGATTCGACCTTATCGATTGCGCCGGCATGTGTTTCGGTGTCACCGCGGTCTCGATGTTGTTCGGCGCCGTTGCCGCGGTGACCGTGCAGCTGTGGCGCCAGGGCCGGACCGCGACGGGCGCGGCCATGGGCGCGCTGGCGTCGGCCGTCGTGATTCGCGGCGTCGGCGACATCATCGACCACTCCGGCAGTGCGCTGAGTTGGTTATCCCCGATCGCCTGGGCGCAGCAGATGCGGTCCTTCGTCGATCTCCGGTGGTGGCCGTTCGCACTGTTGATTGCGGTGACCGTCGCTCTGATCGGGCTGTCGATGCTGCTGGAATCCCGTCGGGAGTACGACGACGGCATCCTGCCGTCGCGCGGCGACCGGGTGAATGCGCCACCCGTGCGGGGCGCGTTCGGATTGAACTTGGTGCTTTTGCGAGGGCAGGTGATCGGCTGGGGCGTCGGTTTGCTTCTGGCGGGTCTGGCGTTCGGCTCGATGACCACGTCGCTGCAGGATGCCGCGAAGAGCAACGAGCTGCTGGCACGTGTGCTCGCAACCCAAGGCTATGACGGCATCTACACGACGCTTACGCAGTTCCTGGCCGCGGCGACAACGGGTTTCGTGGTGTCCGCGATCTTGCGTCTGCACCACGACGAGCAGTCAGGCATTGCCGAGGAGGTACTCGCCGGTTCGATATCACGGTGGCGCTGGCTGCTGTCGAATGTAGGCGCCACACTGGCCGCCGCCGCGGTGTTGATGACACTCGCGGGCCTGGGTATCGGAATCGGCGCGGCGGCCACGATCGGCGATGCCGGACTCATCCCCAAGCTCACCGCGGCAGGCATCGCTCACACGCCTGCGATGGCGGTGATAGCCGGGATCGCCGCTCTCGCAGTTGCTTTGCGGCAGCCGCTGATCGGCTGGCTTGCTGTGACGTTCGTCGTGCTCTCGCTGTATCTCGGCGCGCTACTGCGGTTGCCGCGCTGGCTGATCGACCTGTCGCCGGTAGGCAGGACGACCGTGCCGGCCAACATGCCGTGGGAGGCGATGGCCGTCATGGTCGCGGTGGCCGTCGCGCTGACTGCGCTCGCCGGGGTGATTTTCCGGCACCGGGACGCGGTGTAGGAAAGGCGCCACGATGAAGACAGCTGTTCAGGCAACCGCGATATCAGTTGCGGGGTTCGTGCTGTTCGGCGTTGCATTGTTCTGGCCCGCAGGCACATTCGACTACTGGCAGGCCTGGGTGTTCATTGCGGTCTTCGCGGTCCTGGGCACCGCGTACAGCGTCTACCTCGGGATCAAGAATCCCGACGCTCTGCGGCGAAGGATGCGGACGGGCCCCGTCGCGGAAACGAGGCCCGTGCAGAAGTTGGTGCACGCCGGCGTGTATGTGCTGTTCACGGTGCTGTTGGTGGTCAGCGCCCTCGACCATCGGTTCGGTTGGTCGAAGGTGCCTGCTGCAGTCTCGATCCTCGGTGATGTCCTGGTGATCCTTGGACTCGGGATCACCATGGTCGTGGTCACGCAGAACAGCTACGCGGCCGCGACGATCACCGTCGAGAAGGACCAGAAGGTAGTCACAACCGGCCTGTATGCCCTTGTCCGGCACCCGATGTACTTCGGTGCGCTGATCATGTTCGTCGGCATTCCCCTCGCGCTGGATTCCTACTGGGGGTTACTGGTGCTGATCCCCGTCCCCATCGGCTTGGCCTTCCGAATCTCCGATGAGGAACGGGCGCTCACCGACGAGTTGGCGGGATACCGGGAATACACGCAGAAGGTGCATTACCGACTCGTGCCACATGTGTGGTAGTGGCCCAAATACCCTGTTGCTGAATAACTCTCGCATTCACCCTAGGAAGTGAGCACGAGAACTATTTTCCAATTGACTGCCACATCGCTTATCGGCCTGGTGGTCTTCGGACTGTTGCTCTTTCTGCCAGCCGGCACGTTTTCGTCGTCATCCAGAACAGTTATGCCGCAGCGACAATCACCGTGGAGGAAAGCCAACAGGTTGTCTCCACCGGTCTATACGGATTTGTGCGGCATCCGCTCTATGTAGGGGTGATCGTGATGATGACGGGCGTCCCGCCTGCGCTCGGATCGTGGTGGGGTCTTCTCATTCTGATCCCCTGCCTCGCGGCACTCGCCGTGCGTATCAGAGACGAGGAGAAAATGCTCGAGTCCAAACTCGCGGGATACCGTGAATACGAGCAGAAAGTGCGCTATCGGCTGGTGCCGCTCGTGTGGTGACGGCCGTCAGGAGAAGGGGGGCTGATGGAACTCCTGACCGGTGTCGGTCTCGCGACGGCCGCCGGCCTCAATGCCTACATCCCCATGCTGATCCTGGGTCTGCTCGCGCGGTTCACCAATGACGTGGCGCTGCCGCACGGCTGGACGTGGCTCGAGAACGGCTGGGTGCTGGCGATCGTCGCGGTGCTGCTGGCGATCGAAATGATCGCCGACAAGATCCCGGCACTGGACTGGGGGTACCTCCCAGCCGAAGGCTAGGGGGACCTCAACGATGTTGTCCAGACATTCGTGCGACCCACAGCGGGCGGCATTGTGTTCGGCTCAGGCAGCGCCGCACAGACGGTCGCCGTCACCGATCCCTCTGCGTTCGCCCACTGGAGCGATTGGATCCCGATCGCCATCGGCGCCGCCATCGCGTTCGTCGTTCATCTGGCCAAGGCCACGATTCGGCCGGCAGCCAACGTCGCCACCGCCGGTGTCGCGGCTCCGCTGCTGTCCACCCTCGAGGACATCGTGAGCATCGTGCTCGTGGCGGTCGCGCTCGTGGTGCCGCTGCTGGCGGTCGTGATCGTCGCGATGCTGATCTGGGCTGCCGTCAGGACGGTGCGCGCGCGCCGTGAACCATCGTCCAGGCCCTAAATCCAGATGCCCTTGCCCACTGCGACGACCCCGCCGGCGCTGACGGCGAAGCGCTCCCTGTCACGTTCGAGGTCGACGCCGACCATCTCGCCAGGCCCGACGACGACGTTTTTGTCCAGGATCGCGTGCCGGACCACCGCACCGCGGCCCACGCGCACACCGGGCATCAAGACGCTGCCCTCGACGATGGCTCCGTCGTCGACGACCACGTTGGACGACAGCACCGAGTTGCGCACCGACGCCGCCGACACGATGCTGCCCGCGCCGACCACCGACTCCTGCGCGGAGCCGCCGTTGACGAACTTGGCCGGCGCCAACATCTCCGACTCGCCGCGGATCGGCCAGCGCTTGTTGTAGAGGTTGAAGATCGGGTGTACCGACACCAAGTCCATGTGCGCGTCGTAGAACGCGTCCAGCGTGCCGACGTCGCGCCAATAGGCGCGGTCGCGGTCGGTGGCCCCGGGCACCTCGTTGTCGTTGAAGTCGTAGACCGCGGCCCGGCCGTCGACCACCAGCCGCGGAATGATGTCGCCGCCCATGTCGTGGTCGGAGTTGTCGTCGTCGGCGTCGGCACGGATCGCGTCGATGAGCACCTTGGTGGTGAAGATGTAATTGCCCATCGACGCGAACGTCTGCTCAGGGTCATCGGGCGTGCCGGGAGGGTCGGACGGCTTCTCGATGAATTCCTTGATCCGGCCGGACTCGTCAGAATCGATGCAGCCGAACGCCGTTGCCTCCGCGCGGGGCACGCGAATCCCGGCGACAGTGGCGCCGGCGCCGCTTGCGATGTGGAACTGCAGCATCTGCTCGGGATCCATCCGGTACACGTGGTCGGCACCGAACACGACGATGTAGTCGGGATCCTCGTCGTAGATCAGGTTCATCGACTGGTAGATGGCGTCGGCGCTGCCGGTATACCAGCGCGGCCCCAGCCGCTGCTGTGCAGGCACCGGCGTGATGTACTCGCCGGCAAGTCCGGATAACCGCCAGTTCTGTGAGATGTGCCTGTCCAGCGAGTGCGACTTGTACTGGGTGAGCACGCAGATCCGCAGATAGCGGGCATTCACGAGGTTGGACAACACGAAGTCGATCAAGCGGTAGGCGCCGCCGAAGGGGACCGCCGGCTTGGCTCGGTCGGCGGTGAGCGGGTGGAGCCGCTTCCCCTCTCCGCCCGCGAGGACAATGCCCAACACCTGTGGCAATTCCCTCATGACACAAACTTATCGGCCGCGTTAGACGGCGGCTAGGTAAAACGCACACAAGGATGCTGCGGCTCGGCTTTAGGCGCACTACGGTCGGGGCATGCGGACGCGAGGAGCGAGATAGCCATGCGCGTGGCGATGATGACTCGGGAGTATCCGCCAGAGGTGTACGGGGGTGCCGGAGTCCACGTCACCGAACTCGTCGCCCAGTTGCGCAAGCTGTGCGACGTCGACGTGCACTGCATGGGCGCGCCGCGCCACGGTGCGATCGTGGCGCAGCCCGACCCTGCGCTGCGTGGTGCCAACCCTGCGCTGACGACGCTGTCGGCCGACCTCGCGATGGTCAACACCGCCTCCGAGGCCAGCGTTGTGCATTCGCACACCTGGTACACGGGCATGGCTGGTCACCTGACCGCGATGCTGTACGGGATTCCACATGTGCTCACCGCACATTCGCTCGAACCGATGCGGCCGTGGAAGGCCGAGCAGCTCGGCGGCGGCTATCGCGTGTCATCGTGGGTGGAGCGCACTGCCATCGAGGCTGCCGATGCGGTCATCGCCGTGAGTTCCGGCATGCGCCAGGACGTGTTGAACACGTATCCGGCGCTTGATCCCGACCGTGTCCACGTCGTGCGCAACGGAATCGACACTGACGTCTGGTATCCGGTCACGGGAAGCCAGGAAGGTTCGGCGCTCGACGAGCTCGGAGTCGACCGCGACAAGCCGATCGTCGCGTTCGTCGGCAGAATCACCAGGCAGAAGGGTGTGGCACATCTCGTCGCGGCCGCGCACCGATTCGACCCGGGTGTGCAGTTGGTGTTGTGCGCGGGTGCGCCCGACACTCCCGAAATCGCCGCCGAGATAACCGATGCTGTGCAAGGCCTGTCGCGCGCCCGCAGCGGGGTGTTCTGGGTGCGCGAGATGTTGCCAATCGGTAAGATCCGCGAAATCCTCTCGGCAGCAACAGTTTTCGTGTGCCCATCGGTATACGAACCGCTCGGGATCGTCAACCTTGAGGCGATGGCGTGCGCGACGGCGGTTGTGGCGTCAGACGTTGGCGGGATTCCGGAAGTGGTGGCCGACGACGAAACCGGGCGGCTGGTCCATTACAACGCAGCCGAACCGGCGGGTTTCGAGCGACGGCTGGCCGATGCCGTGAACTCGCTGATCGCCGATCCAGAAAAGGCGGCTCAGTTCGGCCGCGCCGGCCGCCAGCGGTGCATCGACGAATTCTCGTGGGCCCACATCGCCGAGGAGACGCTGGAGATCTACCGCAAAGTGAGCACGGCGGCTGCGGACGCGAGGAGCAAAGCGGCGGCTGCGGACGCGAGGAGCAAAACGGCGGCTGCGGACGCGAGGAGCGTGGCAGCCGGTTAGCGACTAGCTGGTGACGCCTTTCAGTTCGTCGCCTAGCGCTGCGGCCTCTTCGGGAGTGAGTTCGACGACGAGCCGTCCACCGCCCTCCAGCGGTACTCGCATGACGATGCCGCGCCCCTCCTTGGTTGCTTCCAGCGGACCGTCACCGGTCCGGGGCTTCATCGCCGCCATCGAGCGCTCCCTCCTGACTGCACGTTCACGCCCCCATTGTTCCTCATCGCGCGAGTTTGATGTGCAAAGACCCTTATTCCGCCGGTACCCAGCAAGCCTGGAGGTGGTCGTCAACCATCCCGCTCGCTTGCATCAACGCGTAAGCCGTCGTGGGGCCGACGAAGCGAAACCCCCGTCGTTTCAGCTCCTTGGCCATCGCCGTCGACTCCGGCGTCACGGCGGGCACGTCCGCGAGCGTGGCCGGCCGCGGGCGGCCGACGGGGGCAAACGACCACAGCAGCTCGTCGAGGTCGATGTCGAGGTCGGCCGCGGCGCGGGCGTTGGCGATCGTCGCGTCCACCTTCGCGCGGTTGCGCACGATTCCCGCGTCGGCCATCAGCCGCGTGACGTCACGGCCGGTGTAGCGGGCCACCGCCTCGACCTCGAAACCGTGGAATGCCCGGCGGAAATTCTCCCGCTTGCGCAGAATCGTCAACCAGGAGAGCCCACTTTGGAAGGCCTCCAACGACATTCGCTCGAATAGCTGATCGCGTCCGTGCAGCGGTCTGCCCCACTCGTAGTCGTGATAGTCGCGGTACATCTCCGCGAAGGCGCCGCCGGTGTTTGCCCAGTCGCAGCGAATCCGACCGTCGCCCTCGGGCGCCTGGTCGCCGCTCACCCGCCGTCTCCACTGGACTCGGCATTGTCTGGCGCAACCGCAAGCCGCTCGGCGGCGGGGCCCTCTGCCTGTTCGAGCTGGCCACGCAGCAGGTCGATCTCACTGCTCAGGCGGTCGAGAACCCAGTCGACCTCGCTGGTCTTGTACCCCCGGAGCGTCTGGGTGAACTTGACGGCGTCCACATCGGCGCCCGTCACCCCGGATTCGGGCAGCGTGGTCGCGGTGGTGGCGCGCGGCAGCGGCGGAAGCGGTTCGCCGCGGCCGAAGACCGCGCTCGCAATGATGAACAGCAGAGCCGCAACGATCGTCAACACCACGATGTAGAGCAGGATCAGTGTCACGACTGTGATCCTGCCTGACGGGCTACCGCAGCGTGTTCATCGGCGGTCTGTCGTCAAGCGAGACCTCCGATACGAGCGCGGTGAAGTCGGCGCCGTCGGCGAAGAATTGAGTCAGCCCCACCCCGGAGTCGAGGACTCCACACCGGGACAACAGGGTCGCGATCACCTGGCGGCTCATCGCGCTCAGCTCGGTCAGAGGACGATTGCGGTGCGCCCGCACGCCAAGATTGACCTGTGCGATCGCGTCGAGGCCCAGCCGGTCGTAGGTGTCGATGAGCAGCCCGATCTCGACGCCGTAGCCGGGCGCAAATGGCACCGAAGTCAGAAGCTCGCGGCTGCCCGCGTATTCGCCGCCGAGCGGCTGCAGCAGACACGACAGTTCGGGCCGCAGCGCGGCAAGCAGCGGCCGGGCGACCAGCTGCGTCACCCTGCCGCCGCCGTTGGCGTCCTCGCGACCGCTCACCATCAGCGGCCTGCGGTAGAAGCCCTTGACCAGGTGAACGCCGTCGCAGGTGAGCAACGGCCCGATCAGGTTGGGCACGAACATCGGGTCAGGGTCGATCAAGTCTGAGTCGATGAACGCGATCACGTCGCCCGTGGTGGCCGCGAGCGACCGCCACAGCGCCTCCCCCTTGCCAGGTTGCGGTGCCAGTTCAGGCAGCGCCTGCTCGCGGTTGATCACCCGGGCGCCCGCAGCGAGCGCTCGGATCGCGGTGTCGTCGGTGGAGCCCGAGTCGAGGACGACGAGCTCGTCGACCAGGCCGCCGAGCATCGGCTCGATGGTGCCCACGACGGAGGCGACGGTTTCTTCCTCGTTCAGCGCTGGCAGCACGACAGAGACTCTCCGGCCTTTCTTCGCGGCCTCCAGCTCGGCAATAGTCCAGTTGGGCCGACTCCAGCTACGTTCGGCCATCCATCGTTCGGTGATGATTTCGGTCAGGTCAGGTGCAGTCGTCATGCCAGTCCCCTCACCGTGCGCGTGGGAGAGCGCACACCCTGGATCGACGCGACCATGTCCAGGACGCGCCGAGTGTGTCCGACCTCATGCACCCGGAACATCCGAACACCTGCCATTGCAACGACGGCGGTGGCGGCAAGTGTTCCTTCCAGGCGCTCTGTCAGATCCACACCCAGAGTTTCCCCGATGAAATCTTTGTTGCTCAGGGCCATCAGCACAGGCCATCCGGTATTAACAAGATCTTCTGCGTGACGCAACAAAGCGAGCCCGTGGAAGGTGTTCTTGCCGAAATCGTGGGTCGGATCGATCAAGATGCGGTCTTTGGCTACACCCGCGGCCACCGCCCGCTCCGCGGCTGCCGTCACCTCCGCGATCACGTCGTCGACGACGCCGTGCACGGTGTGGCCGTAGCTGACCCGGAACGGCCTGGTGCGCGGCGCAGCGCCACCGGTGTGCGAGCACACCAGGCCGGCGCCGAACTCGGCGGCTACCTGCGGTAATCCGGGATCGGCGCCGCCCCAGGTGTCGTTGATCAGGTCGGCGCCGGCCGCACACGCCTGCTTGGCCACCGTGGCGCGCCAGGTGTCGACGCTGATCAGCTGCTGCGGGTATGCGCCACGGACCCACTCGATGAACGGCACAACTCGGGCGATTTCCTCGTCGGCATCCACAACGTCGCCGGGCCCGGCCTTGACGCCGCCGACGTCGATCACGTCGGCGCCCTCACCGATCGCGCGGTGCACTGCCTCCTTGGCGGCGTCGTCGGTGAACGTGGCGCCGCGGTCGTAAAACGAGTCGGGTGTGCGGTTGACGATCGCCATGATCAGCGCCCGGTCGCCGGCCACGGGCCTGCCGCAGAACGTCGACTCCACCTCACCAGGGTGCCCTATCCCGCGAGCAGACAGAGAATCGCGTTACCCGGGGCGAAACCGTGCGATTCTGCGTCTGCTCGCGGGGAGAGGTGAGCGGGGCCGCCTACTTGTTCTTCGGCGCCTTCCCGCTCTTCACCTCGTCGGGGAATTCGTCGTAATACTCGACGTAGCCCTCGTTACGGCCTTTCAGCACGTAGATCGGGTCCTCGACGTCCTCGCTGTAACCCTGCTTGGCCAGGTCGACCTTCTTGGTCTTGTGGGTCGACGTCTTCTCCAGCTGATCGACCACCCGCACGAACAGCGGCATCGCGTACGGCGGCAGGTTCTCGTAGACGGCCTTGGCCAGCGCCTTGCCGTCGAAATCCGCGCCGTCCTTCAACTGCACCGCCGCCATGCCTGCCTTCCCGCCTTCGCCTTCTACCTCCACCCCGTAGACAGTGCAGTCGTCGACGTTGCTGTCGCGTGCCACCGCGTGTTCGACCTGGGTGGTGGCGACATTCTCGCCCTTCCATCGGAAGGTGTCGCCGAGCCGGTCGGCGAACGCCGCATGGCCGAATCCTTGGGAGCGCATCAGGTCGCCGGTGTTGAACCAGACGTCGCCGTCCTTGAAGGCATCGCGGATGAGCTTCTTCTCGCTGGCGGCCTTGTCCGTGTAGCCGTCGAAGGGCTGGAAGTTGCTGACCTTGCTCAGCAGCAGCCCGGGCTCTCCGGTCTTGACCTTGCGGACCCGGCCGTCGCCGCCGCGCAGCGGTTCGCCGCTGTCGCCGTCGTATTCGACGAACGCGATGGGCGACGGGCAGATGCCGGTGGTCTTGTCGACGTTGAAGACGTTGAGGAACGCCGTGTTGCCCTC
>NZ_JAVHWM010000132.1:0-20102 GCF_032159765.1 Mycobacterium sp. | reverse complement strand
GGAAAAGGGCGCGATCGACGTGTTGTGGGCAAGCGCCGGGACGGGCGCGCAGAACAAGCTCGGCGAGATCACCGAGGAGGACTTCGACGCCGCCTTCGGGCTGAACGCGCGCGGCACGCTGTTCACGGTGCAGAAGGCGTTGCCGCTGTTCAACGATGGTGGCTCGATCTTCATGACCGGGTCGAACGCTTCGCTGAGGGGCTACCCCAATTGGAGTGTGTACGCGGGAAGCAAGGCCGTGCTGCCCGCCTACGCACGGGTGTGGGTGTCGGAGTTGAGGGACAGGAAGATCCGAGTGAACGTACTGACCCCCGGCCAGGTCGCCTCGCCGATGTTGGCCGAAGTGATGGACGAGGAGGCCAAGGCGCAGTTCGAGTCCGTGATCCCGCGGCGAGAGATGGGCCGCCCCGAGGAGATTGCGTCAGCCGCGTTGTTCCTCGCCTCCGACGACTCGAGCTACGTCAATGGCCAGGAGCTGGTGGTCGACGGCGGCACCACAGTGATCTAAGTGGGAGACACCGGCATGTACGCCGACAACGACGTCCCACCTCGATGAATTGGGCACACACCGACTCAACCCTTGCCGGTGGGCGCACCGACCAGGTCACACACCACGAGCAACAAAGCACACGAGGAGTAACCATGACCACCTTCGCCCCGCACCGCGACACCGTGCAATCCTTCGTCGACACCATGCACGGCGGCGCAGACAACGACGCCCTTTCCAGCATCCTCGCCGAGGACGTGGTCATGTACGGCCCGCTCAGCGACGAGCCAGTCACCGGCCGCGAGGCAGTCCTGGAAGCCATGCGAGGGATCGGCCGGGCGGCCGACCTCAAGTACAAGGAAGTCCTCACCGGCGAGACGCACCACGCCGCTTACTTCCGGCTGCAAATCGAAGACACCGTGGTCAACGGGATGGACTACATCCTGCTCGACGCGGACGGCAAGATCGCCGAGGTGACCATATGGTGGCGCCCGCTGCCGGCCGGCGTCCAGATGCAGGGCCACCTCGCAGATGCACTCGGCCAGCAGCCCTGGGAATTGCGCACGAACGAGGAGTAACGACCCGAACGCCGTGCCGAGCGCCCGGCCCGCCAGGCACGGCACGCGGTTCAGCCAGTTCGGTTCCAGCCACCGCCACACTTCCTCGATTAGTTGAATCATCGATAAATCCGGATTGCGTGGAGGAGTCAACCTTCAACCGTCAATCATCAAGATAAGGACATCTCATGAGCAACATCAGCATCATCGGCACCGGCAACATGGCCCGCGCCATCGGCACGCTGGCGATAGCAGGCGGCAACACCGTCGAAATCATCGGCCGTGATCAGTCCAAGGCCGCCGACCTGGCCAAGACTCTCGGCGGCAGCACCACAACGGGAGAGTTCGGCGCCGTCCCGGCCGGCGACATAGTCGTCGTGGCCCTGCTATACGCCAGTGTCGTTCCGGTCGTCGCCCAGTACGGAAACGCCTTGGCGGGCAAGGTCGTCGTCGACATCTGCAACCCCTTCAATTCCGCGGGCGACGGGCTCGCCATCCCCGATGGCACCTCGATCGCACAGCAAGTTGCCGAGGCGGCCCCCGACAGCGCCCGCGTGGTGAAGGCATTCAACACCGTCTTTCAAGTCGTCCTGGCCAAGGGCCAGCCGCTCGACGTCTTCGTCGCCGGCGACGACGAGCCCGCCAAGGCGGGCGTGGCGGAGTTCATCAAGACGCTCAAGCTGCGCCCGCTTGACGTCGGCGGCTTGAACATGGCGCACTACCTGGAAGGAATGGGCCTGGTCGCGGTGGGTCTCGCCCAACACGGGGTGGGCAACCTCGACTTCGCCCTCGGTGTCACCGTCCCCGGCTGAGCCGCACCGCCGCCGGCCCGAGCGGTGAACGAACAGTGCCCCTCGTAGTAGTTGACAGTTACCGAAATTATTCGCAAATTCCAGATGTCAGTGTCGGCCGACGATCGGCTCCCCGGAGAGGATTCTCCTGATGAAGCTTGGTTTCGTAATTCCCTTTGTTGGGCCTGCTGTCAGCAGCGCCGCTGGTCTGAGCGCGTTCTGCCGCGGACTGGAGGATCTTGGCTACGACACGCTGTGGGTCGGCGATCGACTGGTCACGCCGGTCGAGATGCACACCACCTATCCGGGCAAGGAACAGCCCTACCCGCCGCAGATGACCCGTTACCTCGATCCGGTGCTGCTGTGGACGGTCGCCGCGACGGCGACTAGCCGGGTGCGGCTGAACTCCAGCACCCTCAGCACGTTCTACTACGAGCCGACGCACCTAGCCCGGCTCCTGACCACGCTCGACGTGCTCAGCGACGGCCGCCTTGACGTTGGCGTGGGAGTCGGGTGGATGAAGGACGAATTCGACATCGCCCGCGGTGCGGACTGGCGCCGGCGCGGGAAGATGCTCGATGACCTGCTGGCGTTCCTGCACCAGTGGTGGACGACCACCCCAGTGTCCTGGGACAGCGAGTTCATCTCCTTGCCGCCGGTTCATGCCGACCTGCGCCCGGTCCAGGCTGGCGGTCCGCCCCTCTGGATCGGCGGTGCCAGCGAGGCCGCGATGCGCCGGGTCGGCCGCAGCGGCACCGGCTGGCTCGGGGTCGAGGGGCTGCAGGACTCCGATCGCTTGTGGTCAATTGCGCGCCGTACGGCGCAGGACGCCGGCCGCGATCCTGACGCGCTGAAAACCGCCATGCGGATCAACCTCGAACCGGGCATGTCCGTCGACACGGTTGCCGATAAGCTCCAGCGCCTCGCCGGGTCCGGCATTGATGAGGCGGTCTTGGATGTCTTCGCAATGTTCCCCAGCCTTGACCAGATGCTTGACTTCGCCAGCCAGGTAATCGCGAGAAGGAAGTAATTATGGGAAAGCTCGACGGCAAGGTGGCGGTGATCACGGGCGGATCAAGTGGTCTGCGGATCCGACCAGAGCAAGTAGGTCAGCGAAAGCGGATGTTCAACGTCGCCATGCCGAAGATCTTTTGGCCGCCGGACTTCGCGGCGACGATGACGACGCCGCTGCGGGTCTCGGGGTCCAGCGACTTGATGCGGCCGCTGAACTCGATATCAGCTCCCTCGGTGGCCGACACGATCGCGGGCTGGGACAGCCGCACCGCGTAACGGGTCACCGCGCCAGGATCGCCCGACCATGCAGACGCGAATCCGGCGCCCACCCCCATCGTGAGCATTCCGTGGGCGATCACGTCGGGCAGCCCGGCCAGCTTGGCGATGTCCTCGTCCCAGTGAATCGGGTTGGCGTCGCCGGCCACGCCGGCGTAGTTCACCAGGTCGCCGCGGGACAGGCGGGCATGATGCACGGGTAGCTCGTCGCCGACCTTCACGTCATCGAAGGACGGCGTCCCCGGCGTGCGGGTGGCGCCTCCCTCGGCGATCCGAACCTCGCCCTCGGGGCGCACCGTCTTCTCGTAGACAGGGCCGGATCCGCCAATGTCAAGGATGTTCACGTCGTGCATCATCGCGTTCTGGACTGCCGTCTTCACCCCCTCGTCGATGTCGTCTGCGGTGACTCCGACGACGGTGGTGTGCAAGGTGTGCACCCGCTCCCCGGCGGTGTCGGTGAAGGTGTTGGTGACGGTGATGAAATCCCTGCCGGCCGTCCTGCGCACCGACGAGAGTTCGACGTCGACATGCAGTTCGTCACCTTCCACGATCGGGCGGTGCTGCTCGAAGATTTCCTCCGTCTGCAGGTAGGTGTCGTACCCGACGACGATCGATTCGAACATGCGGCGATTGCAGGCCATGCCCGGCGTCGACGTGAACGTCAGCGGTGCGATCAGGCCCGAGTAACCCAGCTCTGCGGCGGCGGCGACGTCCCAGTGCGCCGGGTGATAGTCCTGCACCGCGCGGGCGTACTCGCGGACCTTCTCCCGGCCAACCAGGTAGGTGCCATCCATCTGGTAGTAGTGGCCGACCCGCGATTCGAGCGCCGGCGCTTCTGCTGCTGTGGTCATGTACTAGCTCAACTCTTCCGTCGGCCTGTTCGCTGAGACCGCCACAGCACACTAACGCGCGGGGGCCGGAGCAATTCGCGAACCTGCAGCGCTACATCAACGGCGACCTTGCGAATTAAGCCGACGCGCTGAGGATCTTGAGCGCGAAGACCAGCGTGTCGCCCTTCTGGATTCCTGCCCTGGGCTCACCCGCGGGGTATCCATCGGCAGGAACCATCGCGACAGCGACCGTCGAGCCGACCTTCTGTCCCGCGATGGCCTTCTGGAAGCCCGGCACCACCCCGCCCAACGGGAATTGCTCGGGGGCACCCCGCTCGTAGCTGCTGTCGAACACAGTCCCGTCGCGTCCGTTGACGCCCATGTAGCAGACCGAAACCGTCGCCGTGTTCGCGACGACGGCCCCGTCACCGGCATGCAGCGTGTGGACCTGGGTCTCGGCGACGCTGAACGGAGCGCTCACCTTGACCTCGGGTGCAGTCGTGTCCGTCGATCCAATGACCGCGACGTTGCCGGTGCTCCCGTTCAGCGTCCACTCGGGTGTGCCGCCGCTGGCCGGGGGCGACGTTGGGCACTGGCTCGCGGGCGCGGGCGCCTGAGGTGCTGAAGTCGACGCCAGTTTCGCCGGGGCCGACGACGAGCTCGTCGGCGCCTTATCGCCGTCAGAACTGCACGCGGCGAGCGTGAGGACGAACGTCGCAGCAGATGCCGCGAGCGCGATGGACGCAGACGTACGGGAGGGTTTCACCGCCGCCACGCTAACAGCCGCAGGAAGCAGACCCCGCCTCCCCGGCAGTTCGGGGATTGGCGCTCGGGGCGTCGTGGCGCTAATTTCTCGGGGTGATGTCCTCACCTGCTCGCGCAGTCGCGCGGTGGATTTCCCCGTTCCTGGCTGTTGCGGCCGTCGCCGCCCTGGTGTGTTCCGAGGTGCAGGTCGGCCCCGCGCCGGCGGTGCGCCTGGCCGACGAGGTAAATCCGTTGGCCGGCATGCCTTTCTATGTCAATCCCACGTCGGCGGCCATGCGCGCCTCACAGAGCGCCGACCCGCCGAGCGCGCAGTTGACCGCCGTCGCCAACACACCGCAGGCGTTCTGGATCGTCCCGGGATCCTCTGCCGACACGGTGGCCACGTACGCCGGCGGGGCGCAGGCCGCCGGCGCCATGCCGGTGTTCACTCTTTATGGAATCCCGCATCGCGACTGCGGCAGCTTCGCGGCGGGTGGTTTCGCGACGGCCGCCGACTATCGCGGGTGGATCGACGGAGTCGCTGCGGGCCTCGGCTCCTCGCCGGCGGCGGTCATCCTCGAGCCCGATGCGCTCGCCATGGCTGACTGCCTGTCGCCTGGCCAGCGACAGGAACGCTACGACCTGGTGCGCTATGCCGTCGACACGCTGACCCGCGATCCGGCGGCGGCGGTGTACGTCGACGCCGGACATTCGCGCTGGGTCAGCGCCGGCGAAATGGCCAACCGCCTTAATCAGGCAGGGATTGACCACGCGAGGGGTTTCAGCGTCAACACGGCGAACTTCTTCACCACCGATGAGGAAATCGGCTACGGCGAAGCGATTTCGGGGCTCACCAACGGATCGCACTACGTCGTCGACACATCGCGCAACGGCGCCGGACCGGCGCCCGACGGCCCGCTCAACTGGTGCAACCCCGGCGGCCGAGCGTTGGGCGCCCCGCCCACCACGGAAACCGCGGGCGCCCACGCCGACGCGTACCTGTGGATCAAACGTCCCGGCGAGTCCGACGGCTCCTGCGGGCGCGGGGATCCCGGAGCAGGACACTTCAGCAACCAGTCCGCAATCGAACTCGCTCGCAACGCGGGCCGCTAACAGCGCGATCCGCAGAAGTTGCGCCACAGCAGCGGCTGAGTAAGTTGACCGCCAGGAAACGTTCGAGGGGGGACGATGCCAACTGCCGTGCGCCGCAGCAGTGGCGTGGCGCGAACTGCACGCGCAATCCTGGCCACCATCGCGTTGACAGTCTGGGCGCTGGTCGCCGTACCAATCGCGCACGCCGGCGATCATCACACCATCGTCCTGACCTTCGTGCGTCACGGGCAGTCCGCGGCGAACGCGGCGGGCATCATCGACACCGCTGTACCCGGGCCTGATCTGACAGAGCAGGGTAACCAGCAGGCACAGAAGGTCGTCGACGATCTGAGCGTCAACCATTACGACGGGATCTACGCCTCGAACATGGTCCGCACACAGGAGACGGCAGCCCCGATGTCGGAGGCGCTCCATGAGGCGATCACGGTGTTACCCGGTCTTCGCGAGATCGAAGCCGGCTCCAACGAAGGCCTGTCGGTCAATGATGCGCCCGTGTATCCGGCTCCAGGTGTGTGGCTCAAGGGTGACCTCGGCGCCCGCATCCCCGGGGCGATCAACGGCCACGAGTTCGCGGCCCGGTTCAACGACGCAATGAACACGATCTACCGCACCGGCGAAACCAATCCCATCGTGTTCTCCCACGGTCTGGCGATCCAGTACTGGGTGTTGATCAACGTGAAGAACCGCAAGATGGCACCGCCCGACACCGTTCTGCCCAACACCGCTCACGTCGTGGTGACGGGCAATCCCACCGACGGCTGGACGCTGGCGAATTGGAACGGGACGCCTGTGTCGCACGGATAATCGTGCGACCTGTGCCGCCGGGTTCCCATACGGCAGCCGCGGGCTTATATATGTGTTGTGAGCCCGGCACCGGCCAAGCGGACGCACACGTCGCCTCGGCGCGAAATTGCGATCGGGGTGGTCCTTGTGGGCCTCTACCTTGTGGTGGCCGCGTTTTCCGCGGGGCGCCGCGATATCGCGCACAACAACGCGCAGTCGTTGCTGGCGCTCGAGCGCTGGCTGCGCGTCAACATCGAGGCCGTTACTGCTTGAGCTGCGGGTAGAGCACGGCAACTCCACCGGACAGCGCGGCTTGAGTCCGGCGGCTCAGGTCGTCGGCAACCACTTCGAAAGCGCCGGAAGCGACACCGTCGAGCGCTTGCGCGGCGACATCAGCGGGGTCCGACTTCGGTGCGTCCATCCCCTCGGTCATGTCGGTCTCCATCAGGCCGACGTGCAGACCCGTGACATGGATGCCGCGATCCGCCAGCTCGACCCGCAGAGCGTTGGTCGCCGACCACGCGGCGGCCTTGGACGCGCAGTAACCGCCGAGGAGCGGCATGCTCACCCAGGACAGCACCGACAGGATGTTGAGGATGGCGCCGCCACCGTTGCCCTCGATGACGGGTGCGAACGCTCGTGTCACCGTGAGAACGCCAAAGACGTTGGTATCGAATTCCTGGCGGACATCCGCGAGATCGCTTGTCAATAAATTGGTTCCGTTGGACATTCCCGCATTGTTCACCAGAAGCGTCACGTCTTGCGCACGCGCCGCGGCTGCGGCCACCGAGGCAGGGTCGGTGACATCGATGGCCAGTGGGGTGACGCCGTCGACGTCGATCGAGTCGGGATTGCGCGCCCCGGCATACACCGTCGCGCCGCGTCGTAGTAGTTCGATGACGAATTTCTTGCCGAGGCCTCGGTTGGCGCCGGTGACCAGGGCGGTGCACTTGGAAAGATCCACGCGTCCCATAGTGCTCTATGACGTCGGTGGGCGTTACGGCTGACGCTGAAGCCGCGTCTGATCTGCCGTCGTTACGATGGTGCGCGTGTCGGAGCCGCGCGAATATCAGCCAGGCAGTTTGAACGTGCGATCGAAAGCGCCCGGCCCGGGCCGGTTTTCACGATGGGTGCTGCCTGTGGCGGCGACGGTGATCAGCGTGGGCGCCGTCGGCGTCGCGGTGTGGGCGCTGATGCACCCGCGGCCTGCGAGCACTCCCAGCGATCCCAGCGCCCCGAGCGCCCCTAGCGCTCAGCAGGTGGCTGACGCGAAAACGCGCGCCTGCACCGCGTTCAAAACAGTGCGCACCGCGGTCGCGCTGCAAACCCATGTCAATCCGGGCGACAATCCAGTTGCGGCGCAGGCGATCGCCGCGAACGCGCGCGCTGCAATGTTCAGTGGTGGAACGCTGCTATTGGATCGTCTTGAGCCCGCGACCCCGGAGCCGTTGGCCGGCGCCGTGCGTGGCTTCGCCGACGACCTGCAGGAGATCGCGTTGAACGCATGGGCTGGGGTCGGCAACGACGATCCAGCCCAGGCTGCGCGCCTGCGCGACGGTGACGCCGCAAACACGCGCATCGCCGAGCTGTGCAAGTAACCCGATCGTTGAGCCGGTCAAAATCGATGGACCCCACCACCGTGTCGTCGGCATCATCGCCGAGGCCGTGAAGACCGTCGGGATAGCAGCGGTGTGATAGACACAGCGCTATGTCCAGGCGAGTCGCGTAAGTCGCACAGGGCTTCACATGGTCGACGATCGCCTGCTGGTCCCTGGCCAGACCTGCTGGCGCGTCGAACGCGCCGACCAGATGGCCTGCATCGTCGACGCGGCCGACTACTTTCGGTACGTGAAGGCGGCGATGCTGAATGCCACCCACCGGATCGTGCTTGTCGGCTGGGATTTCGACGCCAGGACAACCTTCGAACGACGCGTCAAGACACTGCCCGGGCCCAACCAGTTCGGCCTCTTCCTCTATTGGCTGCTGCGGCAACGACCAACTCTGCAGATCTACCTGCTGAGGTCCAATCTCCGCCTTCTCCCGGCATTCGATGACGTCTGGTACCTGACGCCCGTGCCGATCCTGAATCGGCTCAGCGGCAAGCGGATCCGCTTCGCCGTCGACGGCGCCCACCCGACCGGCGCCGTCCATCACCAGAAGATCGTGGTGATCGACGATGCCCTGGCGTTCTGCGGCGGCATCGACCTCACGTCCGATCGCTGGGACACCACAGAACACAGACACAACAACCGGTTTCGCCGGACACTCGGTCGCAGTTACGGACCTCGGCACGATGTCGCTGCGGCGGTGGACGGCTCCGCGGCCGGCGCCCTCGCCGAGCTGAGTCGCGACAGATGGCAGACCGCGACTGGTCAAACGCTGGCCCCGGTCGATCCCGCCGATGCCCACTGGCCGTCTGGCTTGGAGCCGATCTTGCGGGGCGTCGACATCGGCATCGCGAGAACTTTCCCGGAGCACAACCACCGCAAGGAGGTTCGCGAGGTGGAGGCACTCAACCTTGCGGGCATCGCCGCGGCACGTCGCAGCATCTACATGGAAAACCAATATCTGGCGGCACGGAATGTGGTGGAGGCGCTGGCCGCTCGACTCCACGAACCCGACGGGCCCGAGATCGTCATTGTCCTTCCGCGCAGAGGCAACAACCGCCTCGAACAGGAGGCGATGGACAGTGCACGCCACCGGCTGATCCACGAGTTGTGGGATGCAGACGAACACCATCGGTTGGGCGTTTACTGGCCGGTGACCGACGGCGGGTCATCCATCTACGTTCATTCGAAGGTGCTTGTCGTCGACGATCGTCTGTTGCGCATCGGGTCATCGAACTTCAACAACCGGTCGATGGGCTTCGACAGCGAATGCGATCTCGCGGTCGAGGCGGATCCGGATGGGCAAGCACACGATGATATTCAGCGGGCGATCACGGCGGTACGCGATCGACTGGTGTCTGAACACCTCGGCGTCTCGATCGATCAGTTCGAGCAGACGATAGGGGGAGGTAAATCGCTTCTCGACGCGGTCGAGACGCTGCGCGGTGACGGTAAGACGTTGCGACGGTTCACGAGTCGGACAGTGGCCGGTGAGGCCGGCCCACTGGCGGAGAGCGAGTTGGTGGATCCTGATCGCACTCCGCGGTCGCTGACCGGCAGCTTGCGACGGCTCATACCAGGACTAGATTGAGGTGTCCTGCCGCGGCTCCAAGATGATGACCGGGATCTCCCGCTCCGTCCAGCTCTGGTACGTGTCGAAGTCCGCGTAGACATCGACCAGCCGTGGCCACAGCGCCTTGCGCTGCTCGGGCGACGCGGTCACTGCATGCACCGCGCGCCGATCTGCGCCGATCTGGATGTGGCAGTCGGGGTGGGCGACGAGATTGCGGTACCACTGCGGGTTTTCCGCCCGCCCGCCCTGCGACGCGACGATGACGACGTCGGGCCCGTCTGCCATGAAGCACAGCGGGATCGTGAACCGCTTGCCGGACTTGCGGCCCACGTGTTCGAGCAGCAGGGTCGGCACCGGTTTCCGGAACCCGGCACCGACTCTCCACTTGCCGCCGATCCTGCCCTTTGTCTTCTGGTAGACCCATGTCTGCACACGGCTGGAGTATTTGAAGAAGATGGGCAGCAGCGGGGAGTCGAGCTGCTTCGGACGCTTCGGCGCGGGTGTCACGTTGACCATGCAAGCCCATGTCCGATGGATGGTCAACCCGCGAGGACGGCCGCCAGTGTGGACACAAATCGGGGCAGGGCCTCCGGGTCGCCGGCTGACCTGGTGGGGTTGATTTCGGCCACCGACAGGATGCGCGGATTCCCTTGTCGCTGGGCGACTTCGAGCGCCACCTGCAGCGCGTCGAGCGACGGCCCGGTGTTGCGGCCGTCGGTGTTCTCGGCAAGCGGTGCGTCGGTGAAGTCCAGCACGTCGACGTCGACGTGTACCACCAGCGGCGAGGCGGGCAGCCAGGCCATGGCGGCCCGCACGACCTCGGCGGGCGAGTCGGCGAGCTCGGCCGACGTCACTGTGTACAGCTCGAGCTCCACGACGTGCTCTCGCTCCCAGTCCGTCGCCAAATCGAGGTCGACTCCAAGAAACGCCACGTGGTCTGGTGTCAGCAAGGGACGCGGACCTAGGCACTGGACCAGAGAACCCGCCGCGGTGGGAAGGTCGAACGCGTGCGCCATTCCCAGTCCAGCGCGCCATCGGTGGTGGAGGCCGCGGTATTGCAGTCCAGGTGCCTGTCGAAGTAGAGAACGGCAGGCATCACGTCGGTCGCGTCGCGTAACGCCGCACAACATGCCAGCGCGCCGGTGCAGTTGCCGCCCACGACCAGCACGTCCGTGTCACTTGACAGGATCTCGGCCAGGCGGGTCCGCAGGAATGTCAGGTTCTCGACGACGTCAAACAAGTTCTGCACAAAGGGCTGAGCACGATCTGGACGCCACACTTGCATCGGAGAATCGCCGGCGTCGAGCACCTCGCGAGGTGCCCCACGCAGGGCATCGACCAGGCCCGCGGCGCGCAATGCGCGCGGCGCCTGTTCCTGTCCGGCGGCGTAACTTGCTGCGCTGCTTCGGTTTCCGACCACAGTCAGTGATCGCATCAAAGAATCTCGTGGATGTCGTTCTTCAGGGCTTCTGCCTGCGTGCCGAACACCGCTTGGACACTGTTGCCAACCTCGATCACCCCTGCGGCACCGAGCCTGCGTAGGCGCCCCTGATCCACCTTGGTCTTGTCGGCGACCTCCACGCGAAGCCGAGTGATGCAGGCGTCGACGTTGACGAGGTTCTCCCGGCCGCCGAATGCCGAGATGACCTGTTCGGCACGAGTGTCGGCTCGTACCTGCGAGGGTGCGGCCAGTGTGCTGGTGGCGGTGCCGGGTGCGACGGACGTCGCTGAGTCCTCACCCTCGCTGAGGTTTGCTTCTTGCTCGGCCTCGAATTCTTCCTCCGGCTCACGCCCGGGAGTTCTCATGTTCCACTTCGTGATTGCGAACCGGAACAGGAAGTAATAGATCGCGAACGTGACGACGCCCATGACGATCAGATACAGGATGTTCTTTGCCGCAGGCGCGTTGCCGTAGAGAAGCAGGTCTATCAGCCCCGCCGAGAACGAGAAGCCCAGGTGGATGCCGAGCAGATACGCGACGGCAAGGGACACCCCGGTGAGCAGCGCGTGGACGATGTAGAGCGGGAACGCCACGAACATGAACGCGAACTCGAGCGGCTCCGTCACCCCCGTGACGAACGCGGTAAGCGCTGCCGCGGAGAGGATTCCGAAGGCGAGCTTCTTCTGGCGCCTGTTGGCTACCTGGATCATCGCCAGCGCCGCGGCCGGCAGGCCGAACATCAGAATCGGGTAGAACCCGGCGGTGAACGCGCCGCCCGTCGGGTCGCCTGCCGTGAACCGCCCGATATCGCCGTGGGCGATCTTGCCGTCCGGAGCCGGGTAGCTTCCGTAGATCCACCACACGTATGTATTCACGATGTGGTGTAGTCCGACCGGAATGAGCATGCGGTTGATGAACCCGTAGACGAACGCGCCCAGCGCTCCCGAGCCGCCGATGAATGCCCCGAGCCCGTTCAACCCGCTGTTGAAGAGGGGATAGAAGTAGCTCATCGCAAACGCGATGAACAGGCTCGCCAGCGACACGATGATCGGCACGAAGCGCCTGCCGCCGAAGAAGCCGAGCCACGACGGCAACTTGATGGTGTGATAGCGGTCGAAGAGCACCGCCGTGACCAGGCCGATCACGATGCCGCCGAACACGCTGTAGTCGATGACGGCTGGCTCGCCGGATTTGCCCACCTGGCCGGCGAGAACGACGGGCGACATGGTCTTGAACACAGCGGCCATCACCAGATAGCCCACCACCGCTGACAGCGCGGTCGATCCGTCGGCCTTTCTGGCAAACCCGATGGCGACACCGACCGCAAATAGCAGACCGAGGTTCTCGAAGAGGGCGCCACCGGCGGCGCTCATCGCCGCGAAGAACGGCCCGATGACCGGCGTGTGGATCCCGCCGAGGAGGTCGTCTTGGCCCAGCCGCAGCAGAATGCCCGCTGCGGGGAGTACGGCGATCGGCAACATCAGGCTCTTGCCAAGGCGCTGCAACTGCGCGAAGCCGGGGATCCGAACACCCGACTTTGCTGTCGTCCCTGCAGGTTTCGCCGATTCGCTCATTTCGCGGACCTTCCTGTGGTGCGGACGGTTCCCCGTCGCAAGCTGAGCGGAAGCTTAGCCAGCACATCAGCGACTTCGCCTCACTTTGCCACCGACTCTCTATCCTGTGGACGTGAGTACGACGCAGGTCCTCGCCCCTGTCGCGGGCCGCGCGGTGCGACTGGCCGATGTGCCAGATCCTGTCTTCTCGCAGGGCATAGTCGGATACGGCGCGGCGATCGACCCTCGGCGCGAGGTCGTCGACGCGGTGGCACCGGTGAGCGGCAAGATCCTGAAGCTGCTCCCGCACGCCTATGTCGTCATGACCCCGGAGAACGTGGGTGTGCTCGTCCATCTCGGTCTTGATACCGTCCGGCTCGACGGCCAGGGTTTCACCGCCCACGTCGCCGAGGGCGACACCGTGACAGCAGGCCACGTCGTGATCACGTACGACGTTCCTGCAATCGAGGCAGCAGGGTTCAATCCCATTGTCCCCGTGGTGGTTATGGACGAAAGTGACCCGGCAAACGTCGCCGATACAGCGACAGCTGGCGATGATATCGCCGCCGGGGCAACTCTTTTCGCGGCGAACAAGTAGATGGAAGTCGTCATTCTGCCCGACTCACGCGAGATCGCGCGCGTCGCGGCCGATGCGGTTGGTGTCCTGCTTGACCGCAAGCCCACTGCGGTTCTCGGACTGGCCACCGGATCGTCGCCGCTGGCGATCTACGACGAATTGTCCTCCCGCTGCGAGGCAGGACTGGTCTCGTTCCGGCGGGCCCGCGGTTTCACGCTCGACGAGTACGTCGGCCTGCCCGTCGACCACCCTCAGCGGTACCGCAATGTCATCCACGCAGAGTTCGTCTCCAGGGTCGATTTCGCGCCCGGAGCGGTATGGGGCCCAGACGGGCTTGCGGCGGACATCCCCGCGATGTGCGCGGCGTACGAGAGTGCGATCACCGACGCCGGGGGTGTGGATCTGCAGATCCTGGGCATCGGCACCGACGGGCACATCGGTTTCAACGAGCCCGGCTCGTCGCTTGCCTCCCGCACGCGGATCAAGACGCTGACGCTGCAGACCCGCCGCGACAACGCTCGCTTCTTCGACGACGACGTCGACCTCGTCCCCACCCACTGCTTGACCCAAGGCCTCGCGACCATCATGGACGCCAGGCACGTGGTCATCGTGGCGATCGGTGACCACAAGGCGGAGGCCGTGCATCAGTTGGTCGAAGGGCCGGTGAGCGCACGCTGGCCGGCGACCATCCTCCAGCACCACCCTCATGTCACCGCGCTGCTGGATGATGCCGCGGCACAACTGCTCATGCTCAGCGAGTATTACCGCGAGACCTACCGCGGCAAGCCGCATTGGCAGGGCATCTGAGGCCGCCGATGTTGATAACCGCCGACGCTGTCCTCACCGGCTCAAAACTGTTGCGGCCGGGGTGGATTGAGAGTGCGGCGGGGGTCGTCGCTGCTATCGGATCGGGCACATCACCGCGCCTCGCCGATAGAGCGTTCGGCGCTGCGACGGTGGTGCCGGGGTTCGTCGACACCCACGTGCACGGCGGAGGTGGAGGGAGCTTTTCCTCCGGCGGCACCGCGGCCGCGCTAAGCCTGCACCTTCGTCACGGCACGACGAGCTTGGTGGCGTCGCTTGTCAGCGCGGGCCCTGACGATTTGTTACGTCAGGTCGCCGAGCTGTCCAACGACGTGCGTCGCGGCGCGATCGCAGGGATTCACCTGGAAGGTCCGTGGCTGGCCGCGGGGCGGTGTGGTGCCCACGATCCGTCGCAGCTGCGTGACCCCGATCCGGACGAACTCGACCGTCTTCTTGCCGAGGGCGGTGGGGCGATCCGGATGATCACCCTCGCGCCGGAACGCGCAGGCGCTCTGGAAGCGGTCACGCGGATCATCGACGCCGGGATCGTCGCCGCGGTGGGCCACACCGACGCGACGTACGAGCAGACGCGTGCGGCGATCGAGGCGGGCGCGTCGGTCGGCACCCACCTCTTCAATGCGATGCGCCCCATCCATCATCGGGACCCGGGTCCGGCGGTCGCGCTGCTCGAAGACCCCCGGGTGACCGTCGAGCTGATCACGGACGGCGTGCACGTGGACCCCGCGCTGTACCGGCTCGTCAGCCGCAGCGTGGGACCCGACCGCGTGTCGCTGGTGACCGACGCGATGGCCGCCGCCGGCATGGCCGACGGCCGCTACTCCCTGGGGGCATTGGAGGTCGACGTCGTGGGCGGAGTGGCTCGCGTGGCCGGAACGGACATCATCGCGAGCAGCACCGCGACGATGGACCGCCAATTCAGGTTCGCGGTCGCGGAAAGCCGACTTGCCCGCGACGAAGCGCTGCTGGCCGTGGTCCGTCAGGCCTCGATCAACCCCGCGAGGGCGCTGGGTCTGCCGAGCGCGGGGCTGGCCGCCGGAGCGCCTGCTGACCTGGTCGTGCTGGACGGCGACCTCGCGGTCAAAGGCGTGATGCGCCAAGGATCGTGGGTGGTAGAGCCAGAAGGCGAGACAGGGGCGCGGGTCGGCAATACCGTTCGTGAGGGATGACGAGGAGGCAGGAGTTGACATCCACGACAGCGCGCACACGTGACGACGATGCGATCGGAACGCCTCCGCAAAGTCCCACCCTGGTGCCTGCGGAGCGGTATTACTCCCCGGCTTTCGCCGCACTCGAGATCGAGCGGATGTGGCCGAAGGTGTGGCAGCTCGCGTGCATGGCCGACCACGTCGCCGCACCAGGCGACTACTTCGAATACCGCTGCGGGCCCTACGCCGTGCTTATCGTGCGCGGCGACGACAACGAGCTGCGCGCATTCCAGAACGTCTGCCGCCACCGCGGCAACTCGCTGTGCGTTGGCTGGGGTTCCGGTCTGCGCGAACTGAAGTGCGGGTATCACGGGTGGACATGGGACCTCGCGGGCGTCCTCAAGCGCGTGCCGAACCGCAAGGGTTTCGGGGCGCTGCGCATGGCCGACTTTCCTTTGCTGCCGGCACAAGTCGAGACCTGGGCAGGCCTCGTGTTCGTCAATCTCGACCTGGGCGCGATGCCGCTTCTCGACTACCTCGAAGCGGTGCCCGACGACATCGCGTGGTGCAACATCGGCGACTTCCGTTGCTACGCAACGCTGACCATCGAGGTCGACGCCAACTGGAAGACCATCGCAGACGGTTACAGCGAGACCTACCACATCCAGACCCTGCACCCCGAGCTGCTGCGCTGTGTCGATGATATCCATGCGCCACAACAGATCTGGGGCCATACGGGCAAGTCCGACCAGCCGTACGGCGTGCCGAGCCCGCGGTTCGACGGCGCCCTGGCCGACGAGGAGGTGTGGGACGCCTACGTCTACACCCAGGGTGCGCTGATGGGTGCGGAGGAGGGCACACCGTTTCCCGCCCAGCGGCGGCCGGGCCAGACGGTCCAGGAGCTGATCGCCGAGCGGACGCGGGCGTTCGCGGCCCAACGCGGGGTCGATCTCGACTGGGCGGACACCGACCGGATCACGCGGCTTCACCAGTACAACGTGTTCCCGAACATGACGTTGTTGGTCAACGCCGATCACCTGACGCTGATGTGCTCGCGGCCCGGCCCGGATCCCGACCGTGGCGAGCTGGTGATGTTCCTGATGACGCGGATGCCACCGGGCTCGGCGCACAACAAGCCGACGGATGTACGGATGTCGGCTGCCGACGCCCACGCCGGGATCGTCATCGACCAGGACATCAACGTGCTGGCGCGACTACAGCGCGGCCTGCACCAGCCGGGTTACACCCATCTGGTGCTGTCCAATGAGGAGCGCCGCGTGATCAACATGCACCGCAACCTCGAGCGCTACCTCGACCTGCCAGCGTCGCAGCGGATGACCGGCGGCTGCACCGTCTGAGTCAGCCTGATCTGTCGGTTTCGCTGTTTTTCCTGAATGGCGGCCGCATAGTTGCTTTACAGGACCTGAGTACTGCAAAGAAAGCCGGTGAGGGTCTCGAACCAACTCCAGACAAGTCATTGTGGGGGCACGTCATGACAACGAACACTGCACATCCGAAAATCCTGTCGCTGTTCACAGCAGCCGCCGCCGTTGCGGTCGCGCTTCCGGGATCGGCGTTCGCCGACCCTCTGCCGTACGGGCCCGACACCTGCATCCAGGGTTACGTGTGGCGCAATGCTCGGGATGGGGACACGGTGTGCGTCACGCCGGCGACCCGGGACCTCATTGCGAAGGAGAACGCGAACCCCAAGGCGAACAAGGATCCCAACGGGGCGTACGGACCCGAGTCCTGCAAGCAGGGGTTTGTCTGGCGCGAGGCCTTTGATGGCGACTCCATCTGCGTCACCCCCAATGAACGTGCGCAGACCTTGGCTGACAATGCTGCGGCCCAGTCGCGTTACCAGCGCAATCAGCCAGGCTCGCCCGGCTCGCCGCAGGGCCAAGCCAACGTGGTCCTCGAGATCACCGGCTCAGGCACGGTGTACTCGATCGACATCGATCCCGGCGGGAGGGTGGCCACCGAGAACACGGCCGTGCCGTGGAAGAAGTCGATGACGGTCGGCCCTGAGGTGGACCTGATACAGGTCATTTCGGTAGCCAAGACCGGTAACCAAGGCTGCCGGATAACCGTGAACGGCAAGGTCGTGGTCAATCAGCCCAACGACTCACATTGCAGCTATAGCAGGCCGTAGGAATCGGTCAGAACGGCCGCCCGCGGCCGATCGCCAACAGCCCGTAGCCGAGTCCGAGGAACACCACCGCAAGCAGGCAGACATTGAGCGTCACGCCGAGAGCGCCGACGCTCGCCGGGTCGAGGAAGAAATAGGGCGCGCGCTTGCCGAGGTGATTGAGCACCAGCAGCGCCGTCAGCAGGTACACCGTCGGATAGAGAAGCCACACCAGCGGGTGCCACCACAGCAGGGCGCTGTGCCCCGGGCGCGCCAGCACCCATTCGGCGAGAGCGAGCACCGGGACGACGAGGTGCAACAGCACGTTGGCGACGGTGTAACCCATGCTCACATCGGTCAGCAGCGCATTCCAGATCGCGCCGGCGATCACCACATACATGACCACGGCCCCGCGCAGACCGGCGTGGGCATCGGCGCGTCGGGAGATCAGCGTCCACGAGTAGAACACAGCCGCGAGGAGGTTCGCCTGGTAGGTGAACGTGAGCAAGCGCCAGCGGATGCCCCACCGCGAACCCAGGTGAACCATGAGCAGCGCCACCACCACCGAGGCGATGATCGCCACGCGCAGCAGAACCCGCACGGCCGTGGCCCGCGATGGTCCGGCAACGGTCGTCATTCAAGCGAGGATAAGGCGCGCGAACACGACTGTGCGACGATGCCCCGATGACGGACCCGCGCGCGCATTTCGTCCAGATCGACGAGGACACGTTCCAGCCGACCCAGTATGCGCAGAGCCATTGGGGACAAGACCATCTCAACGGGCCTGCCGTCGTCGGCCTGGCTGCCCGAGCACTCGAAGGCGCGTTCGGTCTGGCCGAATTCATGCCTGCGCGGTTGACCGTCGACCTGTTCAAAGCGGCTCGCGGGGTCCCGACGACGACGAAGGTGTCGCTGCTGCGCGACGGCAGGCGGGTGCGCAACTCCGAATGCGAGATCGTGCAGAACGGCGCCACCGTTGCGCGTGCGGTGCTTGTCCAATACCGCCGCGGTGTCGCCCCACGCGGCCAGGAGTGGGTCCCGGCCACGTCCTTCACATTCCCCGCGGAATCGGACGGCTTGTTCATGCAGATCGCCACCGGCGACAGCGGTTGGAGCCCGTCCATCGCCGAGCACCAGAACACCGAGCGCAAACGTGTCGTCCATCGCACCATCGATGTCGTTTCAGGCCAAGCGAATTCGCCTTTCGTGCGCGCGGTGATGGCCGCCGAGGCGACAAGCCTCGTGACGAATCTCGGTTCCGAAGGAGTCGGGTACATCAACGGCGACCTCACCGTCGCGCTTGCGCGGCTTCCCGAGGACGAGTGGACAGGGATAGAGGCCGACTCGCATTCGGCCGCCGATGGGATCTCCGTCGGAACGGCCACTCTCTTCGACCACGTCGGCGCGTTCGGCTCCGGGTTAGTGACCGCCGTCAGCAATCCTGCGGCGCAGATTGACTTTTCGAACGACCCGTTTCCGTCACGTACACCCGGTTAGCCGCGCGGCCGACTGTCGGCACTGGTTACCCTCGATGCATGGCGCGACTCACTGGATTCGCGGAACGGCGCCAACTTCGCCGCGCGGCCGACCAGGCGTTGCTGACTTCGTTCCAGCCGCACGACCGCGCGGATGTCGCCATCCAGCAGCCAGATCGGCTGGAGGGCGTGTTCCAGCCCCCACCGGAGGCCGGGGTCTGGGTGGCCGACCCTGAACCAGCTGAGGCGACGGTGTCGCCTGTGCGCTCCGAGCCCGAACCGGCTGAGTTCGCGGCGCCCGTGGTGGAGGCTGCGCCTGAGCCGCATGACGACTACCTCGCGGATCCCGACCCGACTCCGCCTCTGGGCATGCCGTTGCCGTTGGACATTCCCGCGCCGGCGCCCGTCATCGCGCCCGCGAACGTCCCCGTCCCGTCGCGCTCCCGGTCATGGTCGGTCCCAGTGATCTCCGCGGTCGTCGCGCTGGCGGCCGTCGCGATCGGCGTGTGCCTCGTGTTGCTCTTCTCCGGGGGAGCCGACTCGCCACCCGAGGCACCCAAGGTTCAAACCAGCACACCCTCTGCGCCCCCGCCGAGCACCGCGCCGTCGGCGTCCATCACTGCGCCCGCGCCGCTACCGCCGCCCCCTCCGCCTGAGCCGCCTCCGCCTCCGTCCGAGTCACCGCCGAACACCGCGGGCGCGGCAGCGCCGCAGTACCCGCAATATCCTCGGCAGCGGCAGAGCCCCCCTCCGCCGCAACAGGGGCCGGCCATCGACGTGACTCGCACGCCGTTCAGTGCGACGCCGCCACCGCCGCAGTCACCGCAGTACGACCAGGGCGACGGCAGGCTGCCTCGTCACCGCTTCGGTTTCTGATCACCCCCGCAGTCGCGACGCGGCACTCGACTCGGCGGCGAGTCGGTGTTCAACGATCCGGTGCACCCGATGGCGTCGCTGACTTTATTGTCGGAGTTGATGAGCGACGACTTCGCGCGGCACGGTTTCGAAGGTTCGTAATGTCATCCGCCGCCCCGATGCTCGATGGCGTGCGGGTGCTTGATCTCGCGACCCTGGCTGCCGCGCCCCTGACCGCGACATACCTGGCCGAGTTCGGCGCCGACGTGATCAAGGTCGAGGACCCGCGAGGGGGCGACCCGATCCGCGGCTGGGGTAACCAGCGCGA
>NZ_JAVHWM010000118.1:0-12081 GCF_032159765.1 Mycobacterium sp. | reverse complement strand
CGTGACTTGATTGTCGCGAGATTGGCCGAAAGGCGTTCGGACACCTGTACGTAGGTGAGCCCGTTGTAGTACGCGAGTTCGATCGATTCGCGCTGTGTGTCGGTGAGCGCGTCCAGACACTCGACCACTCGGCGGCCTTCCTCGCGAGTGATCACGGAGTCGGCCACCACGTCGGTGTCGCGCTCGGCTGTCGCCGAGCCGTATCGCGAATCGCGCTGCGTCGCGGCTTGTTCGGTGCGCACCCTATCGACGGCACGGCGGTGCGCCAGCGTCATGAGCCACGCCAGTGCCGAACCCGCCGCCGGGTCGAACTTCGCGGCGTTCTGCCACACCTGGAGATAGACCTCCTGTGTGGTCTCTTCGCTGTAACCCTGGTCACGCACCACGCGAGTCACCAGTCCGAAGACCCGAGCCTTGGTGCGGTCGTAGAAAGTGGCGAACGCCTCCGCGTCCCGGTTCGCGACCCGGCGCAACAACGCAGCCAGTGCGTCGTCCACCTGCGGAGATCGGGTCATCGTGCCGTAGCATAACCGCCCTCCTATGGTCAGGATGAAGCGCTCAGTGCCGCAGCCGCCGCACTGGCGGTGGTCATGGTTGCGTCCTCGGCCTCTCACGCAGGGGGCCCAGGCCGGTGGCCGACGACCAGCTGTCGTAGGCGGCGAGATCGTCATAATCCGTGGTTCTCGGCGCCCGGCCGACTGCCCATCGCAACGTCGCAGCGGCCGTGCGTTCTGTCACCGCCGCGGTGACGAGTGCAGTCTGGGTGATCACGCGAACCGTGCTGCGCACCGCGTCCATGGTCCTGCTCTCTCAACATCGTTGATTTCTTCCCAATATCGTTGCTGCACAACGTATCCGCTTGATTCGCCGCGACGACGCCGCACAATGGGGCTGGTGGGCGCCGTCACGGCGGTCCGCTATCGGGCAATCACTGCGGCATCATCACCGTGTCGATCATGTACACGGTGGCATTCGCCGCCTTCACGCCGCCGCACACCAGCCCGGAGTCGTTGAACTTGAGAGCCTCCCCGGCCCCGGCGACGTTCACTGACCCACTCTGCAGCGTCGGCTGCATTCCGACGACCTTGTCAGGCGACAACTGACCCTTCACCACGTGATAGGTAAGGATCTTTGTCAGCAGGTCGGAGTCGGTCTTGAGCGTGTCGACCGTTGACTGGGGCAGCTTCTTGAATGCGTCGTCGGTCGGTGCGAACACCGTGTACTGGCCGTTGTTCAGTGTGTCCACCAGGTTGACTTTGGGATTCAGCTTGCCCGACAGCGCCGACGTCAACGTGGTCAGCATCGGGTTGTTCGACGCGGCCACCGCGACGGGATCCTGCGCCATTCCGTCGACCGAGCCCGGCCCGCTGGGCACTTGCTGCGCATAGGTCGCGCACCCGGTTCCGACGAGGTTCGCCGCTGGAGCCGCGGGTGCGGTCGTAGACATCGAAGGCGACATCGAGGACGTGCTGCTGGCAGCGGCAGTCGATGACGACGAGGACGAACTCGTGCCGCTGTTCCCACATGCGCTTAGGCCGATCAGTGCTACCGCAGAAACACCCGCTACGGCCACACGCCTGTATTGAAGGTGCTGCATCGACTCACTCCTTTGTGTACGACGGCCGTTGCCGTCCTTACGGGTTCACGTTCACTGGATGCTTCGGAGTCGTGTGGCTCCCGGATGGGTCATCTGCGGGGGCAATCCGAGCGGAGGCCGGTGACGAATGAGGGGGCATGTTCGAGCTTGCGTTGATCGGTCTGCTGGGTGGACTCATCACCGGAATATCGCCATGCATCCTGCCGGTGCTGCCCGTCATCTTCTTCTCCGGTACGAGTGACGGCCGCAGGCCGGTTCTCGTAATCGCCGGGCTGGTACTGAGTTTCGGTGCCGCCACATTGCTGGGCTCGACACTTCTTGCGCTACTTCATCTGCCGCAGGACGCAATGCGTTGGGCGGCACTGGTTCTGCTCGTTCTGATCGGGTTCGGCCTGATCTTCCCGGCGGTGGAACGGCTGCTCGAGCGTCCCTTCGCCCGTATCCCGCAACGGGAAGTCGGCACCAAGGGCAATGGCTTCGGGTTAGGGCTGGTGCTAGGGCTGCTATTTGTTCCGTGCGCCGGCCCGGTGCTCGCCGCGATCGTGGTCGCCGGCGCCACCGGATCGATTGGGCTGCCGACGGTCACGTTGACTGTTGCGTTCGCCATCGGTGTCGCCGTGCCGTTGTTGATTTTTGCGCTCGCCGGAAAGCGAATCACTGAGCGGGTCGGCGCTTTTCGGCGCCGTCAGCGTGGGATCCGGATCGCCGGCGGTATCACGATGATCCTGCTTGCGGTCGCGTTGGTGCTCGACGTGCCCGCCGCACTGCAGCGTTCGATTCCCGACTACACCGCCTCACTGCAGGAGCACGTCGGTGAGACCGACGTCGAGCAAAAGCTGAACCTGGGCGGCATCGTCACCGACCAGAATCGGCAACTGTCGAACTGCACCAACAGCGGCCGGCAACTTCAAGATTGCGGGCCGGCACCCGACATCAAGGGGATCGACGGGTGGCTCAACAGCGCGCCGCTCGACCTTGCGTCCCTTCGCGGCAAAGTCGTGCTCGTCGACTTTTGGGCGTACTCGTGCATCAACTGCCAGCGCTCGATCCCACACGTCACGGCCTGGTACAACGCCTACCGGGACAGTGGGTTCGTGGTGATCGGGATTCACACTCCCGAGTACGCCTTCGAGAAGGTTTCGGCCAACGTCGCCGATGGCGCGGCCGGGCTCGGGATCACCTATCCCATCGCGCTCGACAACGGGTACTCGACATGGACCAATTACCGCAACCGGTACTGGCCGGCGGAGTACCTGATCGATGCCACCGGCAAGGTGCGGCACATCAAATTCGGCGAGGGCGACTATGACGTCACCGAGAAGCTGATTCGCGAACTGCTCACCGATGCCGATCGATCGGCGAAGCTGCCGCCGCCCTCCGATTCGGCCGACACGACGCCTCGGGACGTACAGACGCCGGAGACCTACCTTTCGGTGGGCAAGGTGGTTAACTACGGAGGAGCCGCAAAGTACGACGAGGGCACCGCGACGTTCGCGTACCCGCCGACGCTGGCCGACGACGCCTTCGCGTTGACCGGCCCGTGGATGCTCGATTACCAAGGCGCGACCGCGATCGGTGACACGTCGGCCATCCGGCTCAACTACCACGCCAAGAAGGTCTACGTCGTCGCGGGCGGAACCGGGACGCTGACGGTCGGCCGCAACGGCAAGTCCAGCGTTATCCCGATCACCGGGCCACCGAATCTGCATGAGATCGGCAGCGCCGACGCCTCCGAAGCCGGCCAACTCGAGGTCGGAGTAAGCCCGGGGCTTCAGGTGTTCTCGTTCACCTACGGATAGACACCAGGCGTCACAACTGACTCAAGAGACGCTCGAATAACAATTTCATGTCGGCCCAAGGGCTCGGAGTAACGAACGAGGGACATGGGCCTATTAACGCTATGGGTGCCCCAGGAGCCAATGGAGCCTTCGTTTCGTACGACGCAGTCAGATCGCGCTCGCATCTGATTCTCCGGCGGCGGCAAGGGGTGGGTCGCAGAAGTGGCGGACGGTCCGCCGCCTCAGCGATGAATGGGAGTCGACGGCGATGGGTGCAATCTTTCGGGCTTGTCGTGGCCGCGGGGCAATACGTCGGGGGACGATCGTCGTGCTGGCGACGGGAACGACGATCTCGTTGACAGCGCTGACCGGAGGTATCGCTCCGGCATTCGGTGATCCGGGCAAGGGCGATTCGGGCAATGGGCCTACGATAACGATGCCTGTCGCGCCGCCCCGCGCGTCTGGCGGCGGCGGCGGTGGTCAGGGACGGAATCCCGATGGCGCGGCCGCGCCGCAGCAACCGCGCGTCGTGCCGGCAGCTCCGTCAGCACCGCCCGAGATACCCCCGCAAGTTCAGGTGCCCGTAGTCCCGCAGGCACCCGAGCCGGCTCCGGCTCCAGTAGCACCCGCGCCGGCTCCGGCTCCCGTGGTGAGTGCGCCGCCTCCAGTAGCACCGGCGCCGCCTCCCGTGGTGAGTGCTCCGCCTCCCGTGGTGAGTGCGCCACCCAAGGTGCCTGAGGCTCCGCCCGCGGTGACTGAGCCCAAGCCGGTGACGACCACAATCCCGAAGGTAGCGCCGAGCACGCCGAACCCGGTGCCGCGCAACATAAGTAAGCCAGCTCCTGAGAGTGCGGCACCGCCAGCGCCCGTCGCGTCACCGTCCCCGAGCGCCCCTGCGGCTTCGCCGAGCGCGCCGCCGGCGGCTGTGTCAGGGCCCTCGCCGGCACCCGCCGTCGCACCTTTGCCGAGCGCGAGCCCGGCACCGGCCGTGGCACCTTCGCCGAGCGCGAGTCCGGCACCGGCTCTCGCACCGGCGCCAGGCGCGAGCCCGTCGCCGTCGCCCACTGCGGGCCCGACGAACGCGATCGCCCAACCGGCCCCGAAGTTGGCCGGCGAGCAGTCATCGCCGCAGTCGCCGTCCGGCGCTGGCGCGCCGGGGTCTGCACCCTCGTCCGAGGGCTCGAAGACCAGCCGCGTGCTGGAAGTCCACGACGCAACGAAACTGCAAGCGCCGGAAGCCGACATCGAGCTCGCGAAGGCGTCGAAGCCGATCGAACAGCGGCCCGAACCGGCATCGAAGGCCGATGTCGACGACCTGAAGAACACCGTCAAGTTGTCCAGCGCGAAGAACGGCGACCGCCAATTCGATCCGCCCGGCCGTCCCGACAAGAACGACGGTCCCGGCCGTCCCGACTGGAACAAGGGCCCCGGCTATCCCGACTGGAACGAACACGGTGGGTATCAACATGATTCGTACCATGCGCCGTGTCAGTGGGACCGCAACTGGGTGCAGTACGACGACTACTACCGGCCTGTTCTGTTCAACCCGTATCACCAGACGGTGAAAATCATCTACGTCTACCAGAACCAGCCGCGGATCGTGTGGATCCCTCCGCTGGCACGAATCGTGTTGAACGCGCTGGAATATGCCGCGTACAGCTTCACCGCTCTGGTGGTCGACACCGTCGGAACACTCGTCAACGCCGCAGTCGGCACCTTCTTCGGTGGCGGCTACTACCCGGATCCCTACTATGGCGCGCCGCCGCCCCCACCTCCGCCGCCGCTGCTGGCGTATAACCAGGTTCCCGTCTCGGTGAACTACAGCAACGCCTCCTACGAGCCGTTCCTGGTTAACCGCGTCGTCGACGTCGGCAACGACGCCGTGTACGGCGAGCACAAGGTGCTGCTCGACGGCGTGACACCGGCATGGGGCCAGTGGACGCAAACAGCGGACGGCCAGCGGCAGTTCGAAGTCCATAAGACTCAACAGTTTCCGGGGCTGGAAGAACCCCGCGAGGGTCCGCTGCCCGGCGACTACCAGCTGAAGCTGGCCAACAAAACAGCCGCTGAACCCTCTGGTCTTTCGGCCAAGGATCTGTGGGCCATCGCTGCCTCAGGAGTGGTGGGAGTCTTGGGGATCGGTTGGCTTGCGGCCTACGGGATATCCCGGCGGAGGTCACCCGAGCTGGAGTGACCCGGGTGTAGCGTCAGCCAGATGCCGAACAGGGTCAAGGCTGGGATCTACAGCCTGACGCCACCGATGTCGGCGGACGACGATGCCTACCTGCAGTGGCATCTGCTCGACCACATGCCCGAGCAATATCAGTTGCCCGGCATCGTCCTCGGCAGCCGATGGATCGCCGACAACGCGCATCGCGCCGCCCGGATCGCCGGCGAGGGGCCGCTCGCCGAGATCGGAAGCGTGGTCAGCTATCTCGTCGGACCCCCGGTTGGCCAAACGATCGAGGACTTCATCCAGTTGGGTCACGCACTGCGGGAGGCCGGGCGGTACCCGATTGTGCGGCCGTCTCTGCAGATCTCGGTGCTGAGACTGCTTGACTACCAAGCGTCTCCGCACGCGCTGATCTCACCGGAGGTGGTGCCCTTCCGGCCTCATCGCGGCGTCGTGCTGATCGTCGAAGAGCCGACGGACGGCCGCCCGGATACCTGGCTGCAATGGCTGCGCGCCG
The DNA here is from genome assembly GCF_032159765.1 of Mycobacterium sp. GTDB lineage: Bacteria > Actinomycetota > Actinomycetes > Mycobacteriales > Mycobacteriaceae > Mycobacterium. The sequence goes on along the minus strand of NZ_JAVHWM010000118.1, from coordinate 6,016 downwards.
CGCACTACCCCCGACTGCTGGGAACCGTGGGAGTCGCCGGTGCGTGGACGTTCGGGACATCCCGTGCCATCGCATCTAGTTCACCGGCCTGGCACACCGACTTTCAGTACATCACCGTCGTCTACCTCGACGACGACACGCTGGCAACCACGCGCAAACTCGTGCCGATCATCGAACAGCGGTGGGAAAACGCTGCCGTCCGACCGCTTTTCGCCGGCCCGCTCAAATCGATGGTGGCGTTTGAGGCATGGCCCTGATGTCCGCGGTCCACCACATCGCCATCGTCACCTCCGATGTCAAGGCGTCGACGAGCTTCTGGTGCGACGGGCTCGGTCTGACGGAGCTTTTCGACTACACATTTGCCGGCGACTGGCCCACCCTTTTCGGCGCGAAGACCGAGCAGTTGCGGTCGATCTTCCTCGGTGACCCAACCGCCCCGAATGCCGGCATCGTCGAGTTGGTCGTCTTCGACGACGTGCTCGCGGCCCCGCCCGCGTCCGACACACCTGCGTTCGGCTTCTTCCTGCTGTCGCTGCAGCGCGACGTGGACGCGACGCTTGCCGCGCTGGCGGATCTCGGTTTCGACGACGGCGTCCGGCGCATCTCGATGCCCGCCCCCGGTGGTAAGACGGTGGACATGGCAGTGATCAACGCGCCCGACGGCGTCCGCGTCGAACTGATCGGTCCCGCCCGATGACAGCGATCGTCACCGGCGGCGGGTCCGGAATCGGCAGCGCCGTCGTCGACCGGCTCCGCACGGCCGGACACGACGTCGTCGTCTGGGACATCGACGGCGGCGACATCGACTGCGACATCAGCGATCCCGACGCCGTGTCGGCGGCGATCGCCAAGACCGTCACCGACCACGGCGCACCGGACCGCCTCGTCGCATCCGCGGGTATCGGGGCGTCCGGGCTGCTCGTCGACCAATCACCGGCCGACTGGCAGCGGGTCATCGACACCAACCTGACCGGAACCTGGCTGACACTGCGCGCCGTCGCGCGGGCGATGATCGATGCCGGCACCGGCGGATCGATCGTCGCTGTCTCCAGCGTCAGCGGAACCCTGGTGGACCGCGACATGGGCGCCTACTGCGTATCGAAGGCCGGCGTGGACATGCTGGTGCGCGTCGCGGCCGCCGAATGGGGCACGTACGGGATCCGGGTCAACGCCGTCGGTCCCGGAGTGACGCGCACACCGATGGTGGCCGAGGCCGCACGGCTTCCTGGCTGGGTCGATGCCCTAAGCGAGCGGACCGCGCTCGGCCGGCTCGGGGAGGCGGACGACGTCGCCGAGGCTGTCGTGGCGATGCTGGAAATGTCCTGGGTCACGGGACAGACGGTGTTCGCCGACGGTGGGCTCGCGCTGCAGAGCCCGATCGACGCCTACGGGCAGATGCAGCGGTTGATGGCCCGCAGGACCTGACCCTCAGACCGGCTTTGTAGGGTGGCGCTTCGTGACGCTCAACACCATCGCGCTCGAGCTCGTGCCACCGAACGTGGAACGCGGGCCCGAGCACGCGATCGAAGAAGCGCGCAAGGTGCTGCAGTTCTCGGCGGCCTCCGGCATTGAAGGCCGGATCCGGCACGTGATGATTCCCGGAATGATCGTCGAGGACGACGACCGGCCGATCGAGATGAAGCCGAAGCTGGACGTGCTGGACTTCTGGTCACTGATCCAGCCTGAGCTGCCCGGCATGAAAGGGCTGTGCACGCAGGTCACCGCGTTCATGGATGAGGCGGCGCTGGGTGATCGGCTCACCGATCTGGGTTCTGCCGGTTTCGAGGGCATCGTTTTCGTCGGGGTGCCGCGCACGATGAACGACGGCGAGGGCTCCGGCGTCGCGCCGACGGACGCGCTGTCGATCTACGCGCAACAGGTGGCCAACCGTGGGGTCATCTTGATCCCTACCCGGGAGGGCGAGCAGGGCCGGTTCGCGTTCAAGTGCGACCAGGGCGCCACGTATGGGATGACGCAGCTGCTGTACTCGGACGCGATCGTCGATTTTCTGACGGACTTCGCCAAGGAGACCGACCATCGCCCGGAGATCCTCCTGTCGTTCGGCTTCGTGCCGAAGGTCGAGAACCGGGTGGGCCTCATCGACTGGCTCATCCAGGACCCGGGCAACGCCGCGGTCGCACAGGAGCAGGTGTTCGTCAAGCAGTTGGCGGCAGGGGAGCCGGCCGAGAAGCGGCAGCTCCTGGTCGATTTGTACAAGCGGGTCATCGACGGCGTCGCCGACCTCGGTTTCCCGTTGAGCATTCACCTGGAGGCGACGTACGGGGTGTCCAAGGCCGCATTCGACACCTTCGCCGAGATGCTGGCCTACTGGTCACCGGCGGCTAGGTGACCCACTCCGGCTGTTCCGTAGTGCCTCAGAGCAGATCGGTGATCGTCTTCAAGCCTGCTTCGTAGAGAATTCCGGGCAACATACCGCCGTCCATCTCGATCGTGGTGCCGTTGACGAAATCGGCTGCGCCAGAGGCTAGAAAGACGCAGATACGGCCGACCTCGGCCGGCTCGCCGCCACGCTGAAGCGGCACATTCTCGAAGTATGTCGCGCCCGTCGGGTCGTCCTTCGGCAGAACGAACGCGCGGAAGTTTTCGGTGATTGTGGGCCCCAACGCAATACAGTTGACCCTTACTTTCGGTCCCCACTCCTGCGCTAGAGAGCGGGTGAGGTGATTCAGTCCCGACTTCGCCGCGCCGTAGGACACCAGCGTGGGCGAGCCGGCCGGATGGCCTGCGCCGCTGGAGATGTTGATGACGCAGCCCGTGCCGTCCTGCTGTTCCATCTGCCGGTAGGCGCGGATTGCGAACCACATCGGGCTGATCAGGTTCATCTGCACCGCGAAGGCGTGGAACAGCGCGGTGCGTTCGAAATCATTGTCGCTGCGGGGCGTGCCCTGAAGGCGTTGCACGAGTTGCGGGATGCTTTCGGCGTGCGGGGCTGGGACGGTCCCGCCGGCGTTGTTGACAAGGATGTCGACGCGCCCGTAGTTGTCGGCAACGCGCTGAACGAGCGCATCGATCGCGTGGTAATCGCCTTGGTCACAGACCATTTGGGCCGACCGCTCGGCCCAGCCGGGTTCAGCGTCGACGCCGGGCAGCGCCTCCAGAGGTGATCTCGAGCAGCCGATGACGGTCGCGCCGGCGCGGAGCAGCTCGTGGGCGATGCCCACACCGACGCCGCGGCTTGTCCCCGTGACGATCGCGACCTTGCCCTCGAGTTCGCCCACCATCAGCGCCTTTCTCCTCTGGGCCTTTCCGGGTCGGATCGCTCCAGATACGTGACGATCGCGTTCGCCAGGCCGCGGCGGGCGAGGTCGAGGTCGTGATAGCTGCCCAGTTGACGCTCGGAGACGATGCCGCGCATGGCACCCGGGATGAACGTGGCTACCTCACGTATCCGCTCGGGGTCGACGTCGACGTCGACGTCGGCGAACGCCCGCTGGCACGCGTCGATCCAGTTGCGCCCCCATGACTGCAGCTCCGCCGCGGTCTGCGGGTAGAGCCGCTCCAGTTCGGCGCCGTCGTGGGGTAGGGCTCGGCGCAGCGTCTCGATCGCCCGAGAGTCAGCGGAGGTCAGCCCGTCGAACAACGTGTCGATGATCTTCGCAACCCGTTCCCGCAGTGGTGAATTCGCGCGCAGCAGCCGCGACGGCAGTTCGCCGCGTCGTTCGGCGGTGCGGCGCAACACCGCGGCCCACAACCCGTCGATGTCGCCGAACTGATACTTGACGGCGCCCCAGGTGGCGCCGATCTCTTTCGCGATGCGGTTAGCCGACGCGGCGCCGGTGTCACCGGACGCCAGCGACCGCAGCGCGGCGTCCAGCATGCTTTCGCGGGTGGCCTGACCGCGCCGATTGGTCCGTCGCACGCTTGTGACGGGCTCGGTCATCCCTGGATCGTAGCCCCCGGATCTTGACTTTCAAAGAACCTTCTGTGATTCTTTCTGTATGGCGAAGCCGGCGTTGTCGATGAAACCGACGGGATGGTTTCAGGTCGCGTGGTCGTCTGAAATCGAGATCGGCGACGTCCACCGGATGAAGTACTTCGATCGCGAGCTCGTCGCATGGCGCGCGCAGTCGGGTCAGCTGACTGTGATGGACGCGTACTGCGAGCACCTCGGAGCCCATCTCGGCTACGGCGGCCACGTCGAGGGGGAGGTCATCCAGTGCCCCTTCCACGGCTGGCAGTGGAATCACGAAGGCCGCAATGTGTGCATCCCGTATGAGCCCCGCCCGAACCGGGGCCGTCGTATCCGCACGTTCCCGGTCGTCGAGCGCAACGAGTCGGTGTACATCTGGCATGACGTCGACGGCCGCGAACCCTACTTCGACGTGCCCGACGTGTTCGCGAGCTTCAACGACGACAGCGGCGCCGCCGACTACTACCCGCAGGCGACCCTCTTCCGCCAAAGCCTGGAGATCCATCCGCAGTACGTGCTCGAAAACGGTGTGGACTTCGCGCATTTCAAGTACGTCCACAAGACACCGATCGTTCCGGTGTTCACCCGCCACGACTTCGACGAACCGGTGTCGTTCGTCGACTTCACGATCACGTTCGAGGGTGACGAGAACCAGTCCATCGATGACGTCGACAGCCGTGTGGAGGCGATCAACGGCGGGCTGGGCATCGCGGTGACGAAAAGTTGGGGCATGATTGACAACCGGACGATCTCGGCAGTCACGCCCGTGGACGAGCGCACCTCCGATGTGCGCTTCATGGTCTACATCGGCCGCCGCCCTGGCGACGACTCGCCGAAGGCGCAGGCAAAAGCCGAAGCCTTTGGGCAGGAAGTGATCCGGCAGTTCGCTCAGGACATCGACATCTGGCGCCACCAGCGCTATTCGGACCCGCCCGCGCTGACCACCGACGAGAACAAGGGCTTCACCGCTATCCGCAAGTGGGCCAACCAATTCTACCCCGAGCCGACACTAGAAAGGCCTCACTAGATGAACAGCACGCCGACCAGGGTGTTCCAGGTGGCGACAGGAAACGTCGGCACCGAGATGATCAAGCGCATCGCAACTCATCCCGACCTGGAACTGATCGGTTTGCATTGCTACACAACGGAAAAGGTCGGGCGCGACGCCGGCGACATCGCGGGCATCGGGCCGATCGGCGTCGTCGCCACCGGTTCCGTTGACGAGATCGTCGCCGCCAAGCCCGACGTGATGACGTTTCACGGTGTGTTTCCCGACGAGGACCTCTACGTGAAAGTGCTTGAAGCCGGTATTAATATCGTCACCACCGCCGACTGGATCACGGGATGGCACCGCGACAAGAACCACCCTCACCCGTCGGGCAAGCGTGTCACGCAGCTGCTGGCAGATGCCTGCGAAAAGGGCGGTTCGACGTTCTACGGGACCGGCATGAATCCGGGCTTGAACCAGATCCTCGGCGTGGTGTGCTCGGCCGACGTCGCCGAAATCGAGAACGTCACCACCATCGAGTCCGTCGACGTGTCCTGCCACCACAGCAAGGACACCTGGATCGAGGTGGGATACGGCCTGCCCGTGGACGATCCGGGGATTCCGGGCAAGCTGGAGAAGTACACCCGGGTCTTCGCCGACAGCGTGCTGATGATGGCCGACTGTTTCGACCTTCAGCTCGACGACGTCAAGTTCAGCTACGAGTTGGGTGCCTGCACGAAGGATGTCGACCTCGGGTGGTACACGCTGCCGAAGGGCTCACTGGGCGGCAACTACATCAAGTACCAGGGCATGGTCGACGGGGTGCCCAGGGTGGAGACGCACCTCGAATGGCAGATGACCCCGCACACCGACCCGAGCTGGGACATCAAAGGCTGCTACATCACCAAGATCAAGGGCGATCCGTGCATTTATAACAAGCACATGGTCTTCCCGAAACCCGGTGTGGACCTTTCCAATCCGGACAACTTCGCGTCTATCGGCATGACGGTCACGGGGTTGCCGGCGCTCAACGCGATCAGGTCGGTAGTCGCCGCTCCGCCGGGATTGCTGACGAGCGCTGACCTCCCGCTGCGCGC
>NZ_JAVHWM010000102.1:0-56167 GCF_032159765.1 Mycobacterium sp. | reverse complement strand
CGGATCGATCCCGCCGACCGGCCCGCCGACATACCGGCCAGCCACTACTGGTGGTTCCCTAAGCAGAGTTGACGTTTTGACAGCAGACTTCGCCGTGCTCGTCTTCGACCAGCACCGCCCGCCCGGGCCACTTCGCGGACTGCCAGTCGTCGACGCATCAGATATCGAGGGAGCGGCAGGCGAGCATTCGAGGCTCATCGTCGTCGGGTCCGACGCCGACCTTGCGGCGGTGGTGACGACGCTGCTGCGCGCCGAAACGCTGGGCACCGAAATAGGATTCGTGACCCCACGTCGCTCGGCAGCCTCGCGTGCATACGGGCTCGCCGTGGGACGCCGGGGCGCCAGGCGGGCACTGAAGGGCACCGCCGCACGTGTGCCGCTCATCCGCGACGACACCGGGCAGGTCATCGTGGGCTCGGCGATGTGGCGCGGCGCCGACGGGCCGCTGCACGGCGAGGCGGTAGTCGACGACACCCCGCTCTTCTACGGCGACGTCGGCTGGGTGCGGGTGGAGCCACTGGCGGAAATGCCTGGGCTTCGCGCGAGCGTGGTGACCACAGAAGGCCGGCGCCAACGGTGGGTGACGGGCCGCGCCGCGCAACTCGGCACCACCGGCGCGGTGGTCAGCCGCGACGGTGTGAAGTCGGATCGCGAGGTCAAGCGGTCGACGTTTTATCGGCACGTCAAGGGATGGCTTCTGGTGCAATGACACCGTGCGGACGCAAGGAGCAATGACACCGTGCCCGTCCTGAGAACTCCCGACGAGCGATTCGCGGGACTGCCCGGCTACACGTTCGAACCGCACTACGTCGACGTCGAAGCCGACGGCGTCGCACCCGTCCGCATGCATTATGTGGACGCCGGACCGCCGGGCGGCCCGGTCGTGCTGCTTCTGCACGGCCAGCCCACCTGGTCCTACCTGTATCGCAAAGTCATTGGCGTGCTTGCTGATTCGGGGCTGCGTGCAGTCGCTCCCGACCACATCGGCTTCGGCCGCTCAGACAAGCTCACCGAACGCACGGACTACACGATGGCGCGCCATATCGACTGGCTGCACAGCTTCATCACGCGACTGGACCTGCGAGAGGTCACCCTCGTCGTGCAGGACTGGGGCGGCCCGATCGGGTTGAGCGTGCTGGCCCGTGAGCCGGATCGCTTCGCCCGCGTCGTGGCCACCAACACCATCCTGCACACCTGCGACCCCACGCTGGCAGGCGAGCTCACGTGGGCCAACCACGGCGTGGGCGAGGACCGCGTGCTCCATCAGGAAGCCCTGATCGACTACCTCCTCTTCTGCGTTCGTGCGCCTGACCTCGTCGCGAGCTGGTTCGTCGGCGCCGTCGCCGGCTCGTTGCCCGCCGACGTACTCGCCGCCTACGACGCGCCGTTCCCGGATCCGTCGTTCAAGGCCGGCTTGCGGCAGTTCACTGCGCTGATACCGCTGACTCGCAACGACCCCGGCGCCGCGATCGGACGGGCTACCTGGGCGGCGCTCGAACAGTGGCACAAGCCGTTTCTCACCGCGTTTTCCGACGGCGATCCCCCGACCCGAGGGTGGGAGCGCGTGTTTCAGGAAAGAGTGCCGGGAGCGGCTGGTCAACCGCACGCGACGATCGCCGGAGCCGGGCATTTCGTGCAGGAGCAGCGGGGCGAGGAACTGGGCCGCATCGTCGTGACGCTCATCACGTCCTAGCTGGTCAGGTACTTTTGTGGAGTGAACATCCGCCCAATGCGGCAAGCGGTGCGCCCCAGCCCGATCTTCTTTGCGATTGTCGCCGTCACCGCCGGCGGCGGCGTGATGGCGTGGTTCGCCACCAACGAGCGTTCCGCTCTCGCCTACGCCGGCGTCTTCGTCTTCGTGCTGGCCGGCTGGGTTGTCTCGCTATGCCTACATGAATTCGGTCACGCCTACACGGCGTGGCGCTTTGGCGACCGCGACGTCGAGGCACGCGGTTACCTCACCCTCAACCCGTTGAAGTATTCGCATCCTGCGCTGTCGATCGTGCTTCCCCTGGTGTTCATCCTGTTGGGGGGGATCGGCCTGCCCGGGGGCGCGGTCTACGTGCGGACCAGCTGGATGACCCCGAAACAGCGCACGATCGTGAGCTTGGCCGGGCCCTTCGCCAACGCGGTACTGGCGGTCGTGCTGCTGACGCTCACAGCCGTGTTCTTCGACTACGACACGCATCACGGTGTGTTCTGGTCCGGTGTGGCGTTTCTCGGCCTCCTGCAGATCATGGCTCTCCTGCTGAATCTGCTGCCGATCCCTGGGCTCGACGGATACGGCGCGCTCGAGCCGCATCTGAGCTACGAGACTCAGCGAGCGCTCGCGCCGGCCAAGCAGTGGGGTTTTGTGATCCTGTTCGTCCTGCTGTTCATCCCGCCGGTCAATTTCGCGTTCTTCTCGTTGGTGGAGTGGGTGTTCTCACTTTCGGGCGTGAATCCGCGCCTCGCGGGGTTGGGCCTCTCGTTGACCCGGTTCTGGTCCGCCTGGTTCTGACGACGTAGGCCTTGCGACATATGCGTGACCACGCATAGATTGCAGCCATGGGAGCGGGCCACGATCACGGGGCGGCCGACACCCGCGTGTCGCGGATGCTCATCGCCGCAGCGATTCTCACCGTCTTCTTCATCGTCGAGCTGACGACGGCGCTGCTGATCGATTCGATCGCGCTGCTCGCCGACGCAGGCCACATGCTGACCGACCTCGTCGCGCTGTTCATGGGTCTTACCGCCGTCATGCTCGCCCGTCGCGGCAGCGCGTCACCCGCGCGCACCTACGGATGGCATCGCGCCGAGGTGTTCACTGCAGTCGGCAATGCCGTTCTGCTGCTTGGCGTTTCGGTTTTCATTCTCTACGAGGCCATCGATCGCCTCGGTCACGCGCCAGATGTGCCCGGTTGGCCGATGATCATCGTCGCGCTCGCCGGGCTTGTCGCCAACGCCATCGTCGTGCTGCTCTTGCGCTCGAGCTCCGAAGAGAGCCTTGCGGTCAAGGGCGCCTACATGGAGGTGGTCGCCGACACGGTCGGCAGCGTCGGCGTCCTGATCGCCGGTGTGGTGACGGTGACCACCCACTGGCCGTACGCCGACGTCGTCGTCGCCGTACTCGTTGCATTGTGGGTGCTGCCTAGGGCGATTTCATTGGCGCGGGCGGCATTGCGGATCTTGTCCGAATCCTCGCCCAGCCATATCGATGTCGACGAGCTGCGGGGCGCGCTCGCGGCCGTCGACGGCGTCATCGACGTGCACGACCTGCATGTCTGGACACTGGTGCCGGGCAAGGACATGGCCACGGCACATCTGACCAGCTGCGCCGATTCTGCCCGGGTGCTCGAAGACGCGCGGGCAGTGCTCGCAGCGCGGGGCGTGGAACATGCGACAGTGCAGGTGGAGCCGCCCGAGAACGCCGAGGAATGCCAGCAGGCCGACTCGGACTGGTAGCCCGCTAAGCCTCGACTGTCTCTTTGAGCCCCTTCAGCACCGTCTCCCAATTCGCGGTCGAGTGTTCGGCCTCCTCGGCGCTGGCGTTGTTGTCCTGACTGAGCGAAACGTGTGTCCGGCCGTCACGGTCGTCGAGCTCATAGGTCAGGGTGTGATAGTTCTGCGGCTCATCGGGCTGCCCCGTCATCGGGCTGAAGTGCGTGAAGCGCAGAAGCCGATTCTGTTGAACCTCAAGTATTTCGCCCTTGTCCTCGTACTTATTGCCCTGATACTCCCCCTTCCACACGATCGGGCTGCCGGGCTGCCAGTCGGTCTGCACCTGCGTACCGAAGAAGTACTTGGCGATCAACTCGGGATCGGTGAGCGCGGTCCACACCTCAGCCGGCGTTGCGTTCACTTCGATTTCCACTTCAGCAATATATGATTGAGTCATATATCTGACTGAATCACATTGGAGGGCAATGGTCAACCCTGGCGCTGATGACCGGCTGATCAATCTGGTGGGCGCCGCCGCGCTTGGCCTCACCGACGCGACGGTGGGCGACGTGGCGCTGGCCAACGGGCTTGACGCCTCGGCGGCCGCCGCGCTCGTCGGGCTGCTCGATCTCGCCCGGTCAGGTTCAGTGCAGCGCCTGAGTCAGTTCATCGGCGTCAGCCACTCCGGCGCGGTTCGCCTGGTCAACCGGCTCGCTGACGCAGGCTTCGTCGAGCGCGCGCCGGGGGTTGACGCGCGAACGCTCGCCGTCAAACTCACGCGCCGAGGGCAGACGCTCGCGCGGCGGATCCGAAGCGAACGGCACGATGCGATCGCCGCGGCCGTGTCCGGTCTCACCGAGCGCGAACGGGGCCAGCTGAGTGCAATCTGCGAAGTCCTGATCGCGAACCTGACGTCGGCGCGGCTCGCTGTACGCAGCGAGGGCGGCCAGCCGAGCGGCGGCGCGCTGTGCCGGATGTGCGATCCGACTGCGTGCGGGCGCCCGGACGGCACCTGCCCCGCGGCGCGCACAGCTGCGGGCGACGACGGCTAGCCGAAGCCGAGGTGGCCGCGGGCCGCGGGATCGCAGTCGTCGAGAAGGTCGAGGCAGCGGTGGTACTCGTCGGTCTCCCCGATGTCTTCGGCGGCATGTGCGAGCACCCCGACGCAGCGCAAGAATCCCCGGTTGGGTTCGTGTTCCCACGGCACTGGGCCGAAGCCCTTCCAGCCGTTGCGGCGAAGCTGGTCCAGCCCCCGGTGGTAACCGGTCCTGGCATAGGCATACGCAGTGATCGCTTTGTCCTCGGCCAACGCATCCTCGGCAAGCTGTGCCCACGCCACCGACGCCGCGGGATGAGCGGCCGCGACGACGGCGGGCTTTTCTCCGGCCCGTAACTCCGCTTCCGCCGCCGGATCACCTGGTAAGAGGACTGGATCGGGTCCCATCAAGTCGCCGAAGGATGTCATGGCGACTATTGTGCCGTGCGGCTCTCACGGCACAGCACAGCAGTAGCCTCGGTCGATAAGCTTCCGTGAGAGCGCACCATCGCGCTCTTCACGAACGGAGGACAGCACCTCGTATGTCGCACCCGTCGGGGCACCCACCCGAGCCAGACCATCCGGAGTCCGACCAGCCCACGGAGGCGATCGACAAGGCGCCGGAGCCGGAGTTCGAGTCGGCCGAGCCCACCGAAGTGATGCTGGGGTCCATGCCCGAAGCGGACGAGCCGCCCGAGCGTCGGTACAGCGCGCCGTCGGGATTCGACGTCAGGTCCACCGAGATCATCAAGTCTCCGATGGACCCGGCAACCGAGGTCATTGGCACGCCTCCACCCCGCGAGACCGCCGGTTCGAGAGTCGCCACACCGCAAGCGATTCCGCCGAATCCCGGCCGGCATCGCAGCTGGGGCATGGTGCTCGGGCTGGTGCTGCTGATGATTGTGGTGCTCGGCGTGCTCGCCGCGGCGGCCATTTTCGGCACGATATGGCTGACCAAGAAGAACTCGTCGTCGTCGTCCCCGGAGGACCAGGTCCGCCAGGCCATCCAGGACTTCGACACGGCGATCCAGAAGGGTGATCTTGCCCAGCTGCGGGGCATTACGTGCGGCAACACCCGCACCAAGTACGTCAGCTACAGCGACGACGCCTGGTCGACGGCCTATCCGCGGATCTCAGCGGCCAAGCAGTATCCCGTGGTCGCGAGCATCGACCAGGTCATCGTCAACGACCAGCACGCCGAAGCGAACGTCACCACGTTCATGGCGTATCAGCCGCAGGTCCGTTCGACGCGCAGCTTCGATCTCCAGTTCCTCGACGGGCGCTGGAAGATCTGCGAGGGACCGGTCGCCTAGGCGCTCACCGAGCGACCCGCGGAGTGCAGGTCGTTACAGGATTCGACGACGCGCTCGCTCATGCCGGCTTCGGCCTTCTTCATATAGCTGCGCGGGTCATAGACCTTCTTGTTGCCGACCTCGCCGTCCACTTTGAGGACCCCGTCGTAGTTGGTGAACATGTGCCCCACGACCTGACGGGTGAACGCATATTGCATGTCGGTGTCGACGTTCATCTTCACCACGCCGTACTGCAGTGCCTCCTCGATCTCAGACTTCAGCGAGCCCGAGCCGCCGTGGAACACGAAGTCGAACGGCTTGGCGTCGCCGGGCAGCCCGAGCTTGGCCGCGGCCACCTTCTGCCCGACCGCCAGCACGTCAGGACGCAGCTTTACGTTGCCGGGCTTGTACACGCCGTGCACATTCCCGAATGTCGCCGCCAGCAGATACTTGCCGTTCTCGCCCGTGCCGAGCGCGTCGACGGTCTTCTCGAAATCTTCGGGAGTGGTGTACAGCTTCTCGTTGATCTCCGCCTCGACGCCGTCCTCCTCGCCGCCGACCACGCCGATCTCGATCTCGAGCACGATCTTCGCCGCCGCGGCATCCTTCAGCAGCTCCCTGGCGATCGTGAGGTTCTCGGCCAGCGGCACCGCCGAACCGTCCCACATGTGCGACTGGAACAGCGGGGGCCGCCCCTTCGAAACCCGCCGCTCGGAGATCTTCAGCAACGGCCTGACGTAGGTATCGAGCTTGTCTTTCGGGCAATGGTCAGTGTGCAGCGCGACCGTGATGGGGTAGCTGTCGGCGACGACGTGCGCGAACTCGGCGAGCGCGACGGCTCCGATCACCATGTCCTTGATCCCGAGGCCCGAGCCGAACTCGGCGCCGCCCGTCGAGAACTGGATGATGCCGTCGCTGCCCGCGTCGGCGAAGCCTTTCAACGCGGCGTTGATGGTCTCCGAGGACGTGCAGTTGACGGCCGGAAAAGCGAACGCGTGCTCCTTGGCGCGGCCCAGCATCTCGGCATAGACCTCGGGCGTGGCGATGGGCATGGGGTTTCCTTCCGGGGCGCAGATCCATCGAGCAGTATCTCAGGATTGTGCGGTTGGGCGCGCTGTTCGGCGCCGCACCCGACTGACCGGCAGCGGCGACGCTCTCAGAGCTCCGCTACTCGGGAATCTTCGGGCCGACCTTCTTCGCAAGGTCGACGGCGGCGTTCGTGGCCTCTTCGGAGGAGAGTTTGAGGACCGCGACCTGCACGCTGTTGTTTCTGTTGCCCGCCGCGAACTCGACCTGGCCGCCGCCCAGTGACCGCATCCCGTCGGGCAGAGGAGTTCCGACATCGGGAAAGCCCGGCTCTGGCGGCGGCAGCGTGTTGTTTGGTGCGGTGCCCGGATTGCCGATCTCCAGTGACACTGATTCGTAGTTCTCGGGGTTCTCCCATGAGCACGCCGGGACTTCCGGATTGTTCGATGTCGATTTTCCTTCGACGGACGTACCAAGCAGAGCCGTGATGTCATCGGCCGAAATAAGCTTGCACGCATCGATCGATGCGGGAGCAGATGAGGCGGCCGCTGAGTCCGATCCGCCGGCAGCCGGCGTACTGCTGTTGTTGCCGTTGCCAGCGTTCTTGGCGGGACTGCATGCGGCCAGCGCCGCACAGCACACCGCGGCGGACAGCGTGACACAGCCGACGGTGCGCAGGCTGAACGGAGAATTGCGTTCGATCATGTTCGTGACAGTAGCGGTCAACGGCCAGAGACGAATCGGTTATTTCCCTCAGACTTGAGTCTGACGAGGATGCGCGTCAGCAGCGGCGCCAGGCAGCACCGGTATGTTGGGGGCCCATGAGCACGACCTTGGTGGCGCTGCCACATTTCTGGAGTGCGACGTACTGGATCGGCCAAGGCGGAGTATTCGAGTACGCGGTGCTTCCCGCGATCCTGGTCATCGTCTTCATCGAGACCGGTCTGCTGTTTCCGATCCTTCCCGGGGACACGTTGCTGTTCACCGGCGGTGTTTTCGCCGCGACGGAGGGCAATCCCCCCATCTGGGCCCTGCTGATCCTGGTGCCTCTCGTCGCGATCGCAGGCGACCAGACCGCGTACTTCATCGGGCGGCGGATCGGCCCAGCATTGTTCGCCAAGGAAGATTCACGCTTCTTCAAGAAGCACTACGTCACCGAGTCGCACGAGTTCTTCGAGAAACACGGACCCTTCACGATCATCCTCGCTCGCTTCGTACCGATCGCGCGGACGTTCACGCCGGTCATTGCCGGGGTGTCCAAGATGCGGTATCCGGTGTTCCTTGGTTTCGACATCATCGGCGGCATCGCGTGGGGCGCAGGTGTCGTGCTCCTGGGTTTCTTTCTCGGCAATGTCAGCTTCGTCAAGAACCACGTCGAGCTGGTGGTCTTGGGGATCGCGCTGATATCCCTGCTGCCCGCATTCATCTCGGTCGGACGCGGGCTGTTGAACCGGCGCAACCGCGAACCAGAGCCCGAGCCTCAGGAAGACCCGCTGCCTGAGCAGTCGAGTTAGCGCGTCGCGACACTTACTGTCGCGCGAAAACACAGATCACCCGCCGTGGACCGTCCTCGATCCGGTCGACAAACCGGGCAACCGGAAAGCCCAGTCGCCGCGCAACCTCCATTTCAGCCGGGCCACCGCACGCAGCCCCGATCGAGCGCTCGAACAGCCGGTCACACGTGACGACGAGCACTGCGCTGCCCGACACCTGCGTGACCGGCGGGCCGTTGCGGGTGAGCGGAAAGGCCAGGGCCGCCCCGCTCTTGGCGACGCCGGCCACGGATATCGGCTGGCCATTAGACTCAGCGCGAACACGCGCAGCCGTCGCCGCCGCCTGCGGCCAACCACCGTCCGGTGAGGAGAGCGGCGGCAGCGAAGCGATCGAAAGAGCAACGCAGCCAACAACAACCGCGGCAGCCGAGGTCCGTCCGACGGGCGCCCTTACTTCCTCCGCCAGCCGGGTCGCTGCCACCCCGATGGCGGCGAAAACTATAGGATCCAGCCACGCGTGGTACTGATCATTCGGTAAGCCGGGCGTGAACATCGCGAGCCCAGGCGAGATGATGGTTAATCCCAGCACTGCCCAGGCGACCGTCGCAACCGCCCACCGACCGAAAGTTCTTGATATTTGGCGGGTTCCGGTGGCTGCGGCGACGAGTGCGGCGATCGCCAGGATCGCTGCCGGCAAGCCGCCGAGCAAGGCCGAAGGTACCGGCCCGGCCACCGGCCAGACCTCGATTCGCCACAGCACGATCAGCGGCCGAAGGATCAAGGGCGGACCGCCTGGCACGCCAGGTTCAGCGAAATATCTTCTGATAGAAGCTATTTCGTGAAAGTTATTGCGCAGCTCGTAGACCAGCAGCGGCACATATCCTGCGGCGATGATGGCCACGAACCCCGCCGCGGGAACCAGCATCTTCGGACGGTCCGGACGGGGTCGGCGCCAGACGTCCGCAAGGAGCAGAACGAGAACCGGCGGCACGGCCACTGCAGCGAGCAAGTGGCCCTGCAGCATGAAGAGTGTGCCGACGGCTGCCACCAACCACCAGCGAGCCCGGCGCGTCCGCCACGCGTGCCAACCGGCCGCCGTCGCGAGAGCCGCTGCGGGACCGACGATGTTGGAGTTCCAGACGAAGGTCGACGCACTGATTGCCGACGGACTCACAGCCATGGCCAGCCCGGCGACGTGCCCGGCGAGCGGTCCGCGCACAGTTCGGCCGAGCCACCACGTCGCGGCGACGCCTGCGACGCCGACGACGGCCAGCGTTGCCGCGGCCGCGACGGGATCGGCGTCCGTGAGAAACGCGCTCGGCGCCAGGATCCAGTAGAACCCGACCCCGTGATGGGCGGTACCGATGGAGCTCACCGGTCCGATCAACGGCACCTGGCCGTCGCGCACCCAGTGCAACATGTCCAAGAGGGCGTAGCCCTGATCGTCGTCCCATGTTCCGCGACTGGGCAGACCGACGAGGCGCAACGCTGCCGCCAAACCGAGGATCGCAGCCAAGATCAGCGAGTCACGCCTCAACGGTGTCATCACTGATCAATCTCTTTACTAGTCGAGTAGCTGACTACGCTATCGGCCTCGCTTGCCCGGCCAGAGCATGGTGATCGTCCCACCGGGAGGAGATCATCATGATCGTCGCCACTGCCCGCCCGCGTTGTCCGACGGTGTTCGAAGCCGATCTGCCGACCGTCGAGTACGAACAGGCGTCGGATCCCTATGAGGCGCACCGGAATATCCAGAAGGCCCTCGAGCAGGCACCCATCGCGATGGGTGCGCACGGCCCCGAGGTTCTGAGTTACGAGATGGTCCGCACGACGCTGCGGGATCACCGGTTCTGCCCGCCGCCGGGGCTCGGCCTGGAAGCCCAGAGCATCACGTCCGGGCCGTTGTGGGATCGCGTGGTCACCAGCCTGCTCAGCATCAACGGCGACGAGCACACGCGTCTGCGCCGCCTGGTGTCGAAGGCGTTCACGCCGCGCGCAGTGGGACGGCTCGACGCCACCATCACGGCGGTGATCAACGAGCTCATCGACCCGCTGTCCACGGTGGGGCACTGCGACGTCGTCGACGACATCGCACGTCCGTATCCGGTGCCGATCATCTCCGCGCTGCTCGGCGCTCCGCGCGGGGACTGGCGGCGGTTCTCCGCCTGGGCAGACGAGTTCTTCAAGCTCTTCACGTTCAACGCCGCCGAGTACGCGGCTGACGTCCTCATGGCGTGGACGGAGATGGACGCCTACGTCGACGAGATGGTGGACCAGCGGAGCAATTCGCTTACCGACGACCTGATCTCCGAACTGATCCGCGCCGAGCACGACGGTGACCGGCTGTCACGCGAGGAGCTCCGGATGCTGGCGGTGGGGATATTGATGGCGGGCACGGATACGACGCGCAACCAGCTGGCGGCCGCGGTCGACCTTTTCTGCGACCACCCCGATCAATGGGCGCTTCTGGCTGACCGCCCGGAGCTGGCGATGAACGCGGTTGAGGAAGTCATGCGGTTCTACCCGGTGATCTTCGGGGCAATGCGCTACACGACGGAGGACGTCGAGTTGGAGGGTGTGGTCATCCCTGCAGGGACGTTCGTGATGTGCAGTACCGCGGCGGCCAATCGCGACCCGAGCGTGTTCGACGAGCCGGATCGCTTCGACATCACCCGGGAAGGGGCGGCGCCGATGCAGACCTTCGGTGCCGGCGCGCATTACTGCCTGGGCGCGAACCTGGCTCGGCGCGAGCTGGCTGAGGCGCTGACGGTGATGGCGCGACGGATGCGCAATCTGCGCCACGCAGGGCCGTCGGTCTGGAAGCCGCTCGTCGGGATCACCGGCCCGGCGTCGCTGCCCGTCGCATTCGACCCGAGCTGGCATCTCGGCGTGTGGTGAATCTGTGGATAAGTTCTGGTCTTTGGATAACTTGGCCCGAATTCGGTTGTAGTCCATAGCTTGTCGCCAAACTTGTCGGTGGGTGTGGCTACGTTGGTGGTATGAGTTCGACCGCGTTCGAGCAGGCCCGCGCCGCCTGGGATGAGCTGGCTGTGCACGCCGATGTGCCGGTCGAGTCGCGCACCAGCGCGCAGCAGATGCGTTGGCTGCAGTGCATCGAAACCCTGGAGCGCTGTCTGCCAGCGCTGCGCCACGAGGCGATCAATGAGTTGGCCGAGCACGCCACGGTGGCGGAGGTGGGTGGGTCGGTGCGCACCGCGTTGGCTGATGCGCTGCGGATCACTCCGGCCGAGGCCGCCCGCCGGATTGAGGAGGCGGCGGATCTGGGGCCGCGGCGGACATTGACCGGGGAGCCCCTGTTGCCGCGGCTGCAGGCGACCGCGGCCGGGCAGGCGGCCGGGGAGATCAGCTCTGCTCACGTGGACGAGATCCGCGGGTTCTTCGCGCGGCTGCCGCACTTCGTCGACGAGTCGGCCAAGGTGTGGGCCGAAGCCAAGCTGGCCGAGATCGCCGCAGCCTATCGCCCCGACCAGCTGATCAAATTCGCGCAGCACCTGGACTTGATCCTGAACCCGGATGGCAACTTCAGCGACGCGGACCGGGCCCGGCGGCGCGGGCTCAAACTAGGACCCCAGCGCCCGGACGGGACGAGCCGCATCAGCGGCGATGTCACCCCCGAACTACGGGCCTCGCTGGAGGCGGCGTTCGCCAAATGGGCCGCGCCGGGCATGTGCAACCTCGCCGACGAACAGCCGACCGTCGACGGAGAACCCTGCGACGAAGCCAAGGCCGGTGATGTGCGTTCGGCGGCGATGCGCAACCACGATGCGCTCGCCATGATGGCGCGCTCCACGCTGATGTCCGGCGACCTCGGATCCCATCAGGGGTTGCCGGTCACCATTGTGGCCACCGCCAAACTCGAAGACCTGCAAGCCAAGACGGGGACGGCCACCACCGCCACCGGCACCGCGCTGCCGATCACCGATGTGATCCGGATGGGCGGGCAGGCCTACAACTTCCTACTGCTGTTCGACAACCCGAAACGCTGCCGGCTCTACCGGGGCCGCGACACGCGGCTGGCCACACCGGCGCAGCGGCTGGTGCTCTTCGCCACCGAACGCGGGTGTACGCGACCAGGTTGCACCGTGCCTGGGGCGTGGTGTCAGGTGCATCACGTCAACAAAGATTGGGCGAAAGGCGGGCCCACCGACATCGACAACCTCACGCTGAGCTGCGGGCCTGACAACCGCCTCGTCAACGACGGCTGGACGACGCGTAAGCTCAAAGACGGTACTACAGAATGGATTCCGCCCCCGGATCTCGACACCGGCCAGCGCCGCTTCAACACATACTTTCACCCAGAGCGAATGCTTAGGGATGAGACTGGCGGTGACGAAGCAGAGAGCGCTTGATCAGCCGTGGCGCGCTGCTTCCTGGGCCAGCTGAACGCGGGATTTCAGGCCGAGCTTGGTGTAGACGTGGGTGAGGTGGGTCTGCACTGTCCGGTGTGAGATGAAAAGCCTTGTGGCAATGTCCTTGTTCGCGAGTCCCTCGCTGACGAGCCGGATTACGTCGAGCTCCGTCGGCGTCAGCGAGGCCCAGCCCGCGGTTGGCCTCTTGCGTTCGCCACGCCCGCGTTGTGCGTAGGCGACGGCCTCCTCGACGGACAACGATGCACCCTCTGCCCAAGCCTCGTTGAAGTCGTTCTCGCCGAGCTCATCTCGAAGCCGCGCGACGCGGGCCTCATGGTCGGCGTCGAGTGTCTTGAGACGGACCGAACCCATCCGCCGCCGCGCCGCTTCGGCGGCGCCGAGGAGCCTGGCGGCTTCGCGGTGACTGCCCGCCGAGATCGCCAGGGCGGCGAGACACTCGAAAATGTCTGGGAAGATGAGCTTTACGCGAAAGCTTATGCCGATGCTCAGCGCTTCGTACGCGTCACGCTCAGCCGGTTCCGTCTCTTGTTGTGCGATCTCCACGTACGACCGAGTCAGAAGTGCCCAAGACAAATAGGCGCCGGATGCCGTCGACGCGGCATCATCCGCCCAGCAGCGCGCCACCGCGAGATCGCCACACGCCAACGGCGCCAACGCCGTCCAGCCGTACATACCCGCGGCGCCGGTCGCGAGTCCTGTGCGCTCGTGGGACAACTCGGTTGCCTGTCGGGACCCCGCCCCATCGCCCGCGGCCAGACATGCGGTCGCGATCCCGGTGTAGCACACCCCTGCGGGGTAGTCGCCCAGCTCGGCGCACCCGTCCAGCGCGGCATTCGCCGCTGCCAGAGCGCCGTCGGCATCACCGCTGAAAGCGAGCACGTTGGCCAGCAGGTTCAGGCAATATGCCAGCAACAGAGCATCGTGTGCGGCGGCGGTTTCACGGATGAGCTCGTCAAGCTGGGGGACCACCATCGCAAGGTCGCCGAAACACGTTCGCGCCCACGATTGGGCGAACCGGCACTCGCGGGACGAGAACATATCCCCAATGGTTCCGGCGACGCGCAGCCCCTCGTCCGCGGCGATGTCAGCCGCCATTGGGTCACCCGCCACCATCCCCGCGACCGCCTGCCGGCTGAGAATCTGACTGAGCCGCCACGAATCGCCCGACTCGCGAGCAAGCCGGGCGGCCTCGGCGAAGCACTCACCCGACAGCTCGGCGTCATACGGACTCGTCGTGCCCCTCGCCATCAAAGCGCGGATCAGCAGCGTCGGATCGCCGATTTCGCGGGCCACCGCCAGTGCCTGTTCCGCTTCAATGCTTGGGCCGATAAATCCGGTCCACGCGAACAGAGTCGCCGAATCCGCAAGCGCTCGAACCCGCGGCGCGGCTGACACCGTCGTGCCGGACACCCCCTCGGCGGCGAGCCCGGTCTTCAACCAGGCCAGCCCTTCCTGAATACGGCCGCGACTGAGCCACAGCGGCTGTAGGGACGACGCCAGCTCCAGCGCACGACCGACATCGTCGGTCTCCAGGCTCCACCCGAATGCGCCTCGCAGGTTGTCCATCTCGAGTTCGGCCTGCACGAGGTGCTGTAGATGGCCGGCGCCGGCAGGCGCGTCGAACACAGCCGCCATCGCGGTGTAGTGGTCGCGGTGGCGGCCGCGCACGTCGCCCGATTCACCGGATTCTGAAAGCTTCTCGAGTGCGTACTGACGCACGGTCTCCAACATTCGGTATCGCGTCGCGCCTCCGGAGTCTTGTGCGACCACAAGCGATTTGTCGACGAGCAGGCTGATCTGGTCGAGAACCTGATAGCGCTCCACGTCAGCGCCTGCGGCCACGGTGCGCGCGGCATCCAGGTCGAAGCCACCGAGGAATACCGCCAACCGACGGAACAGAACCCGCTCAGGCTCGGTCAGTAGCGCATGCGACCAATCCACCGATGCACGCAGAGTCTGCTGGCGCCGCACCGCGGTTCGCGCCCCGCCGGTCAATAGCCTGAAGCGATCGTGCAGCCCGGCGAGGATCTCGTCGAGCGAGAGTGCCCGCACCCGCGCCGCCGCGAGTTCAATCGCAAGAGGCATGCCGTCGAGCCGTCGGCAGATCTCTGCCACCGTCGTGACGTTGCCATCGGTAACCGCGAAGTCCGGCCGGACCCGACGGGCTCGATCGGTGAACAATTCGACGGCCTCGTCCGCCAGCGAAAGCGACGGAACCGGGTACGTCACCTCGCCGGGCACGCTGATCGGTTCGCGGCTCGTCGCCAGCAGCGTGACGGCGGGGCACGCGCCAGACAGCTCAACGGTCAGCGACGCCGTCGCATCCAGGAGATGTTCGCAGTTGTCCAGCACGATCAATATCTGACGATCGCCGACGAACCGCAGTAGGGCGTCCGTCGTCGACTGCCCAGGCTGATCTGGCAGGCCCAACGCCCCGGCCACCGCAACCGGAACGACCGCGGGGTGTGTGATCGGCGCGAGATCGACATACCAGACGCCGTCGCGGACGTCGCCCGCAACGCCTGCCGCGATCTGTATCGCGAGTCGTGTCTTTCCGGCTCCTCCTGCGCCGGTGAGCGTCACGAACCTGCTGTCGGCCAACAGTTTTCGGACATCTGCTATCTGTGCGTTGCGCCCGACGAAGCTCGTCAGCTGAGCGGGCAGGTTGCTGACAGCAGCCGCTTTCGCTGTTCGCAGTGGAGGGTACTCGTTGCGAAGATCCGGGTGGCAGAGCTGCAGCACACGCTCCGGCCGGGAGACATCACGCAACTCATGGCTGCCGAGGTCCATCAGCCATACGTCACCAGGCAGCCTGTCGAACACCAGATCCTCTGTCGCGCCGGACAACAGTGTCTGGCCACCATGCCCCAAGTCACGCAGACGCGCCGTGCGATTGATCGTCGAGCCGATGTAGTTTCCCTCGTCGCGCAGCTGAATCTCACCGGTGTGCAAGCCGATCCGCAGGCGGATCGGCGCGACGGGCGCCCGCTGCAGTTCCAAGGCACATGCCACGGCGTCGCTCGCCCGTGCGAATGCGACGACGAAGCTGTCGCCCTCGCCCTGCTCCACAGGCCGCACCCCGTCATGGGCCGCGACCGCCTCGGCCAAGGCTCGATCCAGACGCCCGAAGGCCGCGGACATCTCGTCGGGCTGGGTCTCCCAGAGCCGCGTCGATCCCTCGACGTCGGCAAGCAGCAACGTCACTGTTCCCGTCGGCAGCAGCCCGCTCATGCTCAGGTCGCTCCAGTTCACAGGGGGCGCCTCGGCCCGCGGTTCGCTCATGCTAGCCAGCTTGTAGGTCGTGCGTACCGCGAACATCAGCGATTGCGCGTATATCCGGCGCGGGGCTACGCCGTCACCCGCCCCTGATGATCGCGGCGAGTTGCTCGCGGGTCTGCGCACCGACGCGCTGACAGGCCCGGTACACATGGCCCTCGACTGTGCGCACCGACATCACAAGCCGGTCTGCGATCTCACGATTCGACAACCCCGCGACGACGAGCTCGATGACGTCGCGCTGCCGCCCTGTCAGCGGGACACCGAGGGGGCTGCGCTGCGCAGGAGTTTGCAGTCCGCCGCATTCTTCAGCGAGCTGTTGCGCGATCGCCGCCGCGTAGAGTCCCCGGCTCCGACGCTGCCCCCGCGTGAAGACTGCAGCAGCCTGCGCGGCCACGTCGGCCGCCGTCGCCCGGTCACCGAGGGCGCGATAGTCGTTCGCCACCGCGAGCAATCCCTCGCCGTCAGCGGACTTCAGCGATTCGGTGTACCGGGCGATGATGTCCGAGAACGGCAGATCGAGCGCGTCGGCCAGCTCCCGCGCGCGCACGGCACCGGACCCATCGCCCCACTGGGCCGCCGCCTGAAAACACACGAGTTCGTGCGTCGGCTGGTCGCGATCCCGGGCGTCCTGCGCGGCTGCGGCGACCACGGCGACGGCCTCTGACAGGGAACCAGCGGCCGCCAGCGCCCACCCCTTGGCGACGGCGTACCCGGTGTGCATGTACAGGTAGTCGTCGGGCACGCGCACTGCGGCGAGTGCCTCTCGGGCGGCACTGTCGAGGCCAAGCTTCGCGTACGCCTCGGCCAGCGCGAAACAACTAGCCGCGCGCAAACCGGTTGTCACACTGTGACTCTCAGCTCCCGCCAGCGCCTCGCGAAGGAGGCGAACCGCGCTCGACACGTCGCCGCGCACCAGCGCGGCGTTGCCCGACAGCAGCGCCAGGTTGGCGTATGCGACACCAGGAACATCGCGCGCATCGTCGGCCAGCCTCTGTGCCGTCGCGACGAATTCTTCGATCCTGCCCGTCAGTCGGCACGCACGGGCGTACACGCCGGCGTACCAGAACCTCATGGGCGACGCCTGGAAGGAGGTCGTCGCGCGGCGCAGTGCGGTGTCCGCGACCTCGACCAGGCCATCTACGTCGCCGAGCGCGCCCATCGCCATCGTCAACGCGAGCGACGCCAACATCGCGTGGAAATCCGACAGGGCGCCCGAATCCAATGCCGCTCTTGTCTTTTGCGTAGCACTGCGGCACCGCGCAAACACCGCGTCCACGCACGCCTCGACGGCCTCGCGTTCCGCGATCTGATTCTCGGACTCCGCCGTTGCAGCGAGGCGGGCGAGGATGTCGGCCGCATCCGCGGGCCTGCTCAACATCCAGGTCAGGTTCGCCGCCCGCACCGTCGCCCAAAAGTGGCGTTCGTCAGCGTCGCTGAAAGTCATCGCCGACAGCACATCTTCGGCTTCCTGCCCACGCCCGAGCATCACGAGGTTCATCGCGACGATCCCCTGCGCCTCGCTCGCGCCGGCGTCGGCCGCGGCACGGCCGAACCGGTCCGCGAGATCAAGGTCGAGCAACGTCATCGCAGACCGCGCGGCGTCGACGTACAAATCGGGTTCGGGCGGCAGATCCGATTCGAGCGTCAGCAGCGCGCGGCGAACAGTGGCGTAGATGTCGCGGTCTCCGTCCTTGCCCAACCGGGTGGCGAGTTTTCCGCGGATCTTGGACAGATACATTTCGCCAGCGGCGCCACGGCGGATCTCCCCGAACAGGGGATGCGCCAGGCGGGCCATCAACGCGCCGGCTGTGCGCTCCACAGCGACCAGGCGCTGGTGTTCGGCCTGCTCCAGATCGCGGCGGCGGACCAAGTCACACAGCACGTCGACCCCGAGTGGCTCGGCCTGCGAAAGGACGTCGACGACCGTCGCGACTCCCGGGCTCAGCCGCCCCATTTCACGACCGACGATGTCGGTGACACTGGGCGACGTCGCAGCGCCCTCGTCGGCCATCCAGACGCCGGCCACCCGACGCAGCCTGCCCGCCGCGGCCTGGTCCTTGATCAGCTGATGCAGGAACAGCGCATTGCCCCCCGTGAGCTTCCAGAATCGGCGTGCGCTGCGCGTGTGCACCGGGCCGCCGAGCTGCGCCTCCATCACCGCGCGTGTTGCCGCCTCGGACAGCGGCTCGAGGTCAAGGCGGGCCAGCAGGCCGTCCTTCCACAGCGCCGTCACCGCGTCGGGCTCGTCGGCTCCGCGGCGCACTGTGACGACCAAACGGGCGCCTCTCGAGTGCGCCAGTTGGTGCACGACATGCGCCGACAATCCGTCGAGCAGGTGGGCATCGTCGACGCCGATCAGTGCGCGCCCCCGCAACTGGTGCGCGACAAAGGAATTGATGATGCGGCGGACGTCGGGCAGGGGTTCGGACATCGCGCCGCCCAGCGACGACGCAAATGCCCCGAGCGGAAGCGAACGCGCGGATTCGGTGCCGACGATCCAGTCGGTGCGATCACCACCAGTTTCGGCGCGGGCCAACACTTCCCGGGCAAGCGTGGTCTTCCCCACGCCCGCGGCGCCGACGATGACCACACCGGTGTGTTTGCCGGACGAAGTGAGTGTGCGACCGATAAAGGCCAGTTCCTCATCCCGCCCCGTCAGCGAGCTGCCGCTGATCACGGCCTGAATATATCCTTTTCAAACAATCCCGGTCAGGCTGTTGACGAGCGTGTTTTTCGGCTCATCGCGCGGACAGTTGGTGCGCGGCTTCCATCAGCATCCATCCGGACAACTGCACGGACAGGTCTCGCTCGGGGACATCCGCGGTGGGGACTTCAGCGACGCGGTCCCAGTCCGGTCCGAACACCGGCAGCCCGTCGACAGTCTGGCGGTTCTCCCACGCCGACTGCGCCGAGACCATCACCAGCTTGTTCGCCGTCTCCCGAGCCGCGACATCCTCGGCGGTGGCGCCCGGCAGCGCCGTCGCGACAAGGGCCAGGTACCGAACGGTGATGCCGCTGAACAGACCGCCGTCGCCGCCTCCGCGCCCCGCCAGCACACCGCCCGGCGCCATGTGCTCGGCCACCGCGGCGACCAGCCGGTGCACCCTCGGCGCGTGCCGGTCGTCGCGGGTGCGCACCGCGAGTTCGGTCTCCAACCCGAGCACGACGCCCTGGCAGTAGGTGTACAGGTCGCGGAGCACCGCGCCGTCCCGGATCCCGTCGAAGATCAGGTTCGTCTCCGGGTCCACCAGCGTCTCGTCGATCCAGTCCGCCATCATCTGGGCCTGACGCAGCTCTGAATGGCGTGCGAGAAAGATTCCCGCGGGCCCGTTGGCAGGAGCGTTGAAGAAGTAATCCTCCTTGCGCCACCGAATGCCGCCACCGAGTTCCGGCAGCCACGCGCGGGCGAACTGCTTGGCGAACGTGCGCAGGGCGCGCCGGCGTTCGATCCCGACGAGCCTGGCGGCACGTTCGATCGCAAGCGCCTGCCATGCCATGTCGTCGTAATAGTTGTTCGTCCAGCGCCCACGATTGCGCAGGCGGTGCCCGCGCAGCTGTGCGACGATGCGGGCGCGGCGGCGCGGCTGCGGGTCACGCACGTGTGCGTCGACGAGGCAATCCAATAGGTGCGACTGCCACCAGTAATTCCAGTCGCCGAACCTGCGGTTGCGCGGTGTCGCCGGAAACGCCACGATGCCGAGCTGGGTGGCGGGCATCGCCCACAATCGTGCGAAATAGCGTGCGGAGACCGCGGCTTCGGCACTTGCCGCGCGGTTGGCCCACTGCGGTGCCATGCGTTACCAGGCCCGCGACATGTCGGCGTGCTGACGGATCCATGCGTGCATCGCGATTCCGGCGGCGACCGACGCATTGATGCTTCGGGTCGAGCCGAACTGCGCGACCGAAACCGTCAGGGTCGCGGCCTCGCGCGCCTCGTCCGTGATGCCGGGCCCTTCCTGCCCGAACAACAGGAGGCAGGCACGCGGCAGGGACGTCTCTTCGAGCCGGACCGAGCCCGTCACGTTGTCCACGGCGACTACGGTAAGCCCGGCGCCGTGGGCGTGCGCCACCAGCTCAGCCGTCGTGTCATGGTGCCGCAGGCGCTGATAGCGGTCGGTGACCATCGCGCCGCGCCGGTTCCAGCGCCGTCTGCCGACGATGTGGACCGTGTCGACGGCGAACGCGTTCGCGGTGCGCACCACCCCTCCGATGTTCGCGTCATGGCCGAAGTTCTCGATCGCGACGTGCAGCGGGTGCCGTCGGCGGTCGATGTCGGCGATGATCGCCTCGCGAGTCCAGTAGCGATATGCGTCGACGACGTTGCGGCGGTCACCGTTGCGCAGCAGATCCGGGTCGAAGCGAGGATCGTCGGGCGGCGGTCCCTGCCATGGCCCGACGCCGGTTGATTCGGCACCCCACTCGGTGGGACCGGCGGGATCAGTCACTCTGAGTCGGGAATGCCCCGAAAAGCTACGGCCGCAAGGGCAATGATCTCCTCGCGGTCGGCAGCGATGATGAACCCCGCCTCGATCGCGCGATCGAGTGCCTCGGTGAAGCGTGCGACGTAGTCGGCCGAGCCGCCGGGGTAGAGCCGGGCAAGTGTCTGTCCGTCGAGCATCTCGCCAGAACCGAACAGCACCGTCAGCGGGTTGTCGCCGTCGGCCAGGCCCGATGTCCTCGCGATCGGGACGTCGACCCACGGTGTGCGGACGCCGCCCTCGGCGACCCCGTTGGCGTCGAGCACGAAACCGCGCGGGTCGGCCTCGGTCAGGGTGATCGGTGCCGCGGCGGACGCGGCCTCGCCGGTGCGGACCCAGTCGTGCAGGCCTGCGATCGCCGCCTGCACCACGTAGTGATGCTGAGGCGCGAAATTGATCGAGTAGGCCAGCTGCTGGCCCATCAGCTCGCGCGTGGGTGCGAAGCCTTCGGCAAGCTGGTCGAGCGGCAAAGAACCGCTGTCGGTGAAACCCAGTTTGATCGTGTAGGTGTCGGCGTGGGCGGCGCCCGGGATCTCCCAGGCGCGGAACCGCTCGTTGTCTTCAATCCTGGCCGTCACGTAGCCGGGCAGCACGCCGTCGAGCAGATCTGTCTCGGTGAGGATGGTGATCACTGGGACTCGCGGGTCTGGCCGAAACGGAACGGCGGTGAGCGCTTTCACCCCCTCCAGGTCGAGAACCGAGTTGCCGTCCAGCGGGGCCGCGGGGCCGAACCGCGAGTGGACAAGGATGCCGTCGTAGACCTTGGCGATCGGGTCGACGAGATTGACGTACGTTGTCAAAAAGATCGCCGACTGCGATTCTCCCACCGCCAGAACGTATTCCGGATTCAGGGCACCCAAGAGGCCATTGTTGCCGCCGTCCCGGGCTAGTCGGCCGGCCTGGGTGAAGATATCGTAGGCGAAGTCGTCTCCGGGGTGACTCAGGCTTGAATAACGTTGTAGATCCTGGGTTTTCAGCGACATATCGAAGCCGGTGATGTTATCGCCGCCGCCCTCTATCCCCACCCTCTGAGTCGAGACGCAGACGTATGCGTATCCCGCGCGGACGACCTCGCGGTGCGCCATCATCCACACGGCGGGCGCGTCGATGCCGCCACTGACGTTGAGCCACTCGACGATGACCGTGCCGTTGAATGCGGCGTCATCGGTTGGCGTCAGAACAACGAACCGCGTGGTGTATTCCGCCTCGCCGGACGGGTTGGCATTCCAGTCCCCGTCCTGCCAGTCCCCGTCCTGCGAGTAGGACGTCGCTGTGCCCGAGACGAAGAATTCCTTCGCCTGGTAGCCGACCGTCGCAAGGTCGTAGCCGCCGAGCAGCAGATTGGGTGTTCCGGGGACGGCTGTGATTGCCGGGTGTGTCGTGACCACCCACCATCGATACCACGTCGTCAGTTCCTGCTGACCCACACCCCGGCGTGTGTGCCGACCACGGACAGCGTCGCATAGAGCAGCGCCTCGTTGATGTCGCCCTGACTGCACAGCGATGCCGCGACCCGGACGGCGTCGAGTGTGGCGTCCGGCAGCACCAGCAGTGACGAGCCGTACGCGGTGCAGGCTTTCGACAGCGACTTGGCTGCAGGGAGCGTGGGCGTGATCAACAGCATCAGCGGCCCCCCGCGTTGCGCCGATTCGTCGGCGTACTCCGCCTTTATCGCCGCGATGTCGACACCGAGCAGCATGTACCCGTTCCCGTTGAACACCGACGGATCACCGAGCGACGGCTGGCTGATGACCGCGCCGTCGGAGCGCCAGGCCTCGACGCTCGATGTCTTGATCGTGATGCCGGTGTCGTTTCTGTTGGTCGGCAGCAGGCCGACAGGGAACGCGACGGGATACGCCGCGACGGTGCCTGCGATCCGGTCGCGCGGTGAATACGCGTAGATGCCGCGCACCGCGCTTTGATTCTCTTGCGGCCCAAGGCATACCGTGCCCGTGAGCCGATCCGGGTTCGGTGCGGACAGCGGTGTGATGTCCAACGACGTGACGTTGCCGCAACTGCCCAGGCCGTCGGACTCGATCGGGTGGGCCAGCGCGCCATACAAGCCGAACCGGATGTCCTCGGGCTTTGCGTGCGGTTTGTTCTTGTCGGACGGCGCCGCGTCAACGTCGACGAGCACGTGTCCGGCCTCCCAGCGCAGGTGCGAGATCGACATGTTCCATCCGAGCAGCGCCATCGACTCACCGACCTTCGCGGTGGCGGCGCCGTAGGGAGGCGGCTGGCTCTCGGGGGTCGAACACCCGGCGACGAGAAAGGCAACTGAGATCGCCGCAATCGAGGCACGCAAGGCTCAGCGTGCCATCCGCTTGTTGACCATTCGCGTCGCCCACGCAGGCGAGACTTGCGCAAGGTGATACGCCACCCTGGTTTGACTCCCCACCGGGAAATGCACTTTGGGGACTCGTGATTTCCGGTGCAGCGAGCGCCACGCCGCGTCGGCGACGTCGTCGGGGGTCAGACGGATGCCCAGCGATTCGGTGGTGCCCGTCACGACGCCCGTGAGCAGTTCGGTGTCGACGAACAGTGGCCACAACGCGAGGACTGCGATGTCATGGGGCTGCCATTCCACCTCCAGCGCCTCGGTCAGGCCACGGACTGCGAATTTCGTTGCGCTGTAGGACGCCAGCTCGGCCTGGCCGTAGATCGCTGACGCCGAACACATGTTGAGCACGCGCGCTCCGGGGGTGTCACGCAGATACGGGAACGCCGCGTGGCAACCGAACATCACGCCGGTGACGTTCACGTCCACCAACTGCCGGTGACGAGCCGGCGGGATCTCGGCGAACTGCCCTGCCGCCAGCACCCCCGCGTTGTTCACAAGCACATCGAGTTTGCCTGTTTGGCTTACGAATTCGTGCAGCACCTCGGACCAGGCATCGATGTCGGTGACGTCCATGACCGATGTCCGCACCGACCACCCACGTTGCGCCGCCTCGCTGTTCAACGAGGCCAGGCCACTCTCGGCGACGTCCACCGCGCCGACGCTGCATCCGGCCGCGGCGAACCTGCGCACGAGCGCCAGCCCGATCCCACGAGCGGCCCCGGTGATGAACACCGTCTCAGGTGGGGCCACGGCGCTACTGCTGATAGCTGCGCCCAGGCCGCCCGGCGCGGGTCTGCGGGGGACGACGGATCGGCTCGGGTTGCGGCTGCGGTTGTGGCTGCGGTTGCGCGCGCCCTGGCTCCTGGCCCCGCGCTTGCGGGATACGGCTAGTCGGCGGCGGCAGCTCGGCCTGCGGGGCAATCGGCCTGCTGGGCGCGCCGTTGCGGCGCGGGGCCGGCTGCCCGGCGGCCGCCTTCTGTAGGGGCGGCAGCACCCGCAGCAGGTCGTTGAATTGCCGGACAGTGCGCAGGCCCTCGTCCCACTCGGCGCGGGTACTGGTGATGGGCATGCTGACCAGCGTCCAGTTCTGCTCGTTCCACATGATCTCCGCGCAGTCGGGAGCGGTGTGGGCGAAGGTCACCATGCGGCGGTCACAGGCGCGACGGGCCGCGTCGAGATTGGTGGAGTACACCATCCGGGGGCCGATCGCACCGAGCAGCCAGACATCGTTCTCGCGAGGCTCCTTGAGACCCTTGAGGCGCAGGTCCATCACGACGTTGGTGCCGACCTTGCGGTGCAGCGCGATCACGGTCGCTACGTCTTCGAGGTCGAAGATATAAACGGCCTCGCCCCGGATCTGGCCGAGCACGACGTTGCGGGCTGGGACATCTCCGACCGTGGACATCACGCCGCGCTTCCAGCGGTCCA
Organism: Mycobacterium sp.; assembly: GCF_032159765.1. GTDB lineage: Bacteria > Actinomycetota > Actinomycetes > Mycobacteriales > Mycobacteriaceae > Mycobacterium. Next base: position 31,983 of record NZ_JAVHWM010000102.1, on the reverse strand, counting down.
TGATGTCCGCCGACTCGGGCTCGTAGTCGAACCCGTGCGAGCGGGCCCACGACCTGCGACGCCGCCCGTGATTGTGCTTCTTGTCGAGGTCGACGTACAGGAGCACGGCCGCGCTCACGAAACAGAGCGCGGACAGCGTGAACCAAAGCGGGATCATGAGACGTCCAGCCTATCTGCTGTAGGTAGCGATGCCCGAACTCAAGCGAGTCACATCCGGATCACGAGCGCGAGAAGACGCGGAATCGCATTACCCGACGTGGTGTTGTGCGATTCCGCGTCTGCTCGGCGCCCGGGTTAACCCAGCGTCAGGCTGTCGCCGTCCGCGCTGACATTGACGGGCACGGTGTCCCCGTCGTGGACCTCGCCGGACAGCAACATCTTGGCCAGCTGATCGCCGATGGCCTGCTGCACCAGCCGACGCAGCGGGCGCGCGCCGTACACGGGGTCGAATCCGCGCTCGGCCAGCCACTTCTTCGCCGGGAGCGACACCTCGAGCTGCAGGCGGCGCTGCGACAGCCGCTTTTGCAGCTGCTCGAGCTGGATGTCGACGATCTGCACGAGCTCCTCGGGGTTCAGCCCGTCGAAGATCAGCACGTCATCGAGACGGTTGATGAACTCGGGTTTGAACGTCGAGCGCACCGCGGCCATCACCTGCTCCTTGCTGCCGCCCGACCCCAGGTTGGACGTCAGGATGAGGATGGTGTTGCGGAAGTCGACCGTTCGGCCCTGCCCGTCGGTGAGCCGGCCCTCGTCGAGCACCTGCAGGAGCACGTCGAACACGTCCGGGTGGGCCTTTTCGACCTCGTCGAACAAGACGACGGTGTACGGCCGTCGCCGTACCGCTTCGGTCAGCTGCCCGCCCTGGTCGTAGCCGATGTACCCGGGAGGAGCGCCGACCAGGCGAGCCACCGAGTGCTTCTCGCCGTACTCGCTCATGTCGATGCGCACCATCGCGCGCTCGTCGTCGAACAGGAAGTCGGCCAGCGCCTTGGCCAGCTCGGTCTTGCCGACGCCGGTGGGGCCGAGGAACAGGAACGAGCCCGTCGGCCGGTTGGGGTCGGCGATCCCGGCACGACTGCGGCGCACCGCATCCGACACCGCGATCACGGCCTTCTTCTGCCCGATGACGCGACGGCCCAGCTCGTCTTCCATCCGCAGCAGCTTGGCGGTCTCGCCCTCGAGCATCCGGCCTGCCGGGATGCCGGTCCACGCGGACACCACTTCGGCGATGTCGTCGGGCCCGACCTCCTCTTTCAGCATCACGGCTTGTTGCGCCTCGGCCTGCGGCAGCGCGGCGTCGAGTTGCTTCTCGACCTCGGGGATGCGCCCGTAGCGCAGCTCGGCCGCCTTGGCCAGGTCGCCGTCGCGCTCGGCCCGCTCGGACTCTTGGCGCAGCGTGTCCAGCTGCTCCTTGAGGTCGCGGACGATCTCGATCGCGTTCTTCTCGTTCTGCCAGCGGGTAGTGAGCTCGGTGAGCTTCTCCTTCAGGTCGGCGAGTTCGGCACGCAGCTTCTCCAGCCGGTCCGCCGACGCGTCGTCAGACTCCTTCTCCAGCGCCATCTCCTCGATCTCCAGCCGGCGCACCAGCCGCTCGACCTCGTCGATCTCGACCGGCCGGGAGTCGATCTCCATGCGCAGCCGGGACGCGGCCTCGTCGACCAGGTCGATGGCCTTGTCAGGCAGGAAACGCGACGTGATGTAGCGGTCGGACAGTGTCGCAGCGGCCACCAGCGCGGAGTCGGTGATCCGCACGCCGTGGTGCACCTCGTAGCGCTCCTTCAGGCCGCGCAGGATGCCGACGGTGTCCTCGACCGACGGCTCGCCAACGAACACCTGCTGAAACCGGCGCTCCAGCGCGGCGTCCTTCTCGATGTGCTTGCGGTACTCGTCGAGCGTGGTCGCGCCGACCAGCCGCAGCTCGCCGCGGGCCAGCATCGGCTTGATCATGTTGCCTGCGTCCATCGCGCCCTCACCGGTCGCTCCGGCGCCGACGATCGTGTGCAGCTCGTCGATGAACGTGATGATCTGCCCGGCGGAGTTCTTGATGTCGTCGAGCACGGCCTTGAGCCGCTCCTCGAACTCGCCGCGGTACTTGCTGCCCGCCACCATGGAGCCGAGGTCCAGCGAGACGATTGTCTTGTCGCGCAGGCTTTCCGGCACGTCGCCTGCGACGATGCGCTGCGCGAGGCCCTCGACGATGGCCGTCTTGCCAACGCCGGGCTCGCCGATCAGCACCGGGTTGTTCTTGGTGCGTCGACTCAGCACCTGCACGACACGACGAATCTCGTTGTCGCGCCCGATGACTGGGTCGAGTTTGCCCTCTTTGGCGAGCGCGGTCAGGTCGGTGGAGTACTTTTCCAGCGCCTGGTAAGTGCCCTCGGGGTCGGGGCTGGTGACGCGGCCGCTGCCGCGGACCTTGGTGAACGCGTCACGCAACGCCTGCGGTGACGCGCCGTGGTTGGTGAGCAGCTTGGCGACGTCCCCCTGCCCAGTGGCCAGGCCCACCAGCAGGTGCTCAGTGGAGACGTACTCGTCGTCCATTTCGGTGGCGAGCTGCTGTGCTGTGGTGATCGCGGTGATCGACTCGGGTGACAGCTGCGGCTGCGAGCTGGAGCCGGACGCGCTGGGCAGCCGGGCGAGAAGGCGTTCGACCTCTGTCCGGATGGTTGCGGGCTCGACGCCGACGGCCTCGAGCAGCGGGGCGGCGATGCCGTCGTTCTGCGTGAGCAACGCCATCAACAAATGGGCGGGCGTGATCTGCGGGTTCCCGGCAGCCGTGGCCGCCTGCAGAGCCGCGGTCAACGCCGCCTGAGTCTTCGTGGTCGGGTTGAACGAATCCACGACTTGATTCCTCCCTTTCGTCGAAGGAGTGGTTGGCGAAAATGCTTGTCGCGATATTCAACGCCGTCAAGGTTGAGTCTGTTCCGCTCAAGTTTGGATAATTTCTGATGAACTGCTGCGGGAGTCGGCGGGTCGGGACCAATTCGCGTCCGCGGTGCGCCGCCTTGACCTACAGTCAGCACGTCGCCGCCGCTGCCGAACTGCATTGATGACATCTCAAATCCCCGGAAGGCCGATAGTTTTGGACATCAATACCGTTGCGGACATCGTCCGCCGACCGCCTGACCGTCCCAGTACTGAATGGCGACCAGGCGACGCCTGGCTTGCCGGGGGGACCTGGCTGTTCTCCGACAAGCAACCGCATCTTCGTCGCCTGATCGACCTGGCTCCGCTCGGGTGGAATCACCTGGAGGCCGGCGACGCCGGGCTGACGATCGGCGCGATGACCACCATCCACGACCTCTACACCTTCAACGTGCCCGACGGCTGGCGCGCCGGACCGGTGATCCGTTACAGCTGTGAAGCGTTCCTGGCGTCGTTCAAGATCTGGTACTCGGCCACGGTCGGCGGCAACATCTGCATGTCGCTTCCCGCCGGGCCGATGATCACGTTGACGACCGCGCTGGATGCCACCTACCGGCTGTGGGCCGCCGATGGATCCGAACGCACAGTCGCCGCAATCGATTTCGTCACCGGCGATAACCAGAACGTCCTCGCGCCCGGTGAAGTACTGCGCGACATCCACATACCGGCCGCCGCACTGCGCAAGCGGCACATCCACCGCAGGTTCACGCTGACGCACATGGGCCGCTCGACGATCTTCATGATCGCGACGCAAGACCCTGACGGCGACGACATGTTGCTGACGATCACGGCGGGCACCACCCACCCGATCCGGCTCGCGTTCGACAGCGTTCCCGACGAAGACACGTTGCAGCACAGAATCGATGCGCTGCCTGACGAGGTGTGGTTCGCCGATCCCAACGGCACACCCGATCACCGCCGCCACCTCGCGAAGCACTATGCCGAAGAAATCCGCGTTGAGTTGGGGGGCCGCTTGTGACGTACACCGTGAACGGCAAGATCTTCAGCGAGGAGCCGCGGCCAGGGCAGTGCCTGCGCACTTTCATGCGCGACCTCGGGCATTTCGGCGTCAAAAAGGGCTGCGACTCAGGCGATTGCGGTGCCTGCACGGTGTGGCTCGACGGAAAGCCCGTCCATAGTTGCATCACACCGGCGTTCCGCGCCGACGGGCGTGAGGTGACCACGATCGAGGGGCTTGGGTCGCCGGACAACATGCATCCCATGCAGCGGCAGTTCCGCGACGCGCCGGGCTTCCAGTGCGGCTTCTGCACCGCCGGAATGATCATGACGTCAGCAACCTTCACCGACGAACAGAAGATGAACCTGCCTCGCGCCCTAAAGGGAAACCTGTGCCGCTGCACCGGATACCGCGCGATCGAGGACGCCATCCACGGCAAGGCCGCGATCGAGGAGGCAACGCCAGGCAACGTCATCGGGACCAGCGTCGGCGCACCCGCAGCAACCGATATCGTCACCGGCCGTGCCGAATACACGATGGACACCCACATGGACGGGATGCTGCACCTGAAGGTGCTGCATTCGCCGCATGCGCATGCGCGCATCGTCTCCATCGACAAGTCGGCCGCGCTCGCGGTGCCTGGTGTGCATCGGGTGTACACGTGGGAAGACGTTCCCCGGAGGCGGTACAGCACGGCGATCCACACCGACCACCTCGTCGACCCCGACGACACGTACATGCTCGACAACGTGGTGCGCTTCGCCGGCCAACGCGTGGTCGCGGTGCTCGCCGACTCCATCGGCGCGGCCGAGGAGGGTTGCCGCCAGGTCGTCGTCGAATACGAGCTTCTGCCAGCCGTTTTCGACCCCGAAGAGGCGATGGCACCCGGCGCCCCGCAGCTGCACACCTACGAGGACCCTTTCGCCCACGACAAGGTCCGCAACATCCTGCTCGAGTTGCACGGCAACATCGGGGATGTCGAAAAGGGTTTCGCGGAGGCTGACGTCATCCACGAAGGAACGTATTTTTCGCCGCGCGTGCAGCATGCGCATCTGGAGACGCACGGGTCGATCGCCTGGATGGAAGACGGGCGGCTGAACGTGCGCACGAGCTCGCAGTCGCCTTCGGTGGCGAAACTGAAGCTGTCGCACCTTTTCAGCCTGCGGCCCGATGAACTGCGGGTCTTCTGCAAACGAGTCGGCGGCGGGTTTGGCGGCAAGCAGGAGGTGATCTCGGAAGACCTGCCTGCACTCGCGACCCTCGATACCGGCCGCCCCGTGTCGTGGGAATACACGCGTGAAGAGGAGTTCACCACCGCCTCTCCTCGTCATCCGATGAAGATCACCGTCAAACTCGGCGCGCGCGCCGACGGCACGCTGACCGCGTTCCAGTTCCGCAACGTGTCCAACACCGGCGCGTACGGCAATCACGGCGGTGAGACGCTGTTCGCGGGCGGCGCTGCGATCATGCTCTACCGTTGCCCGAACAAGAAATTCGATGGGTATGCGGTGTACACGAACACGGTGCCGAGCGGAGCGCTGCGCGGCTACGGCATGACGCAGCCCGCCTTCGCCGTCGAGTCCGCGATGCACGAACTCGCGCTCGCACTGAACATGGATCCGATGGAGTTGCGCCGCCGCAACATCATTCGGCCCGGTGACGCATTGCTCGCCATCGGTGAGCATCCCGACGACGTGTCCTTCAGCGAGGACACAATGGGCAAGTGCATCGACCTCGTGGATAACGCACTACGCCAACAGACGGACGGCGCACCGCCTGGTGAGCACTGGCTGCTCGGCACCGGCACCGCGTGCTGCATCCACGAGACCGCGCCGCCGACGGATCACGTCTCGGAGTGCTGGGCCACCCTGCGCGACGACGGCATATACGAAATCGCTGTCGGCACTGTGGAATTCGGCGAAGGCACGTCGACCGCGCACGTGCAGATCGCCGCCAATCAGCTCGGGACGACCCCCGCGCGGATACATCTCGTGCAGTCGGACACCGACCGAAACGGTTTCGACACCGGCGCCTTCGCGAGCGCGGGCCTGTTCGTCTCCGGCAACGCTGTTCTGAGGGCATCCGGCGCGCTACGAGACCACATCCTCGCGCTCGCTTCAAGTCACACCGGCGTGGCGGCGGCCGACTGCACGCTCGACGACGACGGCGTCGTCTGTGACGGCACCCGCCTGTCGTTGACAGATGTCGTCGAGGTGGCACGCGATCGAGGGTTTCGCCTGACCGAGGCCCGCAAGGCGTACGGTTCGCCACGCAGTGTGACCGCCAACGCGCACGGATTCCGCATCGCGGTGCATCGCATCACCGGCGAGATCCGCATCCTCTACAGCGTGCAGGCCGTCGACCCAGGCATCGTGATTAACCCCGAACAGGTCCGTGGTCAGATCGAGGGCGGTGTCGCACAGGGCATCGGGTTCACACTGACGGAGAACTTCCACGTCGCCGCCGACGGCGTGATGATGAATCCGTCACTGCGCCAATACCGCATCCCCACCTACGCCGACATCCCGCGCACCGAGGTGCTTGTCGTCGAGTCCAACGATTCGTTTGGGCCGAATCGCGCCAAAGGTATCGCCGAATTCTGCGTCAACACGGTCGCGCCCGCGCTAGCGAACGCGCTTCAGGACGCCTCCGGGGTACGCTACCGCTCCCTGCCGCTGACTCCCGAGCGGATCTACGCGGCGCTGAGCACCGCCCGGCTGATCCCGGCGACCTGAGTGGCGATGGACGACAACGCCGCAACGGTTCTCATTGGCCAACGCGTCCGCGCTGGATGTGAAGACGCATTCATCAAGTGGCAGCACGAGCTCAACGAGGCCGCGTCGCACTACCCAGGATTCATCGCCGCCGAGGTCAACGCACCCACCGGTATGCAGAAGGAATGGGTCGTCGTCTACCGCTTCGACTCGATCGCCAACGTGGCGGCCTGGATCAACAGCGCCACACGGCAAGAGCGCATGAAGGGTGGCAGCCAGTTCTTCGACGGGCCGCTCACGCAGGAAGTGCTGCACGGCGCGGGAAAGCCCAGCGATGAGCTGGTGACGGTCGTGGTGACACACAACGTCGACTCGGCCGATGTCGACGAATTCCTTGCGTGGCAACGTCGGCTCGAGGAGGCGGAGAGCGCCTTCAGCGGTTACCGCGGAACCGAGTTGTTCCGGCCGATCGATGGCGTGCAGGACAAGTGGACGGCGATGTACCGCTACCAGACAGCCGCGGATCTGGACGCCTGGCTCACATCCGACGAGCGAAAGAAGCTACTGGCAGAAGGCAACAGGTTCAATGACTTCCAGTTGCACACCGTCGACAGCTCGTTCGGCAACTGGTTCGCGTTCGACGACAGTGGGACCAACGCGAAGCCCCCATCGGACGTCAAGACGTCGATCGCCGTGTGGGTGGGCCTGTACCCGACTGTTGTTTTCCTGTCGCTGTTGACGTTTCCGCTCAAGCTGCCGTTATGGGCGGGCATGCTGCTGGGGAACCTGCTGTCCAGCTTCACGATGACGTACGTGACGATGCCGTTCTACGTCAACCCGTTGCTCAAGAAGTGGTTGAGTCCCTCGGCCGACCAGAAGACCAACCTACGCGGGGTCGCGATCGTGGTTGTGGCCTTTGTGTTGTGGGCGGCGTTTTTCTACGTCCTCACGATCGAGATCATGCATCTGCACTAACGTCCGCCCACAGGCGCTGCGCCGGTTAAGCCGGGAATCGGTGGCAATGCAATTAACTGCTTGGGCGCCAACGTGTTCGCGTCGGGTGCGGGGCGCGCGAAGTCGTACTTTCTGACCTCGCCGCCTTGGGGTCCGATGCCGCTGACCAGCAGTTCGGCGGTGGCCGTGGTGCTGGTGGTCGCCACCGCTACACCGGGAGTCGCACCGGCGAACGGTTCGAACGACGCTGTCTGCCGGAACATCACGTCGCCGTGCTGCATATCCGGACTGTGTGTGTACATCACGGGAGCGCCGTCCAGCCGGGAGCCCGAGGACCACACGCGGACAGTGCCCTTGTCTGCGAGTTGGCCCGTGACGATGCTCTGTGCGCCGCCCTCTTGTGCGGCAACCCATCCCGTCGTCAGCGAGATTCCCTTGGTGTACCCCTCGTCATAGGCGAGGAGCTCGGCCGTCTTCGTGGGATCACCGGGACCGTCTTTCTTGGCGGCGCCGTTGGCCACCGCCTTGTCGGTCGGGTTGAAAAGGTCGTAGTGGAAGACCTTTATCCGTGCTGGTTCCCCCGGACCGGGCGCCGTGATGATGTTCTGCCTGCCCTGCTCGTAGCTGACCAGGCCGGTGGCCACGGTGACGCCGTTCTGCGATCCGGGATACGGCTTGAAGCTGGAAAACACGTCTGGTGCCTTCCCCACGTCGGGCAGCTTCGTGGAGAACACGGTCACCTGCGATTCCATGCCGGGTCCGGATCCCACGATGATGTTGTCTCTCACCGCGTTTCCGTCGATGTGGGCGCCGGCGACGTTGACACCGCCTTTGAAATTGGCGTCCAAAGGCGCGAACCTGGCGATCTCAGACCTGAACGGGAACGGGCCCTTCGACGCCGCGCCGCTGTAGACAACGATCTCCGGAGACACACCGGGGCCGCTGCCGACGACGAGATCGAGGATTTGGTCGCCGTCGACATCGGCCATCGCCACTGATGGCGTACCTTCGAACGCCGGGAACGGCGTCACATTGGCGACCACCTTGTCCCCGTTGCCGTCAAGCACCTGCACCGTCGCGGGTTTGCCTTTGGAGCCCGGGATAGCCACCGCGTACGTCGACACCGCCGGGATGACGTTGATGGTCGCCATCAAGCCGTTGTCCTCGTGGTTGAGGCGGTGGCAGTGAATGACGTACGTGCCGCCGAACTCCTCGAACTCGGTACGCAGCGTCAGCGATGCGGGATCGAGTGGGTTGTCGTCCTTATCGACCACGGGCGGAGGCACGTTCGCGTTGTCGACGCTGAACATCTCCGGCCCGAACGTGGTTTTGGCGATCGGATCCACGACCTGAGTGACTTGAAAGTCGTTCACGTGGATGTGCATTGGGTGGCCGTCGTTGTTGAAGTTCGTTATCTTCCACTCTTCCATGCTGTCCAGCCGTGGCTGGACCAACGGGATGTTGGGAAAGACGTTGTCGTCGAACTGATAGTTGAAGGCCCGCGGATCACTCTTGCTCGCGTAGTTGTTGCCGAAGCCGCCGCCGATCTTGAGCTCACGCGTCACGTCCGGCGTCAGCACCGAGTCGTCCCTGAACGAGTTTCCTGAGCTCAAATCCATGCCTGGGTCAAAGGCGGTGGTCTGCCCCTCGCCGCTGTCCGGCTTGGCACGCATGAGGACCTGGGTCGGGTAAGCGAAGAACCCGTCGGCGTAGCTGACGAACTTCGGGTCGATGGTCAGGTCTCCGAGCACGCCCGGCGGATTCTTGTTGCCGTTGTTCGTATACAGCACAGCCTGACTCGTCCTCGGCTTGCCGTCCTTCATCGGCGGCATCTCGACCACCAGATCGCCGGTCTTGGGCATCGTCACCGCGATCGCGAAGCGCGACGCGGGCGGTATGAACAGAAGCGAGTCGTCGCCGCCGACCGGCCGCTCGACACGAGTGTAGGGGTTGCCGTCCTGGCCGACGATCGAGAACTTCGGGTGGTTGCCAGTCGCGGTCTCGGTCAAAACCACTGGCATGTACGCGATGTCGCTGATGTTGGCTAAGACCCAGATTTCGGTCTGCCCCGGCTTCATCTTGAGTTCGGGCTGGAACAGCCCGTTCACGGTGAACTGCACGTCGCGTTGGTTGTCCGGCAGCGCAGGGTTGGCCGGCACGTTGAGCGTCGGGCTGGTGAAACTCTGCAAATTGGTCGGAATGAACTGGTTACCGCCGCGCTTGTTCTGCGGCGACAGCGGCCCCGCGTACCAGTTCGTCACGAACTGAGTGTCTTTAGCGCTCTGCGAGAAGTTCACCGGAGCGAGGTTCGTGGGGTACGTGCCGTCTGCGACTTCGTTGCCTACTGGCGGCTTGAGGGTGTTGACCCACTGCTCCCAGTAGGGATTGTTCAGCTGGTGGCTGCCGCCCTTACGGTCGAACACGAAGTTGTACTGCAGCGCCATGTCCCGGATCGGGATGCTGTTCTTCGTCACCAGCGGCAGGTTGCCGTCGGGGCGCCCGATCTCCAACAGGCCGGCCAGGCCGAGATAGGTCTGCTGCGCCGTCAGCATGTGGCGATGGCTGTGGTACCAATACAGGCCCTGCGGCAGGTCTTTCGGCAGCTCGTAATCGTAGGTATTGCCCTGCCCGGCGGGGATGTTCAGCAGGACATTGTCCGCGTTGCCGGACGGGCTGACATGCAGTCCGTGGGTGTGCAGGTTCAGCGGCACCGACGTCATTGCCGGCGGATAGAGCGGTACTTCAGCGCCGGTAGGTGTGTAGGTCGGGTTGTTGAAATCCGCAATCGTCAGGCCCTGCAGGTCGTTGTCGTAATGAACGATGAGCCGCTCACCGGGGTCGGCTCGCAACGTCGGCGCCGGATACATGTTGTCGCCCTTGGTGGACCCGTCCGAGCTCGTGCCCTTGATGACCTCGTAGCCGTACACCAGGAAGTTCGTGACCGGCTCCTTGACGGTGTCGAGGTTGACCGTGCCCTGGTGTGCGGACAACCGGACTTCGAGCACGCCATCCTTGCTGGACAGCCGCACAGGTTCCCTGAACGGGACAGGGTGACCGTCGGGACCGGCGTTGACCCCGGCCTCTGGCGGCTTGGGCGTCTGCTCTGCTGGCTTGTCGTTCTTGGTGCACGAGACCGTCATCATCGCCAGCGAAAGCACCAGTAGCAGTGCAACGATCGGTTTGCTCCGCGCAGTCCGCATGACGTCCCCGTTCTCGATCGCCCGCGGCCGCCAACGGCCGCCGGTCAACGCGGTGGACAATACCGGCTAAGTGCGCCTGCGCTAAACAATTCTGCCTATCGCCGCCAATGTCTTTAGTCAGCAATGAGATAGGGCAACGTAGGTGTGTGCACACGAACCCGCCACCCAGCAGTCGACGATCATTTCTGATCATCGCCTTGGTGGTCGCTGTGGTTGCCGCCGCGGCGACGGCGGCCATCGTGATCGCGATGTACAGCCAACCATCCGACGAAGAGCAGATCCGTGCGGTGATCACTGGTATCGAGACTGCGGAGAACCGTAACGACGACGACGCGCTGAAACGCTACAGCTGCAAGGACGTGCCTTTCTCCCTGCTGCACGAACTCGGCGCCGACGACTTGATTGGCGTCGACGCGCCGATGACGCTCGAGTTCGTCCGCAAGGACGACACGTGGAAGGCCTGCGGCTACGACATCACAAGAAAATAGCCTCCGGAAGTCCGCTCCGGATGCGAGGATTCGGCAGTGGCCGGAAGCTGGAGCAGCATTCTCACCGAACTGATTCCGCTGGCCGCCGTGATCACCCTCTCTCCGCTGTCGATCATCCCTGCGGTCCTGGTCCTGCACTCTCCGAATGCTCGACCCGCGGCGCTGATGTACCTCCTCGGCTGGGTCGTCGCGCTCACCGCGATCACGGCCATCTTCGTGGAGCTGTCCGATCTGGTCGGCGATCTCGACAACCCCCCGACGTGGGCGTCGTGGTTGAGGGTCGTCGTTGGCGCAGCTCTGATCGTGTTCGGCACGTTCCGGTGGCTGACCAGGAACCGATCGGCCCACATGCCGGGGTGGATGCGGCAGCTCACCGACGTCACGCCCGGGAGGGCGGGCCTCTATGGTGCGTTGCTTGCGGTGGTCAATCCGAAGGTCCTATTCATCTGCGCTGCAGCGGGTTTGGCGATCGGCACGGAGGGACTCGGTTTTCCCACCGTGTGGCTTGCCGTGGTGTACTTCGTCGCCGTGGCGGCGTCATCGGTCGCTCTTCCGGTGCTTGCGTACGCGGTGTCCGGCGACCGGCTGGACGAGCCGCTGGCCAAGCTGAAGGACTGGATGGAGCGGCACAATGCGGCACTGGTGGCCGCCATTCTCGTGGTGATCGGTCTGCTCGTGCTTTACAAGGGCATTCACGGCCTGATCTGAACCGCTGACAAGCGACCTACAATCGGCGAGCGTGGGACTGGAGGATCGCGACGCGCTGCGGGTACTGCGCGACGCGCTTGACCCCCCGTCTGCCGACAACCAGCTGGTAAGCCAGTTCTACAACCGCTGGTTCGCCATCGAGCCGTCCATTCGCGACCTGTTTCCCCCGGACATGGGCGCACAGCGGGCGACGTTTGGCCATGCCCTGTGGTGGGTGTTCGGCGAGTTCATTGCCCAACACGTCCAGGAGCCCGTCGCCTTTCTCGCTCAGCTCGGCCGTGACCATCGCAAATATGGTGTGGGACAAGAGCATTACCAAGCCATGCAGGAGGCGCTGTACACCAGTTTCCGTACCCATCTCGGCGACCGATGGGATTCGGCCCTCGACACCGCGGCGCGAGAGGCCCTCGCACTGATCGTCGGCGTGATGAGTGGCGCAGCCGACGCCGAAACCGGGCCGGGCTGGTGGGAGGGGACCGTCGTCGAGCACCATCGGGTATCGCGGGATCTCGCCGTCGTGCGGCTGCGGCTGAACCGGCCCATGGACTACCACCCCGGGCAGTACGTCAACGTGGAGATCCCGCAGTGCCCGACGAGCTGGCGGTATCTCAGCCCTGCGATACCTGCCACTGCGGACGGTGACATCGAATTCCACGTCCGCGCGGTCCTGGGCGGCATGGTCAGCACGGCGATCGTCGGCGAGACACGGCAGGGAGACCGATGGAAGCTCTCGGCGCCGCACGGCGCCATGGAGATCGACCGCACCGGCGCCGACGTGCTGATGGTGGCGGGCAGCACGGGCCTCGCCCCGCTGCGCACCCTGATCATGGACCTGGCCCGATTTGGTGAAAACCCCAGGGTTCACCTCTTCTTCGGCGCCCGGTACCCGTCGGAGCTCTACGATCTGCGGACGCTGTGGGAGATTGCGGCGGGGAATCCGTGGCTGTCGGTCACCCCGGTTTCTGAGTACAAAGCCGACCCCCCGTGGGTCGCGGATTACCCGGACGTCCAGCCTCCGCGCGGGCTGCACGTCCGCCAGACAGGGCGGCTGCCCGAGGTAGTCACCAGATACGGCGCGTGGGGTGACCGCCAGATCCTGATCAGCGGCGGCCCAAAGATGATCGCCGCGACCCGACAAGCGCTGATCGCCAAAGGCGCTCCGCCCGAACACATTCAACACGATCCCCCGACGAGCTGACTCGCGCCCGGCGGCGTGTGCATCTATGGCACAATCCGACGATGGCCCAGTTGGAGACTGTCACGCTCAACGATCCGTCGTCCGCGCTGACCGCCACCTATGTGCCGGGCGCCGGCATGGTAGCCACTTCGCTGTCAGACGACGGCGTCGAGCTGCTCGGCCAGCGGCGCGGCCTGCACGCGTACATGACCACCGGCAGGACGATGGGCATCCCGATCCTCTATCCGTGGGCAAACCGGTTGAGCGCCAACACGTATGGCGTCGGTAAGGCGGCCGTGACGTTGACGCCCGGCATCGGCGGGGTGCGCACTGACCAGCACGGCGTGGTCATCCACGGCATCCTCGCCGCATACGAGGGCTGGCAGGTCACCGAACACACCGGGAACCGGCTCACCGCGGAGGTCGATTACGCCGGCACTCCGCGGCTGCTGGTGAGCTTCCCGTTCCCACACGCGTTAAGCATGGACGTCACCCTGGCCGATCGGACGCTGACCGTGAAGACGACGGTGACGCCGATGACGAAAGCCGACGTACCGTTGTGTTTCGGCTTCCATCCCTATCTTCGGATCCCTGACGTGCCGCGGCGAGAATGGCAGATGGAGCTGCCTTCGATGCGCTTCTGTCCGGTCAACTCGTGGATGATTCCTACCGGCGAGACCGAGGACCACGCCGCGACGACGGAGACACTCGGCGCCAGGTATTTCGACGAAAGCTACGACGAGGTCAAGCCCGGGTCTGTCTTCGCGATCTCCGGTGGCGACCGCCGCATCGAGGCGCATTTCGACCAGGGTTACAGTGCGGCGCAAGTGTTTTCGCCTAGCGACGACGAGGTGATCTGCTTCGAGCCGATGTGCGCGCCCACCGACTCGTTGCGCCGCGGCACGTATCGCGTTGCCACCCAGGGCGAGCCCGCGACTGCGACATTCTCAATCCACGCCAGCTAACAGGAGCGCTCATCGGTGTTGTCCGCTCTTCGCGCGAGCGCTCATCGGTGCTGTCCGCTCTTCGCGCGAGCGCTCATCGGCCCCGCGAGCGGCGCGGTTGCCTCGGCTCCCACACCACAATCGCCGTGGACTTCGGCACGACTGCGACATCGCGACGCTGATTGCCGCGCAGCTGTTCGACTTCCTCGCTGAGTTCGCGCAACCGCGCTTGCAGGGCCTCGACCTGATTGGTCAACTCGATGATGCGTTTGATGCCAGCGAGGTTGACCCCGTCGTCCTGGGACAACCGCTGCACCTCGCGCAGCAGGTCGACGTCGCGTTGCGAATAGCGCCGGCCACCGCCGGTGCTGCGCCGCGGCGTGACGAGGCCGAGCCGGTCATACGTGCGCAGGGTCTGCGCGTGCATGCCGGCCAGCTGCGCGGCCACCGAGATCAAGAAGGTGTGGGTGTCGTCGCTCATCGGGACCCCGCCCAGCCGCCCCTCGGATCAAAGCCGCTGGCCTTCTCGGAGGCGGCGTACTTCTCCAGCGCCTCCAGTGCTGCACCCTCGAGGTTGGGCGGCACCGCGACCTTGACGGTGACCAACAAGTCACCGCTTGCACCGTCCCGCTTGGGCACTCCCCTGCCACGCACGCGCAGGATGCGCCCGTCGGCGGTCCCCTTCGGCACCCGCACATTGACCTTGCCGTCCAGTGTCGGGACAGAAAGCGTTGTGCCCAAGGCTAATTCGGTGAAGCTCACCGGAACGTTGACCGTCAGGTTCTCGCCGTCGCGGCCGAAGACGTTGTCCGGCTTCACATGAACGGTGACGTAGAGGTCACCCGAGGGCGCCCCGCGCAGACCCGCCTCGCCCTGACCGGGCAGCCGGATTCTCTGGCCGTCCTGCACGCCCGGAGGTATCCGCACGTTGATCGTGCGGGTGCGGGTGGCCACGCCAGTGCCTTTGCACTCGGGGCATGGGTGCTCGATGATCGAACCCGTCCCGCGACAATCGGTACAGGGCTCGGAGAACCCGAACGCGCCCTGATTGCGGCTGATCACTCCCGAGCCGTTGCAGGTGGTGCAGATCTTCGGGCTGGTACCTGGACGCGCGCCGCTGCCGTGACAGTTCGTGCAGGGCGCTGGGCTGGTGAGCCGCAGCGGCATCTCCACGCCCTTGGTGGCCTCGATGAAGTCCAGCTCGGCCTCGGTCTCGAGGTCGTTGCCCCGCCGAGGACGGCTGGGCCGCGGCTGTTGCGCACCCCTGCCGAACAGCCCTCCGAAGAGGTCACCGATGTTCGCGCCGCCGGTCTGGCCCGCGGAGTCGAACAGGTCGTTGAGGTTGAACTCCGCGCCGTCGCCGGCGCCGCCGAACCCGCCGAAGTTGCCCCCAGAGAAGCGCCGTCGGCCGAAGCCGCCCTCGGCGAACAGCCGCCGGGTCTCGTCGTACTCTTTGCGCTTGGCTTCGTCCGAGAGCACGCTGTAGGCCTCCGACACGGCCTTGAAGCGTTCGGCAGCCGTCGGGTTGTCCGGGTTCTTGTCGGGATGCAGCTCGGAAGCCAGCTTGCGGTATGCGCTCTTGATCTCGGCCGGCTTAGCGTCAGAGGAGACGCCCAGCTCCTTGTAGAAGTCTTTCTCGACCCATTCGCGTTGGGCCATGGCGCGTCACCCCCTTCTGCGGGTCAGTTGGTTGATTCTTCTGATTCTGGTGTGTTTTCGGGATTCGCGTCGGGTTCTTGCGGCTCATCGACGGTGTCCACTACGCCGACAAGAGCATTACGCAGGATCTGGTCGCCCAGCCGGTAGCCGCGCCGCATGACGCTGCCTACAACAGGCTTGGTGCCATCGCCCTCGTGGATGACGGCTTCGTGCAGAGACGGATCGAATTCGTCTCCCTCGGTGGCGAACGCCTCGAGCCCGAGGCCCTCCAGCGCGGTGGTCAGCTTGTCTGCCACCGACTTCAACGGCCCCGCCTCGAGATCGCCGTGGCTGCGCGCGCGATCGAAATCGTCAAGCACACCGAGCAACTGCACAACTACGGACGCCTTCGCGCGCTCGGCGGCAAGCTGCTCCTGGCGGATCGAGCGCTTTCGGTAGTTGTCGTACTCCGCCTTGACCCGCTGCAGCGTGGCCTTCAGGTCCGCTACTTCCTCAGTCTCGACGGGCGAGGGCCCCGGAGCCGGCCCGCTTGGGGCCGGCCTCGGGGCGCCTTCCCGCACAGCGCCGGTTTCGGGGTCGATGCGGCGCTTGTCGGTGACGACGACGGGTTCGTGAGCAGGATCGCCCGAACTCACTTGTTCTCCTCCGCCTCGTCGACGACCTCAGCGTCCACCACATCATCGGAACCGGAAGTGCTTCCGGTGGCGTTGCCGCCCGCGTTCTGGTCTGCCTGGGTGGCCTCATAGATGGCCTGCCCCAGCGCCTGCGACTCCTGGCCGAGCTTCTCCATGGCCGACTTGATCGCGTTGATGTCGGACCCACCGAGTGCCGTCTTGGCCTCAGCCACGGCGGCTTCGACCTTGTTGAGCGTGTCCTCGGGAACCTTCGACCCGCCTTCGGCCTCACGCTGTTCGTTGACGAACTTCTCCGTCTGGTAGACCAGCGTTTCGGCCTGGTTGCGGACGTCGGCCTCCTCGCGACGCTTACGGTCCTCATCGGCATGCGCCTCGGCGTCCTTGACCATCCGGTCGATCTCCTCCTTGGAGATGCCGGAGCCCTCCTGGATACGGATCGTGTTCTCCTTGCCAGTGCCCTTGTCCTTGGCGGTGACGTGCACGATGCCGTTGGCGTCGATGTCGAACGTGACCTCGATCTGCGGCACACCACGGGGCGCCGGCGCGATGCCGGTCAGCTCGAAGCTGCCGAGCAGTTTGTTGGCCGAAGCCATTTCGCGCTCACCCTGATAGACCTGGATCTGCACGGACGGCTGGTTGTCGTCGGCCGTGGTGAAGGTCTCCGACCGCTTGGTGGGGATGGTGGTATTGCGCTCGATCAGCTTCGTCATCACGCCACCCTTGGTCTCGATACCGAGACTCAGCGGCGTAACGTCAAGCAGCAGAACGTCTTTCACCTCACCCTTGAGCACGCCGGCCTGAAGGGCAGCACCCACCGCGACGACCTCGTCGGGGTTCACACCCTTGTTGGGCTCCTTGCCGCCGGTCATTTCCTTGACCAGGTCGCTCACCGCAGGCATCCGCGTCGACCCGCCCACCAGCACCACGTGGTCGATGTCGGCCACCGAGATCCCGGCGTCGGCGATCACCGACTGGAACGGCTTGCGGGTGCGGTCGAGCAGGTCCTGCGTGATGCGCTGGAACTCCGCGCGCGTGAGCTGCTCGTCGAGGAACAGCGGGTTCTTGTCCGCGTCGACAGTGATGTAGGGCAGGTTGATCGAGGTGCTCTGCGAACTCGAGAGCTCGATCTTGGCCTTCTCAGCGGCCTCGCGCAGCCGCTGCATCGCCATCTTGTCCTTGGTCAGGTCGATGCCGCTAGTGCCGCGGAACTTTTCGACCAGCCATTCGACGATGCGGTCATCCCAGTCGTCGCCTCCGAGGTGGTTGTCGCCCGAGGTAGCCCGCACCTCGACAACGCCCTCGCCCATTTCCAGCAGCGAGACGTCAAAGGTGCCGCCACCGAGGTCGAAGACCAGGATTGTCTGCTCCTTGTCGGCCTTGTCCAGCCCGTAGGCCAGCGCCGCGGCGGTGGGCTCGTTGATGATGCGCAACACGTTCAGGCCGGCGATCTGACCGGCGTCCTTGGTGGCCTGGCGCTGCGCGTCGTTGAAGTACGCGGGCACCGTGATGACCGCGTCGGCGATGTCCTCACCGAGATAGCTCTCGGCGTCGCGCTTGAGCTTCATCAAGATGCGCGCGCTGATCTCGGGCGCGGTGTAGTTCTTGCCGTCGATTTCGATCGACCAGTCCGTGCCCATCTGGCGCTTGACCGACCGGATGGTGCGGTCGACGTTGGTGACCGCCTGGTTCTTGGCCGGCTGGCCCACCAGAACCTCACCGTTGCGTGCGAACGCGACGACCGACGGTGTGGTGCGCGATCCCTCGGAATTCGCGACGACGACGGGGTCGCCACCTTCCAGGACCGCGACGACAGAGTTGGTGGTCCCGAGGTCGATTCCGACCGCACGAGCCATGGTTGTTTCCTCCTGCTTGGTGTACTACGTATTTTTTGGTGCTGGGTCTAATGAGCGAACCAGGCTCAAGTCTGCTCCGAGGGCCGAGCCTCCGTCAAGCCGTAGTTGAGCCTAGATCACTCAAGTTGTCGAACATGCCAACGGGGTGCGTGGCGATTTTGTTCCCGTCGCTGCCCGGCTTCAATCGGCCGACGGCGCGCGCTGCCGCACGCTCGAGGCACGGAAACGTCCACGTGCATTCGCGCCCGTGAACGCTGGCGTGTGTGACAAGTTTTGCTGGTGACGATTGCAAACTCCGCGGACCACGTCGTCCGACTGCACGGCGGTCGGCTGTTGAGCTACGCGGAGTACGGCGACCCAAGCGGGTTCCCCGTCGTCAGCGCGCACGGGGGCTTGGCCTGCCGGCTCGACGTTGCCGCGGCCGCGGGCGTCGCTCACGACACCGGTGTTCGCCTTATCTCTCCCGATCGGCCCGGCGTCGGCCGGTCCGACGCGCAGCACGGCCGCACCATTTTGGGCTGGGCCCGCGACGTCGAGGAGCTGCTCGACCAACTCGGCGTCGAACGGTTTGCCGCGATGGGCTGGTCCTTGGGCGGCCAGTACGCGGCAGCGGTCGGGTACGCCCTGTGGCCGCGGGTGACCCGCGTTGCGATCATCGCTGGGGCGCTGCCACTCACAGAGCCGGGAGTTTTCGAATGTCTGCCCGCGGTCGACCGCTTCTTCTGCAGAATTTCGCAGCGCGCGCCGTGGGTGGCGCGGCAATGCTTCCGGGTAATGCGAATTGGCGTGGGCTGGGCACCCACGCTGTACGGCCGTCTGGCCGCACGCGATCTCGGCGCGGCGGACGCGGCCGTGATCCGGGAAGAAGGCTACGCGAGCTTCTCACGCATGTGCCACGAAGCACTGCGGCAACCCGACGGCATGACAGAGGAGTACCGGGTGATGACCGCGCCGTGGGAATTCGCGCCCGAGGATCTCGAAGTGCCAGCGGACGTCTGGGGCGGAACAGAGGATCAATACGTACCGGCGGCCTGGCCTGCCGAACTCGCTCGCCGCATACCAGACGCGGTCCTGCATATGCGCCCCGGCGGCCATTTCCTGGCGCACCTGTATTACCGGGAGATTTTTGACGCGCTCCGAGCGCGGTGACGTCGCGCGTCAGGCGTTCGCCGCGTCGACTTTCTCCGGCAGTCGCCTCCGGCCACCGTCCGCATCGGGGTAGATGACGTGCAGTCCGCGGCGCGAGACGATGAATACTGCCAACGCAGTGCCGACGACCCACACCCCGAACGCGATGCCGATGTGGATGGCCCCGCGGCTTTCGCGGCCCAGGATCGGGCCGATGGCGGCGGGAACCTCGCGCCACAGAAACTTGTGCTCGATGCCGCCAGTTGGATCCGCGATGTAGTAGAGCGCGTACGGCAGGACGAGGTGCGAGACCCACACACTCGTGATGCCGATCCGTCGGCGCTCGCGCCAGCGATAAATCAGCGGCACCGTCGCGACCGGGAGAAGGACCGACACCAGATTCCCCACGCCGAGCCACGACACAATCGGGACCGCGACGTTGGGAATCGTGACGGCAAGGCGCCCCGGATGCTCCAGCCACAGCGTCAACCCGGCAGCGACCAACAATGTGGGCAGCCCGACGATCACCAGCAGCGCGAGATTCTTCACCAGCAGAATGCGCCAGAGGGGAACCCCGTTGCCGAGCGCCTTGCCCACCCGAATGTGGTCGACGCCAAGCAGATTGGTGGTGGTGACGTCGGAGAGGATGAACGACGAGAAATACGTGCCCACCAGGACCACCCAATCCTGATGACGATGCTGGTGCAGTGGTTGAACGAGGAGCCACATCAGGGCCAGGAAGAAGTTGACGACGACGCCCGACAACCAGTATCGCGGCGCCGTGAAGGCCCAGCGAACTTCGGCCACCACGGCCGACCCCAACCTGCGAAACAATGCAGCTCCCCTGGCTCGAACGGGCCGCAGTAAACTTCCAGGAATAGTAGAGGAATCAGCTGTGAGAAGCCTGCCAGATCGCGTGGGCGCGGCTAACCCGTCGGCGTTAGCCGCACCTTAAGTTGTTTCAGCCCACACAGATTCGGGTTACCCCAGTCATCGCCGATGATTTTGTACCGCGACAGAGGTCTGTTCTTTGTCGAAAGGAAAAATATGGCTACCGATCCGACTCTGGTACCGGCAATTGAGTTGGCCAACAAGAACCCGGCACACTTCCCCAACGAGACCGACGAATACCGTCGGGCGCGCACTGCTCTGCTCGCCGAGGAAATCGAGCTGCGCCGCCACCTCGCTCGGGTCGCGGAGCAACGGCGATCGCTTCCCCCGGGCGGCCAGGTGGCAGCGGACTACCGCTTCGATAGCCCGCAAGGCCCGGTAGGTCTTGCTGACCTGTTCGGCGACAAAGACACTCTGGTCGTCTACAGCTTCATGTACGGGCCAGATCGTGAGCAGGCCTGCCCGATGTGTACGGCTCAGATGAGTTCCTGGGACGGCGAGGCGCCCAACATCGAGCAACGCGTTGCGTTCGCGATGGTCGCCCGCTCGCCAATCGAGCGCATCGTGGATTTCGCGGCGCAGCGCGGCTGGAAGAATTTGAAGCTGTACTCGGACCCCAGCGGCGAGTTCACCCGCGACTACGTCAGTGCCGAGGATGCCGACATGGCCAGTTACACGGTGTTTACCCGCGCCGGCGGACCCATCAGGCACTTTTACACCACCGAAGGCGGATTCGAGATTGCCGATCCCGGCCAGGATCCGCATAACGCACCCGACATGAACCCGCTGTGGATCATTCTCGACACCACGCCCGAAGGGCGGGGAACGGACTGGTACCCCAAGCTCGACTACAGCTAGCCGGCCCGCGGCGTCAGACGCACGTTAAGTCGTTTCAAGCCACGCAGATTCGGGTTCCTCGACCACACCGGAGCGCCGGTGACCTCGATGCGGTCCACGTTGGCGACGATTTCCCGCAACACCGCCTGCGCCTCCATGCGGGCCAGCGGTGCGCCGAGGCAGAGGTGGATTCCGGACCCGAATGCGAGGTGGCCCACCGGATTGCGGTCGGCGCGGTAGGTGTCCGGGTCGTCGTACTCCCGGGAATCCCGGTTGGCGGCGCCCCAGATCAGCAACACACGCGCGCCGGCCGGGATCGTCGCATCGCCCACGAAATAGTCCGCGCGAGCCGTCCGGAAGAAGCTCTGGATCGGCGAACCGTAGCGCAGCTGTTCCTCGATCGCCGATCCGATGAGGTCGGGCCGATCCCGCAGCAGCGCAAGCTGATCGGGGCGCTGGGCCAGAGTCAGGAACAAGGTGCTGAGCAGGTTGGTCGTGGTCTCGTTGCCTGCGAGTAGCAGGAGCACAGCGAAGAAGAACAGCTCATCGCTGCTGAATTCCCCGGTGTCTGCGTGCTGGACCAACCCGCCGAGCATGGTGTCGGCGCTCAGCATCTCCCCCGCATCCAGCCGGTCGGTGAAGAACGCATGCAGGTGGCGGAACCCGCTGAGCGCGGGCACCAACTGCATGAGGCCTTGGCGGGACAAGTTGATGTTCGCGACGTGCACCGTTTCGTTGGACCACCGCCGGAACGCCGACTCGTCCTCGGTGGGCACGCCCATGATGTGTGTGATCATCCGCATTGGCATTGGCCCCGCCAGCGTGCTGACGAGGTCGGCGCCCGGCCGCGCGATCAGCTCCGAAACCATTTCGCACGCAAGCGTGTCCACCATTGGGCGCCAGGACTCGAGCGATCCGCGGGTGAATCCGGGCTGAACCTGCTTGCGCATTCGCGTGTGCGCCGGGCGGTCGGTCATGAGAAGCACCGGCAACTCGAAACGGCCGAGCGTCACCCCCTCGGCACTGGAGAGAATGTCGTCGGCGCGGGTGGCGGCGCGCACGTCGGCGTAGCGGCTGAGGATGAACATTCCCCACTTCGGGTTGTAGTGCACCGGACCGCTGGCGAGCAGTTCCCGATACCGGGGATAAGGGTCGGCGGCGGTCGCCGGATCGAACGGGTTGAAGTCAGTCAGCTGCACGCCGGGCGGAACGGGCCTGCGGGCGACCTTCGACTGCGCCAGATCAGCGATGTTGGACGCCAGCGACTTCACCACGATGGGGCCGTACTTCCTCGCGAGCCGAACGTCGCTCTTCAGGGTCATGGCACTCCCGTCAACCGTTACGTAAGAAAACGTAACAGTCCGATATGCAATACTCAATCTCCAGGATGACCACGATGGAATTGACGATCGACCAGCTGGCGCAACGCTGCGGGATGACCGGACGCAACATTCGTCAGTGGCAGACGTACGGCCTGATCCCGCCACCGCTGCGACGCGGCCGCGTCGGCATCTACACCGAGGATCACTTGGCTCGCATCAACCGCGTCAAAGAGCTACGGGCACAAGGATTTCCGCTCGATCTGATCAGGCGCGTGCTGGCGATGCCGGACATGGACGTCGAGGCCGACGTGCGTGCCCTTGCTGCCGGTGCGCTCGCTCCGTTCGCCGACGCCGAGCGCGTCAAGCGCACCGGAGCCGAGCTGGCTGCGAGGTTCGGCGACGGCATCGCAGGCCATCTCGAGGAGGCTGGTCTGGCCGAACCGGCGGCCGAGGGCTACCTGGTGGACGCGGCGGCTCTGGCGTTCATCGAAGCCGTGGAGTCGGCCGGAGTGCCGGCCCCCGCATTCGTGGCGACCTTGGCCAAGGCCCACGATCACCATCGAGCGATCGCGGCGCTGCTGCTCGAATCCGCACGCGACGAGGTGTGGCGGCCGTTCATCGACGCGGGGATGCCGTCGACCAGGTGGCGTGAACTGGCCGACACCGTCGACCGGCTCAGGCAGGTCGGTATGTCGGCCCAGTCGTATATGTTTGCGCGCGCGCTCGACGAGGTGATGACCGGCGTGCTCGTCGAGGAGGCCGGCAGGCTGAAAAAGGCTGCGCAGCAATCGTCGCCGAGAGGAGAGTAGCCCGATGGAAACGACAATCGACGAGGTCGCCCCGAACATCTTCCGGCTCTCGACCTGGAACCCCGGCATCACCGCCGAGGGGTTCACGTTCAACCAGTTCCTGCTCACCGGAGAGGAGCCGTTCCTCTTCCATACCGGGATGCGGCAGCTGTTTCCGGTCG
Source organism: Mycobacterium sp. (assembly GCF_032159765.1). GTDB lineage: Bacteria > Actinomycetota > Actinomycetes > Mycobacteriales > Mycobacteriaceae > Mycobacterium. The sequence continues at coordinate 8,620 of NZ_JAVHWM010000102.1, read as the reverse complement.
TCTCAGAGGCGATCGCCCGGCTGATACCGCTGGAGACACTGCGGTGGATCTCCTTCGGGCACCTCGAGGCTGACGAATGTGGCGCCGTCAATCAGATGCTGGCCGCGGCACCTCACGCCGAGGTGATCCACGGGCCTCTGGCCTGCATGCTCTCGCTGACCGACATCTGCGATCGGCTGCCTGTGGTCGCAAGTGAAGACGACGTCCACGACACCGGTGGGCACCGACTGCGGTTCATCGGCACCCCGCACATCCCGCATAACTGGGAGGCCGGCATCTGGTACGACGAGGAAACCCGCACCCTGCTCGCGGGAGATCTGTTCACCCACGTCGGCAACCCGCCGGCCCTCGTCAATACCGATCTCGTGGAGCCCGCGGTGGTTGCCGAGGAGATCTTCCACGCGACCGGCCTGACACCATCCCTGGTTCCGACGCTGCATCGTCTTGCCGAGCTGGAGCCCACCACATTGGCAGTGATGCACGGCTCGTCGTTCAGCGGGGACGGGGGTGCGCAACTGCGGGGGCTCGCCGCCGGATATGCGACGATGCTGGCTCAGTGAACGATGACCCCGACGATGAAACCCCCGCCGACCAGCCCTGGTATCAGACCACGGCCGCGATCGGTGCGGCCGGTGTGCTGGGGGTCGCGGCCGTCATCGCGCTGGTGTATGCCGTCGTCCAGACGGCCGACCACTCCACCCGCCCGGGTCGCAGCTACGAGTCGGTGTTGACGACGAGCACCCCAACCTCGCGAACACCCACGACGACGACAACCACCACCACGACCACGACCCCGACCACCACGACGTCCGAGACGACGACCACCGAAACCACCACCACCACAACTAGGCCACCGCCGCCACCGACCACTCGGCGCCCGAGTACGACGACGAGCACCGGGTTCCGGGCAACCCCGGGGCAAATACCCGGGCTACCTTGAGCCGCTAGCGAGGGCAAAGGGCCGTACCATCCCTGAATGGCGGCAACCGAGCCGCCGGGCGACTTCGACTACCTGTGGGAGGACCTCGGCGAGGCCGAAGAGAATGCCGGGTTCGACGACTACGACGACCCGCCTTTTCCTTTCCGCGCACATCGGCCCACGCCCGAGCCGTGGTATCGCGCGACGCCGGCGATGCTGGCGATGGGTGCGATCGCAGTCGCGGTGGTCGCGATCATCGTGGCGGCCGTACTCCTGGTCTCCCGCGACGCCCGCGGCCGATCGAAAGTCGAGCCGACGATCGCGATCCCGTCGTCTTCGTCGTCGCCCACGACGACGTCGGCAATTGTCGCGACACCCCCGCCCAGTCCGCCGCCGCCCCCACCGAGTCCGACCGAGGCCATCGCTGTCGCGCCGGTGCCGGTCACACCGCGCGAACAGGCCCCGGCCAAACCGCCCGAGATCGGGGTGACGCGGACCCCGGTCACCCGCTCGCCGATCAGCGTGCGGCCGGAGCCGCGGCCGGCACAGCCGCACCGCTGAGCATTCTCGGCGGCTACCATCACGCCCGTGTCCAGCTACGTCCCGCCACCCGATCCTGACGAGCAACCGACAGAGTTGATCGACATCGGCCAGCCGCCCGGCGCGCCGGTCACGCCGTGGTACCTCAGGAGATGGGCGCTGGTGATGTACGGCGCGATCGGCGGGTTCCTCTTCGCGACCGTCATCTTCCTGATCTTCGGCGGATCGAACTCCAACACCAGCGGGCCGATCAGCCCGATTCCCTCCACATCGCGGTCCAGCACAACCACAACGACGTCGCCCTCGACATCCACCACCACAGAGACCACGACCACCACGACGAGCTCTTCGCCGACCACCACGACGTCGCCGTCAACGGATACCAGCACTAGTACCAGCACCTCGACGAGCACCAGCACGAGCACCTCGACGAGCACGAGCACCGTGACCGTCCAGCCACCACCCCCGTGATTCGCCGCGCGTTCGCGCACGACGCGCTGGTCCGCCGCGGTGGCCGTTGGCCCCGCACCACACCTCGGCGACTGATGAGGGCGATGCCGTGGCACTGCGAATTCTGTTCGCGGCCTACGCAGATGACGAAGACCGGGTGCGCGCGCCGATCGATCAGGCGTTGATGACCGGGGCGTTGACCGGGCCCGACGGCCGCGAGTCGGCATGGGTTCTCGAATCCTCCGGCGCGAGCCCGGTGCGGCCCGACGAGGCTGATCACAGCGCCCGGCTGACGCAGGATTGCCCGCAAAGCCCCTGAGCATTGCTTTCCTCATAAATCGCGGGCAAAAGCAAACGGTCGTACTATCCGCTGATGACCGTAAGCGATGAACCGCGCCCAGAATCCGCCACATGGATCGCGTCCACGCCCGGTAGAGCGGCGATCGGCGCGATCAGCCTCGGCGTGCTCGCGATCCTCACGGCGGGAGTACTGCTGCTGGCACAGCATGCGCACGAAGCCGACAGCGCCAAACAGGCAGCGAGCTCGCAGCCGGCGGCAGCTCCGCCGGAGCAATCGGCTCCGTCGCCGCCGTCGGCTTCCCCCAGCCCGCCGTCGGCGCCGCCCAGCCCGCCGTTGGCCAGCGCTGCGCCACCCCCAGCTGCCCCGCCCCGGGCGCCGGTGGCGGCCGCGCCGAAGCCGACCTACCGGCCGACCGCGGCTCCCGCGGCTCCTGCGACGAACACGGCTGCTCCAGCCGCCCCGGCTCCGACGGCGGCTTCTGCGGCGCCGCAGGCCAGCGCGACCGAAGCGCCGCCGGCCGCGGAAGCGACGTCGACCCCGCCGAAGGAGTCGTTCAACATCACGCGCACGCCGAACATGGTGGCGTCCCCGACGGTCAAGGCGTCACCCGCCGGCTCCTGACCCTCAGGGCGCACCCGAGGTCAGCGACCGGGTGTCGCCGCGTACTGCGCGACCAGAGCCTCGGCACTACGCACGGCGGCACGGCACGCGCGGGCAGTGAACGGGTCGTTGGGCGGATGCTCGGCGCGCCGGCGCCAGCGCAGATGCTGGCCCGCGACTACGACGTCGACCCGTACGGTCGCCACCCCGGCAATCAGAGCCGGCGAGGCCACCGGAGATCGAGGTCACCCGCAGGCCGATCATGCGGCAAGTCTGCTTAGAAAGTTTGCTCGACGTCGTCGCGAACGTGGGTCATTCCTCGGCGAAAGTTCTCTGATTGAGCGTAGGTTATGTTAGCCGGCCGCTGGGCCAGTGGGAGGCGTGGCGTGGGGTTGTTTGTCAGCTATTCCAGTCAGGACCGGCAGGCGGTCGACACGCTCGCGGCGGCGCTGCGGCGCACCCGCCAGCCCGTGTGGCTCGATGAACAGCTGGGCGGCGGCGACACCTGGTGGGCCACCACCCTCGAGCAGATCCGCGACTGCGACGTGTTCGTCGTCGCGCTGTCAAATCACTCGCTGAGCTCCAGACCGTGTCAGGCCGAGCTGGCCTACGCCCGCTCGCTGCGCCGACCGATCCTGCCGGTACAGATCGCCCCAGTGAACAGCATGCGGGTCAACCCGCTGGCCGAGCGGCAGTTCATCGACTACCAAAAGCCCACCGCCGACACCGGCACCGAGCTCATGTCCGTGGTGCACACCCTGGCCGAACAGGCGCCGCCGCTGCCCGACCCGCTGCCGGCCGAACCACCGATGCCTTACGCGTACCTGACGCGACTGTCCGCCAGCGTCAACGGTCCCGAACTGAACCCGCGCGAACAGATGCTGCTGGTGGCCGAACTCAAATCCAGCCTCGACGAAGACGGCGCCGACCCCACTGCCCGAAGCAACATCTCCGCTCTGCTGCACACCCTGCACGAGCGCCCCGACATCACCTGGCACACCCGCACCGACATCGACACCCTGCTCGGCGGTCCTTCCACGCCACCACGATCGATCAACAAGTGGATCGTCGGCGGCATCGCGGCCGCCGCACTTGCCACCGTGATCGCGATCGTCGGGGCCTTCGCCCTCACAGGCTCGGATTCCACACCCACCGCAACCACCGCGCCCTCGACCACATCCCCCCCGTTCGCAACACCGGCAAGCCTCGACGCGCTTCTGCTCACCGCTCAGGAAATCAACACGATCATGGCCGCCACCTTGCAGCCAGAAGAGATCGGTCATTCATTTAATGGCGTAGCAGTGGACATATCGCATCCCGATTGCCTCGGAGCGCTCTTCCCTGGCCAACAAAAGGTGTACGGGGGCAGCGGATGGACCGCCACGAGTTTCCAACCGCTGGTTTCGCCACAAACAAGCACAGGGCGCCGCGTCGCACAGGGAGTGACGAGCTTCCCGTCGGCCGACCAGGCTCGCGCGTTCTTCAATACATCGGCGAACAAGTGGAGGTCCTGCAGCGGCCAGACCGTGACAACTAATGGCACGGTGCGGTGGATTGTCGGGGAGTTCGTGGGTGACGCGACCAAGATCGCTTTGACAATTACCGTCGGCGATGCACCCCTCTTCCAGCGAGTACTGTCCGTCGTGTCGAACCTGGTCATCGACGTGATGACCGGCGGCTATCACCTCACCAGCGAAGGCAACCAGATCGCCGACCAAATCGCCACCAAAGCAACGCATTAGTACTACGGGAGGCGTTGAGTGGGGCTCTTCATCAGCTACTCCAGCCAAGATCAGGCAGCGGTTGCAACACTGGTGGCGGCGTTGCGCCGGGCCGACCTGCAAGTGTGGATTGACGAACAGCTCGGCGGCGGTGAGATGTGGTGGGCGGCCATCCTCGAGCAGATCCGCAGATGTGACGGGTTGGTGCTGGCGCTGTCGGAGCACTCGCTGAGCTCCAGGCCCTGCCGGGCCGAGTTGGCCTACGCCCAGGCGCTGCGACGACCCATCCTGCCGGTGCAGATCGGACCGATCGACGCCCGGCGCGCCAACCCGGCGCCCGATCGCCAGATCATCGACTTCCAACAGCCCACCGCTGAGGTTGGCATAACGCTGGTCGCCGCGGCAAAAACCCTCGCCACCGAGTCGCCGACGCTGCCGGACCCGCTGCCGCCCGAACCCCCGCTGCCCTACGCCTATCTGATGCAGCTGGCGGCCACGGTCAGCGGCCCAGAACTGGATCCGGGCGCACAGACGCTGTTGTTAGAGGAAATCAAGGCAGGCCTCGATGACGACGGCGCCGACCCGAGTGCCCGTCGCGACATCGCCGCCCTGCTGCGCACCCTGCACGCGCGCCCCGACATCACGTGGCGCACCCGCACCGACGTCGACGCGCTACTGGCCGGCCTCACCACCACCGGCCCGTTCCCCACGACGTCGCGATGGGCCACCAAGAAGGTCATCGCCGGCGCCGCGGCCGCACTCGCCACCGTGACCGCGATCGTTGTGGCCGTTGCCGTCACCGGTTCGGACTCCACACGGACCGCCCCCACGACAACCACATTGACCGCGACAACCACCCAATCCGCCCCCGGACCGTTCGCAACAACGGCGAGCCTCGACGCGGTCCTTCTCAACGCCCAGGAAATCAACACGATCATGGGCACCCCGTTGCAACCCGGCCCGATCGCCCATGCATTTGAGACCGCACCGGCGCCCCTGTCGAACCCTGACTGCCTCGGAGCGCTCTTCCCCGCCATGAACGAGGTATATCGGACCAGCGGATGGACCGCCATGAGTGCACAAACGATGATGCGACCGGACAGAAGAGCCTTAGTCGAACAGAACGTGACGAGATTCCCGTCGGCCGACCAGGCCAGCGCGTTTCTGAGCGCCTCGAGGCCAAAATGGAATGCGTGCAGCGGCCAGACCGTGACTGTCATGAACAACGACAAACCTCAGCGTTACACCTTCGGGACCCTCGTCGGCGATGCAACCGAGATCGCTCAGACATTGACCCTCGAAGTCAACCGCAGCGCTACTCTTCGGCGCGTGCTGCGCGCAGTGTCGAACCTGGTCATCGATGTGGGCGTGCTCGGCTACCAACTCAGCGACGAAGCCAACCAGATCACCGACGAAATCGCCGCCAAAGCACTGCACTAGGACTGCGGGAGGAGCCGAGTGAGGCTGTTCATCAGCTATTCCAGTCAGGATCGGGCTGTGGCCGAGACACTGGCGGCGACGTTGCGCCGGAACGGGCTACAGGTATGGATCGATGAACAACTCGCTGGCGGTGAGATGTGGTGGGCAGCCGTCCTTGAGCAGATCCGCGGCTGCGAGGTGTTCGCGCTCGCGCTGTCGGAGCACTCGCTGAATTCCAAACCCTGCCAAGCCGAGTTGGCCTATGCCCAAGCGCTGCGCCGACCGATCCTGCCAATGCAGATCGGCCCGATCGGCACCATGCGGGCCAACCCGGTGGCCGATCGACACATCATCGACTACCAAGAGCCCACCGCTGAGGCCGGCATCGAGTTGATCGGCGCGGTGCATTCCCTGGCCGCTCAGGCGCCACCGCTGCCCGACCCGCTGCCAGCCGAACCGCCTTTGCCGTTCGGCTACCTGATCCGGCTGGCCGCCACGGTCGACGGCCCCGAACTGGACCCACGCGAACAGACGCTGCTGCTGGCCGAGCTCAAGGCTGGCCTCGACGCCGACGGCGCCGACCCCATCGCCCGCCGCGGCATCGCCGAGCTATTACGCCGGTTGCACGACCGCCGCGACATCAACTCGAGCACCAGAACGGACGTTGGCACTCTGCTGACTGGTCTCAATACCACCGCGCCACCGGCACGATCGACTCATAAATGGGCCTTCGCCGGCGTCGCCGCCGCTGCACTCGTGGCCATCGCAACCATCATCGCTGTCGTCGCCTCAACCACCACACCCGCCGACCACACCACCTCACCTACCCCAATTCCCGCCGTGACACCCGAGCGCCTCGACGCGGTCCTGCTCACCGCCCAGGAAATCAATACGATCATGGGTTCCACCACGCTGGAACACTCCGGGTCGATTCGGCACGTGATGGGCGCCACCGCGAATGACCTCTCAAACCCGGACTGCCTCGGAGCGTTCCTCCCCGCCCAGGAAGCGGTCTATCGGGGCACCGGATACTCGGCTACGAGTTTCGAGCTGCTGGTTGATCCGACAGATCCATCCGAGCACCACGTCATCCAGACCGCGACTATTTACCCCTCGGCCGACATGGCCCGTGCGTTTGTGAACAACTCCGCGCCCAAGTGGAAGGCCTGCCGCGGTCAAACCGTAAGCATCACAATCGAAACACCTTCGCACTACACTTTCGGCGAAGTCGTCGGGAGCCCACCCCATCTCACGCAGTCGTACACCCTGGAAGGTACCGTCAGCTATACCTGTCAGCGTGTACTGCGCGCGGTTTCTAACCTGGTCATCGACGGGACGGTCTGCGGCAACCACATCAGCAACGAGGGCAATCAGATCGCCGACCAGATCGCCGCCAAGGTAGCGCAATAACCCCGCGCTGGGTCAGCGACCGGGTGCCGCCGCGTACTGCGCGACCAGAGCCTCGGCACTGCGCACGGCGGCACGGCACGCGCGGGCAGTGAACGGGTCGTTGAGCGGATGCTCGGCGCGCCGGCGCCAGCGTTGAGCGGCTGCAAACGCGGCGCGCGGTCCGTCGTACGGTGTTTCAGCAGTCAGCCCCAGCCGGCTGGCGGCGTCGGTACCGGACCCGCCGATGATCCGGCGCAACGAAGCGACTTCGGACTCGTTCAATGTCGTTGGCCGCGAACGTAACTGGCTCAGCAAGCGAAGCTCCTCGAACGCGTGCGTATCGGCGAGCAACGGGTCGATGTCGGCGATGATCGCGGCGGTCGCTGGCATGCGGTTGACCTCAACGAATCGCCGCAGCGACAGCAGCGCTGTGTGCGACTTGAGCAGGTCCGACCGCTGCGCGAACTGATGGTCGATGACGTCATGTAGCGCCACCAGCCCGCTGCGCTCGAGAAGCTCGTCGGCAAGCGCCACCGAATCGCTGATCCCCGAGCGCAGCACCGCGATCGAGATGCGGATGCCGAACATCCCGAACCGGTCCATCAGCTGACGTCGGGTGGCGACGTCCACCGGCAGTGAACTGTCTTCGCGCACAAAGCGATCCGCCGACAGCATGGCCTTGGCCATCTCGGCCGCGTCGACGCCGGCGAGCTTCTCCAGCGCAGCGAACTCGCTCTGACGCAGCGTGCGTGCGGTCAGCGCGAGAAGTCCTGACACCGGCACCACCGCCTGGCAGATGCCCGTCTTGTACATCTCGTCGGTGAACCGCTTCGCGACGTCTTTCGCCGACAACATCGCATCGATGCGCCCGGCGCCGATCTCATCGGCCCTCGAGGCCACCCCGATCACTCCCAGCGCGCCGGCCGATCCACCGACCAGTTCGCCGATCTGCTTGAGAAGCGCGATGTCTGTGGCGTTCAGCGTGCGCAGCAGGAACACGACCGCGTCTACTCGGGGCACTCCGTCGTCGGGAACCAGGAGCCGCAGCGTGCGCGCTGACACGTCGCTGTTCAGCGACGACGTACCCGGGGTGTCGATGATCGTTGCATCGATGAGTTCGTCGGCAGGCCACTCCACATCGAGATCGACGACTTCGGCGGGATCGAGGTCGTCGAAACTGAACGTCAGGCCGCCCCCACGGTTGATCGGGACGTTCGTGCGTCTGCCGCCGCGGTGATTCGCGGTGACTTTCGGTGTGGGCCCGTGCCGGAACCACGTGAC
>NZ_JAVHWM010000098.1:0-29893 GCF_032159765.1 Mycobacterium sp. | reverse complement strand
TCGAGCTGATCGATCACGTGGCCGGCGGCGGCGACCGGATGGGCAAGCTTCAGGTGCTTGCCGACGAGTCACCGCGGGTGCTGCGAGTGAGCTGGTGCACCGTCCTGCGGCTCTCCGACGACGGCTTCGAGCGCGTGGTCGGAAGTCCCGGCGCACCGGAGACCGCAGCCGCGTCGGCACCGTGGCTGCCGCTTGAGCATGCGGCGGCACTCGACGGATCCGCCGACTGGGTCCCGCAAGTGTGGCAGGACATGGACACCACGTTGGCCGCCGCGCCGCTGGGCGACCCACGATGCGCGGTGATGCTCGGCCGTCCCGGCGGGCCGGAATTCAGGCCGTCGGAAGTGGCGCGGCTGGGTTATCTGGCCGGCATCGTCGCGACGATCCTGCGCTGAGGTTCAGGGCGTCATGGGGAAGACGCGTTCACTGTCCAGAGGTCGTTGAACTCGTCAACCATCGCGGCGTAGAAGGCATGATCCGGGCGGCACGCGATTAACGGGCTGAGACTCGAGCGCCGCGAATACATATACGGAATGCAGGTTGCGCGCGAGTCCGTGATGGCGATTTGGAAATGCGGACATCCGCGGCTTATTTGACGCACAGCAATACCCGGACATTGCTGGCTCAGCTTGCTATAGGAGCGGAAGGTGCTGACGAGCGTCTCTTGCACCTCGCCAAGCCGATCCTCCTCGATCGCGTCGTTGATCAGTTCCGGCAGCGCGGGATTTTCCGGATGCATCAGCAGGATTCTGACCTCGCACCCAGCCGCCGCCTTGTCCTTTACCGCCTTTGCGAAACCGGGGCTCTTGCGCCAGCTGGACAGACTAATTCCCATGATGTCGAAAGCGTGCTCGGTCTCAGCGAGGATTCCCATCCACTCGTTTGCCGAACCGAAACTGTGTGCCTGCGGCAGAAATTCGACTCCTGCGTCCGCGTCACCACCTGACGCCACGATCCCATCAAAAGGGCTCGTTACCTCCCAGTTGGCCGCCTCGAGGCTGTCAATGTGATCAACGACTCCCTTCACATACACACCGTCAACGAGCGGACTCGGCTTCATGGTGTATTCAACGAACCGCTGGTCGTGAAGATCGAACGGCATGAGCTCGCCTCGCTCGGCGAGCAGGATCAGCGGGCGGCCTGCTGCCTGTGCGATGGCGATCTCGTAAAACACATTTGGGTTATGACCAGTGACTACCGCAATGCACAGGTCGTCGCCGAGGATCCGCGAGAACATCTGGTCGGTGATCTTGCCGGGATCGCGCAAGTGGTCCGAGCGGAACGCCTCGATTCCGCGCTGCTCCATCGCTGGCTTGATGATGAACCTGAAGACGTCGTCTGAGTGTTCCCGCGTTGGCGTACCTGGATCTCCAATCGGAGCGATCACGAAGCAGCGTTTGCCCACGCTGCAACAGCTTACTGACGCAGCAAACGCGTGTTCGCGGAATTGGTGCGAGCCATGACTCACTGGCTGTCGGCGGTCAGGGCGCCGGCGGCCCGTTTTCCAGCAGATCGCGGAAGCCGTCTTCGTCGAGAATCGGCACACCGAGTTCGACAGCCTTGTCGTACTTGGAGCCCGGTGAATCGCCTGCCACCACGAAGGCGGTCTTCTTCGAGACCGAGCCCGCCGCCTTGCCGCCGCGCGCGACGATGGCCTCCTTGGCCTCGTCGCGAGAGAACCCGGGCAACGAGCCCGTGACGACGATCGACAGGCCGTCCAGCGTCCGGGCGATGCTGGCGTCGCGCTCGTCTTCCATGTGCACGCCGGCGGCGGCCCATTTCTCCACGATCTCCCTGTGCCAGTCGACCGCGAACCACTCGATGACCGCGTCCGCGATCGTGGGCCCGACGCCCTCGACGGCCGCCAACTGCTCCTGCGACGCGGCGGTGATTGCGTCGATTCTGCCGAACTCGGTGGCCAGGGCGCGCGCAGCGGTGGGGCCGACGTGCCGGATGGACAGCGCGACCAGCACGCGCCACAGTGGCCGCGACTTCGCATGGTCCAGATTGTGAAGCAGCCGTGCCCCGTTCGCCGACAGCGCGCCGTCCTTGGTCGTGAACAGGTCGGTGCGAAGCAGGTCGTCTTCGGTCAGCGAGAACAAGTCGCCCTCGTCGGTGATCACGCCGGCTTTCAGCAAGGCGATCGCGGCCTCGTAGCCGAGCCCTTCGATGTCCAGCGCGCCGCGGCCGGCGACGTGAAACACGCGCTCCCGCAACTGTGCTGGGCACGATCGGGAGTTCGGGCAGCGGATGTCGGCGTCGCCCTCCTTGGCCGGGGCGAGGGTGGTGCCGCATTCGGGACAGTGCGTGGGCATGACGAACTCGCGTTCGGTGCCGTCACGCAGGTCGACAACGGGACCCAGCACCTCTGGGATGACGTCGCCGGCCTTGCGGATCATCACGGTGTCGCCGATCAGCACGCCCTTGCGCTTGACCTCCGATGCGTTGTGCAGTGTCGCAAGGCCGACCGTCGACCCCGCGACTTTGACCGGCGTCATGTAGGCGAACGGCGTGACGCGCCCTGTGCGGCCCACGTTGACCCGGATATCGAGCAGCTCGGTCTGCGCCTCCTCCGGCGGGTACTTGTACGCGATCGCCCAGCGCGGTGCTCGTGATGTCGAACCGAGCCGCCGTTGGACGGCGACGTCGTCGACTTTGACGACGACCCCGTCGATTTCGTGCTCGACGTCGTGGCGGTGCTCACCCCAGTAGACGATCCGTTCCTCAGCGGCGGCAATGCTTTTCACCCGCGTGGTGTGCTCCGAGACCGGCAGCCCCCACGCTTTGAGCGCGGAGTAGGCGTCGTGCAGCGTCTTAGGGCGAAAATCCTCGGTGTGGCCGATGCCGTGGCAGATCATCCGCAGCTTGCGTTTGGCGGTGACGGCGGGGTTCTTCTGACGCAGCGACCCGGCGGCACTGTTGCGCGGGTTGGCGAACGGCGCTTTGCCCTCTTCGACGAGGCCGGCGTTGAGGTCTTCGAAGTCCGATACCCGGAAGAACACCTCTCCGCGAACTTCGAGCACTCCGGGAATCGGGTATTCCTTTGTGGCCGTAAGCTTTTCCGGTATCTCGTTGATAGTGCGCGCATTGAGCGTGACGTCTTCGCCCACCCTGCCGTCGCCGCGAGTGGCCGCGCGCGTCAATCGGCCATCGCGATACACGAGGGACAACGCGACGCCGTCGATCTTGAGCTCGCAGAGGTAGTCCGGCTCACGGCCGATTTTGTTCTCGACCCGCTGCGCCCAGGCTTGCAGCTCGTCGGTGGCGAACACGTTGTCCAGGGACAGCATCCGTTCGAGATGCTCGGCCTCGGCGAAGTCCGTCGCAAAGCCCGCGCCGCCGACGAGCTGCGTGGGCGAGTCGGCGACCCGCAGTTCCGGGTATTGCTCTTCGAGTGCCTCGAGATTTTTGAGGAGCTTGTCGAATTCCGCGTCGGTGATGATGGGCGCGTCCTTGACGTAGTACCGGAACTGGTGCGCGCGCACCTCCTCGGCGAGCTCCTGCCAGCGTCGCCGCACGTCAGGATCGATGGGATCGGTCTCCTGGGCCACCCCCGCAGGCTATCGGAGCGCCCCGACAGCACCGACCGCCGACGTTAGGCTGGCGCTGTGCCGCATCCGATCATGTTCACCGACGACGACTTCGGCTTGCGAGAATTGCGAAAGATCGCGCTGGGGTTTCCTGGCGCGTTCGAGAAGGTCTCGTGGGGTCGGCCGGTGTTCTGCGCGCCGAAGATCTTCGTGATGTACGGCGGCAACGAAAAGCGGCATGGCGACATGGTGCCGTTCCCGTACTCGATGCTGGTGAAGGTCGACGAGTCCGATAGCGAGGCGCTGCAGCAGGACAGCCGCTTCTACTACCCCGCCTACATGGGGCCGTCCGGCTGGCTGGGCCTGGACCTCACCGCCGCCAAGGTCGACTGGGCCGAGGTGGGCGAGCTCGTCGACGCGTCCTACCGTCTCGTCGCGGCGAAGAAGCTGATCAAGGAGCTCGACGCGCGCTAGATGGCGTCCGGATCAGCGGTCACCGTTTCAGCGGTCTTCACGGACAGCTCGATCGCGCTGCGCGCCCATTCGAGCGTTGCACCCGCAAGCCCGCATGCCGGCGTGACGCCGATCCGTTCTGCCAGCACGCTGCGGGCGAAACCAAGTCGGTCAGTCAGCGTTGCGACCCGCTGCGCAATCTCCTCTACCGAAGGCGGCAGGGGCACAGCAGTGGCCGGCACGAGACCCAACATTGCGGTGCGGCCGCTGTCGACGAATTCGCCCAGTCCGTCGGGGTCGGACAGGCTCGACATGTCGATAGCTACTGCATGGAACTTGCTGCGCTGCAGCACTTTCCACGGCAAGTCCGCTGCGCAGCAGTGCACCGCGACCTCGGCGCCCGCCGCTGCCACGCACATGTCGAACAACTCGACGGCAACGTTCTCGTCGACCGGGTGCACGGGCGTGAACGCCGTCACCCCGGTCAGCCGGCCCGCCAGGGCGGCGGGCAACGACGGCTCGTCCAACTGCACCACCACCGAAACCTCAAGGCGCCGAGCCACTTCTGCCCTATGCGCGGCAACGCCCTCTGCCAGCGATGCTGTCAGGTCCCGCAGCGCGCCCGAGTCAGTGATCGCGCGATGGCCGTTGGGGAGTTCCAGCTGCGCTGCCAGCGTCACCGGCCCCGGCGCCTGCACCTTGATTGTGCGCTGGCCACCCCGCAGCCCGGCCTTCTCCCACGCCTCCTCCAGCGCGTCGATGTCCTCGTCGAGGAAACTACGCGCGCGGCGAGTCACCGCTCCGGGCCGCGCCGTGATGCGGTAGCCGCGTGGCGTCGTGTCGATCGCGATGTCGACCAGAAGCGCCCCGGCCCGTCCAATCATGTCCGCGCCGACGCCGCGTGCCGGCAGCTCGACCAGATGCGGCAGCGAATGCAGTTCCCCGACAATCACTTCGGCGGCTTCTCGCGGTGACGTCAAAGGCCACGACCCAATCCCCGTCGCGGTGGCGAACGCATTCACGTGAGCAACAGTATTCTGGCTCATCATGGCTCTGCAGCCGTTTGCTCTTCGCGCAAGCGCTCATCGACGCAGCAGCATGCTGCTCAGCTGCCTGGCCGCGGCGACGCTGGTCAGCGGATGCCTGCACGTCGTCGACGGCGTCGCGACCATGCCGCCGACCGAAGGCCCCTACCCCGGTGGCATCGACGTCGACAAGCTGCTGCTCACCACCCCCGAGCTCCGCGACATCACAGGCGCGGGCCTCGACCTCTCCGGCGTGCCCGGCATGGATTCGATCCAGACGGTCGACGACGAACTCCTCGTCGACTCGGCGCCACCGGAGTGCCAATTCGTGTTCCTGGAGAGCCAGACGTTCGGCCCCGACGTCAAACAGTTCCACAAGACAAGCTTTCAGAACCCACCGAAGGCGGCCCTGCTGTCGGAGGCCGCGGCCGCTTACGTCAACGCCGACGCCGCCCGGCGTGCGTTCGACGAAGTGACAAACCTCGTAAAAGCGTGCGGCGAGAGCGCATCCGGATATCCGTACGTCTACGACTACACGGCTGAGCCCGGTGTCGTAATTCGCGCCGAGAGCATTCGCGACTGCGGCCGCATCTACCGCCTTGCGGACACCGTGCTGGTGGAGGTCACCTACTGCGGCTACAGCCACGTCGTGCCCGACCTCGTCGTCAACCGGATTGCATCACGCGTTCACCCTCGCTAGTTCCCCGCTCGCGAATCTGAAGCTCATGCGACGACACGCCGAACCGGATCGCAGAGGATTCAGATTCGCGGAGGTGTCGGTGTCGCTGCGCACACTCTTGCCATGCAGCGACCGTTCATCGGGCAGGAAGCCCTCGCCGAAGGAGTTCTGACGCCGCATCTCCTTCGGTCCAGGTTCGTGGCGATCTATCCCGGGATCTACGTGCCGAAGTCCGCGGAGATCACTGCGGCCGTTCGCGCTGAAGCCGGGTGGCTGTGGTCGCGCCGGCAAGGGATCGTCGCTGGCCTCTCCGCGTCTGCCCTGCACGGTGCGAGGTGGATCAGCGATACACGCCCGGCGGAAGTCATCCATGCAAACAGCCACCCTCCGTCGCGCCTGCACGCCTGGACGGACCAGATCGCCGACGACGAAATCACTCATGTTCTTGGCATTTCACTGACCAATGCTGCGCGGACCGCACTCGACCTCGCGTGCCGGTATCCGGTCGACGAGGCGGTCGCGGCCGTCGACGCGCTTGCGCGTGCCACAAAGCTGAAGCCTGCCGCCGTGGAGTTGCTGGCTGAGCGCTACCCAGGGCGCCGCGGCATGAAGCGCGCACGGATCACCCTCGGCCTGGTCGACGCAGGATCAGAGTCTCCGCGCGAGACGTGGTTGCGGCTGCTTCTCATCCGTGCAGGATTTCCGCGCCCCGAGACACAACTCGCGATCTACGACGAGTATGGGCAACTTATCCGATCCGCCGACATGGGTTGGCGCGAGCTCAAACTCGCGGTCGAGTACGACGGCGACCATCACCGGACCTCCCGCCGTCAGATCGCGAAGGACATCCGCGACATGGAACTCCTCGCGCAATTGGGCTGGCATGTCGTCCACGTGACGTCGGAAGACTGCGGGCCCGACATCGTTCGACGCGTGGGCGACGCACGGGCCTCGCGAATCTGAAATCTCTGTGATCCGTTTCGGCGTGTCGCCGCAGAGGATTCAGATTCGCGGACCGGCTAGCGGATTGTCGCCGACGCGATGACCTCGTCACCGTCGGCGTCTGGCCGATACAGCACCATCGTCTGCCCTGGCGCGACCCCGCGCAGCGGTTCGCGCAGCCGCGCCTGCAGCCGGGAACCGACGAGCTCGGCCACGGCGTTGACCACCCCGCCATGGGCTCGCACCTGCACCGCGCATTCCACTGGTCCGGTGGTCGCCGTGCTCGACGTGAACACCGGCCGTTCGCCGACCACCTGCCAGACCTCGAGATCCGAGGCGCCGCCGACCGTCACCGTCGCGGTCGCGGCATCGATTGCAGTGACGTAGCGCGGCGCCCCGTCCGGCCCGGGGCCCGCAATGCCAAGCCCCTTGCGTTGGCCGATCGTGAACTCGTGTACGCCGTCGTGTTCGGCCAGCACAGAGCCGCCGGCGTCGACGACGACGCCGCGCCGCACACCGATCCGGGTGCCGAGGAACGCCTGCGTGTCACCCGAGGGGATGAAGCAGATGTCGTGGCTGTCAGGCTTGTCCGCCACCGCGAGGCCGCGCGCGGCCGCCTCGGCCCGGATCTGCGGCTTGGCCGTATCGCCCACCGGGAACAGCGCATGTCGCAGCTGCTCGGCGGTGAGCACCGCCAATACGTACGACTGGTCCTTGGAGGTGTCGACGGCCCGCCGCAGCCGTCCTTGCGACAGCCGCGCGTAGTGACCGGTGGCCACCGCGTCGAAGCCCAGCGCCAGCGCCCGGGCCGCCAGCGCAGAGAACTTGATCGTCTCGTTGCACCGCACACACGGATTCGGCGTCTCGCCGCGTGCATACGACGACACGAAGTCATCGATCACGCTCTCTTTGAACCGCTCGGCGAAATCCCATACGTAAAAAGGGATCCCGAGGATGTCGGCGACCCGCCGGGCATCGCCCGCGTCCTCTTTGGAGCAACATCCTCGCGAACCGGTGCGCAGCGTGGCCGGCGCCGTCGACAGGGCCAGGTGCACGCCGACGACATGGTGGCCGGCGTCGACCATCCGTGCAGCAGCCACCGAGGAATCCACGCCGCCGCTCATCGCAGCAAGAACTCTCACCTGGAGACCCCCGCGCTGGCCAGTGCTGCCTGACGGGCTCGGTCCACCGCGGCCGGAAGGACATCGAGGACGGCGTCGACATCGTCACGAATACTGGTGCGCCCCAGCGACAGACGGATCGACCCCCGTGTCGATGCAGCATCGGCACCCATCGCCAGCAACACATGTGACGGCAGCGGAACACCGGCCGTACAGGCCGAACCGGTGGAGCATTCAATCCCGTTGGCATCCAACAACATCAATAGGGCATCGCCCTCACAGCCGGTGAAGGTGAAGTGCGCATTGCCCGGAAGCCGTGCCTGCCGTGGACCGTTCAGACGCACGTCGTCGATGCTCGAGAGCACGCCGTCGATCAGGCTGTCGCGCAGCGCGATCAGATTGGAGCTGTGCGCGTCAAGCCCGTCGACGGCCAGCGTTGCCGCCACGGCCATGCCGACCGCCCCAGCGACATCCGGTGTGCCCGAACGTACGTCGCGTTCCTGACCGCCGCCGTGCAGCAGTGGTACGCACGCGGTGGCCCGACGCAGAAGCAGTGCACCGACACCGGTCGGGCCGCCGAACTTGTGCGCAGCGATGCTCATCGCCGACAGGCCGCTCGCGCTGAACGACACGGGCAGCTGCCCGACAGCCTGAACCGCGTCACTGTGCACCGGAACGTCGAATTCGGAGGCAACAGCCGCCAATTCGGTGATCGGCATGATGGTGCCGACCTCATTGTTGGCCCACATCACCGACACCAAGGCGACGTCATCGTGCTGATCGAGCGCGTCGCGCAGCGCAACCGGCGAGACCACACCGTCGCTGTCGGTGGGCAGCCACGTGACCTCGGCGCCCTCATGGTCTTGCAGCCATTCCACCGCGTCGAGGACCGCGTGGTGCTCGACGGCGCTGGTGACGATCCGGCAGCGCCGCGGGTCGGCGTCACGGCGCGCCCAGTAGATGCCTTTCACCGCGAGGTTGTCGCTCTCGGTGCCGCCGGCGGTGAAGATCACCTCCGACGGTCTCGCACCGAGCCGGTCGGCCAGAGTCTCCCGCGACTCCTCGATCGCACGGCGAGCGGCTCGGCCGGATGTGTGCAGCGACGAGGCATTTCCTACCGTCGCCATCGCGGCCGTCATCGCCTCGATCGCATCGGGATGCATCGGGGTGGTGGCCGCGTGGTCGAGGTACACCGAGCGCAGGAAGCTCATAGCCCGTCCAGCTTAACCGTCGGCCGCGATGGCCCCGTTCGTGCGCTCAGGCGACGAGCACGTGCTCGTAACGCGCTGAGGTGGTACCCCGCAGCAGCTCTTGGCAGCGCGCCGCGAGCTCGCCGCGGTGAGTGCCGGGCAGCAGCAATTCCTCGACGTGCACGTGCACGAGGATTGGGCGCACCGCGAGTACGCGCAACAGCGATGCGAGCAATGTGTCGTCGCCGACGAACGCCGCCACCGTCGACGGGCGCCCGTCATGCTGTTGGTAGCTCACCCGCAACGGTTGTACGGGGCGACCCGCATCGATCGCGGCCTGAAACATCGCGGGGCGGAATTCGCCGTGCGCCAGTCCACACCACGTCGTTCCCTCGGGGAACGCGGTGACGTTCTGGCCCGAGCGAAGCCGCTCCGCCACGGTATTGACCACGTCGGGAAGCTGTCGCAGGTTGTTCCGATCGATCGGGATCATTCTCATCACCCGGGCCATGGCACCGAAGGCGAAGCCTCGAGTCACCTCCGCCTTCGCGACGAACGCGGTGGGCATCAGCGAGTAGATCACGAAGGCATCGACCCAGGACACGTGAGGGCTGACGACGAGGACTCCCGGCACGTTGCGAATCGGGCCGCCGGACTTGACGATTCGCACGCCCACGCACCAGATGAAGAACCGCCAGTACGACCTGACGATTCGCGTCTTGCCCGGGACCTTCAACGCCAGCAGCGGCATCACCAGCACCAGCACGATGATGAGAGTCCCTCGGTAGGCCACCCGTCCGACGCGGACGACGTGGCCGAGCCTGCCGACTGTCTCGATGCGCACGCAGCTGGTGTCACACGGCCCGTGCGGGTGCCAAGCGTGGAATTCGCTCATTGCACGGCCTCGGCGGCCGCAGCGACCGATCGCAGACGTTTCAGGTAGCGGACATCGGCCTCGCGCTTGTCCAGCAGCGCTGGGAAGTCGGCGACGCCGAAGTCCGGGTCGTGCGCGGGCTCGCCGCACACTCTCGCCCCCAGCCGCAGGTAGCCCCGCATCAGCGGCGGCAGTGACACCCGCTGCGGTGGCGCGATGTCGTCCAGCGTCGCCCCGTCGAGCACCACCGGCCGGTAGGGCCGCACGGTGTACTGCGAGCGGTACCGCTGCAGGACATAGTCGCGGACTCCGCGGGCCCGGCGTCCCGCTACGTCGTCATCGACATCCTGGATCGGCACCGAGACACATCCGGTCACGTAGTCGTAGCCACTGCGGTCGAGGTAAGCGAGTATTCCCGCCCACATCAGAAGCACGACCGCGCCATTGCGGTGTTCCTCGCGGACCACGGCTCGACCCATTTCGACCAGCGACGGCCGCAGTGGGTCCAACTCGCTGACATCGAATTCCGTCGCGGTGTACAGCCCGCCTGCTGCGATCGCGCCGGGCGGCGGCAGCATCCGGTAGCAGCCGACGAGCTCGCCGGTCGAGTCCTCGCGTACCAGCAGGTGGTCGCAGAACTCGTCGAACCGGTCGGCGTCACTAGCCGAGGTCAGCGTGTACCCCGGCTCGGAAGTGAAGACCTCGTAGCGTAAGCGCTGCGCATCTTCGATGAGGTCGGGGTCGGTGGACAGCAGCAACGTGTACTTGGGTGCCGCGGCCTCTTTCGGGTCAGTGGCAAGCAGGACAGATGCGGTGCTCATGGCTGCACGGTCGCGCAGGTGCATCTCAGGACGGCATCGTATGTGTGACGTGTCCGTGGACGGTTGGTGACGAAATATCGCCATCAGATGCAAAACCCCCTGTCGCGCTGCACGTCCCGGGAGCTTAGCCGACGACAATCAGCCCTTGCGCGCTTTTACCGCCTCAGTCAGCTGGGGAGCAACCTTGAACAGGTCGCCGACGATTCCATAGTCCGAGATCTCGAAGATCGGCGCCTCTTCGTCCTTGTTCACGGCGACGATCGTTTTGGACGTCTGCATGCCGGCGCGGTGCTGGATCGCACCGGAGATACCCAGCGCGATGTACAGCTGAGGCGAGACCGTTTTGCCGGTCTGGCCCACCTGGAACTGGCCCGGGTAGTAGCCGGAGTCCACCGCGGCACGCGACGCGCCCACGGCGGCACCCAGCGAGTCTGCCAGCTCCTCGATGACGCTGAAGTTCTCCGCGCTGCCGACGCCACGACCGCCGGAGACGACGATCGTCGCCTCGGACAGCTCGGGCCGGTCGCCGGCCACGGCCGGCTCTCGCGCGGTGATCTTCGTCGCGTTCTCGGCGGGTTGGGGAACGTCGACGCTGACCTGCTCGCCGGCTCCGTCGCTGGGCTCGGCCTCCACTGCGCCGGGACGCACGGTGATGACGGCGATCTCGCCCTCGGCCTCGGCATCGACGGTGAAGGCGCCACCGAAGATGGAGTGCACGCCCTTCTTGCCGTCCAAGACCTCAACGACGTCGGTCAGCACGCCGCTGCCGACCCGCGCCGCCAGACGGCCCGCGATCTCCTTGCCGTCGGCACTGGCGGCCAACAGCACGGCGGCCGGACTCGCCGACTCTGCCAGCGACGCCAGCACATCGACCTGTGGCACCAGCAGGTAGTCGTCGACGAAATCGGCCTCGGCGATGTAGATCTTGGCCGCGCCGGCTTCCTTCAGTGCGCCGACCAACGGCTCTGCGGTGCCGGGCGTACCGACAACAACGGCAGAAGGCTCGCCCAATACCTTTGCGGCGGTGATCAATTCGAGACTCACCTTCTTGGGCGCACCCTCGGCGTGCTCGATCAGAACAAGTACTTCAGCCATGATTAGTTCAAGCCTTCTCTCAGATGATCTTCTGCGACTTCAGATAATCGGCGATCTTGGTGCCGCCGTCGCCCTCGTCCGTAACCTTTTCACCGGCGGTCTTCGGCGGTTTCGGCTCCGCCTTGAGCACCTTCGAGCCGGCGTTGGCCAGGCCCACCTCGTCACCCTCGACACCGATCTCAGCCAGGGTCAGCTTGGTGACTTCCTTCTTCTTGGCGGCCATGATGCCCTTGAAGGACGGAAAGCGGGGCTCGTTGATCTTCTCGGTGACGCTCACTACAGCAGGCAGGGACGCCTCCAGAGTGAACAGGCCGTCGTCGGTCTCGCGCTCGCCCGTGACCTTGTCGCCCTCGACCGACAGCTTGCGCACATGGGTGAGCTGCGGCAGCCCGAGGTATTCGGCGATGATCGCCGGTACTGCGCCGCCCACGCCGTCGGTGGCCTCGTTACCGGCGATGACGAGCTCGGTGCCCTCGATCGTGCCCAGCGCCCGTGCCAGCACCCACCCGGTCTGCACCATGTCGGAGCCGTGCATGCCCTCGTCGAGCACATGCACGGCCTTGTCGGCGCCCATGGACAGGGCCTTGCGGATCGCCTCGCTAGCGCGCTCCGGGCCGGCGGTCAGCACCGTCACAGTGCTGTCGTCGGCCGCTTTCTCCTTGATCAGCAGCGCCTCCTCGACGGCGCGCTCGTTGATCTCGTCGAGCACGGCGTCGGCGGCGTCACGGTCCAGCGTGTAGTCGTCGTCCTTGAGCTTGCGCTCGGACCACGTGTCCGGGACCTGCTTGATCAGCACCACGATGTTCGTCATGGGTCTGCCTTGTCCTCCTTGAATTGACCGGCATTGGCCACCGGTCCGAATGTCACGATTCGCCAGCACGCCATGTTACTCGCGGGTAACTTAGCGTGGTTTGCCCGTTCACCATAGCTGGTCGGTGCAGGTGATCTGACTGCGCGTCGGCGATGAGCCGCTGGCGCGAAGAGCAACAGAATGATGAGCCGCTTGCGCGAAGAGCGACAGTTGTAGCTCGCAACCGCTCGCGGACGGGGTAAAGGGGTTAGCCTGCCTTGCGATGAGCGCACACGACTCCCTGGCTCTCACCGGCGAGCGCACCATACCCGGGCTGGTCGAGGAGAACTATTGGTTCCGCCGCCACGAGGTGGTCTACCGGCGGCTGGTGGCAAGGTGCGCGGGGCGCGACGTCCTCGAAGCGGGCTGTGGCGAGGGATACGGCGCGGACCTGATCGCGGACGTGGCCAGCAGCGTCATCGGGCTGGATTACGACGAACCCACCGTCGCCCACGTGCGGGCGCGCTACCCGCGCGTTGACGTCCGGCACGGCAACCTCGCCTCGCTGCCGCTCCCGGACGACTCGGTGGACGTCGTGGTCAACTTCCAGGTGATCGAGCACCTCTGGGACCAGCCACAGTTCGTCGCCGAGTGCAGGCGCGTGCTGCGGCCGGGCGGGCTGCTGCTGATGTCGACGCCGAACCGCATCACGTTCTCCCCCGGGCGCGACACCCCTGTCAATCCGTTCCACACGCGAGAACTCAATGCGCGCGAACTCACTGAGCTGCTGGTCGACGGTGGCTTCGCTGTTGACTCGATGCTCGGGGTGTTCCACGGCGCGCGGCTGTCCGCGCTGGACGGGGAGCATGGCGGCTCGATCATCGACGCGCAGGTGCAGCGGGCGCTGGCCGACGCACCGTGGCCCGACGCGCTCCTAGCCGACGTGGCGTCGGTGACCATCGACGACTTTGACCTCGTTGACGCCACCGAACGCGACATTGACGAGAGTCTGGATCTGGTTGCGATTGCGGTGCGCCCATGACAGAGACCCCAGGCCTGTTCACCCTCGTCCTTCACACCCACCTGCCGTGGCTGGCTCATCACGGCAGGTGGCCGGTCGGCGAGGAATGGCTCTATCAATCGTGGTCGGCGTCCTACCTGCCTCTCATGCGGGTGTTGCGAAAGCTTGCCGACGAGAACCGGCGCGGATTGGTGACGCTCGGCATCACCCCTGTGGTGGCCGCCCAGCTCGACGACCCCTACTGTCTGGCGAGCATGCACCAGTGGCTAGCGAACTGGCAGTTGCGGGCGTTAGAAGCGACCACGCTGCGCAGCCGGGAGTCGTTGCGAGAGTTCGGTGTTCGCGAGTATCACGAGGCTGGCCAGGCGCTGGAGGACTTCGCAACGCTGTGGCGGCACGGCGCAAGCCCGCTGCTGCGCGGGCTCATCGACGCGGGCGCCATCGAACTGCTCGGCGGGCCACTGGCGCATCCCTTCCAGCCGCTGCTTCATCCGCGGCTGCGTGAATTCGCGCTGCGTGAGGGTATGGCGGACGCGCAGCAGCGGTTCGCACACATACCCGCCGGGATCTGGGCGCCCGAGTGCGCGTACGCGCCGGGCATGGAAAACGATTACGCCGCAGCCGGAATCGGGCACTTCATGGTCGACGGCCCGTCGCTGCGCGGCGACACCGCGCTCGGCCGGCCCGTGGGCGGCTCCGACGTCGTCGCATTCGGACGCGATCTGCAAGTCAGCTACCGGGTGTGGTCGCCGCGGTCGGGATACCCAGGGCACGCCGCGTATCGCGACTTCCACACCTACGACCATGACACCGGCCTGAAACCCGCTCGGGTGACAGGACGCAACGTCCCGTCGGATCAGAAGGCGCCCTATGACCCGGCGCGCGCGGACCGGGCCGTCGACGGCCACGTCGCCGATTTCGTCGACGTGGTCCGCAGGCGCCTTTGCGAGGAGAGCGAGCGTATCGGCCGGCCCGCGCACGTCATCGCCGCATTCGACACAGAACTGTTCGGGCACTGGTGGTACGAGGGCCCGCTGTGGCTCGAACGGGTGCTGCGCGCGCTGCCGGAAGCCGGTGTGCGGATCGGCACCCTGTCTGACGCGGTTGCTGACGGGTTCGTTGGTGACGCAGTCGAATTGCCGCCCGGCTCTTGGGGTTCCGGCAAGGATTGGCAGGTGTGGTCTGGCGAGCAGGTGGCCGATCTGGTGCACCTCAATGCCGAGGTCGTCGACACCGCGCTGACCACCGTCGACAAAGCCTTGGAACAGACCGATGCGCCGCACGCTCGCGACTTCGTCGCCGATCAGATCCTGCGCGAGACCCTGCTGACGGTGTCCAGCGACTGGCCGTTCATGGTCAGCAAGGACTCCGCCGCCGACTACGCGCGTTACCGCGCGCATCTGCATGCCCACGCGACCCGCGAGATCGCGGGCACCCTCGCGTCAGGCCGCCGCGACGCGGCGCAGCGGCTGGCCGACGGCTGGAACTGTGCCGATGGATTGTTCGGCGCGCTGGACGCGAGGAGACTCCCCCGATGAGCGCTTGCGCGAAGAGCAAATACCCCCGCCCGTGAGGGTGCAGGCCCCCCTTGCCGCGAGCGTGCGTGTCTGTTGCACGACACGCCGTAAATGTGCACGATTTCGCGCACACTCGCGGCGGTTGACGGGGCGCTGATGAAGGTTCTGATGTTGTCGTGGGAGTACCCGCCGGTGGTGATCGGCGGATTGGGACGCCACGTCCATCATCTTGCGACGAGCCTGGCCGCCGCCGGGCATGACGTTATGGTGTTGAGCCGCCGCCCCTTTGACACCGACCCGAGCACGCATCCCACGACCTACGGGATGCATGAGGGTGTCATCGTGGTGGCCGCCGCGCAGGACCCGCACGAGTTCGCTTTCGGGACCGACATGATGGCGTGGGCGTTGGCGATGGGCCATGCCATGACCCGCGCAGGACTGTCGGCGGCTTTTGCGCCCGATGTGATCCACGCCCACGACTGGCTGGTGGCCCATCCGGCTGTGGCACTGTCCGAATTCTATGACGTGCCATTAGTTTCCACGATGCATGCGACTGAAGCAGGCCGACACGGAGGGTGGATCGGCGGCGCGGTCAGCCGCCAGGTGCATGCGCTGGAGTCTTGGCTGGCCCGGCTGTCGGATGCACTGATCACGTGCTCGGCGTCAATGCAGGACGAGATCACCACGCTGTTCGGCCCCAATCTGTCGGACATCTCGGTGATTCGGAACGGAATCGATTCGACGCGTTGGCCTTTCGCGATGCGCCGCAAGCACGACGGCCCGCCACGACTTCTCCATTTCGGACGGCTCGAGTACGAGAAGGGCATCCACGACCTCATCGCCGCGCTACCGCGGATCCGCCGCACCCATCCCGGCACCACTTTGACGATCGCCGGCGAAGGGACGCAACTGGATTGGCTGATCGACGAGGCTCGACGCCACCGGGTGCTCAAAGCGACGAAGTTCGTCGGGCATCTCGAACATGCCGACCTGATCGCGGCGTTACACGACACGGACGCGGTGGTGCTGCCCAGCCACTACGAGCCGTTCGGCATTGTCGGCCTGGAGGCGGCGGCAGCGGGCGCGCCTTTGGTCACATCCACTGTCGGCGGGCTCGGTGAGGCCGTCGTCAATGGCGAAACAGGAATGTCATTCGCTCCAGGCGACATTGCCGGACTCGCGGTCGCCGTGCGCCGCGTCATCGACGATCCGGTCGGCGCACAGCAGCGGGCGATCGCCGCGCGCGAAAGGCTGACGTCGGACTTCGACTGGGCAACTGTGGCTGATGAAACCGCGCACGTGTACAGGAATGCGAAGCAGCGCGAACGTCGGCCACTGGGCCGCATGCCGATCGCCGAGCGCGCGCTCCCGGCGCGCTAGGTCATTGGTTTGATCCGCGTCGAATCATTACGCGGTTAGCGTGGGGTTATGGACGCAGCTGAACTCCCGTCGGTGGGCGACGCCGACATCGCCGCGGTGGCCTCGCTGTTCGCCGATCCCGCGCGTTGCGCGGTGTTGCTGGCGCTGGACGACGGTCGCGCGCTTCCCGCGAGCGTGCTGGCCGACGAGGCCGGGGTCAGCCGTTCGACGGCGAGCAGTCATCTGACGAAGCTCACTGAAGCCGGTCTACTTAAGGTGGAGACGCACGGCCGTCATCGGTATTACCGGCTGTCCGGTCCAGAGGTCGGCGAGCTCATCGAGCAGCTTGGTCGGCGTGCGCCGCCGAAACCGGTGCGGTCATTGCGCGAAGGGACGAAGGCGGCGCGCTTGCGTTCGGCACGCACCTGCTACGACCATTTCGCAGGAAAGCTGGGTGTCGAGCAGATGGGAAGCCTGTTGCGGCAGAAGGTTTTGACGGGCGGCGACGGTCGATACGATCCGGCTCGCGACAGCAACGACACTCTCAGCAACCACGGCAACGACGTCCACTACGAGCTCACCGAGCACGGACGCAGCTTTCTCAGCGGGCTTTCTATCGAAATCCCCTATGGCACAAGGCCGTTGATCCGCTATTGCGTCGACTGGACCGAGCAGCGTCACCATCTCTCCGGTGCGCTCGGCCGCGCCATACTCGACCGGTTCGTCGGTGCCTCGTGGGTGAAGCGCGTGCCACGCGGCCGGGCCGTGAAAGTGACGCCGGAAGGCCGTACGGCGCTGGCGGATTGGTTCGGAGTCGACTGGACGAACTGAGTCACATCGTGGCGGCGATCGCCATGTGTCCCTCGAAACCGAGGTCATTGGCCATCTTGGAATACTGGTCTGTGAAGTCCCGATATCGCGCCTCGTCGCCGCGCGCACGCGCCGTCAACGCACGCAGCCTAAGCAGCGGAAGTTCGTGCAGGACGAAACCAGGATCGGTCGGGACTTCTGTCAGCCTCTCGATTGCGGCCTCGGCTTCCGCAAGATCGCCGTCACCGCCCCGCTGGAGCAGCGATTCAACGAGCACAGTGACTGCCGGACCGCGAGACGTCATCTCGCCCGTTTCGTCGAAATATTCGACAGTCGTTCGTGCCAAGTCGATCGCGCGATCGAGATCTCCATCGCGCGCCGTCCGCCTCGCAATCTCGGTGTCGGCCGCGCGGATCGCCCTCGCCGAGGGCCAGCGTCGCATGCCGGCCTCCCGGTACAGATTGATGAGCCGGAAGCCGTCTGTACGATCCGATTCGTCGCCAGTGAGAAGTAGTAGCCCTCGGGACAGGCACGCGGCCTCATATGCGAAGTCGTCGCTTGCCTGACTGGCAATTTCGATTGCTTCGGCCGTGAGCCGCAACCCCTCGGCGTCGGGAAGCAAGGCCCCGTTGTGCATCGCGAACGCGTACTTGTAGAGAAGACATACCGAAAATGACGTCGCGTCTTGCGAGTGAGCCAGCGCGATCGCGTGATCGAGATCCTCTTTCCATCCGGCCACTCCCAATGCGTATCGACACACCCCGCGGATCCCCGTCGCGACTGGGATGACGGACACAACTGCGAACTTCGCGAGTTCCAGTCGATCCGGCGCGGCATCGATCGTGATTTCGATGACGCGCAGGCCTTCTCGCACCCTCCCGCCCTGCATCATCGAGTTGCTGGCGCCCGCCAGCAATTGCTGAAGATTCGAGTCGCCGATCGTGTCGATGAGCGCCGCAACCTCCGCACTGGCCTGGGCGCTATCGCTGAACCTGTTCTCGAAGAGAAGCCCGACCGCGTACCCGGTCATCCCGATTGCCCTGGAGACGGGGTCGTCGGCTTCGAGGCACAGCCGCTCGAGTTCCCTGAAATCCTCGTCCGCAGACTCCCCCCATACCAGCCATGACGTGGCGCACAACTGGATTCGGGGGGTGATCCGCTTTGACATCAAGCCTGGATCATCGAGGGGGAGTTGGTCGGCCACCCCTGTGGCGCGCTGCCAGCTGGCCCTTGCGGCTTGGGGATCGCGCGGACCCGCAAACGCAGCAGCCCGCATGTGCCATTCGTAGGCCGCGACGAGGTCTCCTGCTGCTTCGAGGTGCTCGGCAATCAGCGCGGCGTTTTCGTCCACTAGACGTGGGTGCTGGCTTTCGATCGATGCCGCAACACGCCGGTGCAAGTCAGCCCGGTCCGATCGCAAGAGCGATTCGTAAGCCACTCTTCGGATGAGGGGGTGGTGAAAGACGTACTCGGCGTCCTGCGTGAACCGAACCTGATCGATGAGGTCAACAGTCACCAATTCGTCTAGTGCAGTGTTGATTCCGAGGCTGCCAAGCAGTTCAGAGCTGAAACGGGACCCGATCACCGACGCTGTGCTCAAGGCGCGCTTGGCAGACGGTTCCAATCTGTCGATGCGGGCGGCGATCGTAGCCTGAAGCGTGGCGGGTACAGTGACGGCGGTGCCATCTCCGGAGAACGTGAGCGCACCCCGGTTGCCTTGCAGAACATTTCGCTCCATCAGGTCACGCACGATCTCTTGAACGAAGAACGGGTTTCCGGCCGCACGCTCGACGATCGTCGGTGCGAGTTGTCCGACCGAAGAGTGCCGGCCGAGAAGTTCGGTAGTCAGCTTCGCCGAGTCCGAGTGACTTAGCGGCGCAAGCGAAATAGTCTGTGCATCCGGTGTGCGTGCGAGCACTCCGCGATACTCCGGGCGATAAGTGACCACCACGACCGATCGAGTCTGTGGAATCACCGTCAGCAGGTCCGCGATCATCGACTCGCTCACCTTGTCGATCCAATGCGCATCCTCGACGATGTAAACCGCAGGTTCGTCACGCGCCAGGGCGGCGGCCTTGACGAACGCACTGAGCCTCCGGCGACGCGCCTCGGGATCGATCGCAGGCAACGGCGTCGCCGGGTCCCGTATTCCGATCAGGTCGTAGAAAAGCAATAGATCGTGTTCGTCGGCCTCGGCAACGTTGGCTTTTATCTGCTCGCGTGCGCTCTCGTCGTCGAGATCGCCTGCCCGGCTGGCCGAGCGCAGCAGTCGTGCGGCCGCGTGAAACGCGACGTCGCTTGTGTGCGACTCGCAAAACGCGCTGAACACCTCGAAGTTTCGCCGCCCGGCCAAAGCCGCGAGTTCCCGTGTGAGGCGGCTCTTTCCGATGCCAGGGGGCCCGACCACACCGATGACGCCGCCATGACCTTCGACGATGCGATCCAGGATGCCCTCGACCGCGCTGAGTTCCCAGCGCCGGCCCACGAGAGCCAGGTCACCCTGACGCGCGATGCTCGGCATCGGCTTCATTTCCAGCAATCGACGGGCGGCCATGGGTTTCTCGGCGCCCTTGATGTGAACCATCTCCGGCTCGCCGAGCACCGTCGCGTCATCAACCAGCCGGGCGGTCGACTCGCTGAGCATCACTCCACCTGGCGGCGCAGCCGATTCCATCCGCTGCGCCATCCCCACCTGTTCCCCGATCGTCGTGTAACCCGAAGGGCCCGAACCGATTTGACCCGCGATCACCTGGCCCGAGTTGAGTCCGGCGCGCAGCTGGAGCTCCAGGCCATCCCTTCGCTGGACCTCGGACGCGAGCCCAACGACATCCTTCTGGAGATCGAGCGCTGCTAAGCAGGCCCGTAAAGCGTGGTCTTCCAACGCAACCGGTGCGCCGAACACCGCCATGATGCCGTCGCCGGTGAACTTGTCGACGGTCCCGCCATAGCGCTTCACCACCGTCGAAGACCGTTTGAACACCTCCGCCATGATCTCGCGCAACCGCTCTGCACCGACTGACGCGGCGATATCCATCGACCGGACGACGTCCGCGAACAGAATGGTCACCTGCTTGTATTCGGCGGCGGGAGCACTCGCTTGGACCGATGTGCCGCACTCACTGCAGAACTTGGCCGTGGCGCTCAACTCCGCACCGCATGACGCGCAGCGCGTCGTCATCGCTGGCCGCCCCTCACGTCAATATCGTGGGCCCGCCAGCCCGCGAGCGTGCGGGAAATCAGTCAACTCGACGGCGTGTCGCCCACAGACACGCACGCTCGCGGCAGGAGGTGAGTTACCTCGTGGCTTTTTTGCGCTCGATGTCGGCCAGCGCGGCGGCCAGCTCAGCGCGCTGCGCAGCTGAGGTGTCCCACGCCAGCTTGCGATTCTTCACCACCTTCGCGGGCGCCCCGACTGCGATCGAGAAGTCGGGAATGTGCCCTTTGACAACCGAGTGGGAGCCGAGCACGCAGCCACGGCCGATGATCGTGCCGCGCAGAATCGTGACTTTGGCAGCGATCCACGTGTCGGGACCAATCCGCACTGGGCTCTTGACGATGCCCTGATCCTTGATGGGCACATTGACGTCGTCCATGACGTGGTCGAAGTCGCAGACGTACACCCAGTCCGCCATGAGTGCGGAGTCGCCCAGCTCGATGTCGAGGTAGGTGTTGATCACGTTGTCGCGGCCCAGCACCACCTTGTCGCCGAACCGCAACGACCCTTCGTGACAGCGGATCGTGTTCTTGTCGCCGATGTGGACCCAGCGCCCGATATCCATCAGCGCGAGATCCGGGGTCGCCTGAATCTCCACACCCTTGCCCAGAAACAGCATGCCGCGGGTGATGATGTGCGGATTGGCCAGTTTGAACTTCAGCAGTCGCCAGTACCTCACCAAGTACCAGGGGGTAAAGGCACGGTTGGCGATCACCCACTTCAGCGACGCCAGCGTCAGGAATTTCGCCTGACGCGGATCACGCAGACGGGAAGCCCGCCAGCGCTTGTGCAGCGGCGCTCCCCACATCGTCGTCATGGCCGGAAAGCCTATCGCTGGGTGCGACCCCAGACCGTATTACCCTCGGGTGACTGAACGGCAGCCCACGGAAGGACGCATGTTCCCGCGATACCGCACGCCTCGGCGAGTGGCGGCATTCGCGATGACGGCGCTGCTGATTGCGCTTACCCCGGCCTGCGGGAGGCCCGACAGCTGGGTTTTGGCAGCCCCCGCGGCGGGCTGGCCCGCGCAGTACGCCGACGCCGCCAACAGCAGCTATACCGGCACCGGCGGCGCGCAGGCGCTCAAACTGCGCTGGAGCCGGTCGGTCAAGGGCAGCCTGGCCGCCTCCGTCGCGCTCGGATCCAGCGACACGAATTACCTCGCCGCCAACGGCCAAACCGCAGGCGGCTGCTCGCTGGCGGTCTGGGAGTTCGACAACGACGGCAGGCAACGCTGGTGCACGCGGCTGGTCCTCGGTGGTGGATTCGCCAGCGCGCTGTTCGACCGCTTCGACAACCTGTACGTGGGCCAGCCCGGCACGATGCTGTCGTTTCCGCCGACACAGTGGGTGCGCTGGCGTCATCCCGTGATCGGCATGCCACTCACCCCGCGATTCGTGGCGGACAACCGGCTGCTGATGGTCACCCATCTCGGTCAGGTTCAAGTGCTCGACGCGCACCGCGGCACCATGATCGGATCGGCCATCGACATGGTGGCAGGCGTCGACCCCCTCGACAGCACCCGCGGGCTCACCGACTGCCAGCCCGCCGGTCCACGGTGCCCGATCGCTGCCGCGCCCGCATTCTCGGCGGCGACAGGTCAGATCGTCATCGGCGTCTGGCAGCCGGGCGCGCCCACGGCGACTCTGGCCGCGTTGCGCTACCGCGGAGGCGACGACGCAGTGCTGTCACCGGACTGGACCACCGACGCCGTCAAGAGCGGGGTGATCGCCAGCCCGGTGTTTTCTGGCGACGGAGCGACGGTGTACGTCACCAGCCGCGACGGCAACCTGTGGGCGCTCAACGCCAAGGACGGCAAGCCGAAATGGTCAGTCCCGCTCGGGTTTTCGCCGCAGACACCGCCGACAGTGGCGCCGGACGGGCTGATCTTGTCCGGCGGCGGCCCTGACACCAAGCTCGTCGCGGTGCGCGAGAAGGACGGCAAAGGCGCCATCGCGTGGCGCCGCGACGACGTCAACCCGCTCAGCACCTCCAGCCAGGCCGGCCGCGACATCGCCTACACCGTCATCCGCTCGCCGAACAACGGCCTGTCGTTGCTGGCGTTCCAGCCCACAGACGGACGCACGGTCAATACCTATCCGCTGCCGCAGGCCGTCGGGTGGCCGGTGGGCGTGTCCGTCGCGTCCGACCGTCGGGTACTGACCGCCACCAGCGAAGGTCAGGTGTACGGCTTCGACCCGGCCTAACCCAGTGGGGCGAGCATGGGCGCAACCAGGGCCCGCGGCAGATGCACCGCGAGCGCGCCCGCTGCGGACGGCAGCATGTCACCCTGGCTGAGGTAGAGGATCAGCTCGTCGTCGGTGAGCGCGAAGTTCTGGTAGTGCGACGGGTTGAGACCGTCGGAGATTGTCACGTGCGAGCCCAGCTGGGTGTCGACGGCCTTCTGCAGGGCGGGCAGGATCACGGCAAGCGGATTGCTGCCAGGAAGAAACAGCGTGTCGAAGGTGATCGGCTGGTGCGTCGATAGGTTGTAGTTGAACGCCTTGTACCACGTCAGCGGGTGTGGGCCCCCGACATTCTGGTAGATCTTCAGCGCTGTGCTCTGGGTCCCTCCCGGCGGCGGACCCGAGTGGAAGGACTCCGACGTGATGTCCAATGCGTAGGGCAGACCCGTCGAACCGGGCATGCCCGAGACGTTGACGAACCCGTCGCGGGTCTGCCGCAGATAGTCGATCAGCGGGGCGGGGTCGGCGTAATCGTTTGGATACGCCATGTCGACCATGTACGCGTCGTTCGCGGTGTGAAGCCGGCAGGTGGTGCCGTCGACCACCGCGCCGAAGTCGGCACACGGGGTCTCCGCCGCGGCTTCCACGCGCACCGTGGCAGCCGCCACGAGTGCCGCGGCCAGTAACGTGGCCGCGCGAAGTGAGCTTCTCATGCACCGTCCTCGAAAAGTGTTGAGCGCCAGGGTACCCGTGGGTTATCGCGACGGTTGACAAATGAACGCGATGGCGCGGGCCCGGTTACCGGCGCCGATCCGGGTGATCACCACCGACAACGGCCGGGTTCCGCGTAACCGCAACCGCGGGCGCAGTGCGGCCGGGTCCACGTCGACGCCGCGCACCAAAATCTCGGCGGCCGCGCAGTCCATGTCCGTCAGGGTCTGGCGCAGGAGGCGCTCACCGAACGGGATTTGCTCGAGGACCTCGAAACCGCGGACCGTCGGGGGCAATTCGCTCCCGGAGAGGTAGGCGATCTTCGGGTCGAGCTGCCACAGTCGATGCCGGACCGCGTAGTGCCGCACGAGCCCGGCGCGCACCACGGCTCCGTCCGGGTCCACGATCCACCGCCCGGCCTCGGCGACGCCGCAGTCGTCGGGCTCGAGGTCGGTGAGTTGCTCGACGTGCCCGTCGCCATCGAGCATCGTGGCGCGTCGCGTCACACCCTGTTCGGTCAGGCCGGGCGACCACAGACACGCCTCCCGCACGTCGCCATGCAACGAGGTGACTTCCACCTCGCCATCGAACGCCAGACGCGTGTAATCGATTCCGGGAGAACACTTTACGACGAAATCACGGTCGCGATACGTGTCCAGCAGCGTGTCGAGCGGAGGGCTGAAGTCCCTGGGGTTGACGACGCGGCGCCCGCCCCCGCGTCGCGCCGGGTCGGCGAGCACGACGGTCCCGCGGCTGACCGGGTGCAGCGCGTCGGCCCGAACGAGCGGGACGTCGACGACGTTGTGCTGCGCCATCGCCAGCCGCACCGGGTCGATATCACTGCCCAGCGGATCAGCCGTCCGGCGCAGCGCGGCCAGCTCGGTACCGATCGAGCACGTGACGTCGTGGACAGCCCGCCCGGCGAGCCGGCGCGCCCGATGCATCGCCACGGGCGCGGCGGTGGCTTGCTGGAGCGCCTCGTCGGTAAACAACCAGCCGGAGGCATCACTGAGCTTGGCGGCGGCGCGCCGGCGCAGCAGCACCGTCTCAACGAGCACTGGGGCGCGCTCCCCGAACGCACTCCGGACAGCGGCGACGTCAGCGATCCGACTGGCATCGGTCAGCGAGTAAGTGGCGACCTGCGCGAGGGCGTCGGCGCCCGCCGAGGACCGCAGGTAGGCGACGTCGTCGAGGAAGAAGCTTAAGACGGCTTGACCCCGGTGACCATGACGTTGTAGTACCAGGCCTTCGGGACCACCCGCCGCCACACGTTGTTGTCCACCCAGCTCAGCGCCATCCAGCTGGAGAACGCGAACCTCGCCCAGCCCCACCCCAGTCGGCCGGGCGGGACTGCCGCCTCGAACGTACGGATCGGCCAGCCCACCATCGCCGCCGTGAACTCCGTCGTGGCGGTCGAGACGTCGACGGCGCCGGCGTTGCGGGCCATGCGCTCCAGGTCACCCGGGTCGAAGGTGTGCAGATCGACGACCGCTTCCAGGGCCGCCGCGCGTGACGACTCGTCGAGCTCGGCCTGCGGGCGCCGCCAGCTGGAGAGCCCGGGCAGCCTGGTCACGTTCGTCACGGTCCGCCACGTCAGCGTCGACAACGGGCGGGCGTAGGTTTCGCCGGCGTTCGTCGGCTCGCCGGCGAACACGAACCGGCCACCCGGCTTGAGCACGCGAACCACCTCACGAAGCGACAGCTCCACGTCGGGTATGTGGTGCAGCACAGCGTGGCCGGCGACGAGGTCGAACGTGTTGTCGTCGTACGGGATGCGCTCGGCATCAGCCACCCGGCCGTCGATGTCGAGGCCCAGCGACTCGCCGTTGCGCACTGCCACCTTCACCATGCCGGGCGAAAGGTCTGTCACAGAGCCCCGCCGGGCGACGCCCGCCTGGATCAGGTTCAGCAGGAAGAAACCGCTGCCGCAGCCCAACTCCAGCGCACGGTCATACGGAAGGTTGCGGAGCTCGTCGGTGGGCACCGTCGCGTCGAAGAGGTCACGGGCGTAATCGACGCAGCGCTTGTCGTAGGAGATCGACCATTTGTCGTCGTAGCTCTCCGCTTCCCAGTCGTGGTAGAGCACCTGAGCGAGCTTGCTGTCGCGCCGGGCGGCCTCGACCTGCTCAGCCGTGGCGTGTGGGTTCGGCACGTCCTGGCTCGTCGTCATGACCGGCAAGCCTAATCCGCCCCTGTATCCGGTACGAATCGTCGGTCGGCCACCGCGAAGGCTCGGGCATATTGCTCGCACTCGACGTCCACGCTGCGGCTGTTGATGGCCACCTTGGCAGCGGCCAGCGCGTGCGGCGATGTCCCGACGAAGCGGGTCGCCCAGTCCGCCGCGGCGTCGTAGACGGCATCGGGGGCCACCACCTCGTCGAGTAGACCGATGGCCAGCGCCTCCTTGGCGCCGACGAACCGGCCGGAGAACACCAACTCCTTGGCCGTGCTGTCCCCGACCGCGGCGGGCAGCCGCGCGGCGATGCCGCCCGCGGGTATCAGGCCGGCCAGGATCTCGGTGAATCCCACCTTCGCGTTGTCGCCGCTGACGCGCCAATCGGCGGCCAACGCCAGGGCGAACCCGGTGCCGAGCGCGTATCCCGTGATCGCGGCCACCGTCGGTTTGGGGATCGCTGCGACGGCGGCGGCGGCATCCTGACGCAGCCGTGCGGCCACGGCGGCGTCGGCCGCATCAAGGGACCGCAACTCCTCGAGGTCGTCGCCCGCGGAAAAGATCTCGTGGCCGCCGAACAGAACCACCGCGGCCACGTCGTCGCGCTCGCTGATGTCGGCGGCCACCGCGACGATCTCCCGGCAGGCCTGCCGGGTCAGTGTGTTGCTCGGCGGCCGGGACAGCACGATCGTCCCGACCCCGGGACGATCGTCGCCGACATAGACGCTGACGAACTCGTTCATGCCCAGGGCCGGTCACCGCGCAGCTGGTGGTACCGCTGCGCGTCGAAGAACTCCAGGCTCCAGTTGCCTTCGGTACCAATGACTTCCGTGCGCATCGCGACGATCTCACGGTCGACGTGCAGGATCTCGTCGACGGTGGCCCCGAAGCTCGGCAGCGTGTCCAGCTGGACCCACGTCGGTGGCAGTAAGAAGGTTCGGCCGGTGCCGAAGTCCTCGACCGCGTTGGCCGGCAGTGTCCACGCCGCCGAGACAGCCTCGCTGGTTTGGTCATCGGCGTGCTGGCCCTCGGGCATCGCGGCGACGAAGAAGTACGTGTCGTAGCGTCGGGTGTGGCCCCGCGAGGGAGTCACCCAGTTGGCCCACGGCCGAAGCAAATCGGATCGCAGCACCAGGTTTTCGCCCCGCAAGAAGTCGCTCAACGCCAAGTCGCGGCTGGCAAGTCGGGCGCGGGCGCTGCTGTAGGCCGAGGCATCACCGACGACGCTGTGCTCGTCGGGACCGGCGAGCAGAACCCCGCACTCCTCGAACGTCTCGCGTACGGCGGCGCATACAAGCGCAAGTGCCAAGCCCTCGTCGACAGCCATCCGCTTCGCCCACCAGTCCGGCGGCGGCCCGGTCCACGCGATGTCGAAATCCCTGTCGCGATCGTCGACGCCGCCGCCCGGGAACACCGTCGTGCCGGGCGCGAAATCCATGCGTGAATGTCGTTGCAGCAGAAAGACGGCCACACCGTCGGGGGTGTCGCGCAGCAGCATCACGGTCGCCGCCGGACGGGGCACCATGGGCTGGTCGCTCACTCCAGCCTCCTCCTGTGCGCGGCGCGGGCGCGAACGCGCCGTGCGAAATACCGGCCGTCGATCCTCTCCAGCGCGATCGACTGGCCGAATGCCGTCGAGAGGTTCTTCGCGGTCAACACGTCAGCGAGCAGTCCGGCGTCCACCACCTCCCCCTCCGAGAGCATCAAGCAGTGGCTGAAGCCCGGCGGGATCTCCTCGACATGATGGGTGACCAGCACCATCGCCGGCGAATCCGCGTCGGCGGCCAGGTCGGCGAGCCGAGCCACGAGTTCCTCGCGCCCACCGAGGTCGAGCCCGGCGGCGGGTTCGTCGAGAAGCAGCAACTCGGGGTCGGTCATCAGCGACCGCGCGATCAGCACCCGCTTGCGTTCGCCTTCAGACAGGGTGTCGTAGGTGCGTTCGGCGAGGTGCTCGGCGCCGACACTTTCCAGCATGTCGATTGCCTGCGCGTAGTCCATGTCGTCGTAGTTCTCTCGCCAGCGGCCCAGCACCGCGTAGCCGGCGGAGACCACGAGGTCGCGGACGATCTCGCCGTCGGGCACCCGCTGCGACAGCGCTGAGCTGCTGAGCCCCACGCGGGAACGCAACTCCTTCATGTCGGTCCGGCCCAGCCGCTCGCCGAGCACGTACGCCTTCCCTGACGACGGGTGCTCGGTCGCGGCCGCGATCCGCAGCAGCGATGTCTTGCCGGCACCGTTGGGTCCGATCACCACCCAGCGCTCGTCAAGCTCGACGGACCACGTGACCGGGCCGACCAGACGAAGGCCCGCGCGGCGCAACGTCACGTTGTGAAAGTCGATGAGCAGGTCGGGATCGGGCTCATTGCCGCTCGGTTCGACCACCCGACCATCGTGCCGCATGTGCCCGGCAGTCCCGGGAGCGCCCCGCTGCGCGAGTGTGAAATCTCTGCGACGACACGCCGGAGACCGCCGCACACGCGTCAGACTCGCGGAGGCCTAGCCAGTTGCCTTGGCCGTACCCGGTTCGGGCGGCAATATCCTGCGCAGCAGGGCACTACCCACCACGCCGACAGCAATCAGCGCGATTGCGACAGCGTCGGGAAAGGCATCGGCGATCCACCCGACGATGCCGACGACGAGCAGGAAGCCGGGCAGCCAGTCGAAGACCTTGGCGAGCGGCGGCGCGGTCTCCCCCGTTTCGCGGGCGACTACCCGGTCGGGATACACCTCGGTGAACCCGATCGCGAGGAAAGTGACCGCCAACGGGAGGACCCAGGCCGTCCACATGTTGTCGTTGTCGTGCAGCACCAACAGGCCGGTTGCGCCCGCGGCGGCAGACACCGCAAAAGCCGCGCCCCACGCGGCGCTGATCACATTGTTGAGCCGCAGAAATCCTGGCTCATCCCAGACTTCGGGCGGCGCCTCCTGCTTTGCGTACGAGAGCGTGAACGGTTTGCGCACAAGAATTGTCGACAACACGAACAACGCGAGCACGACGTTGCTGAGCACGCCCGCCCAGTCATCGAGCCACCGAATGACGTTGTCGGGAGCCACCAAACCCGCGACCGCGAGCGCGGCGAAATAGATAACACCGACGATCTCCAGTGAATGCACGGGCATTCCGCGCCATCTGCCGAGACCGATGATCAGCAGTGAGAACACCAGCGCCCCGAGGACCGCGATCTCGAACCGACCGGGCCCCGACAGGACCGATAGCAGGATCCACGGTGCGACCCCCGAGAATCCCGACTTCAGGAACCCGTCGATGAAGGACTCTTTGGCGGCGCCAGCCTGCGCGTCGCCCTCGTTCACGGGAACGGAACCCGCCATGGCTGAGGCCCTCTCGTCGTCGCGCTGCGTGCCCGACTCTAGAGTCTCCGCGGAGCGCACATGCCTAAATTGACGAAACAGTCAGTTGGGCGGGATGTCGACCCTGCGCAGTACGCCGTCGACAGCGTCCGCCGCTTCGATCTCGCCGCGCGTCACACCGAGGATGAACAGCACCGTGTCCAGGTAGGGATGGCTCAACGACGCGTCGGCAACCTCGCGCAGCGCCGGTTTCGCGTTGAAAGCCACCCCCAGCCCCGCGGTGGCGAGCATGTCGATGTCGTTGGCGCCGTCACCGACGGCCACAGTCTGCTCCAGCGGTACACCGGCCTGCTGCGCAAAATCCCTCAGCGCCTTGGCTTTTCCAGCCCGGTCGATGATCGGTCCGACCAGCCGACCGGTCAACACGCCGTCGACGATCTCAAGCTGGTTGGCGGCGACGAAGTCGAGCATCAGCTCGTGCGCCAAGGGTTCGATCACCTGCCGAAACCCGCCGGACACCACGCCGCAGTGGAAGCCGAGCCGACGCAATGTGCGCAACGTGGTGCGGGCCCCGGGGGTGAGTTCCAGCTCGTCGGCGACCTCGTCGAGCACGCTTTCCGGTAAGCCCTTCAGCGTCGCGACACGCTGCCGAAGCGACTCGGCGAACTCGATCTCCCCGCGCATCGCCGCGTCGGTGATGGCGGCCACCGCATCGCGCGCGCCGACACGGTCGGCGAGCATCTCGATGACTTCCTGCTGGATCAGGGTGGAGTCGACGTCGAACACGATCAGCCGCTTCGCGCGCCGCTCGAGAGTGGTGTCTTCCACAGCGACATCGACTCTTTCGTCGGTCGCGACGCGGGCCAGAGCCACCGACAGGTCACGGTCCTTGTCGGGAGGCGCCGAAACCCGCAGCTCGAGGCCCGTCACCGGATAATCGGACACACCGCGGATGAAGTCGATGTTGACGCCGAGCGCGGCGACCTCGCGGGCCACCACTCCGAATGCCTCGGCGGTGATCGGGCGACCCAGCACCACGATGGTGTGGGTGGACGGCTCTCGCATGATCGGCA
>NZ_JAVHWM010000093.1:0-5741 GCF_032159765.1 Mycobacterium sp. | reverse complement strand
CCCAGCGTGATCGGATTGGGGTCGAACTGGTCGAACTGCCGGAAGAATTGGCCGATCCCGTCCCCGGCGCGCAGCATGACGTGTTTGAGGGTGAACTCGGTGATCGGTTGTCGTTCGGACTCGTAGGTGTCGAGCAGGGCGTCTCCGGCGTCTCCCGAACACACTGCGGCGAGTTTCCAGGCGAGGTTGTGCGCATCGGCGATTCCGGTGTTGCCGCCGAATCCACCGTAGGGCGGCATGAGGTGCGCTGCGTCGCCAACCAGAAAGATGCGACCCTCGCGGTAGCGGTCGGCGACGAAGGCCCCGGTACTCCAGGTCATCGCGCTGCGAACAGTTATGTCGAGGTCTGCTACACCGACCACAGACCGGATCATCGGAATCGCCTCGGTGGCAGCAGAATCCGGATCAATGGAATCCAAGTCGGCTCTTGGGGTCAGGGCGAACCAGTTGTGGTCGCGAGCTTCGCTGCGGACGAACAACAGGGCGCCCTCAGCCGGGGCGACCATTGCGCTGATCCGACGTCCGCGCATTGCCGGCTCGAGGTCGGCATCGAACAAGACGCTGAGACCTCGTCCCGGAATCGGTTGACCGTGGCGGCCGATGCCCAGGCTGGCGCGGATCGTGCCCCTGGCACCGTCCGCGGCAACCAAGTAACGGGCGGTGATCCGACTCGGTGGCACGGCCGGCGTGCGCGTGCCGACCGTCGACGGAGACCACACCACATCCGCGGTGACGGTGAACTCGTGCTGCTCGATGTTGACGGCTGTGCAGCCATAGAACAGCTGGGCACCCAACTCGGCGCTGCGTTGCAACAGAATGGGTTCCATGCGGTCCTGGTCGCATGCGTAATGCGTGGTGGGGCTCAGCCGGTTCTGCCGGGCCAGCGCGAGCGGCAGATGTATCCGCTCGTATTCACCGGAGAGGCTGTCGCCGATGGCAACACCGAAATGGTTTTCGCCTGCGGAACTTATCGCTTCTTCGATGCCGGCGGACCTATACAGCTCCATCGTTCGGGCGCTGACACCGCGCAATTTGGGATGGCGCGATGTCGCGGCATGCCGCTCCACCACCCACACGCGTAATCCCTGTTGCGCCAGGAACATCGAAGCGGCCAAACCTACGAGACCGCCGCCGACGACCAGAACATCACAATCACACGCGTCGCCCGCTGATTCCGGCATTGCTTGATCAGCCTCCGCTCGGAGGGGTGGCGTCGGTCATCGTGCCGACGAGCAAACAGGGGGCGTTCGACCGGTTGCTCCAGGCGTGGTTGGTGCCCCGGATGATCACGGTGTCGCCGGGCCGCATGAGCGTCTCATCGGTGTCGGTGACCAGAAAGATTTCGCCGCGGATGCAGGTAAGACAGTCCAGGGTGTCCGTTCGGTGCATGCTCGGATGTCGGGCGAGATCGGAGTCGCTCGGCTGGTGCTTCTGGTGGACCTCCTGGTTGAGATCGGCTAGGACACGGCGGTGCTCGGCGGCGTCGGGATCGTCAGGCGGGATTTCCAGGGCCCGGCAAATCATGCCGTCGGGGAAGGGTTCGCGGCTAGCGCCGAGACCCTCTGCCTGCGATCGGTCGCCGTCAATGCTGTTGTCCACCGGGGTCTCTTGGGTTGCCCACAACGTGGCGCGCCAGTAGAACCCCTCACGGGACTGGACATTGGTCAGCCCCCGCTGCAATACCGCCGAGCGGCCCTCGGCGTCGGGTCCGACCACAAAGCGGTTCAGATGAGTCGTCACTGCGCTGCTCCTTTCAATCGTTGGTTGTCGGCTTCTCAGGAAGTGACATGGGGTGCGAAGTCTGGGGTCGGGGTTTCGGGCCGGGTGTAGGCGGTGCCTTGCACCGAGACGCCGGCGATACGGACGGTGTGCTCGCAAAACCGCCGAAATCCCATGACGTCGAGGCCGAGGCAGAACACCTTGACGCCGTCTTCCAGCGCGGATTTACAGCCGTCGACGCTGGGATCCAGTACCGGGCCGCCCATCACCGCGACGCCGTGCCGATCGGCGGCTGCTTGGACCTTTAGGTACGCCT
The DNA here is from genome assembly GCF_032159765.1 of Mycobacterium sp. Taxonomy (GTDB): domain Bacteria; phylum Actinomycetota; class Actinomycetes; order Mycobacteriales; family Mycobacteriaceae; genus Mycobacterium. The sequence goes on along the minus strand of NZ_JAVHWM010000093.1, from coordinate 3,706 downwards.
CACGGATCTTTGGACTGTCGGTCATGTTGTTGCCCTCGCCGATGGCGTAAGCGAGATCGCCGGGACCGAAGGCGAGCACCTGCACTTGGTCCAATGCGCAGATCTCGTCGATGTTGTTGACGGCGTCGGGGTTCTCGATGAGCGGGACGACGAGGAAGTTGCGGTTGTTCCACTCGGCGTGGTCGACGAAGGTGCGGTAGGAGTACCTGGCGGCGCGGGTGGCCGGGCAGATGCCGCGGTTGCCCAACGGCGGAAAGAGTGCGGCGTCGAGAACCTGGCGCACATCGTCGGCCGATTTGACCTCCGGCACGAACAGGCCTTGGGCGCCGGCTTCCATCGCGCGTCGGATGGCGGTTTCGTCCGCACAGCTCGGCACGCGTACCAGCGGCACCAAGCCGACGATGTCGGCGGCCAGGACCGCGTCTTCGATGGCGCGGGGGTTCGCCGGCGAATGCTCGGTGTCTAGCATGACGAAGTCGAAGCCGGTCAATCCCAGGACTTCGATCAGGGCGCGATCGCCGGTAAAACACTGCATTCCCAACGGAATCTGCCGCTGTTTGATCATGGCGAGCAGGCGGTTGTCGGTATCGAACATGGTTGGTGCTCCTCTCGGTTTCAGGGTTGGTGACAGATCAGGCGCCGGGATCGGCCCGCAGGTCACAGGCTGTGATGCCGTGGATGGCGCAGGCTTCGTCGTCGTCGGGCAGGTGACCACTCACCCCGACCGCACCGACCACGGCGTCGTTGTCGTCGCGGATCAGAACGCCGCCGGGTACGGGCACGAGGTTGCCGTCGGCCAGCGACACCAGGGAGTTAACGAAGGCCGGGTTGGACGCTGCCCGTGCGGCCAGGCTGCGACTGCCCACGCCCATGTTCAGTGCCCCTTGGGCTTTTCCCCGGGCGATGCGCTCGCGCAGCAGGCTGGAGCCGTCTTCTCCGGCGAAGGCGACCAGCCTTCCGGCAGCGTCCAGCACCGAAATTGTCATCGGGGGAAAGTCGCTGCTCCGTGCGTGCGCAAGAGCGCGCACCACAATGGTCCGGGCGGCAGCGAGGCTGATCGCGGTGCCCCACAGGTTCGACATCGTGCCTCCAAACGAAAGCGATCGTTGCTATTTGAAGTTGAACGTACGCCGGAATACGCCCTAGCGCAACCGCTCGTTTTCGTTTAGGATGCGTTTGTGCCCAGACTCAGCGAGAAGACCCGCGCGCAACGCCGCCAACACATCCTCACCAGTGCGTGGGGGTGCTTCTCGCGCGACGGCTTTCACGCCACGTCGATGGACCAGGTGATCGCTTCGACCGGGATGTCCTCAAGCGCGGTGTACCGCTACTTCGGCAGCAAGGAGGAAATCATCCACGCCAGCGCCGAGGAAGGAGTGGCACGGGTGCGGGGCATTTTCGTAGGGCTACTCGATCGCGACCCCGTCCCCACTCCCGCCGAAACGCTGAGCCTGATCGTCGCCGAACTGCGCAGCAGGACGAACAACCCCGAATACGACATGACCCGGCTCGCGCTACAGACCTGGGCGGAGGCCCTGCGTGATCCGGTACTGCACAAACGTGCCCGCGCGCTTTACCTCCAAACCCTCGACCACATCGCCGAACTGGCCAGCCGGTGGCGCGATGAGGGATACATCCCACCGAACTCGGATACCAACGCCGTTGCCGCAACATTGTTTTCGCTCATGCACGGCCTGATCGTGATGCACCACCTTGTCGACGACGTACCGCCTGATGCCCTCCGCAACGGACTTTCGCTGCTCGGTGCGGCCGTCGTCGGCCCCTACACATTGCCCGCCCCACCGCCACAGGAGGCCAAACCATGACCGACGTCGACCTCTCCGACCTCGCCGCCGACCGCGACGGGTCCCAGCCGCTTCGCGGCTACCTGGCCAGCCCACCGGGCATCGGTCCGTGGCCGGCCGTGGTGATGATCCACGAGATCTTCGGCCTCGACGAGGTCATGCGCGGCCACGCTGACCGGCTCGCCGGTTTCGGCTATCTCACCCTGGCCGTCGACCTGTTCAGCGCGGGCAGCACAGCACGATGTCTGGTCGCCACGATGACCGCCATGATGCGTGGCCGCGGCCGCGCGTTCGCCGACATCTCCGCCGCCCACGACTACCTGGCTGGTTCTCCCGACTGCACCGGCAAGATCGGCGTCATCGGCTTCTGCATCGGAGGAGGCTTCGCGCTCCTCACCGCGAACAACGGATTCGATGCGGCCGCAGTCAATTACGGCCAGCTACCGCGTCACCTCGACGAAGCGGTGGCAGGCGCCTGCCCGATCGTCGGAAACTACGGTGGCCGCGACCCTTCCCTTCGAGGTGCCGCCCGCCGGCTCGATGCGGCCCTCGACAAAGCAGGCGTGACCCACGACGTCAAGGAATACCCCGGCGCCAGCCACGCTTTCCTCAACGACGCCGAAGCCGGCCCCCGCGTGCTTCGCCCCCTCCTGCGGGTAGCCGGCATCGGCCCAGAACCCGACTCGGCCAAGGACGCCTGGGACCGGATCGAAAGATTCTTTACCACCCACCTACACTGACCGACCCTTTATCAGCTAACCGCCACTGCAAGTGGTCGGAGGATGCCGCAGTGGCCAAGACATGGTTCATCACGGGTTCCAATTCGGGCATGGGATCCGCGGTCGCCCGAGCAGTTCGCCGGCCACCGCGGCGGTGACTGCACGATTCCACATCCTCTAGCAATACGTATCTACATCGCGCGGCGCAGGTTTCGAGATCAACCTCGCGATTCAGAAGGCCGGTGCAAAGTTGGTCTCCGTCACCGAGAACGTCGACGAGACCCCGAGCGGCATGCTTCTTCTCGGCATCATGAGCTCGATTGCCGAGTTCTACAGCCGCAACCTTGCGACGGAGACACGCAGGGGCAGGGTGCAAAAAGCCCAGAACGGCGGCACGCCGGGCATGGTGCCGTTCGGCTACTTGAACGTACGGACACGGACCGATGACGGCAGTGAAATTCGCATGGTGGCTCGACCCTGAGCGCGCTGAGCACGCCCCCGGATCTTCGAGGCGTGTGCCACTGGCGAATGGACGATGACCCAGATCCGGAACGAGCTTCGTCGGAGACGTGTCCGGCGCCGAGCGCATCGTTACGAAGATGCTCGGTTTGAGCGTCATGGATCGGCGATGACGTTTTGCGCGCCCTAGTGGGCCACCAGGTCGGCCGTGAAGTCCCTCGCGACCGTTACCGTCTGCGACGCCGTGCTGTGCCACCCTGTGTTGGATATATGGGAACGACCCAGAGGCATTCGCGAAATGACCGTCAGAAAAACTGACACGAGAAAGCTTCGGCCAGATGATGCCCGTCTACGCCGAACCGCTCACCGATCGGCACCGACATACCGTCGTGGATGACCTCTGATATCCACCACCACCACCACGTGACAACCACGCCGTGGCACACCCTGGGGAAGGTGAACCCAGCGATAGCAGCGTCCATCGCCGTTGTTCACGGCGTAGGAACGACCGACGCCGAACGTTCACAACGTTCACAAAACGAAACGGCCGCCAGCTGATGCTGGCGGCCGTTTGACCTGGTCAAGGCCACTTTCGTTAGTAGCGGGGACAGGATTCGAACCTGCGACCTCTGGGTTATGAGCCCAGCGAGCTACCGAGCTGCTCCACCCCGCGTCGGTGAACGCAAGGTTACCGAAGGCGCGGGCTGCCGCCAAATCACCGCA
>NZ_JAVHWM010000238.1:0-3060 GCF_032159765.1 Mycobacterium sp. | reverse complement strand
AATGCGGCCGGCATGCGCATCGCGACGGTGTCGCTTTCGGGTCAGCGTCAGGTCAGTCGCGAGGAGATCTTTGCGGCGGCCGGGGTGACCGACCATTCCTCGCTGCTGTTCCTCGATGTCGGCGACGCGCGCGCCAGACTGGAGGCGATCCCGTGGGTCGCCGAAGCGACGGTGCGCAAGTTCTATCCGGACCGTCTCCAGATCACGATCACCGAGCGCGAGCCGTTCGCGCTGTGGCAGATGGACGGCAAGGTCCAGGTCATCGCGGCCGACGGCACGGTGCTCTCGAACCGGATCGAGCCGCGTCTTGCGTCTCTGCCGTTCGTGGTCGGGCCGGGTGCGGCAGCAGCGGCGCGCGGTTTCCTTGCCGTCCTCGATGCCTATCCGGCAATCCGGGACCAGGTGCGCGCATCGATCTTCGTTGCCGAGCGGCGCTGGAACCTGCGGCTGAAGAGCGGCCTCGATGTGCGTCTGCCCGACGCGAACATTGAAGCTGCCCTCGACACGCTCGCGCGCCTTGACCGTGAGAAGGCGTTGCTGAGCCGCGATATCACGGCGGTCGATCTTCGCCTTGCTGATCGCGTGACGGTGCGGGTCTCCGATGCGGTCGCGCAGGCGCGCGAGGAAGCAATCAAGAAGGCGACGAAGAAGAAAGGCGGCGACGCGTGAGCGATCTGGCGCATGCGTCGCTTCATCCCTCCCCCGCAGGGTGGTTCGGCCGCAGGCCGAACCGGGTGGGGCAGGGCGCGGCCTTTGGAAACTGCTAAACAAGCTCCATCCGCAAATTGCGCCCCACGGCCTGCGCGGCGCGCGTGAGCGTGCCAAGCGTCACGGACTCGTTCTCGGGGTCGAGCAGCCGGTCGAGCTGGGCGCGGCTCGTCTTCATGCTCTTGGCAAGTTCGGTTTTGGAGATGCCTTGCTCTTGCATGAGCGCATCGAGCTGGCGGGCGATCACGCGTTTGATGGCGCGTGCGGTCACACCCTCGTAGATGCCTTCTTCCTTCAGGAAATCGTCGAACGACGATCCGATCCGCCCCTTTTGTTTCTTCGTCATGTGATCTCCTTTTTTCGCTTCAACGCCAAATTCAAATCGTTTTGCGGTGTCTTCTGTGTTTTCTTGATGAAACCGTGCAGCAACACCATCCGCCCCTCATTGATGCAGAACAGCACGCGGGCGATGCGGCCTTGCGTCAAGCTGCTGCGGACTTCCCAAAGGCCCGCGCCCAGCGCCCGAACCAAGGGCATGCCGATTGGCCATGAGAACTCCACGTCCTTGATGTCCTCGCCGATTATCTTGCGGTCGGCGGCATCAAGGCTCCTGATCCATTCGCGGACCGGAACATGCCCTGACGGCAATTCATAAAAGAAAGCGGGAAGGCGCTTCACGATCCTCTCATCGGGTAATCGTACCAAAAATGGTACCGTGATGCAAGCCCAAAATGGCGTTGGGTTTCGCGGGCGACGATCGACGATCACACGGGCTGCTTCATCCCTGCCCCGCAGGGGGAGGGTGGTTCGGCCGCAGGCCGAACCGGGTGGGGCAGGGCGCGGCGTTTGATTTCGCCCCGAGGGCTTCCGGGCTATGCGGCCCGCGGCACCGGCAACCCCGCCGCGCGGCAGATCGCCTGCTCGGTCGAGGCGAAGAGCGTCATGCACTCCTCCTCCTCGCACATCGGGTAACCCTGCGCGTAGCGCTCGCGCACGTAAGCCAACGCGGCTGCAACGCCCCGCAGCGTTTGCGGCACCGTCGCGACGAAGCGCTCGGCCGCGTCCCCCAGGATGTCTACGAAACGTCCTTCGGCCGCATAGGCTTGCCTGAGCCGCTTGTTGGCGGCGCGGCGCGCCCCGCGCGGTGCGTGCCATGCCGCCTGCTCGGCTGCGGCCAGTTCACCGGCAAAGGCGGCGAGGTCGTCATAGGCGCGGGCGTGCGCGGCGATGGCTGCGAAGATGGGGTCGGGTTCGGCGGGCGGAGCCAGTAGCCCGGATGGAGCGCCAGCGACATCCGGGGACGGGAGCGCGGGCACGGCGGCCACCGGCAGGGCCGCAACCCCTGAAAGGATCGCTCGACGCGTGATAAAGTCACGCTTAGCCTGCGCCATGGGTCAACTCCGTGGCTCGGGTCAGAGCCGGATAGCCGTTGCAAGCGGCCATCCGGTTCGCAATTATCCAATACCAGAAAATAAACCGATGTCAATATCTGAAACTAGAAAAAAGCGTGGACGCGGACGCCCTCGGATCGACGCGACGCCAATCCAGGTGCGCATCCCGCCGGCGTTGCTCAAGGCGTTTGATCAATGGATGGCCGACAGTCGAACCGCATATGCGTCGCGGCCGGATGCAATCAGGGCCATCCTCGCCGCTCATCTCAGCAAACGCGGATATCTTCCCAAAAAATAACGGCTGTAGGGTGGGCAAAGGCGCGTCTTGTCCGCCGTAGCGAAGCGAAGGCGGAAGCGCCGTGCCCACGCGACCACAGCAGCACTGGATGCAATATCTGGTGGGCTCGCTTCGCGTAGCCCACCCTACGCTCGCTGATCGAGAAGATTTTGATCGAATGGCTGCGCAAAAAGGGATATCTGAAGCTATAGCGTAAATAGCGGCTGACCTACTCCGATGCGTATCGTTTCGTCTGAGTCGCTGCACTAAAGGGAATCGTCGCCGGTCGGAGGATCCGTGCCTGATTCATGGATTAGCCCTGCTATCAGAGATGCGGAAGTCGTCGTGCGAACGGCGGCAATCGTTGTTGCTGGTATTTGGGCGTACGCAAAATTTGTAAAGGGAAGAGTCTTTCAGCCGAGGCTTGAAACAAGCGTTCGCGCTTCATCTCAGGTGAGAGATAACGTCATTACGCTTGCGATATCATTCTCAGCAAAGAATGTCGGATTGTCGCGAGTGGACATCACGCAAGACGGCAGTGGGCTGCGTGTAAGTATTTCAGAGCCGGTTACTCCAGATGCTATGGTCGCTGTACCATGGACGCACAAAGGTACTTACGCAATCTTCACCAGACATGGATGGATTGAGCCGGGGGAATCCATTTTTGAAGAGAAGCTCGTTTCG
>NZ_JAVHWM010000214.1:0-3401 GCF_032159765.1 Mycobacterium sp. | reverse complement strand
CCCTCACCCGCACTGGTCGGGCTGGTCGATGACCTCACCGTATGGCCCGGTCTCGTACTCAACAAACCACCGCTTCGTCCGTCCGTCGTCGGACCCTTTGCTAGTCACAACATGAACGCGTATCGGCCATTCGCCCGCAGCGGCCAGCGCGCGGATGACACTCTCGCGGATGACGCGTCGCACCTCACCCTCGCCCGTTTCTACGGGCAACAGCAGTGAGATGTAGCCAGTGCGGAACGCTGGCGGCTCGGCCATGAGGTCATTGTGCCCTCGGTGTGCTGGCGCGGCCGTTCAGCAGTCTGCAGTCCTCGGAAAGCGCGGGCCGGCACGCCACGGCGAGGGCCTCGCGTGGATTTTGGGAGTCCGGGAGGTCCGGGAGGTCCGGGAAGGTGGCGCGCCGAAGCACGTCCATTACGGCGCCTATCGCATCGTCGACTGGGCGAAGCGAGCTGCTGAGCTATGGGAAGGCTCGGCTGGTTAGACGTTGCGGATTGTTTTCCGGGATGCGCCGGAAAAGTAGTCGGGCCGCCACCGTGGGGATCTACGCGGCCGAGCAGTAGGTCAGATGCCTAGCACCGCGATTCGGTTCCAGACGGGTCGTGGGCGGTCGATCGCCTCGGCGACTTATCGCGCCGGCGGTCGGCCCGCGTCCGCGGGCTCATGCGGGAGGACCTATACGCTCTCCCCGAGCCGATCGAGGCGCTCCTCGATGAGCGCCACGCCGTTAATGATCTCCAACATGGCGGCGGTCACGCGCTCAAGTAGGTGGTCGATCTGCTGGCTCGGACGATGTGCTTCGGGCGACAGGTTCTGCGCGTAGACCCCCACAGAGTCCACAAAGCCGCGGCAGTTGGGCATGTTGCGGGGGACTTGAGCGTTGCGTACGCGGTCGATGAGCTCAGCTTTGTGATCCGCGAAGTCGTCGGTGTCGCTCATTGGGTGATGCTTCTCCCTATATTATTGGTGCCCCGGTGATACCCGACTCATGCTCGTCAACAAGCCAGTTGGCGATATCGACGAGCTTGATGTTGGTGTCCTTTGAGGCGCGGGTGAGTGTGGCGAATGCTTGCAGCCCAGTGAGCTTGTCGCGGTGCATCAGGATGCCTTTGGCCTGTCCGATGACGTCGCGGCTGGCCAGCGCGGCGTGGAAGTGGTTCTCATCGGTCGCGCCGATCATCGCCACCGCGGCGTGTTGGGCGACAATGGTGCCGACTTCTATTGAGTCCTCGGAGAAGCCGCCTGCCTGATCGCTGTACAGGTTCAGCGCGCCGAGGGTCTCGGAACGAACGAATAGTTGAAATGACAGCAAGCTGTGAACGCCCAGTTCTGTTGCCTGGCGGGCGAATTGCGGCCAGCGGGTATCGGTGGACATGTCGTCTATGTGGACGGTGTGGTGCTGTCGCAGTGCCGTGACGCAGGGCCCGTCGCCGAGTTCGGATTGCAGATCGTCGAGTTTGGCGACAAGCGGATCGGTCGGCGCCACTGCGACCACCCGGCGTTTCTCGATCATCGAGATGCCTGCCCAGCGCGCTCCGGGAATGGGGCGATCCCACCGGCTCGTGAGCCAGAACCGGCGGGACCTGGGCAAGTCGCGTTGCTAGCGATCGCAACTCACCCTTCGTAACGTGTATCCCGGCTCACGTAGATGCAAACGCTCAGGCGCTCGCGGCTTCCATCGCCGCGCGGATCTCCGAATCGTCCACCGCGCAATACCGTTCGGTCGGCGCGATCGACTCGTGTCCAATCAGCACCTGCGCGGCACGGCGTGCACGAGCGACAACGCCCGCGAAGGCGCGCATCATGCGCTACGCGGTGAAAGTGCCCTCCGACGCCAGCTCGGGGGCGTATGGGGACGACATCGACGCGTGCCGGGAACCGGCCCAGTGATGCCCGTGATGATGGCCACCACAGCAAGCACCCAAGACGAATCCGCTCCAAAAGATCACGGCGACGATGAAAACAATGCCCGCCAAGGCGACGATCACGGCCGCAAACCGAAATGGCCTGCCACGTCGGTGCCACCGGCCCTGCCCGTATGGCGGCTCTGTGGTCTCGCCTGCTGCGGTTGTTGACTTAGTCCGTTCAGGTTCAGTCATACCTCCCAGCATGCGCCGTAAAGCCACGAGCCAGCTGTGAGAAATCAAGCAGGCCCGGCACCGAGGCCCCTTTTCATGCTCGAAGGCGTCTGGCCAGACTGACGCCGCATGGTTCGATCCGCCACCAGCGGGGGCTGATGGCGGCCCGTGGGGTTCTCACAGCGAATTGCGAGGAAACTCTCCCATGTTGCGAAGGGAGTCTTCCCCCCCGAAGCTCTCGTTGACCTCGGTCCCGTCACCTACCCCCCTTGGTGGCGGGGCCGAGATCGTTTTCCATCGACCGAACCGCTGGGCACAAGCAGTCGGCCCGCCACCGTGGGGATCTAGGTGGCGTTTGAGATCCGCACCGCCGCAGGCCCATCGAGCGCTGTGCAGTGAGTGTTCATCGGTGGCCCGTACACCGTCTCGTCGCACGTGCGGCAGGTCCAGGTGGTGTGCCCGCCGTCGTGCCCGAGGCAAGCCTGATTACCGACGAGCGTCTTGCCGGCGCCGAACTCGTGCCCGTTCGGGCAGTGTTGGGGTGCGAGGACGATCCACGCGCCGGTAGTGGAACGGACTAGATCGCCGACAGCGGGCACATCTTTGAGGGTAGAAGCTGCGCGCTCGTTTGGGGTACGACGGCGCTAATCCCGTCGTGTCATACTGACCAATGCAGGAAGGTCCCCGGTGAGCAACAACAAGCAGCGTCCAAACGCCAGGCGGGTTGGGACCATGGCACGCGCGATCCACGAACGGCGAATCGTCTGCGACGACCACGACTTCGATCACATCCAAGACCCGAACGCGTAACACGAATGACCGCGAAACTATGCCACGCCTGCTACGCGGACCTATTCGACGGCAACCCGATACGCCGCGTCACACTTGGCCGCCAATGCGCCCACTGCAAAAAGGCAACCGACCGCGGCGAGATGATGATCGCAATTGAACCCGAAACGCTAACCGCCGCGTTGACCGCGAAGCCGACATCGACTGTCTTGCCGACACCTATGGTCGAAACGTTGGAGAGCCAGGACCTTCAGTAGTTTTGCGCCTCAAGCTGTGCGCGTTTCAATAACTAGGCTCGCCCCGCCAGTGTTCCGGCGCCCGCAACATCCATGCCCCAGTGGTGGAGCCGACGAGATCGCCAACTGCGGACATGAACCCAGGCTGGCTGGTTTCCGTTGTAATAAATGGGAGCTGCAAAGGAGCACTACCATGCAAATCAAACTGACCTACATCACACCGCTCTTGGCGGCTACTGCTGCCGCGGTAGCGATCGCCGCCGCACCGACGGCTGCCGCGGCAAACGGGCAGCAGACCTGC
>NZ_JAVHWM010000202.1:0-6261 GCF_032159765.1 Mycobacterium sp. | reverse complement strand
TCGCCGCCGTCGCCGCCGCAAGTCGGGCTCCGGTGACGACAACGGCACCGGCTCCCCGGACGATCCGCCCAACACCGTCGTGCACGAGCGGGCGCCGCGGGCCCAAAAAGACAAGGCCGATCGAGATCAAGCCAACAGCGAGATCCAGGGCATCAGTGGATCGACCCGGCTGGAGGCCAAGCGGCAGCGCCGCCGGGACGGCCGTGACGCGGGCAGGCGCCGTCCGCCCATCCTGAGCGAGGCCGAATTCCTTGCCCGGCGCGAAGCCGTCGAGCGGGTGATGGTCGTCCGCGACAAGGTCCGTACCGAGCCGCCACACGAGGGCGCTCGGTACACGCAGATCGCGGTCATGGAGGACGGCGTCGTCGTCGAGCATTTCGTCACGTCGGCGGCATCGGCCTCCCTGGTGGGCAACATCTACCTTGGCATCGTGCAGAACGTGCTGCCGTCGATGGAGGCCGCGTTCGTCGACATCGGCCGCGGCCGCAACGGCGTGCTCTACGCCGGTGAAGTCAATTGGGACGCAGCAGGTCTCGGCGGCGCGCAGCGCAAGATCGAGCAGGCACTCAAGCCGGGCGACTACGTCGTCGTGCAGGTCAGCAAGGACCCCGTCGGGCACAAGGGTGCGCGGCTCACCACGCAGGTGTCATTGGCCGGCCGCTATCTCGTGTACGTGCCTGGCGCATCGTCGACGGGGATCAGCCGCAAGCTGCCCGACACCGAGCGCCAGCGGCTCAAGGAGATTTTGCGCGAGGTCGTGCCGTCCGAGGCCGGGGTGATCATCCGGACCGCATCGGAGGGCGTCAAGGAAGATGCCATCCGCGCCGACGTCACGCGCCTTCAGGAGCGCTGGGCGCAGATCGAGGAGCAGGCCGTAGAGATCAAGGGCAAGGCGGCGGGCGCGGCAGTCGCGCTCTACGAGGAGCCCGACGTGTTGGTAAAGGTCATCCGCGACCTGTTCAACGAGGATTTCACGGGCCTGGTGGTCTCCGGGGACGACGCCTGGACCACGATCAATGACTACGTGAATTCCGTTGCACCCGAACTGGTTCCGCGGCTGAACAAGTATGAGCCCGCTTCGCCGGAGGGTCCTGACGTGTTCGCGGTGCACCGCATCGATGAGCAGCTGGCCAAGGCGATGGACCGCAAGGTGTGGCTGCCGTCGGGCGGCACGCTGGTGATCGACCGGACCGAGGCGATGACGGTCGTCGACGTCAACACCGGCAAGTTCACCGGCTCGGGCGGGAACCTCGAGGAAACCGTCACCCGCAACAACCTCGAAGCCGCCGAGGAGATCGTGCGGCAGCTGCGTCTGCGCGACATCGGCGGCATCGTCGTCATCGACTTCATCGACATGGTGCTCGAATCCAATCGCGACCTGGTATTGCGCAGGCTGACCGAGGCGCTGGCCCGGGACCGCACCCGTCATCAGGTGTCGGAGGTGACGTCGCTGGGCTTGGTGCAGTTGACCCGCAAGCGTCTGGGCACCGGCTTGCTCGAGGCGTTTTCCACGTCCTGCCCGCACTGCGCCGGTCGCGGCATCCTCCTGCACGCCGATCCGGTGGATTCCACGACCACCGGCCGCAAGGAGACAGGCGGCCGCCGCGGCAAGCGGTCGCGCAAAGGCCGCGCCGACGAGCCGGCGATCGCCAAGGTGCCTACGCACGCGCCCGGCGAGCACCCGCTGTTCAAGGCGATGGCCGCGGCGCGCACCGAAGAGGGCGACGACCTCACTGACGAGGACGTCGACGAGGCAGTCGAGAGGCCCGGTGTGGTGGCGGATGCGATCCGCGAAATCGCCGACGAGGACCTCGAAGACGACGACCTCGACGACTCGGACGAGGACGATTCGGACGAGGACGACGCTGACGACGATTCCGAGGACGACGACGAGATCGACGTCGACCTCGATGAGGACGACGAAGACCTGGACGACGACCTCGAGATCGAGTCTGACGACGAGGACTCCGACGACGAGTCCGACGAGGACGACGAGTCCGACGATGACGACGAGGACGAGGACGAAGAGCTCGTTACGGCGCAGGTGGCGGCTGCCCAGGCGAGGCGGCCGCGGCGCTCGGCGGCTCGGCCAGCTGGCCCGCCGGCTCACGAAGCTTGAGCACTAGCAGCGTGGTTGCTCTTCGCGCAAGCGGCTCATCGGCGTGGTTTGACCCTTAAGGCGCTGGTCACGTAACCTTGACCAGTTGTCGCCAGGCCTGACCGGCGGCGAAACCCAAGACCCGCACGCGCAGCCCGGGTGGCGCGCGCCCCGAGGAGCAGAGTGATGTACGCAATCGTCAAGACCGGCGGCAAGCAGTACAAGGTTGCCGCAGGCGACATCGTCAAGGTGGAGAAGCTGGACGCCGAACCCGGCGCCAAGGTGTCGCTGCCGGTGGCGCTGGTTGTCGATGGATCTGACGTCACCACCGACGCGGGCAAGCTCGCGAAGGTCGCGGTGACGGGCGAGGTGCTCGAACACACCAAAGGCCCGAAGATCCGCATCCACAAGTTCAAGAACAAGACCGGGTATCACAAGCGGCAGGGTCATCGTCAGCAGCTGACCGTGCTGAAGGTCACCGGGATCAAGTAGAGGAGCGACAGATGGCACACAAGAAGGGCGCATCCAGCTCCCGCAACGGTCGCGACTCGAACTCTCAGCGGCTTGGCGTCAAGCGGTTCGGCGGCCAGGTGGTCAAGGCCGGCGAGATCATCGTCCGTCAGCGCGGCACCCACTTTCACCCCGGCGACAACGTCGGGCGCGGCGGCGACGACACGCTGTTCGCAAAGGCCGCGGGCGCAGTCGAATTCGCCGAGAAGCGTGGCCGCAAACTGGTCAACATCGTTCCCGTCGTGCGTTCGGCGGACTAGCTCCTCGCGCATTCTCGCCCGCCGCGCCGAGATTCACGTTTTGCAGCTGGTTACTCGCACTTCTTCTGCATAGCGTGAGTTTCGATTGAGGAGGACGCATCCATGTCTCGCTTTGTCGACCGCGTGGTGATACACGTGCGGGCCGGCGACGGCGGCAACGGCTGCGCATCGGTTCATCGGGAGAAATTCAAGCCTCTTGGCGGTCCTGACGGCGGCAACGGAGGACGCGGAGGCAGCGTCTACCTGGTCGTCGATCCGCAGGTGCACACGCTGCTCGACTTCCACTTCCACCCGCATGTGTCCGCATACTCGGGCAAGCAGGGTCAGGGTTCTCACCGTGACGGTGCCGCAGCCGACGATCTTTACCTCAAGGTTCCCGACGGGACCGTCGTGCTCGACGACGACGGCCGGCTGCTGGCCGACTTGGTCGGCACCGGAACAACATTCGAAGCGGCCCAAGGCGGCCGCGGCGGGCTGGGCAACGCGGCGCTGGCGTCGCGCGCTCGTAAGGCACCGGGGTTCGCGCTGCTCGGTGAGCGGGGCCACACGCGCGACCTGACGCTCGAGCTCAAGACGGTGGCTGACGTCGGGCTGATCGGGTTCCCGTCGGCGGGCAAGTCGTCGCTGGTCTCTGTGCTGTCGGCGGCCAAGCCCAAGATCGCCGACTACCCGTTCACCACGCTGACGCCCAATCTCGGCGTGGTGTCGGCGGGCGATCAGACGTTCACGATCGCCGACGTTCCCGGCCTCATCCCCGGCGCGTCCGAAGGCCGCGGGCTCGGCCTGGAATTCCTTCGCCACATCGAGCGATGCGCGGTGCTGGTGCACGTCGTCGACTGTGCGACGTTGGAGCCCGGTCGCGACCCGGTGTCCGACATCGAGACGCTGGAGGCCGAGTTGGCGGCGTATTCACCTCGGCTGCAAGGAGATTCGGCGCTGGTAGACCTGTCCGAGCGGCCGCGTGCGGTGGTGCTGAACAAGATCGACGTCCCCGAGGCGCGAGAGCTCGCGGAGTTCGTGCGCGACGAGATCGCCCGCCGTTTCGGTTGGCCGGTGTTCGAGGTGTCGACGTTGACGCACGAGGGTCTGCGGCCGCTCACGTTCGCGTTGTTGGACATGGTCACCCGCTACCGCGCCGAACATCCCGCCGCCCCACCGCGTCGCCCTGTCATCCGGCCGGTGCCCGTCGACGAGAGCGGTTTTACCGTCGAGCCGGACCCCGAACAGCGCGGCGCGTTCGTCGTGCACGGTGTGAGACCCCAACGTTGGGTCAGCCAAACGAGTTTCGACAACGACGAGGCCGTCGGATATCTCGGCGACCGGCTGGCGCGGCTGGGGGTCGAGGACGAATTGCTGAAGCTGGGCGCAGCGCCCGGCTGTGACGTGACGATCGGTGACGTCACGTTCCAGTGGGAGCCCCAGACACCGGCAGGTGTCGAGGTGATCCCGTCGGGCCGCGGCACCGACGTGCGGCTCGAGCGCTCCGACCGGGTGTCGGCCGATGAACGCAAGGCGGCGCGACGGGAGCGCCGCAAACACGTCGATGAGCGCTTGCGCGAAGAGCATCCGGCCGGAGACGAGCAGTGACGTCGCCGCATCGGGAAGCGGTGCGCACCGCGCGCAGCGTCGTGGTCAAGATCGGCACCACCGCGTTGACCACCTCGACGGGGATGTTCGACGTCGGCCGGCTCGAGAAGCTCGCCGACGCGATCGAGACGCGGATGAAGGCCGGCTCCGACGTCGTCATTGTGTCGTCGGGAGCTATCGCCGCCGGACTCGAGCCGCTCGGATTATCACGTCGCCCTTCGGATTTGGCCACCAAGCAGGCTGCGGCAAGCGTCGGCCAGGTGGCCCTGGTGAACTCGTGGAGTGCGGCGTTTCGCCGCTACCAGCGCGCAGTGGGCCAGGTGCTCCTGACGGCGCACGACATCGCAATGCGGGTGCAGCACACCAACGCCCAGCGCACATTGGACCGGTTGCGTGCCCTGCACGCGGTGGCCATCGTCAACGAGAACGACACGGTCGCCACCAACGAGATCCGGTTCGGCGACAACGACCGACTCTCTGCGCTCGTAGCGCACCTGGTGGGCGCCGATGCGTTGGTGCTGTTGTCCGACGTCGACGGGCTGTATGAGTCAGATCCGCGAAAAGGTAACGCGCGCTTCATCTCTGAGGTCACCGCAGCCGCGGACCTCGACGGTGTGGTGGCCGGTCGTGGCCACCATCTCGGGACTGGCGGGATGGCGTCGAAATTGTCGTCGGCGCTGCTGGCCTCAGACGCAGGGGTGCCGGTGCTGTTGGCGGCCGCGTCCGACGCGGCGACGGCACTGACGGAGGCTTCGGTGGGCACGGTGTTCGCGCCGCGCGCCGCCAGGATGTCGGCGCGCCGGTTCTGGGTGCGTCACACCGCCGAATCGGCGGGTTCACTGATCCTCGACGACGGCGCGGTGCGCGCGGTCACTGCCCATCGTCGTTCGCTGCTGCCGGCCGGTATCACCGCGCTGACCGGCCGGTTCTTCGGCGGTGACGTCGTGGAGCTGCAGGATCCCGCTGGCACGGTGGTGGCCAGGGGAGTGGTGGCCTACGACGCGGCCGAGCTCGCGACGATGATCGGCCGTTCGACGTCCGAGCTGCCGACGGAGCTCCGCCGGCCCGCTGTGCACGCCGACGATCTCGTCGCCGTTTAGGCGCCAGGCTGGGAGGTCACGGCGTCGGCAGCAGGTCGGGGGTCACGATCTGCAGACTGCCCTTACCTGCGGGGCCGCTGCCGGTTACCAGAACTGCTCCCGAACGTGGTTCCACCGCGACAGAATTCGGTTGCCGGACGGTGGGGACGTCGCCAAGTGTCCGAGGTTTGGCGGGGTCGGCGAGATCAACGACTCGCAGGAGGTTGGACGCTGTAAGCGTGACGAACAACCGTCGACGCTGTGCGTCGTACGCCAGCCCGTAGGGATTGCCCGGGGCGTCGACCTTGGTAACCTGGGTGATCTGCGGATCAACGCGGTCGATCAGGACCGCCCCGCCGTCGGTGTCGGCGAACGCAGCGAGGTCACCTGAAATCCCCACGGCGTGAGTCAGTTTCACCCCGACGGGCGCTTGGGCGACCTGCTGGCGCGTGTCGCCGTCGTAGACCCATACGCCGTTGCCCTGCACGTCGGCCACCGCGGCGTATCTGCCCACCGCGGCCACGCCTCCCGGCTGCACCGGACCGGCAGTCAGCGACCCCACGACACGCCCCTCGCGCACGAACACCACGCCACCACCCATCTCGCTGGTGACCACCACGGTGCCGCTCGACGTGAGGACAGCGTCGTGCGGTTGACGGCCGACACCCGTCGCCGTTGACAGCACCCGCCCGTCGTTCAGCTGGACTTCGGACAACTCGTCTGAGGA
>NZ_JAVHWM010000241.1:0-2615 GCF_032159765.1 Mycobacterium sp. | reverse complement strand
TCCAGCAACCCGGATCTTGCGCGTGCCGAGTGCTGGTATTGGATCCGGAGGGCGCAGGCGCGCTATTTTGCCGGCGACTTCGCGGCCGCCGTCGATGCGTCGGCGAGAGCGCGCCGGCTGCGGTGGTCGACGCTGTCGAATCTCGAGGTCGCGGAATATGACTTCTACGCAGCCTTGTCTCACGCGGCATCTGCTTCCGCGGCGACGGATGCGCGCCAGCAGCATGTCGAAGCGCTCGCTGCGCATCACCGGCAAATCCAGATCTGGGCCGAGCACTGCCCTGAGAGTTTTGAAAACCGCGCCGCGCTGGTTGGCGCCGAGATTGCTCGGATCGACGGCCGAAATGTTGACGCGATGCGGCTGTACGAACAGGCCATCCGCTCGGCCCAGGCAAACGGCTTCGTCCACAACGAGGCACTCGCCTATGAACTGGCCGCGCGCTTCTACGCGGCGCGTGGCTTCGAGAAGATTGCCCGTGTGTATTTGCAGGACGCCCGCTACGGCTATCTGCGTTGGGGAGCCGACGGCAAGGTGCGGCAACTCGACGAGCTGCATCCCCACCTCAGGGGGCAAACGCCAGCGCGCGCACCGTCGAGCACGATCGGGGCGTCCATGGAACACCTCGACCTCGCGACCGTGATCAAGGTGTCGCAGGCCGTCTCGGGCGAGATCGTGCTGGAAATGCTGATCGACACACTCATGCGCACGGCCATCGAGCAGGCTGGCGCCGAGCGAGGTCTGTTGATTCTTTCGCGCGGGGCTGAGCCGCGGATCGAGGCGGAAGCCACGATCGGCGGCGACACGGTCGTGGTGCAGCAGCGCGACCAGCCGGTGACCGCTTCCGTGCTGCCGGAATCGGTGCTCCACTATGTCTTGCGCACCCGCGAGAGCGTCATCCTCGACGATGCCGCCGCCCAGCCGCAGTTTGGCGAGGATCCCTACTTTCGTCGGGGCCAGGCGCGATCCGTTCTCTGCCTGCCCTTGATCACCCAGGCCAAGCTCATCGGCGTGCTCTATCTCGAGAACAGCCTCACCCCCCGGGTCTTCGCGCCGGCCCGCAGCGCGGTGCTGAAGCTGCTCGCCTCGCAGGCCGCTATCGCGCTGGAGAACACCCGCCTCTACAATGATCTGCAGGAACGGGAAGCCAGGATCCGCCGCCTGGTCGACGCCAATATCATTGGCATCATGATGTGGTCGGTCGGAGGCCGGATCATCGAAGCCAACGAAGCATTTCTCGACATGCTGGGATACAGCCGTGAAGATCTCATCTCGGATCGGCTGCGGTGGGCGGCGCTGACACCCGCCGAGTGGGCTCCAGCCGACCAGGATGCGTTGGCCCAGACCAGCGCGACCGGGATCTGCAAGCCCTACGAGAAGGAATTTTTCCGCAGAGACGGCAACCGCGTGCCGATTCTGATTGCCGCCGCGCTGTTCGAGTGGAAACGAGACGAGGGCGTTGCCTTTATCGTCGACTTGACCGAGCGCAAGCAGGCCGAACAGAAGCTGCGCGCCAGCGAGCAGCGCCTGCTCGATGCCCAAATGGAGCTCGCGCATGTCACGCGCGTGACGACGTTGGGAGAACTGACTGCTTCAATCTCCCATGAAGTGAGCCAACCACTCGCCGCCGTCGTCAATGCCGCGGCGGCATGCCTGCGCTGGCTCGACGGCGGCACCCCCAACCTGGATGAAGCGCGCAGCGCTGTGGATTGGATCATCAAGGAAAGCCATCGGGCGGGCGAGGTGATCCGGCGTGTTCGGGCGCTCGCAAACAAGACCGACCTGGAGAAGGTCCCGCTCGACATCAACGATGCGGTCAAGGAGGCCATCGCCCTGATGCAGCGCGAAATGGACAGCCACCAGGTGTTGTTGCGAACAGATTTGGCACCCGGTCTACCCATGATCCTGGGTGATCGAGTGCAACTGCAGCAGGTGATCATCAACCTGGTGATGAATGGCATTGAAGCGATGCAATCGGTCTCGGACCGACCGCGCGAACTGGTGCTGCGATCGCAGCAGGACGAAACCCATCGCGTGCTGGTCACTGTGGCGGACTCCGGTGTCGGAATCTCCACGGAGAACGCCGACCGGCTTTTCAACGCCTTCTTCACCACCAAATCCAGCGGTATGGGCATGGGGCTCTCGATCTGCCGTTCGATCGTGGAAGCCCACGGTGGCCGACTGTGGACGACGGCAAACCCATCCCATGGTGCCACGTTTCAGTTCACCCTGCCGGTGATTGCAGGCACCGCATCCTGAGGTTGCACCCCGCGAGGCGTCCAAAGAGCGGGCGCCCTCCGGCTCATCGCGCCACTCGCCTGGCTTCAATTCAATGGGGGACCGCCGCCAGCCCGGCTTGCGCGATTTGCGCGTCGTGCTCCGGCGCGTCGAAGCACGCCCTCATGGCGCCAATGACCTCGCCATGGACGACGATCGGAAGGCGGCCTTGTATCTCGGTGTAGCCCTACGCCGCAACGGCTGCAACGCGACCGTGGTTGATCGCGTCCCCGCGCGCCTGACTCGGTTTCTTGACCAGCGCAGCCGTTCGGGCCTTGCCAAACGCAAGCTCCACGAGGTGGACTGGAATCAAGCAAGATTGACCAAACATCGGCAAAATC
>NZ_JAVHWM010000133.1:0-47527 GCF_032159765.1 Mycobacterium sp. | reverse complement strand
TCAACTTATGAATACCTCTAGTCCTTGCGAAGCAGCGCGGCGCGGGGGCATTCGGCTATCGACTGCTCGGCCAGATCCTCCTGGTCGGCAGGCACCGGATCCTCCTTCACCACCGCGTAGTCCTCGTCGTCGAGATCGAATAGGTCAGGCGCGATTCCCACGCACACGGCGTTACCTTCACACCGATCGCGGTCAACTTCAACTCGCACGACAACCTCCTAGCAGTTACCTCAGTTGGGCTGTTTCCTGAGCAGTCCCCACAATACGACCACGTCGATGGCCCGCTCGCGGTAACCGTCGCTGGATTCCAAGACTAGAACGTGTTACAACCAGGAAAGGCAGACGGGTCTGCCGTCGGGTCGATGACACACCTAAGGACGACGCAATGCGGATCGGCTATACCCCCGAGCAAGAGGAATTGCGCCGCGAGCTGCGGTCGTATTTCACCAAACTCATGACCCCTGAGCGCGCCGAGGCGCTGGCGTCCAACGACGGGGAGATGGGGCGGGGCAACGTTTACCGCGACACCGTCGCGCAGATGGGCAAGGACGGCTGGCTGACGCTGTCGTGGCCCAAGGAGTTCGGCGGCCAGGCGCGCTCACCGATGGACGGCCTGATCTTCAACGACGAGGCCGCGATCGCGAACGTTCCGGTGCCGTTCCTGACCATCAACAGCGTGGCGCCGACGATCATGGCGTTCGGCACCGACGAGCAGAAGAAATTCTTTCTGCCCAAGATCGCGTCGGGTGACCTACATTTCTCCATCGGCTATTCCGAGCCCGGCGCCGGAACGGACCTCGCGTCGCTGCGCACCACAGCCGTGCGCGACGGCGATGACTACGTCATCAACGGCCAGAAGATGTGGACCAGCCTGATCGCCTACGCGGACTACGTCTGGCTGGCCGTGCGGACCAATCAGGAAGCCAAGAAACACCGCGGCATCTCGATGCTGATTGTGCCGACGACGGCTGAGGGCTTCTCCTGGACGCCGGTGCACACGATGGCAGGCATCGACACCAGCGCCACGTACTACCAGGACGTGCGCGTGCCGGCGACCAGCCTGGTCGGCGAGGAGAATGCGGGCTGGAAGCTGGTGACCAACCAGCTCAACCACGAACGAGTGGCCCTGGTCTCGGCACAGCCGATCTTCTTGGCGCTCAACGGTGTTCGCGAATGGGCGCAGAACACCAAGGATATCCACGGGAATCGGCTGATCGATTCGGAGTGGGTGCAGCTGAACCTGGCGCGGGTGCACGCGAAGGCCGAGGTGCTCAAGCTCATCAACTGGGAGTTGGCCTCCACGGAGGACGCCGCGCCGTCGCCCGCCGACGCGTCGGCGGCCAAGGTGTTCGGCACCGAGTTGGCCACGGAGGCGTACCGGCTGCTGATGGAGGTGCTGGGTTCGGCGGCGACGCTTCGCACCGATTCCCCGGGGGCGCTGTTGCGCGGGCGGATCGAGCGGATGCATCGCTCCTGCCTGATCCTGACGTTCGGCGGCGGCACCAACGAGATTCAGCGCGACATCATCGGCATGGTCGCGCTCGGCCTGCCCCGAGTGAACCGGTAAGGACTAACAATGGATTTCACCAACACAGAGGCCGCCGACGACCTCGGCGGACTGGTGCGCACGATCACCGAGTCGGTGTGCACACCGGAGCGCCAGAAGGAGCTGGACACACTCGACGAACGCTTCGACCGCGATCTGTGGCGCAAGCTGATCGATGCGGACGTGCTCAGCACCGCGGCTCCGGAATCGTTGGGCGGTGGGGGTTTTGGCGTTCTGGAGCAGGTAGCGGTGCTCGTCGCGCTCGGTCGGCAGATGGGCGCAGTGCCCTATCTCGAATCAGCGGTCCTCGGTGCAGGCGCGATTGCGAAGTTCGGCTCGGAGGCGTTGCAGCGGGACTGGGCGACCCCGGCGATCAACGGTGAGAAGATCCTCGCCGTGGCGCTGGACGGCGATATGGGTGAGGGGCCGGTGCAGGCTACCCCAAGCGGCACCGGTTACCGGCTGACCGGAAGTCGTACGCAGGTTGGCTACGGTCCTGTCGCCGACGCTTTTCTCGTGCCGGCTGAAACCGACTCGGGGGTCAAGGTTTTCCTCGTCAGGACTGACGACGACGGGGTCACCGTCACCTCTTTGGATACCACCGGCCACGGCAGCGTCGGGCATGTCGAGCTGCAGGGCGTCGAGCTCGACGCGGACAGAATCGTTGGCGGCGACGACGTCGTCGCCTGGCTGACCACCCATGGAACACTGGGCCGCAGCGCATTTCAGCTCGGAGTGCTCGAGCGCGCGTTGGAACTCACCGCCGAGTACGCCCGCGAGCGCCAGCAGTTCGACCGGCCGATCGGAAGCTTCCAGGCGGTCTCGTCACGGCTGGCCGACGGCTACATCGACATCAAGGGGCTGCGGCTGACCCTGACCCAGGCGGCATGGCGGCTCTCGGAAGATCTTCCTGCCGACATTGACGTGAGCAGTGCGGCGTTCTGGGCGGCCGACGCGGGACATCGAGTCGCGCACACGACGGTGCACGTGCACGGCGGCGTGGGTATCGACAAGGATCATCCCGTGCATCGATACTTCCTTGCTGCCAAGCAAACGGAGTTCGCGGTCGGTGGCGCGACGGGTCAGCTGCTGCGGATCGGCCGGGAACTGGCTGACACGCCGGTGTGAATCCGCGGACGCGAGGAGCAATATGAATCCCGCGTCGGGGAGCGAGCTTCCCACCGTAACCTCGCTGATCACACCGCTCGTCGAGGCCGACGACCGCGGCGTGTTCTTTGAAGATTCGTTCACGAGCTGGCGTGACCACATTCAGCAGGGCGCTGCGGTTGCGGCCGCCCTGCGCGCACGAATGGATCCGTCGCGGCCACCGCACGTGGGTGTGCTGTTGCAGAACACGCCGTTCTTCTCGTCGCTGCTCGTCGCCGCCGGCCTGACTGGGATCGTGCCCGTAGGCCTCAACCCGATCCGGCGTGGCGCTGCGTTGGAGCGCGATATCCGGCACGCGGATTGCCAAGTGGTACTTGCTGATTCGGCCTCGGCCGTGGTCGTCGGCGACATCGACCACATCGACGTCGACTCGCCGCAGTGGGCAGCCGAGGTGCGTGAGCACGCCAACGCGCCGGTCATCGCTCGCGAGGCGAGCCCGCTGGACACGTTCATGCTGATCTACACGTCGGGAACCAGCGGTGACCCGAAGGCGGTGATCTGCAGCCACGGCAAAGTCGCGATCGCCGGCGTGATGATGACCGAGCGCTTCTCTCTGGGCCGCGACGACATCTGCTACGTGTCGATGCCGCTGTTCCACAGCAACGCCGTGTTGGTGGGGTGGGCGGTGTCGCTGGCGTGCCGGGGCTCAATGGTGTTGCGGCGCAAGTTCTCCGCGTCGCAGTTCCTGCCGGACGTTCGCCACTACGGCGCAACCTACGCCAACTACGTCGGCAAGCCGCTGTCTTACGTGCTGGCCACACCGGAGCGTCCGGACGATGCCGACAACCCGCTGCGGGCGGTCTACGGCAACGAGGGAGCGCCGGGCGACGTCGACCGGTTCGCCCGTAGATACGGCACGGTCGTCGTCGACGGATTCGGTTCTACTGAGGGCGGAGTGGCGATCGGCCGCACCCCGGACACTCCGCCCGGCTCGCTGGGGCCGCTGCCCGACGGGACCGAGATCCTCGACGTCGACACCGGTCAGCCGTGCGCGCCCGGGGTAACAGGGGAGCTGGTCAACGCCGCAGGCCCGGGCCGGTTCGAGGGCTATTACAACGACCCCGCAGCGGATGCCGAGCGAATGAGGGACGGCATGTATCACAGCGGTGACCTCGCATACCGCGACGAGAACGGCTACGCGTATTTCGCTGGGCGACTTGGCGACTGGATGCGCGTGGACGGAGAGAACCTCGGTGCCGCCCCGATCGAGCGGGTGCTGCTGCGCCACCCGGATGTCATCGAGGCCGCGGTGTACGGCATACCGGCCCCTGACGTCGGCGATCAAGTGATGGCCGCGCTGGTGCTGGCCGACGACGCCACCTTCGATGTCGAGGCGTTCCGCGAGTTTCTGGCGGCACAGTCCGACCTCGGCCGCAAGCAGTGGCCGTCGTTCGTGCGGGTCGGCGGCGATCTACCGCGCACTGAGTCGTTCAAGATCATCAAGCGCGTCCTGAAGGCGGAGGCCACCGACTGCGCCGACCCGGTGTTTCCCATCAGCCGCTGACGCCCCCACTAACTCCCGCTCCCGCCCCGCTGTCCGCCGAGACTGCTGTGAGATCGCCAATTCGGCGAAAATCGCGATCTGGCAGCAGTCTCGGCGGCGGGGTTACTGGTAGAAGGACTGGATTTGAGCGGCGTGCCGTTCGTGGAATGACGACTCAAACCACGGCACATTCGACGATGGATGCGACGACGACGTCTGAACAGGCACCGTCGGAGGGGGCCAGACGGCCGCGGCGTGGCCGGCTCCCGCGGTGCCCAGCGCGATCAACGCGGGAGCAGCGGCCAGGACGGCGCCAGCGGTCACGCGACGCATCCAGTTGTTCTTCTTCATGGTGAATTCTCCGGTCTTCGTTGGCTTTTGATTGGGGAATACGTGAGCTGGTTACATAGAAGGCGTGGGCTATCGCGAGTACCTGCCGCCCGAGCACCTGCGTCACCTCGTCGAGGGCGGGTCGACCGCGCGGGGTGTGCGATTCCGGCGGGGTGCGTTACCGCGTCTGCTGGGTATCCCGGCAGCAGAGCTGCGGAACAGCAGAACGCCACTTGGTGATGTCACGACGATCGCTGTGCCCCAAGGTGTTTCGCTTGTCGCGCTGGTGGAGACGCTGGCGTCGCGGCCCCGTCGCGCGAGGCCGCGCCTTGGTCCGTCGGCCAGCTTTCCCACGTCTCCCGCGCGCTTGCGAGCGGCGCGGCGGTCGGTGCGGTCGCCGATGACATCGGCTGGTCCAGCCGAACCTTCCACCGTCAGTGTCTGGCTGTCTACGGGTACGGCCCGTCGACACTGCGCCGCGTCCTGCGGTTTCGTCTGGCGACGCGGCTACTGGCGTGCGGCGTCGCGCCCGGCGACACCGCCGCGCGCGCAGGCTACGCCGATCAACCTCATCTGCACCGCGAGGTACGCTCTCTCGCCGGCGTGCCGCTGAATCACTTCGTCAGCGGCGCGAACAGGTCGACGGTGGTGCCGTCCGGGTCGGCGACGGTCGCGTAACGCTGACCCCACGGCGCGTCGAACGGCGCGAGCTGGCTCGGGTGACCATCGGAGGACAGGCGCTCATAGAGTTCGTCGACCTCTGGCGGTGTGGCTACCCCGAACGCGAGCGCGACGCGGCCGGCCGACGACGGCGGAGTCCAGCCGGGGTGCATGCCCGCGATGGTCTCCTCGGTGTCGAATGCGAGCCTGTTGCCACCTGGCAATTCGACCTCGACGTGCGGTCCGTCCGGTTCAGGCACGGCCAACCCGAGCAACCTGTAGAACGCCAACGAACGCGCCAGGTCTTTGGCCACGACCTCCACTACGACAGCAGTTATCTCAACACTCATGGGGCTCACGCTATGACGCGCGGGGACCTGTGTCGTGAACGAATCGGACAGAAATTGGGTCTGCCCTAACGCGGCATCTCCCGAACGGATTACCGGCTCAAGTTGAAGACGCGCTGGGCGTTGCCCTTCAGATAGTCGCCCGTGGCTTCCTCGGTCAGCCCGAGAGCGTCGAGCCCCTCGAGGGCGTGTTGGTGTCCGATCATCGGATAGTTGCTGCCGAACAAGACCTTTCGCTGACCGGTCCCAGTCCGCATGAACCGGACCAACTCGTCGGGTAGCCGCTTCGTGGTGTACGCGGAGGTGTCGATATAGACGTTCGGATGCTTGCGTGCGACGGCCACCATCTCCTCTGTCCACGGATACCCGACATGCCCGCAGACGATCACGAGTTCCGGAAAGTCCAGCGCCACCTCGTCGATGTACGGGATGGGCCTGCCGGTCTCGGAACGCCGCATCGGCCCCGTGTGGCCAACCTGGGTGCAGAACGGCACACCCAACTCGACGCACTCGGCGAACAGCGGATAGTAGCGACGGTCGGTGGGCGGCAGACCCCACAGCCACGGCATCAGCCGCAGCCCGACGAAGCCGTCATCGCGAACCCGGCTGCGCAGCTCGCGAACCGCAGTCATCGGAGTCTCGAGGTCCACGGTGGCAAGACCGGCAAACCTGTTGGGATACTTGCCCACCCACGCGGCGACGTCGTCATTGGAGACGAGGTCGAGACCGTTGGGCCCGCGCCACGCCGTCAGCAACCCGATGTCCACACCGGCGGCATCCATCGACTCCACCGTCGCCTCGGTCGGGATCTCTGCGTCCTTGTCCGGCATCGTGCCGGCGGTCCACCGCCGCAGCGGGGCCAGCATGTCGTGACGCAGAAGTCGAAGGGTGGGAGGCTGCATCCACACATCGATCGTCATATCGACCGACTGTAGACCTGAGACCTCAACCCTCGCGGATGCCGTCGAGGCGCCTCGTCGCGTCCTCGAAACCCTCGACCAACTCCGCAATGATGTCTGCGACAGGCCGGATTTCGTTCATCCGGCCTACGATCTGGCCTACCGGCATCGCAACCGCGGTGGGATCGGACGACTCGCTCATCCGTTGGTGCGCCTCGCTGACGAGGATGTTCTGCAGCGGCATCGGCAGCGGTTCGGGTGCGTCCGGCGCATCCCACGCGTCGGTCCACCTGCTCTTGAGAAGCCGCGCTGGCTTGCCGGTGTAGATCCGGCGGCGCACGGTATCGCTGGATGTGGCGCCGAGCAGCGCTTGTTGGATCACCGACGTGCCCGCCTCGGTGCGGTACCCGAGGTCGTATTCGGCCGACGTCAAGAACGCCGAACCCATCCAGACACCGGATGCGCCCAGTGCCAGTGCCGCAGCGACTTGACGTCCGGTGCCGATTCCGCCGGCGGCAAGAACCGGCGCTCTACCCTCAAGTGCGTCAACGATTTCCGGCCACAGCACCATCGAACCGATTTCACCGGTGTGACCACCGGCCTCGTGACCCTGCGCGACGACGATGTCGACGCCGTTGTCGACGTGGCGCAGCGCGTGTTTGGCGCTGCCCGCCAACGCCGCCACCAGCACACCGGCCGCGTGAACCTGGTCGATGACATCCTTGGGCGGCGACCCGAGCGCGTTGGCAATCAGCTTGATCGGATGCTTGAGCGCCACCTCGACGTGTGAACGCGCGACCGAATGCAGCCATCCCAGAACGCCTTCCGGGCGGGCCTCGCCATCGGGCAGCGGCGGCACTCCGAGATCGGCCAGTGTCTTGCTGACGAAATCCCAGTGGTCCTGAGGAATCAGCTTGTTGATGTCGACGGCCGTGCCCTCGGTCGGTATCTTCGCCGGCATCACGACGTCGACGCCGTAGGGCTTCCCGTCGGTGTTCTGGTCCATCCAACCCAGCACGGCTTCCAGATCGTCGGCGTCGTTGAACCGCACACAGCCGAGCACACCCAGGCCCCCGGCTTTGCTGACCGCGGCGGCCACCTTCTCCGACGGGGTGAAGACGAAGATCGGGTAGTCGATCCCGAACCGGTCACACAGCTGCGTGCGCATGTGCCTATCCCGTCGCCCGCTACGTCTTCGCGCTGACGTGTTTGGTGCTCACGTCGTCGGCCTTCCGCTGCTCGGTCTGCTCTTTGGCCCATCGGTAATCGGGCTTGCCGGCCGGCGAGCGCTTGACCTCGTCGACGTACCAAAGACTGCGTGGCACTTTGTATCCCGCGATCTCCGAACGCACGAACGAATCAAGGTCGGCCAGCGTCGGACGGGTGCCCTCGCGGGCGTGGACGACCGCGGCGACGTGCTGGCCGTATCGCTCGTCGGGCACCCCGACGACAAGTGCGTCGAACACGTCGGGGTGGCCCTTGAGCGCGGCTTCCACCTCTTCGGGGTAGATCTTCTCGCCGCCGCTGTTGATCGACACGGACCCGCGCCCGAGCATGGTGACACTGCCGTCGGCCTCCACCTCGGCGTAGTCACCGGGGATCGCGTAGCGGACGCCGTTGTAGGTCTTGAATGTTTCGGCGGTTTTCTTGTCGTCCTTGTAGTAGCCGACGGGGATGTTGCCTTTCTTGGCGATGACGCCGCGTACCCCCGAACCGGGCTTGACCTCATTGCCGTCGTCATCGAGAACGACTGTGCGGTGGTCGATCGCGACGCGCGGGCCGCCCATGTGGTGCTCGCCCTTCGCGACGATGCTGGTGCCCCCGAAGCCGGTCTCCGACGATCCGATCGAATCGGTGATGATCCGGTCGGGCAGTAGCTCGAGCAGCTTCTCCTTGATGCTCGTCGAGAACAATGCGGCCGTGCTGGCCAGCAGGAACAGCGACGACAGGTCGTAGTCCTCGCCTTTGGAGTGTGCGGCTTCCAGCGCGTCAAGCAGTGGCCGGGCCATCGCGTCGCCGGTGAAGAACAGCAGGTTCACCTTGTGCTCGTGGATCGCTCGCCATACCTCGTGGGCGTTGAATTCCGGTGCGAGCACAGTGGTTTGGCCGGAAAAGAGCGACATCCACGTCGCCGACTGCGTGGCGCCGTGAATCATCGGCGGGATGGGATAGCGGATCATCGGCGGATTGGCCGCGGCTGCCTTAGCGAGGTCGTGCTCGTCCTTGACGAATTCGCCTGTCGCGAAGTCGGTTCCGCCGAACAGCACGCGGTAGATGTCCTCGTGGCGCCACATCACGCCCTTCGGGAACCCAGTGGTGCCTCCCGTGTAGAGCAGGTAGATGTCGTCGGGGCTGCGTTCGCCGAAGTCCCGCTCCGGTGAGCCCTGCGCCAACGCGGAATAGAACTCAACACCGCCGTAACGCTGATAGTCGTCGTCGGAGCCATCCTCGACCACCAGGATCGTCTTGACGTTCGGGGTGTCAGGAAGGACGTTTGCGACGCGGTCGGAGTATTGGCGCTCGTGCACCAGCGCGACCATGTCGGAGTTCTCGAAGAGGTAGCGCAGCTCGCCCTCGACATAGCGGAAGTTGACGTTCACGAGGATGGCGCCGGCTTTGACGATGCCCAGCATCGCGATCACGATCTCGATGCGGTTGCGGCAGTAGAGACCGACCTTGTCGTCCTTCTTGACGCCCCGGTCGATCAGGTAGTGCGCGAGGCGGTTCGCCTTCTCCTCGAGCTCGGCGTAGGTGATCTGCTCTTCACCGCAGATCAGGGCGACGCGGTCAGGCACGGCGTCGATGGCGTGCTCGGCGAGATCTGCGATATTCAGGGCCACGGACCCCAAATTAGAACGTGTTACAGTTTTTTACAAGTTGTCACAGCTGGACAAGTCTGTAGGAAGGCGATGGTTCGTGAGCGAAGCAGACGGTAGCCCCGACGCCATCATTGAGCAGCGGGGCCACACTCTCATCCTGACGCTGAACCGGCCGGAGGCGCGCAACGCGCTGTCCACCGAGATGCTCGAGATCATGGTCGAGGCGTGGGACCGCGTCGACAACGATCCTGAGATCCGCACATGCATCTTGACCGGCGCGGGCGGTTATTTCTGCGCGGGCATGGACCTGAAGGCGGCCACCGCGAAGCCGCCGGGTGACTCCTTCAAGGACGGTAGCTACGACCCGTCGCGCATCGACGGTCTGCTGAAGGGCCGCCGGTTGACCAAACCGCTCATCGCCGCGGTGGAGGGGGCCGCGATCGCGGGGGGCACCGAGATCCTGCAGGGCACCGACATCCGGGTGGCCGGGGAAAGCGCGAAGTTCGGTGTGTCCGAGGCGAAGTGGAGCCTGTACCCGATGGGTGGCTCAGCGGTCCGCCTGCCTCGTCAGATCCCCTACACGCTGGCCGCGGACATCCTGCTCACCGGGCGGCACCTGACCGCCGCCGAGGCCAAGGACATCGGGCTGATCGGCTACGTCGTGCCCGACGGCCAGGCGCTGGAGAAGGCACTCGAGATCGCCGAGACCGTCAACAACAACGGGCCGTTGGCGGTGCAGGCGATCCTGAAGTCGATCCGCGAAACCGAGGGCATGCCGGAGAACGAGGCGTTCAAGATCGACACGCAGCTGGGCATCCAGGTGTTCCTGTCCGACGACGCCAAGGAAGGACCGCGGGCGTTCAAGGAGAAGCGCAAGCCCGAATTCAAGATGCGCTAGCTTTTTGCGCGAGCGTGCGTGTCTGCGGGCGACACGCCGGCTTCAGTACCTACATCACGCACGCTCACGACACGAACGGCATTTCGATCAAACGCGAATTCCGTCGTTCGCGCCGCCGCGAGCGTGCAGTTTCTGCCGCGAAACATCGGTGTGTCGCCGCAGACGCGCACGCTCGCAGGGTAGTGGGCGCGCCACGCCCTAGAGTGGTTTGCCATGGCCCAGGCCCCGGGGGAGGGCGCCGAAGTAACCCCGATGTCTACCAAGCAGGTCGCGTTCATGATGGCGGCGTTGCTTGTGGCCGTGATGACGACCCAACTCAGCGCGACCATGCTCGCGCCTGCGATCCGAGAGATCGAGACCAAATTGGGAACGGGCTCGTTCGCAGCAATGTCGACGTACTTCTATCTCGCGGGAGCAGTCGCCAATGTGGTGCTGATCAGATGGAGTGACTTCATCGGACGCAAACGCATGTTGGGCAGCGTGCTGGCAGTGGCGTGTGTGGGCACAGCGCTCTGCGCCGTAACCACCACTCTGTCGCTGGTGCTGGCGGGACGGTTCCTCCAGGGCGTCGTCAATGTGACGTTCGGGCTGACGTTCCTTATCCTGCGAGAACGTCTGAGCGACAAGACCTTCGGATTGTGCGCCGGCATCGTCACAGCCGTGAGCGGAGGAACCGCCGGTCTCGATGGCCTACTCGGCGGCTACATGTCCGACCACCTCGGCTACCGGTCGATCTTCATGCTGATCGGTGTGGTCGGCGTCGTGGGCGTGGTGCTCTGCGTCCTCGCGGTGCCCGCAGACGACCCCGAGCGAGTCGCGCCGGGCCGAATGGACTGGGTGGGTGGCGCGCTGATCGCGATGGGGGTCGCGGGCGTCAACCTGTTCTTCTCGTCGGGCACGCGATCGGGATGGTCGTCGCCGCTCGCGCTCGGGTTCATCGTCGCGGCGATCATCGCCCTGGTCGCGCTCGTCGTCGTCGAGAAGAGGACGGCGCGTCCGTTGGTGAACATCGGTCAGCTGGCATCGCGACAAGCGTGGCCGTTGCTTGTAGTGATCCTTCTGAACATGGGTTCTTTCATGGTCGTGCTCGGCTTCATCGTGCCGTTCATTGCGGAGGATCTGGACTCAGGCTTCGGGCACAACGGGCTGACCACGGCGCTGTTGTTTCTCACTCCTGCCGCGATCCTGCAGCTGATTACCGCGCCGTTGGCGGGGCGTATCGCTGTGCGGATCGGCTTCGTGACGCTGCTGCGCATCGGCCAGATCGGGGCATTGACCGCGACATCGCTGCTGGCGATCTTCTCGCACAACCAGGTCCTGGTCGCGGTATTCGTCGCGCTGCTAGGGCTCACGTACCTGGGGATTGCGGGGACAGCGATAAGTGTCCTGGGTGTCACACAGGCTCCTGCGGACGAACCGGGGTCGCTGCCAGGTATCGCGAACGCCTCGTTCGGGATCGGCGCCTCGCTGGGCTACACGTGGGCCGGCTTCATCGTGGGCTCCGGCACGTATTCAAGTTTTCAGTTGTCACTGTGGATTTGCGTTGGGGCGGGTGCATTCGGCTTGGCGGCGAGCCTCCTCCTGCGACCGAGGACGAAGTCCACAGCGACGAACCCGCCTGTCCCGCAGCATGGTTGACATGCCCCCGCTAGGGGAGCTTCGTACAAGGCTTCCGATATTCGATCTCGGACGACACCCAATGCTTCCATTGGTCGGGAGTCATGTTCGCGGATAGCTTTGCGCAAAGCCCGTCGGTGCTGGCCGTAGCCGGCCAACTGCGCACCATCGTATCGCTGCCTCCCGATAGGTATCGCAAGCCGTCGGGGCTGAAGCGCACGGTCGCCACCGAGCCGATGTGCCCAGGCATCGGACTCCCCATTGGTCGAAGCTCGTCATTGGCAATGCTCCACAGTCTGACCGTGCCGTCCACGCTCGCGGACACGACGTGTTTGCCGTCGGAACTTACGTCGATCGAGGTGATCATGTTTCCCTCGGGCACGGTTTCGCTGATCGAAGTGCCGTTCTTGACGTCCCACAGGTGAAGAGTGTTGTCACGGCCAGCCGAGATAAGCCGATCACCGCTGGGTGCGAAAACGAGCAAGTCGACGAACTCCTGATGACCGATCATGGGTTTGCCAATTGGGTCGCCACTCCTGACGTCCCACAATTGGATGGTCTTGCCGATAGAAGCTGCTAGCTGCTTGCTGTCAGGGCTAAATGCCACGGCATTCACCTCCCCCCGATGATCGGCTATCTCCGCGGGGTCGGGCGAATCACTGCGGTCGATTTCCCACACCTGCGCGAATTCTTGGTCGCTACAGGGCGCGGCCACAAACTTGCCGTCCGGGCTTAACGCGATAAGGCCTACCGGCCAGCATGTTTCGAGGGTCTGCGGCGCCGCCCGCGGGTCATTGCTATCCCAGATCTGCACCGTGGCGTCAGCTCTGCTCACGAGGAGGCGTCCATCAGGACCGAAGTCCGCCCCCGTTACTGGCATGCCCGGAGCTGCCAACGCCCGCATTACGGTGTTGTCGGATGCCTTCCACAACGCCACCAGGCCGTCCCAACTAGCCGACGCGAAGAGGTCGCGATCCGGGCTGAACGCGACTGAACTCACCAATTTGGAGTGATTCGCCAACGGCTGGCCCTTCACGATGTCGAGCACGCGAATGGTGTGATCGTTGCTCACCGCAACGATGTGACCGTCCGCGCCGACATTTACCGCCACCCCGCCATCCCATCCGGTCAGCGAATCGCCAAGCTGTTTCCGGTCCGCGACGTTCCACATCCTGACGGTCTTGTCGAAACTGCCGGACACCAGCCAGCGGCCGTCGGGCGTAAACAGGGTGTTGATGACGGCAGCTCGATGCCCCTCGAGTGTCCCGAGCCGCTCGCCGGTGTCGGCATTCCACAGCTGAATCGAGCCGTCCCAGGCGGCCGTCGCAATGGTGACGTTGTCAGGGCTCCACGAGACACCCAGCTGCGTGGTGAATTGCTGCGGGAAGATCCGGTCGATCATCTGCCGTTTCGCGACGTCCCAGAGCCTCAAGATCGCGTCATGACCCACAGAAGCCAGTCGTGTGCCGTTCGGATCGAACGCCAAAGCGAGCACTCCCCCGGAATGGCCTTCAAGCGTCGCGACGAGTTGGGGGCCGCTGTCATGCACTTCCCAGAGCCGGATCTTGGAATCCGCACTCGCCGACGCAAGGAGGCTGCCATCGGGGCTGAACGCAACGGCATTGACAACACCATCGTGAACTCCGGGTTCCCCAATTTGCTTACCCGTGTTGGCATTCCACAATCGAATCGTCTTGTCGGCGCTAGCCGTCGCAATCGTGCGACCGTCGGAACTCCACGCAACCGCACGCACCACATCGTCGTGTCCGGCTAATGGCGATCCGACGGGCTGTCCTGTCTCTAGGTCCCACATTCGCACCTCCTTCGTGCCGCCGCCGATGACTATTCTCTTGCGGTCCGGACTGGTCGCTCCGCCGTAAGCCGGAGCCCCGGTGTCGATGATCTTGACCACGTTGGCCTTTGCGACGACCGCGTTGTAGAGCGCGCCGTCATCAGGATGCTTGGTGATTGTGCGGGCGGCGAGTAACTGCTGAAGGGCTTGTACGTCGTTGCCCGACGTGCTGTTGCTCAGCATCGAGTTGGCCTCGGCGGTCAAACGTGCGGCAACCGCTTCATCGCGCTGCTCGACGGCAGACTGCCGCTGCACGAGCGCGATAACGCCGGCGGCGACCGCGACGATAGTGAGGATCGCTAACGCCGCGACCGCGGCGGCTCGCAGGCGGCGAAACTTACGCTGCTCTCGCAGATCGTCGCTGACCAGTTGGTCCTTGTCCTTGCCGTGCAAGGGTGCGGCCAGGGCGGTCATCTTGCCCTTGAAGGACCCTCCGGTGTGATTCCACGGAGGACCGTCGCCGCTTACGTCAAGGAAAAACGGCTCGGCGGGCAACGCGCCGGGCTGCGTCAAGAAGGGTGGCGCAGCATCGGAGGTCGCCGAGTCGAAGCACCGATTGGTTGCGTCCCAATTGAGCCGACCATCGGCAAGCACTAGTAGCGGCTGCGGTCCTTGGCGTTGCTGGAGCCAGTAGCTGATCTCGGCATTCACCCATTTCGACTGGGCCGCGGTGGGCGACAACACCACGATCATGGCGCGCGCTCCGTCCATCGCGGCGGTGATCTTGGCCCACAGGTCGGGGCTGGCTTCGAGGTTTGTGTCGTCGCGGAAAACACGCAACGCGCGCAACTGTCCGATGCGACGACCAATCCGGTGCAGTGCTTTTTGGACGCCGGCAGCTACCAAACGATCCTCGTGCGCATAGGACAAGAACGCGTCGTAATGCGCAGGCTTGTTCGAAACAGTCTGCGGCCCATAGGTTTCCACTCGCTCGGGTACCGAGTGCATGAAAGCCCCCAGATGACGCTCCGACTAATCGGCTCAGTTTGCCACATGTGCGGCCGCGACCGGTCCCGATCAGCTAATGGATCGAGCTGGCGGCCAGCGCTCGACGAGAGCGGAGTTAATGCACGCGAATCGTGAGAACCGTGCATCAAGTCTGCGCTCGGCGACAGCGCGTCCGCTCTAAGCGCCGACTGGCTTACTGGGCGTGAACCTCACCGGCATCCGCTCCAGCCCGCTGACGAAGTTCGCCGGGCGCAGCGGCAGCGCCGAGTCGGACACCAGCTGCATATCAGGCAACCGCTGCAACAGTTTCGTCTGCATGATGGACAGCTCGAGCCGTGCCAGCTGGTTTCCTAGGCAGAAGTGCGTACCGAAACCAAATGCCAAGTGGTTGTTCGGGTTTCGGTCGATACGGAAGTTCTCGGGATCGCCGAACACCGCCTCGTCGAAGTTCGCCGACTCGAACAGAAGGATGATCATCTCGTCCTTCGTCAAGTCGGTGCCGTGGAATGTCGTGTCGGCCATCACCTTGCGAGCCATGTTCTTCACCGGAGCCGTCCAGCGCAGCATCTCCTCGATCGCAGCTGGAAGAAGGCTGAGATCACCGACCAGGCGGGCATGCTGGTCCGGGTGGCGCAGCAGCTGCGCGGTGCCTCCCGACAGCGTGTGCCGCGTGGTCTCGTCACCGCCGATCAGCAGCAGCAACACTTCGGTGACGATCTCGTGGTCCGCCAGCTTCTCGCCGTCGACCTCGGCGTGCACAAGCACGCTGACCAGGTCGTCGGTCGGCTCCTTCTTCCGATCGGCCATCATGCGGCCCATGTACTCGGTGTACGCGGCGAACGCGTCCATCGAGACCTGAAAGTCTTCCTGTGACGTGGTGCTGCTCAACACGCTGACCATGTCGTCTGACCACTTGAGGAACATCTCGCGGTCTTCCGGAAGCACACCGAGCATGTCACCGATGACGGCCATCGGAAGCGGCGCGGCGAGGTCCCAGACGAAGTCGCACTCCCCCTTTTCGCACACCGCATCGATGAGCCTGTCGCATAGCGCGGTGATCGAGCCCTCCAGATCCTTCACACGCTTGCGGGTGAACCCGCTGTTGACGAGCTTGCGCCGCAACAGATGTTGGGGATCGTCCATCGCGATCATCATCGGGGGCGCATCTTGGTCCGGCCGGATACCGCCGGCGTTGGAGAACAACTCGGGCGTGCGCTCGGCGTCGATCACAGCCTGGTAACTCGCCGCCGCGGCCAAGCCGTTGCGGTCCCGAAACATCGGCTCGTTCTCGCGCATCCACTTGTAGACCGACCGTGAGTCTCCGGCGTAGAAACTGCCGTCGGTCAGATCCACATCCGGCTTCGTCGATACCGTCATCAGAGATCCCTTCCGCCCACGACCACGGCGTCACCGAACGACATTTGCACGTTGTCAATGGAACTCGACAGCATCGCACGCTTCGGGAGGCCGAGCGATGCGAGCTCCTTCGCATAGGGGTGGTCCCCGAGCCACATCCGCACTCCGCCGGGTCGATTGCGCGAGCCCGTCAACGACATCTCGAACGGGGTTTCCCGCAGCACGCCGTCCCGGTACGAGTAGCTGCGTTGCGCCTGCGTGCGCGGGGTCAGCCGCACCGGCAGGCCGGGGCGGAATTCCATGCCCACCACCAGCTGACCGTCGATGTGGAGATCGAAACCGAATTGCCGTCCATCTCGAATCGTGAAGTCCGACATCACTTTCGGATAGCCCCAGATCTTCGTCCCCGCTTCCAGCGTGAACTCCTGGTCGACGGGCAGATGATGGATGAACGCGCCGGCCGACTGCAGCGCGCGGGGCCCACTCGCCGTCGAACCCGGCGGATTGACCATCACATTGGTGCCGTACTCGTAGTACTGACCGAGATCGCCATCGACGTAGTGCATCAGCATCAAGACCACCACCGCGCGGCCGGGCAGATAGCGGCATACCTGAAGTCCGCTGTAGTCGATCATCTCCTGCGCAGCGTCGGCGTCGACGGAGAACATCGCCATGTGCTGCTCGGCCTTGCGGATGTCCACCGGCATCGTCACGACGGAGCCGGCGATCACGTGCTGTGGCGTCGATGAGCCGCTTGGGCGAAGAGCAGGAGACATGGCGCTCACTGTAGAACGTGTTCTAATTCATCGACAAGGAGCGATGAGCCGCTTGCGCGAAGAGCAGAGGGCACATGCTCAGATCAGCGCAGCGAGCTCCTGGATCTGTTCGGCATTACGCCCGTTCACCACCATCATCGTGACGCCCGCCGCCTCCCACACCTCGATCTGCTTACGCACGTAGTCGACGTCGCCCACAATCGCCGCGTCGTCGACCAGCTCGTCGGGGATCACCTTCGCGGCCTCGTCCTTGCGCTGGCTGCGGAACAGCGAGGTCACATCCTCGACGACCTCCGCATAGCCCATACGGCGGTAGACGTCGGCGTGGAAGTTGGTGTCCTCGGCGCCCATGCCGCCCATGTACAGCGCGAGGACCGGTTTCATCGCCTCAAAGGTCGCGGGGCGGTCGTCCGTGATGACGATGTTCGCCGTAGCGCAGATCTCGAAATCCTGGCGGCTGCGCCGGGCGCCCGGTCGCGCGAACCCTTCGTCGAGCCACTCGTTGTACGTGTCCGCCATCCGTGGGGTGTAGAAGATCGGCAGCCAGCCGTCACATATCTCGGCGGCCAGCGCGACGTTCTTCGGCCCCTCGGCGCCGAGCATGATCGGGATGTCCGGGCGCAGCGGGTGCGTGATCGGCTTGAGGTTCTTGCCGAGTCCGGTGGTCCCCTCGCCGGTCAACGGCAGTGGGTAGTGCGGGCCGACGCTGGCGACGGGCGCCTCGCGCGCCCACACCTGGCGCACGATGTCGATGTACTCACGCGTGCGCGCCAACGGTTTCGGGAACTTCTGGCCGTACCACCCCTCGACCACCTGCGGGCCAGACACACCGAGCCCGAGGATGTGCCGGCCGCCGCTCAGATGGTCCAGGGTCAGTGACGCCATCGCGCACGCTGTCGGCGTGCGCGCGGACAACTGAACCACCGACGTGCCCAGCCGCATCCGATGCGTCGCGGATCCCCACCACGCGAGCGGAGTGAAGGCGTCCGATCCCCACGCCTCGGCGGTGAACACCGTGTCGAAGCCCGCCTCCTCGGCTGCGCTCACCAACTCCGGCGCGTTCGTCGGCGGCTGCGCGCCCCAATATCCGAGCTGAAGGCCTAACTTCATTCCAGCCCCCTTTCCGGGACGTCGTGGACGCGCCTTGAATCCATTCTTAGAACCTGTTCTACTCGATGCCGTGACCACCAGCCAAAGCAGCCCGGTGCAGATCGACCCACATGAGTCACCTCTTTCGGCACCATTGCGGCTGTCCTTCGACTACACCCGTTCAGTCGGACCGCTCCTTGGCCAGTTCTTCACCGCACTGCGCGAACGGCGCATCCTCGGGGTGCGCGGTTCGGACGGTCGAGTGCTGGTTCCACCTGCAGAGTATGACCCCGTCACCTACGCGCCTCTGACCGAGGTCGTGCCCGTGGAGAGCGTGGGCACCGTGGTGTCGTGGACGTGGCAGGCCCACCCTCTCGAGGGCCAGCCGCTGGACCGCCCGTTCGCGTGGGCGTTGATCAAGCTCGACGGCGCCGACACCTCGCTGCTGCACGCGGTGAGCGCGGATTCACCCGAGGACGTGAGCACCGGTGCCAGGGTGCACGCCCACTGGGTCGACGAGCCGGTGGGAGCGATCACCGACATCGCCTACTTCGCGCTCGGCGACCAGGCCGAGCCTGTGCCCGACGCGGCCGGCGACCTCGAGCCCGTGACCATTCAGGTGTCCCCCAGCGCCATCGAGATCCAGCACACCGCTTCGCTTCCCGAGACCGCATACCTCAAGGCGCTCAAGGAGGGCAAGCTGCTCGGCGGGCGTACCGGCAACGGCGGCAAGCTGTATTTTCCTGCCCGCGAAGCGGATCCGGCTACAGGCAAGGTGCTCGACGAGTTCGTCGAACTGCCCGACAAAGGCACTGTCACCACCTTTGCGATCATCAACATCCCATTCGCGGGCCAGCGCATCAAGCCGCCGTACGTCGCCGCCTACGTGCTGCTCGACGGCGCCGACATCCCGTTCCTGCACCTGGTTTCGGACATCGACGCCAACGATGTGCGGATGGGGATGCGGGTGGAGGCGGTGTGGAAACCGCGCGAGCAGTGGGACTTCGGCATCGACAATATCGAGTATTTCCGGCCCACCGGCGAACCGGACGCTGACTACGACACCTACAAGCACCATCTGTAAAGGGACGCACCTAAATGACTGACATTGCTGTAGTCGGCTTCGCTCACGCGCCCCATGTGCGCCGCACCGACGGCACCACCAACGGCGTCGAAATGTTGATGCCGTGTTTCGCCTCGATCTATTCCGAACTCGGCCTGCAGCAGACCGATATCGGGTTCTGGTGCTCGGGATCGTCGGATTACCTTGCTGGACGCGCATTCTCGTTCATCTCGGCCATCGACTCGATTGGTGCCGTGCCACCGATCAACGAATCGCACGTCGAGATGGACGCAGCGTGGGCCCTCTATGAGGCGTACATCAAACTGCTGTCCGGCG
Organism: Mycobacterium sp.; assembly: GCF_032159765.1. Taxonomy (GTDB): domain Bacteria; phylum Actinomycetota; class Actinomycetes; order Mycobacteriales; family Mycobacteriaceae; genus Mycobacterium. The sequence goes on along the minus strand of NZ_JAVHWM010000133.1, from coordinate 28,341 downwards.
AGGTCGAGACAGCTTTGGTGTACGGGTTCGGAAAATCCAGTGCGGGGACTCTGCGCCGGGTACTCGCCATGCAGACAGACCCGTACACCGTCGCGCCGCTGTGGCCGGATTCGGTGTCGATGGCGGGCCTTCAGGCCCGGCTGGGTCTGGACGCCGGCAAGTGGACGGCCGAGCAGATGGCACAGGTGGCTCTGGATTCGTTTGCGGTTGCAGAGCGCACCGATTCGGAGAAACCCGCCAAGACGATCGACGAGCTGCTGGGCCGGCCGTTCTTCGCGGATCCGTTGCGCCGTCACGACATCGCGCCGATCACCGACGGCGCATCGGCGATCGTGCTCGCTGCCGGCGACAAGGCCCGCGAACTGCGCGAAAACCCGGCCTGGATCACCGGCATCGAACACCGCATCGAGACGCCGGTACTGGGTGCCCGCGATCTGACCACGTCGCCGTCCACGGCCGCGTCGGCGCAGGCCGCCACTGGAGGGGACGCTAGCTCGATCGAGGTCGCCGAGTTGTACGCCCCGTTCAGCCATCAGCACCTGATCCTGACCGAGGCGATCGGGCTGCCGTCGACCGCAAAGGTAAACCCGTCCGGTGGGGCGCTCGCCGCCAACCCGATGTTCTCGACCGGCCTCGAGCGCATCGGTTTTGCCGCTCAACACATCTTCAACGGTGCTGCGAGCCGAGTCCTGGCGCACGCCACCAGCGGCCCTGCGCTGCAACAGAATCTGATCGCCGTGATGGAGGGCAAATAGTCATGGCTAAGCAACTCGCCGCGGTCCTGGGCACCGGGCAGACCAAGTACGTGGCCAAGCGCAAGGACGTGTCGATGAACGGCCTTGTGCGCGAGGCTATCGACCGCGCGCTGGCCGACTCGGGCTCCACGTTCGACGACATCGAAGCCGTCGTCGTCGGCAAGGCACCCGACTTCTTCGAGGGCGTCATGATGCCGGAGCTGTTCATGGCCGACGCGATGGGCGCCACGAACAAGCCTCTGATCCGCGTCCACACCGCCGGCTCCGTCGGCGGCTCCACCGCGATCGTCGCCGCCAGCCTCGTGCAGTCCGGCAAGTACCGCCGCGTGCTGACGATGGCATGGGAGAAGCAGTCGGAGTCGAATGCCATGTGGGCGTTGAGCATTCCCGTGCCGTTCACGAAGGCCGTAGGTGCCGGCGCGGGCGGATATTTCGCCCCGCACATTCGGGCCTACATTCGGCGCGCGGGTGCACCGGACCACATCGGGGCGATGGTGGCGGTCAAGGACCGTCTGAACGGCGCCAAGAACCCGCTCGCGCATCTGCACCAGCCCGACATCACGCTGGAGAAGGTGATGGAATCGCCGATGCTGTGGGACCCGATCCGCTACGACGAGACGTGCCCGTCGTCGGACGGCGCGGCGGCGATGGTAATCGGCGACGAGCAGGCTGCTGATGCCCGCGTCGCCGAAGGCCATCCTGTCGCATGGATCCACGCGACCGCGCTGCGCACCGAGCCGCTTGCGTACGCCGGCCGCGATCAAGTCAACCCGAGGGCGAGCCGCGACGCCGCGGCAGCGTTGTGGAAGTCGGCGCGCATCAAGAGCCCCATCGACGAGATCGACGTCGCCGAGGTGTACGTGCCGTTCTCCTGGTATGAGCCGATGTGGTTGGAGAGTCTCGGCTTCGCTCCGGAGGGAGAGGGCTGGAAGCTGACGGAGGCCGGCGAAACCGCGATGACGGGCAAGATCCCGTTCAACCCCTCAGGTGGTGTGCTGTCCTCGAACCCGATCGGCGCTTCGGGGATGATCCGGTTCGCCGAGTCGGCGATCCAGGTGATGGGCAAGGCTGGCGACCATCAGATTGAGGGGGCGCGAAAGGCTCTCGGCCACGCGTACGGCGGTGGCGCGCAGTACTACTCGATGTGGGTTGTCGGTTCTGACAAGCCGGAGAAGGCCGAATGACCCGCATGAAGTACACGTGCAGCATCGCGATGGGCCCGATCGACCAGCTGGTGGAGATCGCCAAGACCGCAGAGGAAGTGGGCTTCGACTCGATCGCACTGCCCGATTCGCTGTTCTACATGGAGAAGCAGTCGGCGGACTACCCGTACACCGCTGACGGTTCGCGGATGTGGAACGAGGACACGCCCTGGGTCGACCCGCTGATCGCGGCGGGTGCGATGGGCGCGGTCACCTCGACGCTCGAGTTCTACACGAATGTCATGAAGCTCGGTTCGCGCAATCCTCTGCTGCTCGCGCGGCAGGTGGGCTCGGTCGCGAATCTGACCAACAACAGGTTTGGGTTCGGCGTCGGGATCGGCTGGGCGCCTGAGGAGTTCGAGTGGTGCGGCGTTCCGTATGCGAAGCGGGGCAAGCGCGTCGATGAGATGATCGGGGTGATCAAGCTCGTACTGGACGGCGGCATGGTCGAATTCCACGGCGAGTTCTACGATTTCGACCGGCTGCAGATAAGCCCGGCTCCCAGCAAGCCGGTGCCGTTCTACGTCGGCGGGCACACCGAGGTCGCGCTGAAGCGCGCCGCGCGGATCGGCGATGGCTGGACGAGCGCGATGATGACGTGCGACCAGTTGGCCGAGACCATCCGCACCCTCAACAAGTACCGTGACGAATACGGCCGCGCCGAGAAGCCGTTCGAGTACCAGGCCGTGTGCATTGACAAGTTCGGCGTCGACGGACACCGCGAACTCGCTGCGGTCGGCGTCACCGACAACATCGTGATCCCTTGGGTTTTCGACGGGCTGGGCTTCGATGCGCCGATCGACAAGAAGAAGGACTCGATGAAGCGTTTCGCCGATACCTACATCCACTCCGGATGGCAGCAATGACGGACACGCCTGCGCATCTGGCGGGCAAGCGCTCCCGCGAGGCCGTCGCGGCCAGGGACAAGCAGGCGTGGCTCGACGTCTTCGCCGACGATGGAATCGTCGAAGATCCGATCGGCCCCTCGCATTTCGATCCGGACGGCAAAGGGCATCGCGGAAAGGAAGCGATCTCTGCGTTCTGGGACATGGCGATCGCGCCCACCGACAAGATCGAGTTCGACTTCGTGAACACCTATCAGTGCGGCAACGAAGAGGCCAACGTCGGCTCGATCCTGATCACCGCGGCCGGGTATCAGGTGACTGCGGACGGGGTGTTCACCTACCGGGTCAACGCCGACGGCAAGATGGCCGCCCTGCGGGCGTACTGGGAGGTCGACCGCGCCACCGAGAGCGCGCGCAAGCTCTGACTCTCATCCGCGGGCGGAACTAGAAGAGCGGCCGCAGACCGTCGATGTAGCGGCGGGCCAGCGCCCGGTATTCGCCCGGGTTCACGGTCACCCAAGTCTCGGCACCGGTGCCGGCGATCGGGCCTTTCACCTTCGCGGGTGCGCCGGTGACGAGGACTTCGTCGGGGATCTTGGTTCCGCCGATCACCAGTGAGTGCGCCGCGATGAGGCTCCGCTTTCCGATCACCGCTCCGTCGAGCACCGTGCAGTGATTGGCGATCAACGCTTCGGCGCCGACGTGCACGCCGTGGATGCAGCACATGTGGGCCACCGTCGCGCCAGGCCCGATGTCGGTGGGAATACCAGGCGGAGCGTGCAATACCGACCCGTCCTGCACATTGGCACCTTCGCGTACGACGATCGGTGCGTAGTCCCCCCGCAGCACCGCGTTGAACCACACCGACGCACCAGCAAGAACGGTCACATCGCCAATCAACACCGCGGTGGGCGCGACGAACGCGTCGGGATCCACCCGTGGCGACTTGCCTTCGAACTCGTAGAGGAGCATAGGTCAGATATACAGCACCCAAATCCTGCATATATTGCGGCCTGGCGTCCCAAAACTGTAACGTGTTCTAGTTAGAGGGACATGACTGGAGGCACTGACGTGACGACCGACACCGCGGGCATTCGCGAGATCGATGCCGGCGCGCTGCCCGACAGGTATGCGCGCGGCTGGCACTGCCTTGGACCCGTCCAGGATTACCTGGACGGCGAACCGCATGGGATCGAGGCGTTCGGCACCATGCTGGTGGTCTTTGCGGACTCCCATGGCGAGGTCAAGATCCTGGACGGCTACTGCCGGCACATGGGCGGCAACCTGTCACAAGGCACCGTCAAGGGCGACGAGATCGCCTGCCCCTTCCACGACTGGCGATGGGGCGGCGACGGCAAGTGCAAGCTGGTGCCGTACGCCAAGCGCACGCCGCGGCTGGCACGCACACGCGCGTGGCATACCGACATCCGCAGCGGGCTGCTGTTCGTCTGGCACGACCACGAGGGCAATGAGCCTCAGCCGGAAGTGCGGATTCCGGAAATCCCCGAGTTCGACAGCGACGACTGGACCGACTGGCGGTGGAACTCGATCCTGATCGAGAACTCCAACTGCCGCGACATCATCGACAACGTCACTGACATGGCGCACTTCTTCTACATCCACTTCGGCCTGCCGACGTACTTCAAGAACGTCTTCGAGGGCCACATCGCGACGCAGTATCTGCACAACGTGGGCAGGCCCGACGTCGGCGGCATGGGAACGGCCTACGGCGAAGCGCATCTCGATTCCGAGGCGTCCTACTTCGGCCCGTCGTTCATGATCAACTGGCTGCACAACAACTACAGCGGCTTCAAGGCCGAGTCGATCCTGATCAACTGCCACTACCCGGTCACACAAGATTCCTTTGTGCTGCAATGGGGTGTCATCGTCGAGAAGCCCAAAGGTATGGACGAGGCCACCACCGAGAAGCTGTCCAAGGGATTCACCGAGGGCGTCAGCAAAGGCTTCCTCCAGGATGTCGAGATCTGGAAGCACAAGACCCGCATCGACAACCCGCTGCTCGTCGAGGAGGACGGCGCGGTGTATCAGATGCGCCGCTGGTATCAGCAGTTCTACGTCGACGCCGCCGATGTCTCTCCGGACATGACCGACCGCTTCGAGATCGAGGTCGACACCACCAAGGCAAACGAGTTCTGGCACACCGAGGTTGAGGAGAACCTGGCGCGCCAGGAGGCCGAAAAGGCGGAGCAGACGACCGGGTGAGCCACTTCCGGGGCGAGCGAAGCGACGGGACAGGAAGATGAGCAAGGACGAGAAAGGCGTTCCCGACGTCGATCAGCTGACCCGCTCGATGTTGCTTGTGCACGGCGCGCACGACGACGACGACCACGCCCCTCGCAATGGAGACAGCGCGCTGCTCAAGCCTTCTCCCCCTGCACCAGAGCACGCTGCGGCGCTGCGGCACGCCACGCAACAAGATCGCGATCGCTACCTGAACTCCGGCCTGCAGCCTGTCGACTGCCGGTTCTGCCACGTCTCGGTGCTCGTCAAGAAACTCGGCCCCGAACACACGTCCGTGCAGTGGAATTCGGAAGCCACGCAGCGGTGCGCGTACTTTGCCGAGGTCCGGGAGTCGGGTGGCCAGCCGGCGCGGAGCAAGTCGTGTCCCCGGCTCGCCGACAGCATCGAGCACGCGATCGCCGAAGGCGTCCTCGAGCCGGCGTCGACTGCACCCTCACCCGGCGACGGCTAGGTGAGCCCCGCGAACCGCTCCCTCACCTGCTCTGCGGTAAGCCCGTAGTCCTCAAGGGAATACGTGTGCTTGGGGGCACGCGGACCCCTCTTGCTGGCTTTGTAACTCGCCTCGACGGCGGCGCGGCCGGCATCGGCGAATTCGATGCCGAAGTGCCCGTAGATGTCGTCGACCACCTTGAGCGGGTCGGCGGTGAACTCGAAGTAGTCGAGATCGTAGAACTGCGCCGGATCCCGCTTGGCGCGTTCGGTGTTGAACAGCCTCAAACCGCGCGACCAGGTCTCGAGGGAGTCCTCGCCGATCAATTCACCGGAAAAGCTGTTCGACCACCCCTCCGCCGTGTGCTGGGCAAGTGAGCACATCGACGCCATGATCGTCTCCGCAGGCCGGTGACATTGCACGACGAGCGCGTCGGGATAGGCGGCGAACAGTGCGTCCAGCGCGAACAGGTGGCTCGGATTCTTGAGCACCCAACGCTTCTCGGCGTCGTTGAGCCCGATCAGTTGGAGGTTCCTGCGGTGCCGCTGATACGACTTCGTCCAGTCCTGTTGTGCAAGCCACTGCGAGTAGGTGGGTATGTGAGCGAGCGTCTCGTACGACACTGAGTGCAGGGACTGGCGCAATAGCTGCCAGCATTCCTCGACCTCGTCAGCGGTCATGAAGTGCAGACCCGTGTAATCCGGGTTCTCAGCGTGCGCCTTGGCGAACTGCGCGTCGATCTGCGCGAAAACCGGGTTGTCGGGCCAGGTTTCGCGGGGCGGCCGCGGTTGCGGGTACTCGGCCAGCCACAGCTCGAGACCCTGGTGTGCTGGATCCGCAGTGAGCAGTCGGTGAATAAGGGTAGTGCCCGTGCGCGGCAGGCCAGTCACGAAAATGGGCCGCTGGACCGGGACATCAGCGTGCTGTGGGTATTGCTTCCACGCCGCTTCCGAGACCAGCCTCGCGACGAGGGCATTACGCACGAAGAACCGGCACATCTTGCTGCCGAACTCCGTCAGATCGGCATCACGCCGGTAGGACTCGAGCAGGGTGGCCAATGCCTCCTGGTAGTTGTCGTCAGGGGAACCGAAGTCGTCGAGGCCGCACGCCTTGGTGGCCGACGCGCGCAGCTCGTCGACCGTGCCGACATCCGTGCGCGAGGTCATTACGTCTTGTACTCCCCGCAGTTCACGTCGAGCGTCTGACCGGTGATCCCAGACGACATGTCGCTGGCCATGAAGAGGATCGCCAAGGCCACCTCGTCCTCGGTGGGCAGGCGCTTGAGGTCGGAGTTCACCGCCGCCGCCTTATAGATCTCGTCGACCGTGGTGCCGTACTTGCCGGCCTGGTGTTCGAAGTAACCCTTGAGCGTTCCGCCCCAGATATAGCCCGGCGCAACGGAGTTCACTCTGATTCCCTTCTCCCCGAGCTCGGTGGCTAGGGACTGGGACATCGCCAGCAGCGCCGACTTGGCCATCTTGTAGGCCCCGTACTTGGCTTGTGAGTGCCGGATCACCATCGAGTTGACGTTGACGACGGAGCCGCCGGCCTCGGCGAGCGCGGGCGTGAAGCCCTGGATCAGCCGCAGCGCTCCCAGGACTGTCAGCTCGATAGCGTCGCGGATGTGCTGAAACGTCGTGTCGGCCAACGGTTTCATCGACGGCACCCGGAAGGCGTTGTTGATCAATACGTCGATGCGGCCATATGCGGCCAGCGATGCCTCGACGAGGTTGTCGACCTGCGCCTCGTCGGTGATGTCCGTCTTCACCGCGACGGCGCGCCGGCCGGCGCCGGCGATCTCCTTGGCCACATCGTCGAGGCGCTCAACCGTGCGGGCCGCCAGCACGAGGTCGGCCCCGGATTCGGCGCACCGGCGCGCCAGCGTCGTGCCCAACGCCGGACCCACGCCACTGATGCAGACAACTTTTCCGTCAAGCAATCCAGCCATTGTCACCCCAGCATCCTCGAAGCGATTTCGTACTGCCGCTGGGCAATCCGCGCTCGCCAATCTTCCTCAGTGATCTTGTTCTGTTCGTAGTACGGCAATACCGACGGCACCGCGTCGAGAGCGACGACCTCGGCCGTCGGCCCGTCGGCTTCTGTCAACTCGCGCGACACCCGCTGCCACCGGAACTGAAGATAGCCCTTGCGGTGACCGAGCGTCTCCACCCAGTTGGTCACGCCGGGGTTGCTGTCCGACACCACGATTCGTATCTTTCCATCCGGATCGACCTGTGCCTGAGTGCCGTTCAGCGACGTCTGGTGGTTGATGTAGTCCAACGAGATGTACCACAGGCTGCCCAGCTGGAACCCGAGGTAGGGCGCATCGGGCTGGGGCAGTGTGATCACGAGAGCCTGCTCCGGCGTCAGGTCGAAGTGACCGACGGACGAATACTGCGTCGCGAGGCCGCCTGGGGTGAGCCGCGGCGCGACCAGGGTGTTGACCGGCAGGTTGAGGTAGAACCACTGCGGAAACTGCAACCAGGTCTTGACCCTGTTGACCAGTTGCTTTCCCGCACTGCCGTACCGCTTTTCAATCGTCTGCGCAGTGAGCGCCGGCGGCGCCGTGCCCGCCGTGTCGACGCGCTTGATCGCGATCGTGCCGCGTCTCGCCGACCAGTCGTTGTAGACCTCGCGCACGACCAGCTGCGCCGGGCCTTGAGGCGTGAACCGCCACTCGTAGCTGCCATCATCGGAGACGTCGAGTTCGCGGTCGTCGAATGCCGCCTCACTGACCGGCACGCCCTCGTCGGTGTACTCGCCGCCCAACAGCTGGAAGCTCAGGTCGGTGGTGGTCCCGCGCTTCCCGGAGACGACGTACTCGTGACCCGGTTGCACGCGCGTGCCGAAGTAGAGCGTGTCAGGGTTGTCCAAACCCATCTTCGTGAACGGGCCTGTGCCGCTGAGAAAGAACGGATGGTCCCGGTCATGGTGGAACGCCACGTGCGTGCAGTGGGCGATGCCCTGAGCCAGGTACTGCAGGCCCTCGAGAAGATCGGCTTCGGTTTCGATGTGCGGTGCGGCGGCGACCAGCTTCTCCGCCTCCGCGATCGCCTCGGTCAACGGGTCGGTGTACACGTCGTCGAGACTAGAACGTGTTCTAAAAGCGGTCAATTATCTGACCTTAACGGTTCATATTTGGAACGCGCGGTAGGATCCGCCACATGCCCGCCCCCGAGTCGGCCACCCGTGCGTCGCCGCCGACGAGCCGCGTCGTGCGGGTCCTCGACTTTCTGGCCCGACGCCCGCAGGAGCGATTCGGGGTGTCCGAGCTGGCGCGCCGGGTAGATCTCAGCAAGCCCACCTGCCTCGGCATCGTCACCACGCTCGCCGAGGCCGGCTACCTGATCCGAGACGCAGGCGACAAGTCCTATCGGCTGGGCCCGGCGCTGATCACGCTTGGGCACAAGGCCCAGGAGTCATTGCGGGTCAGCCCCGCGGCCCGCGACGAACTTCTCCGTCTGTCAACACAATTCGGCACGACGGCGGCGCTGTCCGCCGTGGTGGACGACCGCATCACGTTGCTCGAGCTCGTTGGGCCGCCGGGAGACCGGGCGGGCGTCGAGGTGGGCCAGAGCTATCCGTTCGCTCCGCCGGTGGGACTGATGTTCGTGTTGTGGGACGACGCGGCAGTGCGCAGCTGGCTGGCCAAGGAACCGACGATCCCGCTGCGCACCGACGCCCAGCGGCTGAACCGCGTGATCGCCGAGTGCCGGGCAGACGGTTACCTCGTCGAGCGGTTGACGCCCGGTGGGCAGCGGCTGTACGCGCTGTTGGCTGGCATGTCCACCCACTTGCCCGATGAGTTGCGCGCACTGCTCGGCGAGATCGTCTCCGACGTCGGCGAGCGTGTATATCTGCGCAGCGAGTCGTCGCGCGCAAGGCAGCGCCACGACATCAGCGTGATCTCGGCGCCGGTGTATGACCATCGCGGGCGGCAGGCGATGGTGGCCTCACTGCGGATCGGTCGCGCACTCACCGATGCGGAGATCACCGACCATGCCCGCGGCCTGATTTCGGCCGCCGACGCGCTTACCGCACAGCTGAGCGGCGCGACGCCGTCCGACACGCTGAGTTCCTCGGCAACAATGATGGCCGATACGCCGAGCTCCTCGGCAGCGATGATGGCCGATACGCCGAGCTCCTCGGCGGCGGCGCACGTCTAGTGTGTTCCGCGTGATAGCCGAACTTCGCAGTGCCGCGGTGGTCGCCGGCTTGAGGATGCTCGCCAGATTCACCCCATGGGCGGAGCCGGAGCTTCTCGGTCTACGCGAAGTCGTGAAGCCGGGCGACACGTGTATCGATATCGGTGCGGCCCTTGGGCACTACACGGTCACGCTGTCGCGGCTCATCGGCTCGCACGGAACCGTGCACAGTATTGAACCCCTGGTCTTCGCACATCCCACCTTGTCGTTATTGCTGCGCCCGCGTGAGGGCCGAAACATCGTGCGACATTCGGTCGCGCTCGGCACCGAGCAAGGCCGCGAAGTGATGAGCGTGCCGGTCCGCCACGGCGTGCCCGTCACAGGCCGCTCTTTCCTTACCGCCGGCAGCAAGGGTCTCGGGTCCAACGAGGAGTTCACCGACCATCTCGAGGTCTTAGTCAAAACCGACACGTTGGACCATTTCGTCGAAGCCAACGGCATCGGCCGTGTCGACTTCGTCAAGGCCGACGTCGAAGGCGCCGAGTTGCGGGTGCTGGAGGGCGGCAAGGAGACCATCGACCGCTTCAAGCCCGCGCTGCTCATCGAGATCGAGGAACGTCACGTCGAGCGCTTCGGGTACCGAGCCGCCGACGTCGTCGACTTCCTGAGCGACCGCGGGTACCGGATGAGCGTGTGGCACCGCAACACGTGGGTGACGACGACGGCAATCCACGAGGACGCACGGAACTATCTGTTCCGCGCGTGACGCTCTACAGGTCGCTCAGCGCGCCGAGGACCTGCCCGGCCGACACCTGGAAACCACACTGATCGCTGAGATCGCGCAGCGGCTGCTGCAGGTTGTGCAGGTCAGCGCCCTCGGCCGGATGGGCGTCGAAATACGACGAGAACGCCGATTGAGCCGCGAACGGTGTCTGCTTGGCGACGTCAGTGAGCGCCTGGTTGGTGTCTGGATGGGCAACTAGGTATTGGGAGATGTTCTGATTGACAGTGGCGATGGTCGTTGTCAGGTTGGCCGCGCTACACGGAGCTGGCTCCGCCTTTGCTGTCGGCAGCATGACGATGGCCAAGGACACCCCGACCAGGACGGCGGCGGCGATGGTGGCCAGCACAGCTCGGCGAACGATCGCTCTGGCAATGATCACGGATTGCGCTCCTCTGTTCGGAGATGGTGTTCCCTTTATCGACTCGTTGAACCGTTGCGTTAGCGGCATGCCTAACCTTTGCAGGGATGACTCGTTTCCCGCTCACCACCCCGGGTAGGTCCGGGTTGGCGATATCGCTGATCTCAGTGGGACTCGCGGCGGGCTGCACGCCGCAGCCCGCAGATCCCGCGACGACGCCGACAAGCGCGGCGCCGACGAGCACCGCGGCATCCGCCCCACCTCCGGCACCCACCGCCCCGGCTCCGCGCAGCGTGAAGTGGGTCGACCTCGCAGTCGGTGACTGCATGACAGACGTGCCGCAGGTCGACGTCGGCGAGCTGATGACGACGGTGGTCGACTGCGCCACGGCCCACAAAGCAGAGGTGTTCGCGCGTGCCCCGATGTGGGTCGACAGCACCGTCCCGGATGTCGCGAATCGGACGTGTGTGGCGGAATTTCCGAAGTACACGGGCCGCCCGCTGGACGGTAGTCCGTATGCGGTGAGCTATCTGGTCGATTCCGGCCAGGATCGCACCGGCAACGTTCCGGATGCGCCAGGCACCGCCATTTGCCTGCTGGCGGACGCGAACGCAGGTTCGTTGACGAAATCGGCGCGTGGCTAGGCGCTCGCCGCCTCCTGCTCGCGCTTGAGCTCCAGAGCGATGTCGATCAGCTGATCCTCCTGGCCACCGATCAGCTTGCGCTGCCCGGCGCGGTGCAGCAGCTTGTGCGCCGGCACGCCGTAGCGCTCGGACTGCCGGATCGCGTGCTTGAGGAAGCTGGAATACACCCCCGAGTAGCCCATGATCAGCGCATTGCGGTCCAGGAGGCACTCGGCCGGCATCGCGGGAGCGACGACCTCCTCGGCGGCGTCGGCGATGTCGAAGAAGTCGATGCCCGTCTTGACTCCGATCTTGTCGAACACTCCGATCAGCGCCTCTACCGGCGCATTGCCCGCGCCGGCACCGAACCGTCGGCAGCTGCCGTCGATCTGCTTGGCGCCCGCGCGCACAGCCTCCACTGAGTTCGCCACCCCGAGGCCGAGGTTCTCGTGGCCATGAAAACCAACCTGCGCGTCGTCACCCAGTTCGGCGACCAGCGCGGACACCCGGTCGGCGACACCTTCGAGCACCAGGGCGCCCGCGGAGTCGACGACGTACACGCACTGACATCCAGCGTCGGCCATGATGCGCGCCTGCTGGGCGAGTTTCTCCGGCGGGATCGTGTGGGACATCATCAGGAACCCGACGGTCTCCAGGCCGAGTTCGCGGGCGAGCCCGAAGTGCTGGATGGAGACGTCGGCTTCGGTGCAATGCGTCGCGATCCGGCAGATCGAGCCGCCGTTGTTCTGCGCCTCCTTGATGTCTTCCTTGGTGCCGACCCCCGGGAGCATCAGGAAGGCGATCTTGGATTCCTTGGCGGTCTCGGCGGCGAGCTTGATCAGCTCCTGCTCGGGGGTCTTGGAGAAGCCGTAATTGAAGCTGGACCCGCCCAGCCCGTCGCCGTGGGTGACCTCGATGACGGGCACGCCGGCGGCGTCCAGCGCCGCGACGATGGCGCCGACTTCCTCTTTGGTGAACTGGTGACGCTTGTGATGTGACCCGTCGCGCAGCGACGTGTCCGTCATCCGGATATCCCACATCGGGTTGAAGTAGATGTCGGTACTCATGCTTGGCCTCCTTGAGCGGTCGCGCTCAGGCTCTCTTTGGCGATCTCCTCGCCGACCTTCGTCGCCGCCGCGGTCATGATGTCGAGGTTGCCCGAGTACGGCGGCAGGTAATCGCCTGCGCCCTCGACTTCAACGAACGTCGTCACCAGTGCGTAGCCGCCCGAGTTGAGCGAGGGCTCGTCGAACTGAGGCTCGTTGAGCAGCCGGTAGCCGGGCACGTAGGTCTGCACCTCGGCGACGACGTCTTTGATGGACTGCGCGATCGCGTCGCGGTCGGCGTCTTCGGGGATCGCACAGAAGATGGTGTCGCGCATGATCATTGGCGGGTCGGCGGGGTTGAGGATGATGATCGCCTTGCCGCGTGTGGCTCCGCCGATCGTTTCGACGCCGCGGCTGGTGGTCTTGGTGAACTCGTCGATGTTCGCGCGCGTTCCTGGCCCGGCGGACACGGATGCCACCGACGCGACGATCTCCGCGTACGGCACTTCGACCACCCGGGACACTGCGTACACGATCGGGATCGTGGCCTGGCCGCCGCAGGTGATCATGTTCACGTTCGGCGCGTCGAGATGCTCGCGCAGGTTGGCGGGCGGAATCACGGCGGGGCCGACGGCAGCGGGCGTCAGGTCAATCGCGCGAATGCCGGCCTCGGCGTACCGCGGGGCGGCGTCACGGTGGACATAGGCTGACGTCGCCTCGAACAGCAGATCCGGCTTCTCGTCGAGTCCCAGCAGCCAGTCGGCTCCCTCGGCACTGGTCTCCAGACCGAGGTCACGGGCGCGCTTGAGGCCCTCGCTCGCCGGATCGATGCCGACCATCCAGCGCGGTTCGAGCCATTCCGAGCGCAACAGCTTGTACAGCAGGTCGGTGCTGATATTGCCGGAGCCGACGATCGCGACACTTGCTTTAGATGTCATCGGAATTCCTCTATTCGAAAGTCAACTGCACGGACCCTAGTCCGTCGAAGTCGGCGACGAAGTGGTCACCGGGCCGGGCGTCGATCGCGCGGGTGCAGGACCCCGGCAACACGATGTCACCCTTGCGCAGCCTCACACCAAAACTCTCCACCTTGCGGGCCAGCCACGCCACTGCGGTCACAGGATTACCGAGTACGGCGTCGCTGCGGCCCTTGGCGACCACCTCGCCGTTGCGGGTCAGCACCGCGTCGATCCCTTTGACATCGACGTCCTTCGGTGCGACGCGCGATTTCCCGAGCACGAATCCCGCCGACGACGCGTTGTCGGAGATGGTGTCGCAGAGCTTGATCTTCCAGTCGGTGATGCGGGTGTCGATCAGCTCGATCGACGGCGCGAACGCGGCCGTCGCCGCCAGCACGTCGTCCTCCGTGCAGTCCGCGCCGGGCAGGTCCTCGGCGAGGATGAAACCGACCTCAACTTCTACGCGCGGGTACAGATATCTGTCCGCCTTGACCGGGGTGTCCTCGAACACTTCCATCTCGTCGAGCAAATGCCCGTAGTCAGGTTCGTCGACGTTCATCATCTGCTGCATGGCTTTGCTCGACAGGCCTACTTTGTGGCCGATCACGCGGGCCCCCTCGGCGACCCGCTGGCGGATGTTGATGAGCTGGATCTCGTACGCATCAACCACGTCTATCGTGGGGTTTTCGTCTGTCAGCGGGGCGATCGGCACTCGGCTGCGTTCGGCCTCCGCCAGGTCCGCAGCAAGTTCGTCGCGCGTCTGAACGCTGAGCATCGGTGGTCGCCCCTTTGTTCTTTGCGGCGGGGTCGGTAGCGCCCGACCGGGCCAATTCTATAACGTGTTCTAGTATGACTGGACAGGAGTACGACGTCGTCGTCGTGGGCAGCGGTGCTGCGGGCATGGTAGCCGCACTGACAGCAGCTCATAAGGGTCTATCGACAGTTGTGATCGAGAAGGCCCCGCACTTCGGCGGCTCGACCGCTCGATCCGGTGGCGGGGTGTGGATCCCGAACAACGAGATCCTCAAGCGAGACGGCGTGACGGACACCGCTGACGCCGCGCGCACGTATCTGCACGGCATCATCGGCAACGTCGTCGAGCCCGAGCGCATCGATACCTATCTCGAGCGGGGGCCGGAAATGCTCTCGTTCGTGCTGAAGAAGACTCCTCTGAAAATGTGCTGGGTGCCGCGCTATTCGGATTACTACCCCGAGGCGCCGGGGGGCCGAGCCGGCGGAAGGTCGATCGAGCCGAAGCCGTTCAACGCGCACAAGCTGGGCCCCGACGAAGCCGGGCTCGAACCGGCGTACGGCAAGGTGCCACTCAATGTCGTTGTCATGCAACAGGATTACGTGCGGCTGAACATGCTCAAGCGCCACCCGCGCGGCGTGCTCCGGAGTCTGAAAGTCGGCGCGCGAACCATGTGGGCCAAGGCCACGGGGAAGAACCTTGTCGGCATGGGGCGCGCACTCATCGGGCCGCTGCGGATCGGGCTGCGTGACGCCGGCGTGCCGGTGCTGCTGAACACCGCGCTGACCGACCTGTTCGTCGAGGACCGCGTGGTGCGCGGAGTCTACGTCCGCGATACGAGCGGACCAGAATCCGCTGAGCCCCAACTGATTCGGGTACGCAAAGCGGTGATCCTCGGATCCGGCGGCTTCGAGCACAACGAGCAGATGCGGGTCAAGTACCAACGCGCGCCGATCACCACCGAGTGGACCGTCGGCGCAAAGGCCAACACTGGCGACGGGATCCTGGCCGCCGAGAAGCTCGGCGCCGGCCTCGATGTGATGGAGGACGCGTGGTGGGGACCGACCGTGCCTTTGGTCGGTGCGCCGTGGTTCGCGCTGTCCGAGCGCAATTCCCCGGGATCGATCATCGTCAATATGTCGGGTGCGCGGTTCATGAACGAATCCATGCCCTA
Organism: Mycobacterium sp.; assembly: GCF_032159765.1. Lineage (GTDB taxonomy): Bacteria > Actinomycetota > Actinomycetes > Mycobacteriales > Mycobacteriaceae > Mycobacterium. Next base: position 13,007 of record NZ_JAVHWM010000133.1, on the reverse strand, counting down.
CGTCGAAGCGTGCCATCACATGTACGGCGGCCAGTGGGGGCAGGGCGCGGGCCCGGGCGAGAACGTTCCGGCGTGGCTGGTGTTCGACCAGCAATACCGGGACCGCTACATCTTTGCGGGATTGAATCCGGGACAACGCATTCCGAACAAGTGGCTGGACAGCGGAGTGATCGTCAAGGCCGACACGCTCGAGGAACTCGCGCAAAAGGCGGGCCTGCCTGCCGAACAGCTGGTGTCGACGGTCGAGCGCTTCAACAGGTTCGCGCGCTCCGGCGTCGACGACGATTACCACCGCGGCGAAAGCGCGTACGACCAGTACTACGGCGATCCAACGAACAAGCCCAACCCCAACCTCGGTGAGATCAGCCATGCCCCGTACTACGCGGCCAAGATGGTGCCCGGCGATCTCGGCACCAAGGGCGGCATCCGCACGGACGTGCACGGCCGGGCGCTACGCGACGACGGCAGCGTCATCAGTGGGTTGTACGCCGCAGGGAACGTCAGTGCCCCCGTGATGGGTCACACATATCCGGGGCCCGGCGGGACAATCGGGCCCGCCATGGTGTTTGGTTATCTGGCGGCGTTGCACATCGCCGAGAACCCGGAGACCGAAAAGAGCTGACATGCCCATCGACCCGTCTTTGGCGATTGGCGCCGAGCTCCCGGCGACTGAATTCAGTTGGAGCAGCAGCGATGTGCAGCTCTACCATCTCGGACTTGGTGCAGGCGCCGACCCGATGAACCCGCGCGAGCTGAGCTATCTGGTTGACCACACACCGCAGGTGCTGCCGACATTCGGCTGCGTGGCCGCGACGTTCAACGACACCGAGCCGCCGAAGGTCAGCTGGCCGGGCGTCGAGATCGACCTGGCGAGGATCTTGCACGCCTCTGAGCACGTGACAGTGCCAGGGCCGGTGCCGCCGTCCGGCAGCGCGCGCTCGACCAGCAGGATCGTCGAGGTCTGGGACAAGGGCAAGGCCGCGGTGGTGGTGACCGAGACGACCGTGGCGGCCACCGACGGCACACCGCTGTGGACCCAGCGCAGGTCGATCTTCGCCCGCGGTGAAGGCGGGTTCGGTGGCGAGCGCGGGCCGTCGACGTCATCGACCGTCCCCGACGGGCCCGCCGATCACGAGGTGCCGCTGCCGCTGCTTCCGCAGCAGGCTCTGCTCTACCGGCTCTGCGGTGACCGCAACCCGCTGCACTCCGACCCGGAATTCGCTGCTGCAGCGGGCTTTCCGCGACCTATCCTGCACGGCCTGTGCAGCTTCGGGATTGCCTGCAAGGCCATAGTGGACGCCTGCCTCGACAGCGACGTGAGCCGGGTTCGCAGCTACGGCGCGCGGTTCGCCGGCGTCGCATACCCCGGCGAGATGCTGCTCGCGCGGATTTGGCAGGAGGACGCGCGGATCGTCGCCGCCGTCACCGCACCAGGCCGAGAGGACGAACCGGTGCTCTCGGGAGTCGAGCTAGTCCCGGCCTGAGTTCTCTTGCCAGATAGGAAAGCTGGACCCTGAGAGGCGCGGAATGTTGATCACCCAAGGCGCGAACACGCCTGTCGTCGTTGAAACCGACATTTGCGTGATCGGCGCCGGCGCGGCGGGCATCACTTTTGCCCGTGAATTCATCGATCTCCCCGTTCGGGTGACTCTGCTCGAGAGTGGACAGTTCACGTACGACGACAGCGCCCAGCGCCTCGCTGCTGGAGAAGTCGACTCTTACTACTTCGACAAAGATGCCATTGCCGAGGGTCGGCGAAAGCAGTTCGGCGGAACCACAAACATGTGGGTGTACACAGCAGATCCGGACGACGGTCGCCGATACGCGCGGTGCCTGCCTCCCGAGGAAATCGACCTTGCTCCGTGCACCGGTCAATCAAGTGCATGCTGGCCGGTGACGTTAGAGGATCTCGATCCATTCTTTCGACGTGCGCAATCCGTCTGGAACGGTGGCCCCTTCGACTATGCCGCCAACAATTGGTCAAGCGACACCGCACAGCCCATCGATACTCCGGATGGCGTTCTTATCACCCGAATCTGCCAGCACGGGCCACGCGATGTCTTCGCAGTGCGTTACCGAGACGATCTGCTGTCGGCAGCCAATGTCGACATCTACCTTGGCTGCACCGGCCTGGCGCTGGATGCGGACAGCGCGCCGGGGCGGGCACAAAGCTTGAGTGTCGCGCGTGGGAACGGTGAGAGGTTCTCGGTCGCGGCAAAGCTCTTCGTCGTCGCCGGCGGCGGCGTCGAGAACTCCCAGCTGCTGCTCTCGTCGGCGTTGACCCGGCCCGGCGCGGTCGGCAACCGGCACGACAACGTCGGGCGTTATGTCACGAGCCATCCGGAGTTTCGGATGGGAACCATCGACCCGAGCCGGCATGAATTGTTCGACGAGATTGGGCTTTACGACCTCCACTGGGTGGGTCGGCACATGGTCAGCGGATTTCTGACGATCGCCGAGGACGTGAAGCGGTCTGAGAACCTTCTCAATATGAGCGTCGGGCTGATCCCGCGCGGCCGCACTTTCGGCACGGAAACCCACCTCGCGATGGCATCGCTGTCGGCTGCCGTACGGCGGAAGGAGAGGGAATCCAACCTCTTTGGACACCTTCGGCCGCTTCTACGGTCGCCGCGCGACGCCACGAGCGCATTCTTGGAGAGCAGGCACCGATACTACGAGGAGTGGCGCGGCGGGTGGTCGCAACAGGAGGCAGATCGACGGCGCTACGAGACCATTGAACTGTGGGCAGCTCCGGAGCAAACCGCGGAACGGGACAACAAGCTGAGCCTTTCAGACACACGGGATGCGTTGGGCCGTCAGCGGATCAAGCTCGATTGGCGGTGGTCCCAGGGTGATCGCGACAACATTGACCGCTCGATCGCCATCTTCGGTTCACAGATCGAAGCCGCGGGCATCGGACGCTTCCACCGGTGGTCGGGCTTCCTGGGGCCCAGCCGTCCGCGTCAGCCCGGGTTCCACCACCAGATGGGCGGTACCCGCATGCATGTCGATCCGGCGCTCGGTGTCTTGGACGAGAACTGCCTCGTCCACGGCCTCACCAACGTCTATCTCGCGGGAAGTTCTGTATTTCCGACCGGCCTGGGTTATGCGAATCCGACTCTGACGTTGCTCTCGCTGACATTGCGGCTCGCAGATCACGTGAAATCGAAACTCGGGGTCGCGTACTCGTGACTTCTGTAAACTGTTCTACGGCAATAAGTTGCGTGGAATCGCCGTTAGGCGAGCTGCCGCCTCACGACTCCGCCTGATAGGGATAGGACGCCCCGCGGTTGTCGGTCCTGCGCGTCATCGCCTCTCGTGGTTTCGTCGTCACCTGAGTAGTACTTGACTCGACGTCGGGGTCATTCCTTATTTCTCTCAACGCGCGGATGACGTGAAAGTGGGCGTGGGAACCCACGCCGACGACCTTGCGCGCGGTAAAGAACTGGCACAGCGACATTGACGCAATACTCAGCGAGGTTACTATCGCGAGGGCGATTGGCCCGCTCAACAACACTGCGGCCACAGCCGCCGGCACTGCGACGATGAGCAGAATCGTTGCTGTACGAGCCGCTGCACCGATGTGCCCACTGACGATCAGCAGGATGATGCTGCTCTTGCAGAAGGCTTGAAAAATACCGCCGATGGCGATCACCAGCAGCATCGCGGCCGCCGGGCGCAGGGCCGGGCCGTATGCGAGCTGTAAGGCGAACGGGCCCAGAGTGGCCAGAACCGCCACCACGACGAGGACCACGACGACGCTCAGCGTCGAGTTATTGGAGAGCATTCTGACGACCTGATCCTTCTTGCCCGCCGCCCAGAGTCGTCCGGCGGGCGCGGCGACGGAGAGTGCCGCAAGGCTCTCTAACACCGTGACCTGCATCGCAAGAGTCACGGCCGCAGCGTATTGAGTCGCGATCTCGGGGCTGAGTGTGGCAGTGGCCAGCCAGATCGTTCCTTGAAGGACGAGGAACTCCGCCAGGTCGAGGCTCGACAACTGCGCGCCCTGCCTGATTGCCAGCCGCAGTGTGGACATTCCGTCGGAGAATTTGAGCATCTTCACGTCGTGCCGAACGTGAACGACAGTGAACGCGAAATGCACGGCTGAGACAGCCAAGAAAGTGGACACGACCAGAATCAGGGAAGGCCGGCCGACAGCGAACAGGACAAGTGCCACAAAGGGCAGGACCAGCAAGCTGCGGACGTAATGCATGCTCGCGACCGAAGCGCGCACTCGACCGGCGGCGGCGAAGATGTCGCCGATGAGAAGGCGAACAGATTCGATGGCGATGAGGAAGGTGGCCATGATGAAGACCGGCAAGAAATCGTCATGCCCCAGAAGCCCGTTGCAGCCGACTAGAGCAATCAGTGGCGCACTGAGGCCCGTGAGGAGAAGGGTCGCCTGGATGTGCGTGCCCGCAATCTGACGTCGGACGATTGGATCGGGCTCCGCGGTGATCAGCCGAATGAGGTTGGGGCCCATTCCGAGACATCCAACCTTGGGTCCGAAGGACAGTGCCGCGAGAATCGCGAAAAATGTCGCGGCTTCCTGGGCGGCAAGACTGCGAACCACGACAACCGACAACAGAAACGTCGATGCCAGACCACCCACCGCGGCCAGTGATCGCCACCCGAAGCTGCGACGCAATTCACCATTCGCGCTCTGCTTCAGAGGCACCGACGACTTCGTCGTTGCCGCGGCACGATCGCCACTCGTCTGCCGGCTCGCCGGCCCATCGGATCGAGCCGAGTGTTGCGGGCTAGCGCGTAGTGATCGGGTCACCTCGTGTCACCCCGCAGGCCGAGCAGCAACTGGGCTGGCGCAGCATAATTTGTTTGCTGCAGTTCCACGGTCACCTCTCTCGTCGCCCGCGTTTCCAACCAACAGTTTGTCACATTACTGGTCAGTGACCTAGAGGTATGTTTTGCGCACCACCAGAGTACATCCATCAGAAGTTGCTTATAGACCCTAGGCATTGAATTTGCAGGTGAGCGGGCGATCATCGGGGCCGGATAGCGGACGGGTCCGCCCCATCCGCCCGCCCCCCGCCGAGCATCCTGTGTCCAGCACGCAGTTAGCCCCGGATAACTTCTGAGGTCGGTACGCCGGTGTCTAACGGTGACAAACACGTGTGCAAGATCGGCGACCGGAGCCGCGTCAGCCGAGGATCAGGCCCGACGTCGGTACGCCGGTGCCCGCGGTGACGAGCACGTGTTCGACGTCCGGAACCGGGTTCACCGACGTGCCGCGCAGCTGTCGCACGCCCTCCGCGATGCCGTTCATACCGTGGATATACGCCTCGCCCAGTTGGCCGCCGTGCGTATTGATCGGCAGCCGCCCGCCCATCTCGATCGCGCCGTCGGCGATGAAGTCCTTCGCGTCCCCCTGACCGCAGAACCCCAACTCCTCCAACTGAATCAGGGTGAACGGCGTGAAATGGTCGTAAAGGACAGCGGTCTGGATGTCAGTGGGCTTCAAACCCGACTGGGACCACAGTTGATCGCCCACCAGCCCCATCTCGGGCAAGCCGAGTTCTGGCCGGTAGTAGCTAACCATCGAGTACTGATCGGGGCTCGACCCCTGTGACGCCGCCTCGATGATCGCGGGACGGTGCTTGAGATCCTTGGCCCGCTCGGCCGACGTCACCACCAACGCGACAGCGCCGTCGGTTTCCTGGCAGCAGTCCAGCAAGCGCAGCGGCTCGGCGATCCATCGCGAGTTCTGGTGGTCCTCAATGGTGATCGGCTTTTCGTAGAAGTAGGCCTTCGGGTTGTTGGCCGCGTGCTTGCGGTCAGCCACCGACACGGCCCCGAAGTCGCGGCTCGTCGCCCCGGACAAATGCATGTAGCGCCTGGCGATCATCGCCACCTGTGCGGCCGGAGTCGACAAACCATGCGGATAGGAAAACGAGTTGTCGACGCCCGTCGAGTCGGCGTTCTCGAACAGCCGAGCCTGCACTTGCCCGAACCGCACGCCTGACCGTTCGTTGAAGGCCCGGTACGCCACAACGCAATCCGCGACGCCGGTGGCGACCGCGATCGCCGCCTGCTGAACAGTCGCGCAGGCCGCGCCGCCGCCGTGATGGATTTTCGAGAAGAACTTCAGGTCGCCGATTCCGACGGCCCGCGAAATCGCGACCTCGGTGTTGGAGTCCATCGTGAACGTCACCATGCCGTCGACGTCCGCGGGCGTCAGGCCGGCGTCGTCGAGGGCGTCGAGCACCGCCTCCGATGCGAGCCGAAGCTCACTGCGGCCGGAGTCCTTGGAGAAGTCCGTGGCGCCGATGCCGACGATCGCGGCCTTGCCGGACAGTTCACCCGGCATTACGCGTCCCCGATAGTCGTCGATGAGCGCTCGCGCGAAGAGTCGACAGCAAGCGTGGCCGTGGCGACGACGTGATCGCCAAGGCTGTTGCTGCCAACGACTTTCACCGTGACGATGCCGTCTGATACGTCGGTTACCTCGCCTCGGAAGGTCACCGTGTCGTAGGCGTACCACGGCACGCCGAGCCGCAGCCCGATCGACTTGACGATCGTCTTCGGGCCCGCCCAGTCGGTGACGTAGCGCTCCACGAGGCCGGTGTCGGTGAGGATGTTGACGAAGATGTCCTTGGATCCCTTGGCCTGCGCCTTGTCCCGGTCGTGATGCACGTCCTGGTAGTCGCGCGTGGCGATCGCGGTCGAGACGATGAACGTCGGGTCGCCGTAGATCGACAGCTCGGGCAGCTTCGTGCCTACGTCGATCGTGGGGGCACTCATGTGTTGGGCTCCCACGCGTATAGGGTCCACGCGGGACCGACGTCATTGGCAGGAAAGTCGATATACGTTGCGCGGACGGGCATTCCGATCTCCACGGTTGACGGGTCCACATTGCGGAGCTCGCCGAGCATCCGCACCCCCTCTTCGAGTTCCACGAGCGCGATGACGAACGGCAGTGTGCGACCAGGCACCTTGGGGGCGTGGTGAACGACGAAACTGAACACCGTTCCCTTGCCGCTGGCAACCTGATAGTCGATCGGGTCCAGCTTGTCCTGCCACAGGGCAGGCACAGGCGGATGCTGCAGACTGCCGTCGGCACGCTTCTGAATCCGCAGCTCGTGAGCGTTGATACCGTCCCAGAAGAACTTCGTGTCCCGTGATTGAGCCGGGCGCATCATGGCGTCGGCGTTGAGGTCGTCGGGGACCGCAGCCGAGGTGTCGTCGTCCCGCGGCTTGAACTTGAGTATGCGCCAGTTCATTTCGGCGACATCTTCGTCGCCGACCTGCCAGGTGATCTTCTGGCTGACGAAATAGCCCTCGCCGAGTGCGGTCTGCTTCGGTCCCACGACGTCGGTGAGTTCGGCGACGACGCTGACGTCCTCACCTGGCCGCAGATACCGGTGGTAGGTCTGCTCGCAGTTGGTGGCGACTACCCCGATATACCCTGCGGCGTCGAACAGCTCCATGATCGGGCCGATCGGGTCGTCGTCCGGGCGATTGCCGCCCAGTCCCATCATCGTCCACACCTGGATCATCGCCGGCGGAGCGACGATGCCGGGGTGACCGGCCTGCGTGGCCGCGGTTTCGTCGATGTAGATCGGGTTGTCATCGCCGATCGCGTCGACCCAGTGCCGAATCATTGGCTGGTTCACCGGATCTCGCCCCACTCGGGGCTTGCTGCGTCCCGCTGCCTTGATCTGATCGACGGCTGTGTGAATGTCCTCTGGTTTCACCTTGGAACCCTCGGCACCTTCAGGCCCGCCGCCGCGATCATCTCCCGCATCACCTCGTTGACACCGCCGCCGAACGTGATGACCAGATTGCGCTTGGTCTGGGAGTCCAACCAGTTCAGCAACTCTGCGGTCTCCGGCTCCGCGGGATTGCCGTACTTGCCGACGATCTCTTCGGCCAGTCGTCCGATGTACTGAATCTTCTCGGTCCCAAACACTTTCGTCGCTGCGGCGTCGGCGACGTCGATGGTCTCACCCGCCGCCGCGACCTGCCAATTGAGCAACTCGTTGATTCGCCACATGGCATAGATCTCGCCGAGCGCGCGTTTGACGTCGTCGTGGTCGATTGGCGTGACACCGTCGGCGCCTGGCTTCGAGGCCCACGCGTGCACCCGGTCGTAGACGCCGGCCGTGCGACCGGCCGGACCGAGCATGACGCGCTCGTTGTTGAGCTGGGTGGTGATCAACCTCCAGCCGCCGTTCTCCTCGCCGACGAGCATGTCGGCGGGCACGCGAACGTCGTTGTAGTAGGTGGAATTGGTGTGGTGTGCGCCGTCCGACAGGATGATCGGTGTCCAGGAATAGCCCGGATCCGTTGTGTCGACAATCAGCATCGAGATGCCTTTGTGTTTCGCGGCGTCCGGGTCGGTACGGCACGCCAGCCAGACGTAGTCGGCGTCGTGTCCGCCGGTGGTGAAGATCTTCTGGCCGTTGACGATGTACTCGTCGCCGTGCCGCACCGCGGTGGTGCGCAGCGACGCCAGGTCGGTGCCGGCTTCGGGTTCGGTGTAGCCGATGGCGAAGTGAACCTCACCGGCGAGAATCGAAGGCAGGAACTTTCTCTTCTGGAGTTCGCTGCCGAACGCCTGCAGAGTAGGCCCGACGGTCTGCAGCGTCACCGCAGGCAGCGGCACGTCGGCCCGGTGGGCTTCGTTGACGAAGATCGACTGCTCGATCGGGCCGTATCCCAGGCCGCCGAACTCCTTCGGCCATCCGACACCGAGCTTGCCGTCCGAACCCATGCGCTTGATCACCGTCCGGTACGCCTTGCCGTGCCGGTCAGCTTCCATCGCGGCCCGCTCTTCGGGGGAGATGAGGCTCGAAAAGTATTGCCGTAGCTCGGCTTGCAGCTGCCGTTGCTCCGGGGTCAGTTCGATGAACATAGCTCTCCCACCAGGTCGAGACGATGAGATGGCCCACCCAGTAGTCGGGTCAGGTCCTTGATCGTGGAGTAGTAACGATCCATAGGGTAGGTGATGTCCATTCCCATCCCGCCGTGCAGGTGGTGGCAGATCTGCATCACGGGTGGTGCCTGGGAGGTCAGCCAGTACCCAAGCACGTCGAGATCGTCGTCGGCGTCACGACCTTCTGCCAACCGCCAGACCACCGACGTCGACGCCAATGTGATTGTGCGGGAGGCGATGTAGACCTCCGCAAGCTGAGCGGCCACGGTCTGGAAGGTGGACAACGGCTTTCCGAATTGGTGCCTGCTGCCCACGTAGTCGGCGGTCAGCCGCAACGCTCCGGCCACCAGGCCCGCCGCATACGCGCCGGTCATCGCCAATGCCAGCTGGTTCACACGGTGAGCTGTAGCGCCGGCCAGCACCGTGTCGACCTCCGCATCGGAGAACGTGACGACGTACTCGTCGGAGCCGTTCGACGTCGGTGTCTTGGTCACCTGCACGCCTGCCGCCTTCGGCGACACCACCGCCACCCCGCTATCGGCAGTAACGACGATCCACTCCGCCTGCTCGGCGTACGGCACGCCAATCTTGGTGCCGGTCAAGCGATTATTGGCGAGCCTGGTGTCAGGTCGCTCGGGCAGCGGCGAACCGGGCTCGTTGAGCGCGGCCGTCAGCACCGTGCCCTTGGCCACGCCTGCGAGATAACGATCCTGCTGCTCGTCGGTGGCGAGATCAAGGAGAGGAACCACACCGAGCCCCAATGTGGCCAGCGCCGGGCTGATCAGGCCGTGCCGCCCGATCTCGGTGAGCGCGGTCGCGACTTCGGGCAGCCCGACGCCGTCGCCGCCGAGGCGCTCGGGGATCGGCAGTGCTGTCACCCCGCCTGCAACGAGAGCGTCCCAGCTGTTGTCGCGTTCGAGCGCGGAGGTGACGACGTCGGCGACGGCTTGCTGCTCGGGCTCGAGTGAGAAGTCCATCGCGGATGAGCCGCTTGCGCGAAGATCAGACATTACTGCTTCACCGGACACTTGCCGGTGTAGTCGACCTCCCAGTGCTTGATCCCGTTGAGCCAACCGGACCGCAACCGCACCGGATCGGACAGCGGAGTCAGATCGGGCATGTGGTCGGCAACTGCGTTGAAGATCAGGTCGATGGTCATCTTCGCCAGATTCGCGCCGATGCAGTAGTGCGCGCCGGTGCCGCCAAAACCGACGTGCGGGTTGGGGTCTCGCATGATGTCGAACTTTTCTGCGTCTTCGAAGACTTCTTCGTCGAAGTTCGCCGACCGGTAGAACATGACCAGTCGCTGGCCCTTCTTGATCTGCACCCCCCCGAGCTCGGTGTCCTCGAGCGCGGTGCGCTGGAAGCACGTCACCGGCGTCGCCCATCGGACGATTTCGTCGGCGGCGGTTGCCGGCCGCTCCTTTTTGTAAAGCTCCCATTGATCGGGGTGTTCGGCGAACGCGATCATGCCGTGGGTGATGGAGTTCCGTGTGGTCTCGTTGCCGGCGACGGCGAGCATGACGACGAAGAAGCCGAACTCGTCGTCGGAGAGCTTCTCGCCTTCGATGTCTGCTTCGATCAGTGTCGTCACGATGTCGTCGCCGGGGTTCTTCGACTTGATCTCGGCCATCTTCATCGCGTACATGATCAGCTCGATTGACGACGCCTTCGGGTCGACGTCTGCGTATTCGGGGTCGTCGTTGCCCGTCATCTCGTTCGACCAGCGAAACAGTTCCATGCGGTCCTCTTGCGGCACGCCGAGCAGCCCCGCGATGGCCTGCAGCGGCAACTCGCACGACACCTGCTCGACGAAGTCTCCGGCGCCACTGGAGGCCGCCGCCATGGCGATTTTCTGGGCTCGGTCGTTCAGCTCTTCACGCAGCCGCTCGACAGCCCGCGGGGTGAACCCGCGGGCGATGATCTTGCGAAGACGGGTGTGGTGCGGCGCGTCCATGTTCAGCATCACGGATCGCTGCACGTCGATGTTCTCGCGCTCGATGTCGTCGTTGAACCGGGGGATGACGCCGTTCTCGAAACTGGAGAACACGTCGCTGCGGCGGGACATCTCTTTGACGTCCTGATGCTTGGTCACCACCCAGTAGCCGCCGTCGTTGAATCCGCCGGCGCGACCGGGAGTGTTCTCGCACCACCAGATCGGCGCGGCCTTGCGCAGCTCGGCGAACTCCTCGACGGGCATGCCCTTCACGCAGATGTCGGGATCCGTAGGGTCGAAGCCGGGCGGCAGGTGGGGGCTGGGCATTGCTGGGCTCCTTATTACAACGTGTTCTAGTTCCAGTAAAACATGCCTTCACCGCAGACAAAAGGCGTCTTGGCATCGTCGCTTGTCAGAGTAATGGAACGTGTTCTAGCCTGACGGAATGGGTAACCCTGTCATCGTTGAGGCCACTCGCAGCCCGATCGGTAAGCGCAACGGATGGTTGTCCGGACTGCATGCAACCGAGCTGTTGGGTGCCGTGCAAAAGGCTCTTGTGGAGAAGGCCGGCATCAGCGCCGGCGACGTCGAGCAGCTCATCGGCGGCTGCGTCACGCAGTACGCCGAACAGTCGAACAACATCACCAGGACCGCGTGGCTCACGGCGGGTTTGCCGGAGCAGGCAGGCGCCACCACCGTCGACTGTCAGTGCGGCAGCGGCCAGCAGGCCAACCACCTGATCGCCGGGCTGATTGCCGCAGGGGCGATCGACATCGGCATCGCGTGCGGCATCGAGGCGATGAGCCGCATCGGGCTGGGCGCCAACGCCGGGCCGGACCGCAATTGGCGCGCGGAGTCGTGGGACATCGACTTGCCCGATCAATTCACGGCCGCTGAGCGGATCGCCAAGCGACGCGGCATCACCCGCGAGGACATCGACGAGTTCGGCTTAGCCTCGCAGCGGAATGCCAAGCAGGCGTGGGACGAGGGCCGGTTCGACCGTGAGGTCAGCCCCATCGAGGCTCCGGTGCTCGACGAGAACAAGCGGCCCACCTCCGAGCGCGCGCCGGTCACCCGCGACCAGGGTCTGCGGGACACCACGCTGGAAGGGCTGTCCCAGCTGAAACCTGTGCAGGACGGCGGCATTCACACTGCAGGGACGTCGTCGCAGATCAGCGACGGGGCAGCGGCGGTGCTCTGGATGGACGAAGACAAGGCGAAGGCGCTGGGGTTGACGCCGCGGGCACGGATCGTCAGCCAGGCGCTCGTCGGTGCTGAGCCGTACTACCACCTCGACGGTCCGGTGCAGTCGACGACCCGGGTGCTGGAGAAGGCGGGGATGAAGATGGGCGACATCGACATCACCGAGATCAACGAGGCGTTCGCGTCGGTGGTGCTGTCGTGGGCACGGGTCCATGAACCTGACATGGATACGGTGAACGTCAACGGCGGCGCGATCGCGTTGGGTCACCCGGTCGGCTGCACAGGTAGCCGCCTGATCACCACCGCGCTGCACGAGTTGGAGCGTTCGGACAAGAGCACCGCGTTGATCACCATGTGTGCCGGCGGGGCATTGTCCACCGGAACGATCATCGAGCGGATCTGATGCCCGACACCCGCATCTACACCGAGACCGAGCGGATCGCCGTCGCGCAGGCGTACATCGATGCGCTGACTTCGCACAATGCCGACGGCGTGGAGTTTGCCCCTGACTGCACACGAGTCGAGGTTGGCCTCAAGACCGGTTTCTCAGGAAATCACCTGCGCCGCAGCTTGAATCGTGGTCTTCAGTACAGAGTGATTGCCTCGACCACCCCGCCCGAGTACACGGTGACGGGCGACGAGGTCCGGGCTCGCTACGACCTGGTGACGAAGCCGTCACTCGCAGGACGGCGAGTGGGAGCCCACCTCGACGAGGTCTTCGTGATCCCGGAGCACGACGGGAAGATCCATCGCATCCGGGCGAGCATCCGGCCCTACATCACGCGATAGCCTCAACGAATGCCGAAGCCGCCGCCGCGACACCTGAACAAGCGGTACACGGACTTCATCATCAAGTGGATGTCACGGGCCAACGCGTTCATGTACCGCCGCAGTGGCGGACGGCTCGGCGGAGAATTCCAGAAGATTCCCGTGGCGCTGCTGACCACGATTGGCCGCAAGAGCGGCGAGCCGCGC
>NZ_JAVHWM010000089.1:0-35757 GCF_032159765.1 Mycobacterium sp. | reverse complement strand
GCGGACTCGACCATCCCGGGCCGTACTCGATGCTCGACGTGCTGACCCCGACGATGATCGATTACGCGCGCCCAGAACTGGCCGCCGAGATGGTGCCGAGGCTGCTGTCCGGCCAGGAGTCGTGGTGTCAGGGCTTCTCCGAACCCGGCTCAGGCAGTGACCTGGCGTCGCTGACCACACGCGCGGTACAGGACGGCGACACGTGGATTGTCAACGGCCAGAAGGTGTGGACGAGTTTCGCGCAGTACGCCACCCGGTGCGTGCTACTCACCCGGACCGGGGCGCCGGGAACACCGAATCACGAAGCCATCACAGCCTTTTTCGTCGACTTGGACTCCCCGGGGGTCACGGTGCGCCCGTTGCGCACTATGCACGACGTCGACGAGTTCTGCGAGGTGTACTTCGACGACGTGGTGGTGCCGGCCGACCGGATGCTCGGCGAGCCGGGCGACGGCTGGCGGCTGGCGATGGACCTGCTGCCGTATGAACGCTCGACGTGCTTCTGGCAGCGAATCGCCTACCTGTACTCACGATTCGACGCGCTGATCGGCGAAGTCAGAGCAATGGGCAAGGCCGTGGACTTGGAGATGGGCGAGGCCTATCTCGCGCTGCACACGCTGCGCTGCCGGTCCAGGGTCACCCAGCATCGGCTGGCCGACGGTCACAAGCTCGGCGCGGACACTTCGATCGACAAGGTGTTGCTGGCAGGTGCCGAACAGAAGCTCTACGACACGGTCCACGATCTGCTGCCGGGCACCATCGAGCTCGACGAGACCGCGTGGCGCACCGAGTACCTGTACTCGCGAGCAGCCACCATCTACGGCGGCACCGCCGAGGTGCAGCGCAACATCATCGCCCGCCGCCTGCTGGACCTCGGCAAGGAGTGATCGTGGATAAAGAGTCACTCCAGATGCTCGAGGACGGACTGCGGAAATCGATGCTGTCGAGCTCCGGCGCCGAGCTGGACGCGGCGCTGGCCGAACTGGGCTGGGCCGAGATGCTGTCCGAGATGCCCGACATCGCGATACCGCTGGTGTTCCGGCTGCTGGGCGAAACAGGTTCGCACGCTTCAGTTCTCAACGATGTGATGCTGGAGACCATCGGCGGTCTGCCTGGTGGAACCCCGCCGATGCCGTACGCGGGCGGCCGCTGGGTGGTCTGGGAACGTCAAAGCAATACGGAAGCGACGCACCCGGTTCTAGGGGGGCTGCCGCTGCGGCAGGTGCCCGACGGCGAGCTGATGCGGATGTCGGAGGCACGTCGAGCAGTGGGCTGGTGGTTGGTCGGCTCGGCGAGGGCGATGCTCACACTGGCCCGCCAGCACGCGCTGGACCGGGTTCAGTTCGGCAGGCCGATCGCAGGGTTCCAGGCGGTTCGGCACCGTCTGGCCGAGACGCTGGTGGCCATCGAAGGCGCCGAGGCGACGCTGAGCCTCCCCGGCATGGGCAACCCCGATCTGACCGGGCTGCTGGCCAAAGCGGCCGCGGGTAAGGCCACGCTGGTCGCGGCCAAGCACTGCCAGCAGGTGCTCGGTGGCATCGGCTTCACCGCCGAGCACAGTTTGGGACACCACGTCAAACGGGTCTTGGTGCTCGACGGATTGCTGGGCAGCTCAAGGGAACTCACGCGGACGGCTGGCGCGGGCTTGCGAGCCCGCGGTTCAGCGCCGCGGCTCGTCGTCCTCTGACGGCGAATTCCCCATTTGTTCCTCGCGTCCGCTGCCCCACACCAGGACCATCCGGCGAACCCGTCGGCGATATGCCAACTGGCGGCGACGCGGCCAGCTGTTGGTCCACCGTGACAAAAACATTGCTGTGTTCGGAAAGCCTTCCTGAACAGCCGCGAGGAGAATACTATTCTCGTCATGCGAAAGTTACAATCTCGGACACGTCGGTCGATTGGGCTTTCAACACCTCTTTTGCACGGCGTTCTCCTGTACAGTACAACGATGTTCTCATTTCGCTGCACACGTGCGGGCGAGCGATGACTACCCCCAGCGAAGAGCCGGCCTGGAAGCAACGCGCCGTCGAACGCTCGATCAAGACCGCAAAGCTGCGGGCCGGTCAACGTGTCCAGCGATTCCTCGATGCCGCTCAGGCGATCATCATCGAGAAAGGCAGCACCGACTTCACTGTCCAGGAGGTCGTCGACCGGTCCCGGCAGTCCCTACGCAGCTTTTACCTGCAGTTCGACGGCAAGCATGAGCTCCTGCTCGCGCTCTTCGAGGACGCCCTGAGCAGGTCCGCCGACCAGATTCGCGCCGCCACCGCAGGCCATTCGGATCCGATGGAACGGTTGAAGGTTGCAGTCAAGTTGCTGTTCGAGACGTCGCGCTCCGACCCCGACGCCAAGCGGCCGCTGTTTACCGATTTCGCGCCCCGCCTCCTGGTTTCCCATCCCTCCGAGGTCAAAATCGCCCACGCGCCCTTGCACGCGTTGCTGACCGAGTTGATGGAGGACGCCGACGCGGCCGGTGAGTTGCGCCCCGGAGTCAACCCGCGCCGGATCGCCGCGATGACAATGCAGACAGTCATGTTCGTCGCGCAACAGTCCGGCGCCGACAGCGAAGACGCCGCGCACCCCATCACAGCCGAGGAAGTGTGGGACTTCTGCGCCCACGGGTTCGCCGCCAGCTAGAAGAGAATCACATTCTCGCGTTCAAAGAACACTTCCCGGGTCCGGGTCGGATATGCCGAAATAGGTCGGTTCGGAGGGGCCGAGTGCTTCGATAGGCGCATGAGGTGGGGCGGCCAATGAGGCGACTCAACGGCATGGACGCCATGCTGCTTTACAGCGAGACCCCCAACCTGCACACGCACACGCTGAAGGTGGGCATCATCAACGCCGCGGATTTCGACGGCGAGTACACCTTCGACGTGTTTCGGGAGACGGTCGCCCGCCGTCTGCACCTGCTGGACCCGCTTCGCTACAAACTCGTCGACATCCCGTGGCGCTTGCACCACCCGATGTGGATGGAGAACTGCGACGTCGACCTGGACTATCACCTGCGCCGGGTGCTGATTCCCGCCCCGGGAGGCCGGCGCGAACTGGACCAGATAATCGGGCAAATCGCGAGCACTCCCCTCGATCGCTCCCGGCCGCTGTGGGAGTTCCACTTCGCCGAGGGCATGGCCGAGAACCGCTTCGCGCTGATCGGCAAGGTCCACCACACACTGGCCGACGGGATGGCGTCGGCGAATCTCCTGGCGAGGTTAATGGACCTTGTTGGTTCCGAACAGGATTCGGTCGGGGGCGAAGAGTCGTGCGCGGTGCCGACCAAGGCGCAACTGCTGTGGGAAGCGCAGATGGACCACTTCCGGCAGATGGCTGCGCTGCCACGCCTGATCGGTGACGCGGCGCGCGGCATGTCGCGGGTTCGCCGTCGTTCTAAAGAGCGGGAAGACGAGCCGGACATGGCGAAGATGTTCAAGGCGCCCCCGACGTTTCTCAATCATATTGTCACGCCGCAGCGGACATTTGCGACGGCCGCCATCGCGCTTGCCGAGGTCAAGGAGACAGCCAAGAAGCTCGATGTCACGTTCAACGGCGTCATTCTGGCAATGGCAGCCGGTGCGTTGCGAGAGTTGTTGTTGCGCTACGACGGCCGCGCCGACTCACCCCTGATGGCGTCCGTCCCGGTCAGCACCGACAGGTCGCCAGATCGAGTCACTGGAAACGAGATCGGCGGCTTCATGGTATCGCTACCGGTCCATATCGACGATCCACTCGAGCGTGTTCGGCTGACGTCGCGGTCGGCCGCAACGGCAAAGGAAGACTACGATCTGCTCGGCCCAGAACTACAGGCCAGGATGATGGAGTACCTGCCTCCGCCGTTGGCACCGGCCATGTTCCGACGGCAGGGCAGGCGTACCGCGCACAACAAGATGATGAACGTCGCGGTTTCCAATGTGCCGGGGCCGCGCGAGCGGGGTCATATCGGAGGCGCCCCGGTTAACGAAATCTATTCCGTGGGAATACTTTCCGCGGGGAGCGCCTTTAACATGACCGTCTGGAGCTACGTCGACCAGGTGGACATCGCCGTGCTGTCCGACGACAAGACCTTCAACGACGTGCACGAGGCGACCGACGCCATGGTGCACGCGTTCGCTGAAATACGCCGTGCGGCAGGATTTTCCGGCGACCCGGGCGTCGTCGAATCTGCGATGGCACCCGCAACCGCAGTCGGCTGACGATACCGGTCAGCCCAGCACCGGAAGGCGGCGTTGCGACGCCAGGCGCTCGAGTTCGGCCTGCATGACTGACCGGACAAGCACGTCGACCGCGTCGACGTCGGGGTCGTCGCCGAACTGACCCACGATGTCGATCGGCTCGAGCACCTTGGTGACGATCTTGCTGGGCAGCGGCAGGTTGGGCGGCATCACCACTGAAAGGCCGAACGGGAACCCGATGCTCACCGGAAGGATCTCGGTGCGCAGGAGCCGCTTGAGCCCGATCAGCCGGGCGACGGTATTGCCGCGGGTCAGAAACAGCTGGGTCTCCTGGGCGCCGATCGACACGACGGGAACGATCGGAACTCCGGCCGCGATCGCGGACTTCACGTATCCGGTGCGGCCACCGAAGTCGACGACGTTGGCGCCGAAGGTCGGTCGGTAGGAGTCGTAGTCTCCGCCGGGGAAGACCAACACCGCCGCACCCGACCGCAACGCCTTGCTGGCGTTCTCGCGGTTGGCCTCGATGACGCCCAGACGGCGCAACACGTCGCCCGTCGGTCCCTTGAGTACGGCCCAGTGCGCAAGGGTGTACATAGGGCGCGAATAGCCGAATCTCTTGTAGAAGGCCGGCGCCAGAACGAGAACGTCGGGGGTGAACATGCCACCCGAGTGGTTGGAGACCACCAACGCGCCGCCGCTGTCCGGGAAGTGTTCGAAGCCGCGGACCTCGGCGCGGAAATAGCCTTTGACCAGCGGACCGACAGTATCGGCGACTCGCTTTGTGAACGCCGGATCCCACTCGCGCATCTCGGCGGTGTGGGCACTCTTGCCAGTCACTGCGTCTCCCTGTTCGCTCCGTTGCGGATGTGATACTCTCCAAAAAAGAGAATACGATTCTACTTCAGGGGATACCGTGTCCGAGGTTGTGCTCGTCACCGGCGGCTTGGGACTTGTCGGCTTCCAGACCGTGAAACGCCTCGTGGCCGACGGCCGCAAGGTGGTGGCCACGGACCTGGACAGCAAGGCCAACCGCAAGAAGGCACGCCTACTCCCTATGGGTGCGAATATCCGGTTCACGGACCTCACAAACCCCGCCGAGGTCGAGCTCCTGCTGTCCGAGGTCGCGCCGAGCGCGATCGTTCACCTCGCCGCCGTCATCGCACCGGCCATCTATCGCCACCCCGCGCTAGGGCGAAAAGTCAACGTCGACGCCACCGCGGCGTTGGTACGCGCCGCCGAGGGTCTGGCCAGCCCGCCGCGGTTCGTCCTGGCGTCGAGCGCGGCCGTGTACGGCTCCCGCAACCCTCACCGCCACGAGCCGATCGATGCCCACACTCCGACCCACCCGACGGAGGTCTACGGCGGCCACAAGCTCGAGGCCGAGAACCTGCTGCGCGCATCGACTCTCGAGTGGGTGATCCTGCGGCTGGCCGGCGTGATGTCGGCAGACCCCTCGGTGCTGCCGTTGGACGGCGATGCGGCCTACATCGAGAGCAGCCTGCCCACCGACCAGAGATTCCATGGCGTCGACGTGCGCGATGTCGCGGCAGCGTTCTCGGCGGCCACGACGGCTGACGTCGCCGGCGAGGTCCTGCTGATCGCCGGCGACGACTCGCATAGGTTGAGGCAGGGGGAGGTCGGTGCGAGTTTGGCCGCGGTGGTCGGTCTGCCCGGCGTGCTACCTAAAGGCAAGCCAGGTGATCCCGACAACGACGACGGCTGGTTCATCATCGATTGGATGGATGCCAGTCGCGCGCAGGAGGCGCTGAGCTTCCAGCACCACTCGTGGCCCGAAATACTCGCGGAGATGAGGGCGTGGGCCGGATGGAAGCGTCCGCTGTTCCGGGTGTTTGCTCCCCTGGCGAGGATCTACACCAAACGCCAAGCGGCATACCGTAATTCCCCCGGGACATATGCCGATCCGTGGGGTGCAATGCATTCCAGGTTAGGCGAAACGAAGCTGGACACCCCAGCGCAATGACGTCTACGTAGGCGGCGCGTAACCGATCACGCCGTCGGCTTCGAGCTCGTCGATCTCCGCATCGGTGAGGCCTACTTCTGTGAGCAACTCGCGGTTGTGCTGCCCCAGCAGTGGCGCGGGCGCGCGATGGAATCGCGGTGGCGCTCCGGAGAACCGCATGGGCACGGTGCTGTGCCGCACCGCGCCCGTGACTGGGTGATCGACCTCTTCGAAGAAGCCACGAAAGGCCAGCTGCGGAAGCTCCGTCTGACGGTGCGGCTGCATCACTTTCGCCACCGGTACGCCCGCTTCCCAAAGGCATTCGACGATCTCGTCGCCTGTCTGGCCTCGGCACCAGTCGGCCAGATGCGTGTCGATAAGGTCGTGTTGCGCGCGCCTGCCCTCGGCGGTGACCAGGTCGGGGCTCGCCGCCCACGCGGGAGTGCCGAGCGCCTCGCACAGGCCGTTCCACTGATCGTCATCGGCCACCGCGATCGCGACCCAGCTGTCGTCGCGGCCGAACTCGTCGATCTCGTTGGTCTGGTAAAGGTTTTGAGGTGCGGCCGTCGGTCCGCGGTTGCCCGTCCGTTGCAATAGCGCCCCGTAGGCACTGTATTCGATGACCTGCTCCGCGGCGATGTTGATCGCCGCGTCGACCATCGCCGCCTCGACCAGCGATCCCTCACCCGTTCTGCGTCGGTGCTCGAGCGCCAACAGCAGACCGTTCAGCGCGTGCACACCGGCGTTCGGATCACCCACCGAGTATGGCTCGTAGGGATTACGGTCGGGATAGCCTGTGAGCCAACTGATTCCAGCTGCCGCCTCGATCGCATACGCGAACGCGGGGTTGTCGCGCCATGGGCCGTCAAGACCGAAGCCCGGCATCCGCACCATGATCACGTCGGGCTTGATCGCCTTGACCACAGGGTAATCCAGGCCGAGCTGGTCGATGACCCGCGGTGTGAAGTTCTCCACGATCACGTCGCATCGCTCGATGAACCGGCCGAGCAGTTCGCGTCCCCGCGGTGTCTGCAGATCGAGCGTCAGCCCCTTCTTGTTTGTGTTCAGTCCCGAGAAGATCGGCGCCTTCTCCCACCACAACTCTTCGCTGACCGGCAGGCCCGAGATCAGCCGCGTCCCGTCGGGCCGCCGGGCCGACTCGACGTGGATGACGTCGGCGCCAAGCATCGTCATCATGTGCGTGCAGCTGGGGCCCGCCCAGAACGTCGTCATGTCCAGCACGCGCACGCCGTCCAGCCGCGAAATGGAATTCCGTGTAGTAGTTGGGCCGGATTCACGACGCTGGCTTCCATCTCGCGGCCCGCGGTAGTGCGCGGTGTGCTCACCGAGCCTCGGCGCCGGCGACGGGTCGCGCAGGCGGCCCTCGCCCATCCGGTACGGCGGGCCGGGTTGGACGAAGCCGTCGCGCGGGTTCTGGGTAAACGACTTCCGCTCGCGAAACTGGTCCAGATCGGTGATGTTCGCACCGTTGGCCACCGGGGCGTTCGGAATGCGGAACGCCGTCGCCAGTTCGCGGACGGCATCGACGGTCTGGCTCTTCACCCACGCATAGATCTCGTCGGCATTTTCATTGGCCCGCTCGGTGATCGTCTGCTCCGTGCCCTCGTCGATCCACTCCGGGTGTCCGACCATGACGCAGAGGTCGAAGAACTGCTGTGCGGTGCCGCAGCCGACGTCGACGAGTCCGTCCTCGGCTTGTGCGATACCCGGTACCGTCAGGCGCCGCGCGTCTCGCCACGGCCGGCCGAGCATCTCCAGATACGTCACGGGATAGTAAGTGAGGCCGAGGATTTGCGTTTCGAGCATCGAGAGGTCGATGAGCGTGCCGGGGCCGCATGCCAGGGTGGCTGCGCTCGCATACGCGCCGGCGACGTACTCCCCCACCTGACCGCCGACGTACACCGGTGCACGATCGGCCGCGCCGCGACCCAGTCCGACTATTCCGCCCGACCACGCCTGCAGCGTGAACTCCGTCGCGGCCTTGTCCGACCAGGGGCCCTCCAGCCCGAACGGCGTGATCGCGGTGACCGTCAGGTGCGGGTGGGCGCGACGGATCTCGGTCGGTGTGAATGCCCAATTATCAACGACTCTCGAGCCACGCGACCAGATGACGGCATCAGCGTTCGCCAGCAGATCGTGGAGCAACTCGACGTCGCTGTCGGCGTCAGGATCGACCACGACGCTTTGCTTCGAACTCGCGAGGTAGCTGAACAGCGCGCCGTCCCTGTCGACCGTCGCACCGGACGCCGACCACCTGCGCAGCGGATCCCCTTCTGGCGGCTCGGTTTTGATGACGTCCGCGCCCCCGTCGGCGAGCAGCTTGGTGCAGTAAGCGCCGGCGATTCCGGTAGACAGGTCGAGGACGACGTACCCGGTCAACGAGGCCATGAATACATTTGCTCCTCGCGTCCGCGCCGCCTAGTCCTCTTTCGCACGGTTCGACTTGCTCAGCCGGAACTCGGGCGGAAACTTTGCGTCGTTGTCGTTGACCGAATCGGCAAGCCCGGCGTCGATCGCATCACCCAACACGAAGTCGCCCGCATCGTGCGAGGCGGTGCCGCCCAGCGATTCGAAAACCGCTGACAGCAGGCTGCCCATGTACTCGCCCTGGAACTGCTTGACCACCTCGAAGAACATCTTCTGCTGAAACACGCTGTCCACAGGGCGATTCCGCGCACACGCCAGCGCATACTTCTCCACCTCGGCCTCCAGCTGGTCGCGCGCGACCACCTTGTTCAAGAAGTTGCACTGGAACATCTCGGCTGCCGTGAAAGGCCGTCCGGTGAACACCATCTCCTGGAACGGTCGCAGCCCCATCGTCAGAACCCAGGTCCACATGCGCGGTCCCCAGCCGAAGTAACGGAACGACGGGTGGCCGAACAACGCGTCGTCCGAGGCGATCACCAGATCGGCATCAGCACATTGGTAGAAGTGCCAGCCGTAGCAGTAACCCTTTGCCTCGACGATGCTGATCTTCTTGAGCTCCTGCAGCGCGCGGTTGCCTGCGGCAACGTTGGCGTACCACTGACCCATCGTCGCTCCGTGGCGGAAGGACCCCTTTGGGGGATAGGTGACGTCGGCGCCCTCCAGCCGCAACTCGGCCAGCCGTGCGTCCTCGTCGCCCACCATGAAATTCGGCAGATCCGCTCCGCTGCCGAAATCGTCACCCACACCGCGGATCACCACGACCTTGACATCGTCGTCGACCGTCGCCGCTCGCAACAGATCCGCGTACCGCAGCCGCGCCGCTGACGTCGGGGCGTTGAGATATTCGGGCCGGTTGAACGTGATCGTCGCGATCTTTGTCTCGGGATCTTTGGCGTAGAGGACGATCTCCTCAGGCGGCGGCGCCGCCGGTTTTGACATCGGGCTTCCTCAGCTGCCGTACGACGGGCTCGCGGTCAGCACTTCGGATCCGTCGTCTGTGATGAGAACCGCGTCCCTCGTGAACACTGCTCCGACGCCCTGTTCCCACACGTAGCCGGTGACTGCCAGCACCATGCCCGGTTCGAGGCGTTCCTCGGCGGCCGTGCCCGGAAGCCGCGACGACACCAGGGGCGGGTCAAAGCCGAGCCCGAGCCCATGCGCGATCGGCATCGGCGGCAGGTGCTCACCCGCGGCCTCGTACGCGCTGATCAGGTCGGTGCCTACCGCGCCTGGACGGCAGGCCGCAATCAGCCTGTCCCACAGCTCATTCGATCGCCGGTACACATTCCGTGCGGGCTCGCCCGCGTCGCCGACCGGCCACGTCCGCCCGACCTCGCCGAGGTAGCCGTCGGCCAGCACGCCGGCGGCGAATGCCACGAGGTCGCCGGACTCGATGCGGCCGTCGCCGGTTGCCCTGCGCCAGGGATGTTCCCGCGACGTCACCCACGCCGCGTCCTGGGTCGCCGGTGTGCAGACCCCGCCGGCGGCCTCGGCCTCGAGAAGGACCCCTGCCAGCGACTGTTCGGAGACTCCGGGCCGCAGTTGTGCGGTCGCAGCGGCCAGGCTGCTCTCCGCGACCCGAAGCGCCGAGCGGATCGCGGTGACCTCGTCGGGTGTCTTGATCCGCCGCGCCGCGCGCATCGCCAACTCGCCGTCCACCAGCTCGGCATGCGGAAAGGCTGTCGGCAGCAGCGTGGCGAAAGTCGGTGACAGCGCGTCTGTTCCGACCCGTCGGGCAGTGGCCGCGCCGTCGATGCCGGCCAGTACGGAGATCAGCGTCATGGGGTTCCACGCGAGCCCGTAGAGGTGATCGTGTGGAATGTCGTCGGGAATGCCCTCGTCCCACGTGCTGTTGAGGTAGATCTCATTCGTGGACCAGACCACCGTGCAGATCGGCCCGAACGGCCGCGTGCCGGCAACCCAAAGCTGCGGTGCCCCAGAAAAATAGCGGACGTTGGCCTGCCGTCCGAGAACAAGGATGTCGAGGTCGTGCCTCTCCATTTCGGCGAACGCTCGTTCCCGCCGGCCCACTCGTAGTGCCCGGTCGTCGGGCAGGATCTCAGTCGCCATAGGGCGTATACGGGTAGTCGGTCAGCGACGTGTAGCCGCCTTCGGTGATGACCACGACCTCCTCGCTTCGGTAGCCGCCGGTGCCGTCTTCCCAGACCACCGGCTCCAACACCAGCACCATGCCGGCGGGGAAGACAAAGTTGTCGTCGAACTCCTCGCCGAGATCGGTACCGATCATGGGCATCTCGGCGGCATTGGTGCCGATTCCGTGCCCCAGATAGAAGTGCGGCAGCCACGGTTTGCGCCCGCCGTTCGCCGCGATTGCGGCGCGTGCCAGATCACCGGACGTGGCACCGGCTTTCGTCACCGACAACACGGCGTCGAGAATATGCCGCCACTGGTGGTACTGATCGTCCTGACGGAACGTCGGTTGCTCACCGACCAGCCACGTCCGGCCGAAGTCCGAGCAGTAGCCGGCGTAGGTGATGCTCGCGTCGGTCCACAGCACATCGCCCTTGGCCAGAGGACGTTCTGTGGTCAGCAGGGGAAGCG
This sequence comes from Mycobacterium sp., assembly GCF_032159765.1. Classification (GTDB taxonomy): domain Bacteria; phylum Actinomycetota; class Actinomycetes; order Mycobacteriales; family Mycobacteriaceae; genus Mycobacterium. Next base: position 24,615 of record NZ_JAVHWM010000089.1, on the reverse strand, counting down.
CGAGGTCGCCGTGCGTGGTCCAGACCCCTTCGGCTTTGGTGTGCGGCATCACCTGCCAGATCGCCTCGAGCATGTTCGCGGTCGCGCCCAGCTCAAACGCGCTGCGCACGAACGCCGCTGAGAGATCGACCTGGCGCACGCCCGGCGCCAGCGCCTTTTGCACGTGGACCATCGCCTCTTCGGTGATCCGGCATGCCTTGCGGATGCACGCGATCTGGTCCGGCGTCTTGACCAGTTTGGCGGCGCCGATCACCCGCGCCGCATCGACGGGTGGCCCACCAGGGTAGTGGCGCCCCGCGGCACGGCGCATCGCACCGGTCAACTCATCCACGGCTACAGTGGCACCGGCCGGAACGTACTCGGCGAGAATTCGCGCGAATTGTTCTGCACCTTCATCGAATTCGAGATACAGCGGTGGGTGCACATGGTCTGCGGGGACGCCGGACTCCGACGCGGCACCCTCGCGGAACGGCAGGAACAGATGCGGATGCTCGTCGGCGGCAAGCACGAGCGCGACGGGCCGCTCGACGTGGGATAGTCCCGCGTCGAGCAGTGGCCACGCCGCCCCTGTCGCGTACACGACGTTCCCATTGCCCAGCAGGATCAGCGCGTCGACGCCGTTGTCGGCCATCGCCGCCCGTAGCCTGGCCCCGGTTTCGCGGTACATGCGTGCCCGGTCGGGCAGGTCAACGGCTGTAGTGGATGACATCACGGTATTCGTCATGAGACGCCCAGGAACTCCTTGATGTTTCCGCTGCAGATGCGCGCGGCGTTCTCCGGACCGACCGCGTCGACGACCGCTGCGAGTGACTTCTCCGAATAGCCGAACGTGCTCTCGTTGTGCGGGTAGTCCGACGACCACATCACCTTGTTCACACCGATCTCGTCGATCAGCTTCAACCCGAGCGGATCCACCATGAACGACGCGTACATGTGGTTGTTCCAGTAGGTGCGCACGTCGTGCTCGAGTTGGTGGTTGAACATGTGCCGATAGGACGCGACCAGGTGCTCGGCGTCCTGCAGAGCCCACGGGATCCACGCGATGCCACCCTCGAACCAGCCGATCTTCAACTTCGGATGACGGTCGAGTATGCCGCTGAAGATGTACTTGGAGAATGTCTCCCGGAAGCCGTCAATGTTGATCATCATGCCGACGACGACGCTGTTGAACTCGCATGGGGTCTTCGGCGGCGTCTCGCCGATGTGATGCGCCAACGGCAGGCCGGCGTCCTCGATCTCGTCCCACACAGGCATCATCGCGGTGCTCGAGTAGTCGATGACGTTGCCGTCGTCGTCCTTGCCGGGGTTCAGTGGCATCAGGAAGGTCTTGAGCCCCAACGACTTCAGCTCGGTCAACGTCCGTCGCGCGCCGGCCGGGTCCCACCAGTTGATCAGGCCCGCGGCATAGAAATGGCCGTTGGAGCTTTCCTGCAATTCGGCCATCAGCTCGTTGTAGATGCGGAAGACACGCTCACGAATCTCTTTGTCGGGAAAGTGGAATAGCGCGAGCACCGCGTTGGGGAACGCCAGTTCCTTGTCGACGCCGTCGTCGTGCAACTCGGCGATCCGCGCCTCGATGTCCTTCGTCGCCGCGCCTGCCATGTCGTCGTATTGCATCAGCACCCGGCTGAAGTCACCCGGCAGGAAGTTCTTGCCCTTCAGGCCGACCATGTACGCGCCGTCCTCGTACCAGATCCGGGGCGCCTTGTCCTTCAGGTCGTCCGGAAAGCGGTCGTAGAAGATGTCGTCGGCCACGGAGATGTGGTTGTCGGCCGAGAACACCTCGGTGCCCGCGGGTAGGCCCACATCGAGCCCGCGGGCGTGCGCCTGCCGATTCTTCGGTGCGCCAAAGCCTTGCGGTGGATAAAGCGTTGCAGTACCAGGATGTGCGGTCATCGTCGATCCTCCATTCGGACTGAAGCTGGGCTGGTCACCACGTCACGGGCAATTCGTAGACGCCGTAAGACAATTGGTCGTGCTTGAACGGGACTTCCTCGACTCCGATGGCCAGTTGCAACGTCGGAACGCGTCGGAACAGCGTGGTGAAGAAGATCTCTAGTTCGGCGCGGGCGAGCTGTTGGCCGACGCATTGGTGTCTGCCGTAACCGAACGCCACATTGCGGCCGGCGCCCGCGCGGTGCAGGTACAGCCGGTCGGGTTCGGTGAAGGCCTTCGCGTCCCAGTTCGCGGGCGCGAGGTCGATGATGATGCCCTCGCCGGCCCGGATGAATTCGCCTGCGATCTCGATGTCTTCGACCGCGATGCGGCGCTGGCCGTTCTGGATGATCGACAGATACCGCAGCAATTCCTCCACCGCGTTCGCGATCACGCCCTGGTCGGTGGCATCGCGGATCACCGCCAGCTGGTCCGGGTTCTCCAGCAGCGCAACCACTCCGAGGCCGATCATGTTCGCGGTGGTCTCGTGGCCGGCTACCAGAAGGCCTGTTGCGAGCTGGGTGGCCTCCCTGATGTCCAGCTCGCCCGCCTTCAGCCGCTCGGCGATGTCGGACAGTGCATCTTCTGCGGGATTCTCAATCTTGGCCCGCAGCAGTTTGGCGATGTATTTGGCCAGACTCGTCACGCCTTGCACGTGTTCGTCGGAGCTCGCGTATCGACGCAGGCCGACACTGGACTGCTCCTGGAAGAACTCGGCGTCCTCGTAGGGGACTCCCAGCAGCTTGCTGATCACGAGCGATGGGATCGGCAGCGCCAGCGCGGCGACGATGTCGGCGGGTTGAGGTCCAGCCAGCATCGCGTCGATGTGCTCGTCGGTGATCTCCTGGATCGCGGGCCTCAGACCTTCAACCCGCTTGTACGTGAACGGCTTCGACAACATCCGTCGGAAGCGCGTGTGCTCCTCGCCGTCGGAGTTGAACACCGACGAGGGTCTCTGGTCGACGGTCGCCATCATGTGCTCGTTCCAGTGCGGGAACCCGCCACGCCTTTCGTCGACGCTCACCCGGGAGTCGGAGAACAGCGACCGCGCCTCGTCGTACCCGGTGATGAGCCACGGGGTGCTGCCGTCCCAGATCCGCACCCGGGACACCGGTTTGGTGACGCCGAGCTCACGCACCTCGGGTGGAGGTGCGAAGGGGCAACGGGCCTCCCTGGCCATCGGGTATTCGGGAATCTCGGTGGTCAACGTGTCGGTCATGGTGCGAAAATCTCATTCCTCGATCGAGATGACTGAAGCAGGGCACTCCGCGACTGCCCGGCGGACGTTCTCGGCCTCGTGTTCTGGAGGGTTCTCGTCAAGCAGGACGACGACGCCGTCGTCCTCGCGCTGGTCGAACACCGCGCTCGAATTCGAGACGCATTGGCCCGCGGAGATGCATTTGTCTTGGTCCACAGTGACTTTCATTGCCGACCTCTCTCACCGCTTGCCGTCACTGGTGCCAGCCAGAGTCCCACGAGTGCGTCGACCAGACTGGATCCGGCTGCGTGCCAAGATGATTCGGCTGACAACCTGCTCTGAGTCATCGCGCGTTCGCGTTCAGCACACGTATGCATCAACAGGTTGCGGGCCATCACGCTGCGCTCGGCGTGTACCGCTGCCGGCAGGTCGGGAAGACAGCGGGTGATCGCATCGACGACCTCGACGAGCGAATCCGAGCTCAGCGCGTCTTTGGTGACGATCTTGTGGTACTCGGGGTCGGCCATCACCTGCGCGGCGAATCGCGCGTACCAGCTCGGATTTCCGAGTTCGGCCAGGTGGTCGGTGAGCGGCCGCACCAGACAGGCGACCCAGTCACGCAGCTCGATCGATTCACCGGCGTGGGCGACCATCTGCTCACGCAGCCGTTCGATGGGCACCCGATGCCGCTGCTCGATCTCGCGCACCAGGTCCGTCTTGGTACCGAAGTGGTAGCCGACGGCGGCGTTGTTGCCCTGGCCGGCGGCCTCGCTGACCTGCCTGTTCGACACCGCGTAGACACCGTGCTCGGCGAACAACCGCTCCGCCGCGGCCAGGATCGCCTCGCGGGTGTTGTTCGCGCGGTCACTCTTGAGCGCTCGGGCCGTCGTCATCGGCTCAAGTCCAGCATGGCTTGCTATTTAAGTCAAGCGACTGATTTAATCGAGCTACGTGCGCCTGGTTAAGCGAACAGTACAAAACGCCCGCATCCGGGCGCGGCGCTGCAACACTGGCATCGATGAGCCGAGTGCGCGACGAGGAGGGAACAGCGGAGTGACGGCAAGCACCGAGAACGACGTCTACTACGACCCGTACGACGTCGGTCTCATTGCGGACCCCTATCCGACGTACCGGCGTTTGCGCGACGAAGCGCCGCTGTACTACAACGCCCGCTACGACTTCTACGCGCTCAGCCGATACGCGGACGTCAATAAGGCCGTGATCGACCACGACACCTTCAGTTCGGGCCGCGGCGCGATCCTGGAAGTCATCAAGGCGAACCTGCAAATCCCTTCGGGAATGCTGATTTTCGAGGATCCGCCGATCCACACCGTGCACCGCAAGCTGCTGTCGCGCATGTTCACGCCGCGCAAGGTCAACGCCCTGGAGCCCAAGATCCGTGAGTTCTGCGCGCAGTCGCTGGACCCGCTCGTCGGCGGAGGGCGGTTCGACTTCGTCAAGGATCTGGGCGCGCAGATGCCGATGAAGGTGATCGGCATGCTGCTCGGAATCCCAGAGGACGACCAGGAATTCATTCGAGACCGGTCGGATCGGCAGTTGCGGACCGAGGCCGGAAAGCCGATGAAGGCCGGACTGACCACGGGGAAGGTCTTCGCCGCTTACGTCGACTGGCGCGCCGAGAATCCGTCCGACGACATCATGACCGAGCTGCTCAACGTCGAGTTCGTCGACGAGACCGGGACCACTCGTCGCCTCACGCGCGACGAGTTGCTCGTCTACCTCAACGTTGTCGCAGGCGCAGGCAACGAGACCACGACCCGGCTGATCGGTTGGGCCGGAAAGATTCTCGCGGAACATCCCGACCAGCGCGCCGAACTCGCGGCTAATCCCGCGCTCATTCCCGCGGCCATCGAGGAACTACTGCGGTACGAGTCGCCGGGCCCGCACACGTCGCGGTACGTCACCCGCGATGTCACACTGCACGATCAGACGGTGCCGGAAGGCAGTGTCGTGATGATGTTGTTCTCCTCGGCCAGCCGGGACCAGCGTCAATTCGGTCCCGACGCCGACGAGTTCAACATCCACCGCGACACGCGCCAGCACCTGACGTTCGGTGTCGGCACGCATTTCTGCCTCGGAGCCGCGCTGGCGCGCCTCGAAGGCCGAATCGCCCTTGAGGAAATCCTCAAACGCTTCCCCAAGTGGGACGTCGATCTGACCGACGCCAAACTCAGCCCGACGTCGACGGTGCGGGGGTGGGAGTCGATGCCGGCTCTCGTGCCGTGAACACCGTTTTGTACTTCGCCTCTGACGAATCACGTTACGTCACAGGCGTACAGCTGCCCGTGTACGCGGGTTGTCTACTCAAATAGGGAGATGCGCATGCCGGAGTTTGACTACGAAGAGATGAAGAAAGAAGCAGAGCAGTACATCAGGTTTGAGAAGGACAAGAAGAACCGGATCGCCACGATCACCTTCGATCGTCCGGACGCCCAGAATGCGACGTCGCTCGGCATGCGCCAGCTCTATGCCGACCTGATCCACAAGTGCAACGTGGACGACGACGTCAAGGTGGTTGTGATCCGTGGGGAGGGCCAGGATTTCGGCAGCGGTGGTGATCTGCCTGAGCAGCGCGGGATGATTGAGAACCCGAGCATGCCGCTGTTGCATGAACTGGCTATCAACGACGATGACGTCAAGTACCCACCCGGCGGCTCCTATCGCTACCTCTCGACCGTCACGGACTTCTACGCCAAGGCCCGCGCGGGCAACCGGCCCTTGCAGGAGCTGCGCAAGGTCAGCATCATCGAGGCCAAGGGCTACTGCTACGGCTGGCACTTCTACCAGGCAGGCGACGCAGACCTCGTTGTCTCCTCGGACGACGCGCTGTTCGGCCACCCCGCGTTCCGCTACGTGGGCTGGGGCCCCCGCCTGTGGTGGTGGGCTGAGACCATGGGATTGCGTAAGTTCTCCGAAATGCTCTTCACCGGGCGGCCTTTCAGCGCCAAGGAGATGTACGACTGCGGGTTCGTCAATAGCGTCGTGGCTCGCGACGACCTCGAAGCGGAGACCGAGAAGTACGCCTTGGCATGCTCGAAGTCACGACCGACCGATACCGTCGCGGTGCAGAAGACCTTCCTGGAGCTGTACAAGCAGCACAAGGGTGAGTACTTCGGCAGCCTGCTCACCGGCATGGTCGAGGGCATGCTGCCGATGATCACCAACGACGTGGAGAACACGGTTGACCTCACCGAGGGCACGTTCGAGAGGGGTCTCAACAACGTGGTGAAGGACAACGACATGAACTTCCCGCCTGAGTGGCGGTTGTCCCGGTCGGGGCGAAAGAAGCCCTGACGCAACGGCGTATGTCGGCTCTCACGGGAATTCGCGTCGTCGAGCTTGCCGAAGCCGCGGCCGGCGAGTACTGCGGCAAGCTGCTCGCTGACTTCGGCGCCGAAGTCGTCAAGATCGAGCGGCCGGGCACCGGCAGCCCGACCCGCTCGTTCGGCGCGGCGCCGTTCGCGTATCTCAACACGAACAAGCATTCCGTCGAGCTCGACGCCACCTCGCCTGACGGAATCGCCTCGCTGCGCGCGATCATCGCCACGGCCGATGCGGTGATCGACGATCACGCTCCCGCCTGGGTAGAGGCGGCGGGACATCCCGACGTCGTGTTCTGCTCGATCACGCCATACGGTCAGGGTGTCCCGGCAGAGTTCCAGAACGCCAAGAGCCTCAATGTGTTCCACAGCAGCGGGTGGGGATACCACACCCCCAGCCACGCCGATCCGGCGAAACCGCCGCTGAAGGGACCCGGCCGGTTTCTCGCCGACTACGAAGCGGGTTTGGAAGCGGCGCTGTGCGTGGCGTCTTCACTGTTCAGCCAATTACACACGGGCGAAGCCGAGTTCATCGACATCTCGCAGCAGGCCGTGCTGGTGTCGCGCGCCGACTGCATCCTGGGGAGGTTCGTCACCGGCGAAATCGTGCCTGAGAACACCCGTGACGACTTCGACCAGCAGGGCCCGGCAGCGTTCTTCGCCTGCACAGACGGCTACGTCTACCTCTACATGACAAGCAGCAACCACTGGCTCGGCGTCAAGAAGCTTATGGGCCAACCGGAATGGCTCGACGCGTTCGAAGACGACTGGCTCGAGTTCTCCGTCACGCTCAAGAAAGTCGCAACATTTCAGCGGGGCTTCGCCGAGTGGGTGGAAGGGCTGCGCAAGGAGGAGACCGCGGAGGCAGCTCAGCGCCTGGGCGTGCCGCTGGTCCCGGTGAACGATCTCGCGGACCTCCGTGATCTGGCGCAGTACCGACATCGCCGCTTCTTCCGCGACATCTACCCGACGGTGCCCTACAAATTCAGCGCATCTCCTGCTGAAATCGCCTTGCCTGCACCGACTCTCGGTCAGCACACCGCGGCCGTCCTCGCCAGCCTGACGTCGCCGCGCACGAGGCCGTCGGTGCGGTCGCCCCAGCTCAAGCCACCGGGGACGCCGCGGGGCGGTCCTCTGGAAGGGGTGCGCGTCGTCGAGCTGACCAAGGTGTGGGCAGGCCCGTACGCGGGAAAGCTGCTGGCACTGTTGGGCGCTGAGGTGATCAAGGTCGAAACAGCGGGGCGGCCCGAGGAGATGCGCGCATACGGCGGCACCGACATCAACCACGCGCCGTTCTTCCTGAGCATCAACCCCGAGATCCTCAGCGTGGACCTCGACATCAAGTCGCCCGAGGACATGGCCCGATTACACGAGTTGATCGCGCACAGCGACATCGTGATCAACAACCTGCGTCCCGGTGCGATGGAGCGGCAGGGCCTCGGTTACGAACAACTCGCGGCCATCAAGCCCGACATCATCGACGTGTCGATCAAGATGTGGGGCAACGACGGGCCGCTGGGCCACCAGACCGGCTATGCGCCGTGTTTCGCGGCGCTGGCCGGCCTCGCGTCGCTCGTCGGCTACGCCGGTGGCCCTCCGCTGGGCGCCAGCATGCGGTACGGCGATTCGACTGTCGGTGCGGCCGCTGCCTTCGCCGCTGTCGTGGCGCTGATGCATCGCGAGCTCACCGGCGAGGGGCAATTCGTGGATGTGTCTGCCGTGGAGACGCTTTCGTCGATGATCGGTGACTGCCTGCTCGAACAGGCCCTCACCGGAACACAACTCGGCCCCGACGGCAACCACCACGCCGACATGGCCCCGCACGGCTGCTACCCGTGTACGGATCAGGCCTGGATCAGCATTGCGGTCTCGGACGAGTCGCAATGGCGGGGTCTGTGCGATGTTCTCGACTCTGGGCTGGGCGCCGATCCCCGCTACGCGACGATGCAGGATCGGCATCGCAATACCGACGCGCTTGACGCCGACATTGCACGACTGACCGCAGGCTATGACGCCGAGCATCTCTCGCACCGCCTGCGGGCCGCGGATGTGCCCGCAGCCAAGAGCGCCACGTCACTGGATGTCATCAGTGACCAACGACTTTGGGACCGTGAGCTGTACCGGTTCGTCTCCGATCACGTCGAGGGCCAACGCGTCGTCCTCGGACCGTCGTGGCGCATGTCGCACAATCCGGCGAGGGTCTCCCGGGGCGCGCCCGACCTCGGCGAGGACAATGACTACGTGATGCATACCATCCTCGGCGCCGGGTCACGGACATGACGGGCGCACTGGCCAATACCGCCGCGCTGGTCACCGGCGCCAGCAGCGGCATCGGTGCGGCGACGGCGCGGGCGCTCGCCGCCGAGGGAGCAGCGGTGGCACTCGTTGCCCGCCGGGCCGATCGGCTGGCCGAGCTGAAGGCTGAGATCGAATCTGCGGGGGGCACTTCAGTGGCACTGCCTGCCGACGTGACCGACGCCGATCAGGTCGCGGCGGCGGTCGAGCGCGCAGTCCAGGAGCTGGGACGGCTCGACACCGTGGTGAACAACGCGGGGTTGATGCGGATGGGGCAGGCTGCCGAGGCGCCGCTGCAGGATTGGGATGATCTGGTGGCTGTCAATATTCAAGGGGTGCTGTACGTTACGCGCGCAGCGCTCCCCCACCTGATCGAGGCGGCGGCCGACTCACCGCGAGGGGTGGCGGACCTGGTCACGATCAGCTCCACCGCTGGCTGGGTGGCCCGGCCCAACACCGCGGTCTACTCCCTGACGAAGTTCGGTGTGAATGCGTTCAGCGAGGGTGTGCGCCAGGAGGTTCTCGGCAAGAGGGTGCGGGTGGGCGTGGTCGGGCCGGGCACCGTCGACACCGAGATCACAGAACACCTACCTGCCGAGTCCCAGGCGGCATTCCAGCGGCAGACGGAGGGAATGACGAAGCTGCGGTCCGAGGACGTCGCGGATGCCGTGATATACATGGTCACCCGCGACCGACGAGTTGCGGTGAACCACATGCTGGTTCGTGCCGCCGAGCAGACTTGGTGACCAACAGCTGGGTGACTGGCGACCATTTCGGCCGCTCCATTCCCGCGGACCCCGACGCGCTGCGCGCGGGTGGGCCGGGCTTTCTCACCGAGGCGTTCCGCGCGTGGGGCGCAATGAGCGACGGCAACGCCGTCACTCGCATCACCGGCGACCAGGAGATACCCGAGGGCAGCACTGGTCGCAAGCTGCTCCTGGAGGTCGAGTACGAGAACCCCGAACCGAGCTTGACCACCGAGCTTTTCGTAGAGTTCTTCCGCGATGCGGCCAACCCGATCCGAGATCGCGGCAAGACACAGATGGAGCCGGAAGTCAGGTTCGCGGTGCTGTCGCGCTCACCGGAGTTTCCCATCGCGGTGCCGAGGCCGCAGTTCGCCGACTATCACGGGGACAGCGGCACCGGCCTGCTCATCACCGAGCGGATTACCTTCGGCGCCAACGGGATCGAGCGGCAGTATCACAAGTGCCTCGACTACGAGATGCCCGAGCCGTATGAGCACTACCGTGCGCTGCTGGCCGCGATCGCCCGGCTCGCCGGCACCCACCGCTCGGGACGGCTGCCGGCAGATCTCATCGGGCAGTTTCCGATAGACCTGCAAGCCGCGACGGTAGGAAAGCCGCCCCCGTTCAATGCCGACAAGTTACGTCGACGCCTGGCGCAGCTCGCCGAGTTCGCTCAGGCCCATCCGGCTCTCCTCCCCGATAGCGTGCGAGCGCCCGAGTTCCTCGCGCGGCTGCAGTCCGATGTTCCCCGCTTCGCGCACCGGGAATCCGCGGTGTGGCAGTACCTCGCGCATGACCGGATTACGTTGCGCTGTGCCACTGGAACGCCAACGTCGACAACGCGTGGTTCTGGCGTGACGAGGACGACGTGCTGCAGTGCGGGCTGATGGACTGGGGTTGCGTGAGTCAGATGAACCTCGGCATGGCGATCTGGGGCGCAATGTCGGCGGCCGAGACGGATCTTTGGAACGAGCATCTCGACGATCTGCTGGGCGTCTTCGTGGACGAGGTCCACCGGTGCGGCGGCCCTAAGCTGGACGGTGACGAATTGCGCAGACAGACAACCATGTACGCCGCAATGATGGGCATCACATGGCTGCTCGACGTGCCTGCGCTGATTCGCTCGCGATTCGGCACGGCAGAAGACCTGACCCGATTCGACTCGCGCATACGTGACGACGAAAGCGTCCGCGCGCCATTGCAAATGATGACGAACTTCCTCAATCTCTGGGAGAGGCAACGCGTCGGCGACGTCTTCGAATCACTCCTCGGCGACTAGTCACGTCGAACCGAGCCGATGGACGCCCTTCTGGCGGGATCGATCACCGCGCGATACGCGCGACGGTTACTACTGCGGCGCAGGATTTGCGCAATCCGCGTGCGGAATCACGATATGAGAGGAGTCTTGAGGGTGCGACACTTTTGTGTTGCCCTGAGACGGGTGGGTCACGTGTGGGCGTGATTCACGCCAGCCGACACGGCAAGCTGGCTAGCGGCGTGCGCGTCCAGAGGGACGACCTGCAGAGAGGCAGCTGAGATGGTTCGGGAAGCATCCAAGTCCGCTTTCGTCATCATGCCGTTCGCGCCGGAGTTTTGTGCTGGATATGAAGACGTTATCAAGCCTGGTACGCGCGCTGCCGGCCTTGAGCCCGAACGCGCGGATGAGCAGTCACTGGGCCACATTCACGGGATGATGCTTAAGGGTATTTTCGAGTCGCCAGTGGTGATCGCCGACGTCTCTAATGCCAACCCGAATGTCCTCTACGAACTGGGCATCTCGCACACCACGGCACGCAAGACCATCACCCTTGTGCGCGAGGATTACAGCGGCTGCCTCCCATTCGACTTAGCGCCCTACCGAGTGCTCATCTACCCGAAACGGCCCGATGACTCATGCAGCGATGAAGAGAGGGAGACATATGAAAAGGCGGCGAGCGACGCAAAGAAGTCGCTTGCCGAATACCTCGCTGCCATCCTCGAGGACGATACGGCGGGCATCGACAATCCAGTCCAGGACTTTCTGGCGAAGCGCTCGCCGCTAACCCGCGCCGAGAGCACTAACGCCGACTCCCTCAAGGACACACACGAGGAGCAGATGATCGCCAACGCCGACAGCGACATCCTTGCCGTCGGCATCACCGGTGCTCACTTCGTGAAGGTGCTGGGCCGCGTCATACACGGTGGCGCGCGGAGCACGCCGCTATCGGTCCGTCTCCTGACCCTCGATCCCGAAGACCGCAACGGGTGGCGATACGTCTACCACCTGAGAGAGGGACGCGCACTGCCCGATGATGAGTTCGAACGGCTCTTTGCCGAAGATCGTGTGGATATCCAGCGCACATCGCGGCTTATGGAGACGCTCAACAACGAGAGCCACGACTTCCACGGGGAGATTCTGTATTACACCGGTATTCCTGTCTTCTGGGCCTACGTCGTCGATAGCGACCGGATGTTCGTCGGCAACCTCTCTATGAACCGATTTACCATTCGTCTGCCGGTATCGATTTTGGTGAAAGACGACCCCCGCACACGCAGCCTTTATCGCTACTACCGATCCGCGATCGACGTCCTGATGCGATCTCAACCACGTTCCCTTCAAACAAGCCCGTGAAGTCAATTGCGCTCGAAGGCCGGCGTGTGCTCGACTCGGCCGATCAGCGGTGACCGTGTCGGGTGGTGACCCACCCGCTGATCACCCAGGACGGGCCGGCGGGCTCGACCAACCGATCACGCTCGCACGATGGATGACGAATGTGCGAGCCGGTGACAGAGCGATTAGCCCGGCAGGATGGCTGTTGAGTTCGATCGGTATCGTCACGTCGCAGGTAGACGAACTCGTTCCGGAGCTGTATGGCCCTGTCCTCATTGATGTTGGCAGGCGGCCAAATGACGTGCCGCGCTTACTGACAATTCCGTACGGAACGTTCTTCCGATTGAATCCCGAGGTTCTCCAGGGATATGCGGTGCAGCACCCCCGCGGCGCGCTGTTGGACTCCGGGGCGCGAGCCGCCTGGATCGTCAAGCACGTCGACGTCCCCAACGGCACGATGGCCATCGAACACGAAGGATCGACCGATGCGGTCGAGACTGCCGACGTCATCAGGCACAACCTCGACGCACTTAGCCAACGCACCAAAGTACGCACTGCAGCCAACGACTCACACGCGATCTTTACGTCCGCAGGTGTTTCGGCGGTGAGCGGCGGCGATTTAGCCCATCGGTCTACCGAGTCGCTCCAGGAAGAATTCGACATGCTGTCAGCCAGCATCGGAGCGCAATTGTATTTCCGGCAACTGGGCCGCGGAGTCATCGACATCGAGGAAGTTCCAGAGCTCTTGTCGGAGTTCGCTGACGCGCTCGGCTACGAAGCGATTGTGACGTGCGGAGAGCATCAGGGCGTCTTGCTAGTAGCGCTCCGCTCGACGGTGAACTCGACGCATATATCGGTTTCGCTTTCTCCTGATCCAGACGGAAAGGGGATCCGCGTCGAGTCCGAGGCCCTCGCACCCGGCGCGAGAAGGTTTCGACGAGATACCCGCGCGTCGCGTGGCGACGACCAATACGCCGACGACGAAGTGAAGGATATGTCTGTCGCTGCAGCAAGCGTCTCGGAGGCGCTCGCCGAGGCGGAGCGGCGGTATGAGGCCTTGGTGACAAGTTCGTCACACGTTGACGACAGGCGCGGCGGCGGGAGAGGAGACATGCTGGGGTGGTGGATCGGTGTGTTTCGCCAGCCACATGGCGGCCACGCGCCTGCGAGTTTCGACACGGTCAAGGGCATTCGCCTGGCGGTTTGGCAAACCGGACTGGGCGGGTTGGACTGGCTTGATGAGCTCGCGAAGGACGGACGCGCGATCGCCCTCGGCGGAGACGGCTATCCGATTCGGTTCACGGCTCAATGCGAGCAGCTGCTGCCCCGCATAGAAAACGGTCCTCCCAACGCGAGGGCGGTATGGCTATCCGACCCAACAGACATCATCGATTACGACAAGTGGCCCGGAAGAACGACCATCGACAGAGAAGCGATCGCCGACTGTAGCCCAGACGAATGGCTCCTCGTCGAGGCCTGGGATGAGAGCTAGACTGCGCAGCGCTCAATATCCACGGCTAGCCGATCAGCGACCGTACCTGCTCGCGCGGGAAGAACTCCTGATCCTCGCCCCAACCTTGGAGACCGTCCCAACGCCAGTCGGTGAGAGTCCAAAACGTCACGCGCCCAGGCCATCCGAACCAGCGCAGCGCTGTGCGAACACCACCCTCAGCCTGTAACCGGCGACCGCGATCGTCCGTTGCATCCAACGCGACGCGGGCAGGCGCGCCGCGCTTGCGTTTCCAGAACTCTGCGCTCGCCGCTGACGAGCTCGCCCAGCTCACCGTCCTTCACGAAATACCCTGCCGCCACACGATCTATCCCCGGCTCATTGCCAGCGATCGTGAGCGCGTGCCAGTGCGAGTCCGCGGACTCGATCGCCCACAGATAGTCCCCCGGCCGACGCGCTCCGGGCCGGTGCGGACCCCACGTGCGGTCACGCAATGAGTAGCAGTCGATTTCCAGCCGTTCGCCGTTTAGCACCACCGTGCCCGTCATCCGGCCCGGCTGGTCGAAATGCACTGGGGCACCGGGCTGCGGAGGGTGCCCGGCCCCGAGGTCGTGCGGCGCCATCAGAGCCGCCCACTCCAGATCCAGGTCGAGGCCGGGTTGCGAATACGACAGCCGATATCGCTTCATCGGGTCGATCACTTGGTGCCGCAGCGAGTTTGACAGCGTGAAGTCCCGAAAATCCAGGGCGACGGCAGACCGCTGATTCCAGTTCCAGTCGTAGAACAGGCAGTCGTAGATCTCTTCACCGCTGGGGTCCCACACCGCAGGCCCACCACCGGACGCTCCGGTACGCATATCCTGGAAGTAATAGACGAACCCATTGATCTGACGCTCCGGCACGTTGAAGCCAAACCAACCGCTCTCGTTCCAATGCGGGTCATCGCCCGGCGTATGGAAAGCCTCGTCGGCGTCAGACACCATAGGGCACATACGGATAGTCGGTGAGCGTGACGTAGCCGTCCTCGGTGGTCACGATGATCTCCTCACCGCGATATCCACCGGTACCGTCCTCCCACACCACGGGCTCCAGCACCAGTGCCATATCAGCGGGGAAGACGAAGTTGTCGTCGAACTCCTCCCCCAAATCCGTACCGATCATCGGTGATTCGGCGGGATAGGTACCGATGCCATGCCCGACGTAGAAGTGCGGCAGCCAGGGCTTGCGTCCGCCGTTGGCCGCGATCGCCGCGCGGGCCAGGTCACCCGACGTCGCTCCCGCCTTCGTCACGCTCAACACCGCGTCCAGGATCTGACGCCACTGGTGGAACTGATCCTGTTGCCGCGCAGACGGTTCCTCACCGACGAGCCACGTCCGTCCGAAGTCCGAGCAGTATCCGGCGTACGTGATGCTCACGTCAGTCCACAACACATCGCCGCGTTGCAGATCCCGCTCGGTGGTGAGCAACGGCAGCGCGAGATCGCCGTGAGTGGTCCAGACGCCGGCCGCCCGAGACGAAGGCATCACCTGCCAGATCGCCTCCAGCATGTTGGTGGTCGCTCCGAGTTCGAAAGCGCGGCGCACGAACTCAGCCGACAGATCGATTTGCCGCACGCCTGGTGCCAGCTGCTTCTGGACGTCGACGATCGCCTCTTCGGTGATCCGGCACGCCTTTCGGATGCACGACAACTCATCGGGAGACTTGACGAGCTGAGCGGCAGCAACGATCGGCGTCGCGTCCTCGTACGCCCCGCCCGGAAACAGCTTGTGCGCCGCACGGCTCATCGCGCCGGTCATCTCGTCCACCCCGACGCTGGATCCCGGCGGGATCAGATCAGACAGTTCCCGCGCGAAACCATCGACGCCCTCGTCGAATTCGAGGTATACCGGACCGTGCACGTGGTCCGCGGGCACGTGTGATTCGGTCGACGCGCCCTCCCGGAACGGGATGAACACGTGTGGTTCGTCGTCAGAGGCCAGCACGATCGCCACCGGACGTTCCACGTGGGACAGACCCGCATCGAGTAGTGGCCACCCCGTCCCTGTCGCATACGAGACGTGGCCGTTCAGCAGCAGAATCAACGCGTCGACGCCGTGGTCCGCCATCGCAGTGCGCAGCCGCGCGCAGTTGTGGCGATGCATGCGCGCGAGGTCTGGCTCCTCGGGTATCACCAGACCGCCCGGGCTCACCATGTGACCGGCAGCTCGTACACGCCGTAGGCCAGCGCGTCGTGCTTGAACGACACGTCCTCCAGCGGAATGGCCAGCTTCAGCGTCGGGATGCGGCGAAGCAAGGTGTGCAACACGATCTGCAGCTCCATCCGTGCCAGTTGCCCGCCTACGCACTGGTGACGGCCGTATCCGAACCCGACGTGCGGGCCGTCCTCACGTTGGAGGTCGAGCCGGCCAGGTTCGGGGAACTGTCGCTCGTCCCAGTTCGCTGGTGCGATGTCGAGGATGATCCCCTCGCCAGCGCGGATGGTCTCCCCACCAACCTCGATGTCCTCCACGGCGATTCGACGCTGACCGGTCTGGATGATGCTGAGATACCGCATCAGCTCCTCGACCGCGCTCGCGATCAGCTTCGGGTCGTCGGTGTCTCGAAGAAAATCGGCCTGCTCGGGATGTTCCAACAGCGCAAGCACGCCGAGCCCGATCATGTTGGCCGTCGTTTCGTGCCCTGCGATCAGGACACCCGTGGCCAGCTGTGCGGCTTCGCGAACGGACAGTTCCTCGGCGTTGACGCGCTCAGCGAGGTCAGACACCAGGTCCTCGGTGGGCTCAACCATCTTGACGCGCATCATTTTCGCGATGTACTTCGCCAATGCGGCCGCTCCCCTGGCCGTGTCCTCCTCGGTGGCGTACCGACCCATACCCATGCGAGCGTGCTCCTGGAAGAACTCCGCATCCTCGTACGGCACGCCGAGCATCCGGCTGATCACCAGCGAGGGGACGGGCAGTGCCAGCCCGTTGACGATGTCGCCCGGCTGGGGTCCGGCCAGCAGTGCGTCGATGTGGTCGTCGGTGATCTTCTGCACGTCGGGCCGCAGACCGTCAACTCGCTTGAACGTGAACGGCTTTGACAACATCCGCCGGTAGCGAGTGTGTTCCTCGGCGTCGGAGGTGAACACCGACCGCGGCCGTGTGTGCACCGTTGCCAGCATGCCTTCGTTCCAGTGTGGGTAGCCGGGCTTGCGATCGTCGACGCTCGTGCGAGAGTCGGTGAAGAGCTCCCGTATCGCTTCGTAGCCGTGGATCAGCCACGGGGTGCTGCCGTCCCAGATCCGAACCTTGCTCAATTGTCTTTCGGTGTTGAGCTCCAACACTTTTGGTGGCGGCGCGAACGGGCACGCGGCAGCCCGCGGCATTGGGAATTCTGGAATATCGGTGACGGTCATGGATCTCCTAACGCCGGGCGACATTCACATGGACGGGGGCCTGCCACAGCCCGACGATCGCGTCGACCAGACCCTCGCCGGCGATCGGCCAGACCGACCGCGAGCGCGGCCCGCGCTGCGCCAGCTCGCCCTCGTGTTCGGCGCACGTGTGCATGAGCAGATTGCGAGCCATCACGATCCGCTCGAACCGAACTCGCTTCGGCAATTCGGGAAGGCACCGGTTGATGCCGTTGATCGTCTTCACCAGAACGGGCGAGCTGAGCGCGTCGGCCGTCACCACCTGGCGGTACGCGGGGTCGGCCATCGCCTGAGCGGCGAACCGTGCGTACCAACTCGGGTTCCCGAGCGCCTCGAGGTGGCCGGTGAGCGGACGAACTAAGGCCCCGACCCAGTCGCGCAACTCCGATGATTCGCCGATGGCGGTCAGCGTGTCCGCGCGCAGGTCCTCGATGGGCGCGCGGTGCTTGGTCTCGATGGCACGGAGTAGATCCGTCCTGCTGCCGAAGTGGTAGCACGCGGCGGCGTTGTTCCCCTGGCCCGCGGCCTCGCTGATCTGGCGATTGGACACCGCGTACATGCCGCGCTCGGCGAACAGCCGCTCGGCGGCGGCCAAGAGCGCCTCCCGGGTCGCCATCGACCGGTCGGTACGCACGACTCGCGCAGTCGTCACCGACTCAGTGAACAGCAGCAACACAATTAAATCAAGTAATTTAGATTAAGCACTGTGCTCAGCGAAGTGCTTATGTCTCGTAAGTCGCCACAGCGAATACCCCAGTCGCACATAGCAACTGGCAGCCCCCAATTAACTGGCGGCGAGACCGCGATTAGGTAGTACTGCGCCGAAATCGGCGAGATTGCAGTAGTGCGCTACTGAGCTCCCTTGTCCTGCGGTGTCCCATCGTTTCGCCAGGACACTACGAAGGAGACGACGATGAATGTCGCGAAGCACATCGGCCGAATCGGCGCACTGGCGGTCGCGCTCGGAGTAGGGATTGCGGGCGCCGCTGCGCCTGGTGTGGCGATGGCAGAGGCTAATGATCCGGCCGATACGACCGCTCTGATGTTGTGCGGGACCACCTGCCCGACCTTGGACGCCGCCACCGTCGAAATCATCATGAACCAGTTCATCAAGCCCACTCATCCGGACCAGACCATCAGGCCGGTCGCGGTGACCGCGCCAGGGGAGGCTTGGCCTATCACGGGGCTTTTTCGCCTTCTCGAACTCGGGCTCGCAGATCCGCGTCTCGGGGCATTCGGTGGCCCAGCGTGGCCGGATGAGCCGTGGTGGAAACTCTCGGGGCTGTTCGACCTCACCGGCGATCAGTCCATCGAGGCAGGGGTCGCCAATCTGGAGACGGCGATGGCCGACTACCCCAACAAGCCTCTGGTGATATACGGCTACTCACAAGGCGCGGTCGTCGCGGTTAAGGAGAAGCGCAAGCTCGCCGAGCAGTATCCGGCGGGAACTACAGCGCCCGATATCGACTTCGTGCTGGCCGGTGACGCCAGCGTGCCCAACGGCGGCTTTGGTGCACGGTTCCCGGGTCTCCACATCCCGGTCCTCGATTGGTCGTACGACGGCTCCGAGCCGACCGATACCCAGTTCGATACGACCGTCATCACGCGCGAGTATGACGGCTTTGCCGACTTCCCGTTGTATCCGCTCAACGTCATCGCCGACCTGAACGCGGTTCTAGGCATTATGTACGTGCATACTTGGCCGTTCGAGGTCAGCCTGCCTGCGGATCCGACGACATCGCCGGCCTACCAGGGCACTAACGGCGACAGCAGCTATTACCTCTTCGAGACGCAGGATCTACCGTTGTTCGCACCGCTGCGCCAGCTGGGGGTGCCCGAGGCGCTGATCGATATCGTCGAGCCAGTCTTCCGTGTGCTCGTGGACCTGGGGTACGACCGCACCATCAAGCCGTGGGAACCCACACCGGCGCGGCTGATCCCGACGACGCTCGACCCGGCAAAGGTGGTCGCCGATCTGGTCAACGCACTCGGTGAGGGCGTCAACAACGCAGCGGCCCTCGTTGGTTCACCCGCGGCGCTGACCGGACCGACGCCAGCTCGCGTTGCGGCACTCGGGCCAGTTGATGCGACACCGAAGATCGTGAGCAAAACAGCGGCAAAAGCCAATCCGATGGCGCTGACGGCACCGGCTGGGACCGATGTGCCCGCGCCGACAGCACCGGTGGCCCAACAGAATCCGACGGCCGCCCCCACTGGACTCGGGACTCAAACCACCTCTGCGGTATCGACGAAACCGACGGCCCGATGGAATCCGGCGCGTTTCATGAAATGGGCGAACAAGAAGAATCCCGTGGCATCGCTCTCAGCAGCGGGCAATGCGCCCGAGCCGGGTGTTGACCCGAAGCCGACGCCTTCGGCTACAACTTTGACACCCAAGGCATTGAAGCCTGTCGGTCCGGCGGCGACCCGAAGGCCAGTCGGTAAGCCGACGCACGATGTGTCCGCGCCTCGCAATGTCCGTAGGACCACGGCGGGCAGCGACAGCGATGGAACGCTGAAGGCCAGTTCCAAAGGCAGCAGCTCGCCGGACGGCGCAGGTTCCTAGCCCTTCATAAGCGCCTCGGCCCAGGCGATGTGTCCTTCGTAGCCAAGCGATTTCGCCATCGCGCGATAGCGGTACACCAAGTCCCGATAAGCAACGTCCTCGCCCCGGGCTCGGGCCAGCAGCGCCCGCAGCCGCAGCAGCGTGACGTCGAGCATCGCCGAATCTTGATCGGCCGCCAGGTTTGCCAACCACTCCATCGCCTCGTGAGCTTCGGCCAGGTCGCCCTGGGCGCCACGCTCCAGCAGTGTCTCCACCAGAACACCGGCGCCCCAAACGCCGTAGAAGAGGTGTTCTGCCTGGCGCAGCTCGCCGACGGCTTGGCGCATCACCGGTATGGCATCATCGCGGTCGCCGCGCCTGGCCGTTTCCCGGGCGGTGAACACGTCGGTGACCGGGATGAGGAAGAGGGCACGCTTGCGCAGCCATAGGTCGCGTGTCTGCATCATCAATTCAAGTCCGCGCTGACGGTCGGCCGCGTCGTCCCGATTCAGCAGCCCGACAGCCAACGCGTACCCGGCCAGGCCCAGTGCGCGATCGTTGCTGGCCCCGTGGGCGGTCTGCAGCGCATCCTCGCAAGCGCGCACCGCCGAGTCATCGGCCCGAAGCACCCCGAAGTGAATCGCGTGACCGTAGGCCCAGCTGACGACACCGGAGAAGGTTTCCGTGTTGCTGCGTCGGGCCATTGCGACGGCGTTGTGGAGGTCTTGGCGCCATCCGGGACGGCCCAGCCACCACCGAGCATGGCCGCGCCATGCCAGCGCGATCGCCAGCGGTGATCCCACACCGAAGCCGGCGCCCTTGACGGGGTCACCGGCGGCCAGGTCGACGACGACCTGCGACCACCGCAAGATCTCGCCGAATTCACCGACGCCGAGCCAGTTGACGAACGCTATGGCCGCCAACGCCATGGTCGGGGTGGGATCGCCGATCGACTCGAGCAGCGCCACTTGTTCGGACGTCAACCTCGCCGCCTCACGCGCGCGCCCGGCGTAGCAGAGCTCGGTGGCCGGCGCGCTCATGCCGATGGCCAGCGAGACCTTGTCTCCGGCCGCGCTGCACAACTCCCGCAACTCCGCGAAGCGGCCCTGGCTGTCCTGGACCTCGCGGGCTTGTAAGTCGGTGGCACACCGCATGGTGCGCGGGGCGATGCGCATCGACAGCTGGTCGGGGTCGTCGGCAGGCAGCGCGTCGGCGAGCCGGCGGGCCCGCTCCCAGCTGAGCCGGGCCGCGACGAGATCTCGGTTGGTGGACCACGCACCGGCGCGCATGTGCCAGCCGTACGCCGTGTGCAGTTCGCCGGCAGACTCGAGATGTTCGGCGATCAGCGCCGCATTCTCCTCCACCGACGCCGGCGCACGCTCTTGAATCGCGGTGGCCAGGCGCCGGTGCCGCTCGGCGCGATCGGATTTCAGCTGCGATTCGTAGGCCACCGCGCGGATCAGCGGGTGCCGGAACGCGAACTCGGCGCTCGGGGTGAGCCGCACCTGATCGATCAGCTCCGCGCCCAGCAGCTCGTCAAGTTCCGGATCGATGCCCAACGCGGACAGCAGGTCGGCCCCGAATCGGGCACCGATCACCGATGCCGCGTTGAGCGTCCGCTTGGCCGGAACGGTCAGGCGGTCGATGCGTGCCTCGATGGCCGCCTGCACCGTGGCCGGCACACTCACCTCGGCAACATCGACCCGACAGAAGTAGCCACCGAGCTGGCCGGTCAGCACCCCGCGCTGGGCTAACTCGCGCACCATCTCCTCGGCGAAAAATGGATTCCCGGCGGCCCGCTGGGCGATGATCGCCGCCAGCTCGCCGACGGACGGATCCGGACCCAGCAGCGCGCCGAGTAGCGCTGCGATGTCCGAATCACCCAGTGGGGCAAGGGCTATCGCCTGGGCCCCGTGCGCCCGCGTCAGCGCTCCCTCGTATTCGGGGCGGGCGGTGATCAACACCATCGACTGGGTACGCGGAATGACGCGAAGGAAATCGGCCAGCATCGATTCGCTGACCGCGTCGATCCAGTGCGCATCCTCGATGATGAACAGCGCCGGTGTGGTGCGCGCCATCGTCGCGTTGTTGATCAACGCGGTCAACCGGCGCCGCCGAGCATCGGCGGCGATGGCGGGCAGCGGCACCTCGGAGTCGGCGATGCCCAGCAGATCATCAAGCAGCAGCAGATCCTGCGGATCGGCATCGGCCGGCACAACTGCGCGCAACCGCGCGCGGGCGTCCTCGCCGGCGCCTATGTCGGCGACACCGCTGCGCGCCCGCAGCAGCCCCGCCACCACCTGGAACGGGACCTCACGGGCGTGCGACTCGCAGAATGTCCAAAACACCTCGACCCCACGACTTGCCGCCAGGGCCGCGGCCTCCCGAGCTACCCGGCTCTTGCCGATGCCTGGCGGTCCGACCACATTTACGACACCACCGCGGCCACCGATCGCGCGGTCCATCATCGCGTCCAGGGCCGCCATCTCCCAGCGCCGACCGACCAGGCTGGCTTCGGTGCGCCCGATCCGCGGACGGCGCGGGCCGATCCCCATCAGCAGGCGCGCAGACACCGGTTGATCGGCGCCCTTGATGTGCACCCACTCCGGTTCGGCCAGCAGGACGCGGTGCTCGACCAGTCGTGCCGTCGACTCCGACAGCATCACCTCCCCCGGCG
This sequence comes from Mycobacterium sp., assembly GCF_032159765.1. GTDB lineage: Bacteria > Actinomycetota > Actinomycetes > Mycobacteriales > Mycobacteriaceae > Mycobacterium. Next base: position 2,422 of record NZ_JAVHWM010000089.1, on the reverse strand, counting down.
GGGCCACCGATTCCATCCGCTGCGCCATCCCGACCTGCTCGCCGATAGCTCTGTAGCCCAGCGAACCCGAACCGATCTCACCGGCGATCACCCGACCCGAATTCAGGCCCACCCGCAGCCGCAGCAGCACTCCGTCGCGGCGCTGCACCTCGGCCGCCAACCGGGCGGCCTCTTCCTGGATCGCCAGCGCGGCAAGACATGCGCGAAAGGCATGATCCTCCAACGCAACTGGAGCGCCAAACAGCGCCATCACCCCGTCGCCGGTGTACTCGACCGTCCCGCCGCCGTAGCGGCGCGCCACCGCCGCCGAGCGCTCCAGCAACTCGGTCATGACCTCGCGCAGCCGCTCGATATCCAGGGTGGCCGCGATGTCCATCGACCGAACAACGTCGGCGAACAGCACCGTCACCTGCTTGTACTCAGCCGAACGAGTTGCCTGCGGGAGTCGCGTACCGCACTCGCTACAGAACTTGTCCGTCGACGTGAAATGCGCGCCGCAGCAACCACAGATCAGCTCCGTCGCGGTCAGTCCACCATCCCGGCTGGCGCCCACGTCAATATCGTTTCACCCTTTGACAGCGAATTGCCAGTTCGCACACTCCAAGTCCCGAGAAATAGTCGTTGCTGGAGTCCCGTTAGTCATCACCAGAGTGGTGACGAAAAGGAGGAGCAGATGGAAGCCTGGGACGCCATCCGCGCGCGACGAAATGTACGCAGCTACTTGCCAGACTCGGTGCCGGCCGACGATTTGGACCGCATCGCGGAAGCCGGGTGGCGGGCGCCGTCGGCCTCCAACCGCCAGCACTGGGACTTCGTGATCGTCACCGACCGCGATCAGCTCCAAGAGCTGTCCACGGTGTGGCGCGGCGCCGGTCACATCGCTGCGGCGCCGGCCGCGATCGCGCTGGTCGTCCCCGCACCTGAAGACGAGCGGACCAAGCTCATCGACCAATACGACCTGGGGCAAGCGACGATGGCCATGACCATCGCGGCGACCGACCGCGGCCTCGGCACCGGCCACTCGTCGGTCGGCGATCAGGACAAGGCGCGCAAGATACTAGGCGTGCCCGACGATCACATCGTTTCGTTCCTGCTCGGCATCGGCTATCCGGCCGACCGCCCGTTGAAGCCGATTCTCAGTCCAAACCGGCGCCCCTTCGATGAGGTTGTCCACCGAGGACGGTGGTCGTCGTCATGAAAGTTCTTGTCCCCGACGAACTCGGCGTGAAAACGCTGTCCGCCGCGACGAACCTCGAGCCGATCCGCTATGAGCCCGGCGACCCGTGGCCATCCGAGCACCTCGACGCGACCGTCGTCGTCGTCGGCTATCTCAAGGCCCAAGAGGTGGGGGCCCGGTTCGCCGAACTGCCGGACCTGCGGCTTGTCCAAACCCTCAACGCCGGCTACGACCAGTGGCTTCCACTTCTCCCCGACGGCGTGATGCTGTCGAACGGGCGCGGCGCGCACGGCGGGTCGTCTGCCGAGTGGGTGGTGGCCGCGCTTCTGGACATCTACCGCAACCTGGCGTTCTTCCGGGAAGAGCAGTCCAAGGGCGTCTGGTCGCAGACCGGCACCGACACTCTGATCGGCAAGCGCGTCGTCGTCCTTGGGGCCGGTGATCTGGCGGTCAACCTGGCGGCACGTCTGGAGCCCTTCGAGACGGAGGTGACGCTGGTCGGGCGCCATGCCAGGCCCGGAGTGGTCGCGATCAGCGATGTCGACGAGCTGTTGCCGACGGCCGACGCGGTGGTCGCGATGCTGCCCAACGACGAGTCGACGCACCAGCTCATCGACGCCGGGTTCCTCGCCAAGTTGCCCGACCACGCTGTGGTGGTCAACGTCGGCCGGGGCGGTGCCGTGGACACCGACGCGCTGCTCGCCGAGCTCACCTGCGGACGGCTGCGCGCTGCCCTCGACGTCACCGAACCCGAGCCACTGCCGCCGGGGCATCCATTGTGGTCGGCTCCGGGTCTGTTGCTCACCCCGCATGTGGCGGGCACCACCACCGGCGCTTGGGAACGCGCGTGGAAAGTCGCACTCGAGCAGATCAAGGTTTTTGCCGACGGCGGCCGCCCGCCCAACGTCGTGGCCGGTTAGTGACAGTGTGCTGACACACGCAGCATCGCAACGCCGTGCGGCTCAATCGTCCGACTGATCGCGCCTGGGCTGGTTGCCGTGCTGTGCGACCAGAGGTCTCTGATCGAATAGCATTGCGTCTGCGGCAGTTTCAGCGCCTTGGCGTCTGTGGTGATGGAGGCCGGTCGATCGTCGGTGTTGACTAGCGCCACGGCCACGTCCCCGCCTGTTAGCGGTTTGACGAGCACACGCGGCTCGCCGCCTGTCCGCGTGGCGGGCGCCACCAGAGGGTCCTGATCGACGGCGATGACATCGGCATTGGTCAGGATGGCCCGCGTCGTTTCCG
>NZ_JAVHWM010000082.1:0-35433 GCF_032159765.1 Mycobacterium sp. | reverse complement strand
GGCCTGACCCTCATCGGTTCAGGCGCGTCGTCGACGAGTTCCACGATGGCCCGCGCCGCGGCACAGCCATCGGCGGATGCGGCACCGAAAACCGCGAACGCCGGCATCTCCAAGGTGTCTGCGAGTGGATTAGCAGCGCAGCCCAATTCCAAAACGACCCAACGGATTCCGGAGATATCCAGACACGAGCCAACGAAGCCTCATGACAAGCCGGCGATTCGTAGGCTTCTCGGCTGGCTAACTCATCACCTGAACGTGCCCCGCAAGGCGCGGCCGACGACTGCGAATCACACCGGCCATGATGAGTGACGTTTGCCTCCGCTGATACGCATCGGCGGCTAGCGTCGTTTGCCATGACGCAGCAAACGGGAGATGGCCGCCGTCGAACTCGCGGCGTTATCGGCACCATCCTGACGGTCGTCGTGGCGCTGGCCTTGATCGGATACGGCGGCTACGACACCTGGCAGCAGCATTCCGGCACCGCCGCCAAAGTCCACCTCACAAAGTGCCGGCATCGGGTTACCAGCCGCGGGTCTGGTTGGCTGGAAACCTGCGACGGCACATGGCAGCGCGACGACGGAACGAAACAGACGTTGACCGTCCACGATGTACCCAAGGGAAGCGCTGGTACAGACATAGACGTCCGTATTCACGGAAATAGCGCCTATGCGAACTCGTTTTGGGGGGACCCGCGCCCCTCCTCGGGGGAGTTGTTCTTCTGGGCATCATGCTTTTCTTCCCGCTCCGGCGGCGCATGCGCCGCCGTTCGTCGGATTACGGCTACGGCACTGCTGGTCCCGGGTAGCCGCAACGGTCCCAGGCCAGCTCGTCCGCCTCGAGTCCGCTCGAAAGTTACGTTATGGCGGTCGTCACTCGCGTTTTGTCTACGTAGCGTCACTTTCGGCGAGAATGTCGGTGTCCGGCGCCAGGATCCAGCTATGAGCGAGGTGTGAAGGAAACTCAATGATCGAAATGCTGAAAGACATGCCGGAGGGAGTGACCGGGATCAGCGTCTCGGGCCGCGTAGCTGGTGATGACCTGCGCGACTTCAAGCCGGTGATGGACGAGGCGTTGAAGTCTGGCGAGATCAGGATCGTCGAGGTCATCGCCGACGATTACGAAGGTTTTGGCCCGGGAGGGTTGGTCGAGGACCTCAAGCTTGGCTTCGGTGCCCTCTTCCAACATCATTCGGACTTCAAACGCATCGCGGTGGTATCGGATAAGGAGTGGGTCGCTCACACGCTTCATGCACTCGCGTGGATGGTCCCAGGCGAGCTGAAAATGTTTCGCCTCGACGAGCTCGACCGTGCCAAGAAGTGGGCTGCCGGCTGAGGGCTACAGGCCGGGCAAGCAGTTGACGAACGGTATGAGCCCGGGGCACTGCTCGAAGATGTTCGGCGGATTCGCCGGCGGCGGAGGCGGCGGGATCGGCGTCGGAAACAGATTCGGCCCTTCCCAATAGCGGGCAGGTGCGTGGGTTCGCACGTCGTAGTCGAACCAATAGGTATGGCAGATACTCATGTCCCACACGAGTTGGTCGTCCGGTCGCGGCGGATCGTTCGGCAGCGGTTGCCCCGGGCACCATTGGAAGGGGCCGTAAACGTAGGCGTGTGCGGTTCCAGCGCCCAGCCCCAATCCAGCTAAGCCCAACCCACCGGCCACCAGCGCCGTCGTCGCCAAGCGCACAGCGTGCCTGTTCATGTGTGTCCACCCCTCGCCAGGTCTTCCCCGACCAGGTGTGCAACGGTGCCGGCGGCACCTTGGAGGATTCTTGCGGCGCAGGTCAGGTCGACGAATCGACCACGCTCTGCGCGATGTCCACGAGTTTGGTGTTGCTCGTCTGCGACAGCTCGCGCAGCATCTCGAACGCCCGCACCGCGTCGACCTTGTAGCGCTCCATGATGATGCCCTTGGCCTGCCCGATCAGGTCGCGGGACGTCAGCGCCGACTCCAATTGCTCGCCGCGGCGGCTTGCCAGGATCGCTGCGGCCGCATGCGCTGCCAGCACCGACCCGACGGCCTCGGATTGCGAGTCGAATACGTGCGGCTCGAACCCGAAAAGGTTGAGTGCTCCGGCGGTGGACTCGCTGGTGTACAGCTTGAACGACAGCCCACTGCGAATGCCGAGCTTGACGACGCTTTGCGCGTAGCGCGGCCAGCGCTGCTCCCCCTCGAAATCCTCGGTTCGGACAATCAGCTCATCGATCGCCGCCTCGACGCACGGCCCCTCTTGGAATACCTGCTGCAACCGGTCCAACTCACCAGCAAGATCCGACGTACCCGCGTGCGTCTCGAACTTCCCCCCCTTCGAGATCAGCAGCACGCCTGCAACATCAACACCAGGGATGATCTCGAGCGCAGTGGACGTAACGCTTTTCAGCACGTCATCGACGCTGCTGGGTGCAGCGACTCGCCGAGCCAGCTCTGCCATCTTCTCGGCGAGGCCGTGCTCGCGGTCGTCCGTCATGCCGTCCACCCCTTCACACTTGCCTAGAGTTGGCCACTTTGCCAGAGTCAACGATCGTTGGTTTCAAGAGCTGTTACCGGCGGTACCCGGTAAGCCATACTCAGTGCGTGATCAACGGGGAGTTCGCAAACATGTCGATATTAGCTGCGACGTCCGAGGGCGGGGGAGCCGCGCTCGACCAGGTCATCGGCCTCAGTGCAGTGGCGGCGGTGGTGATGGCCCTGCTGCTCTGGGTCGGCTATCTACACCGCAAGCGAAAGATCACTTGGCTCAACAGGCTGGCGGAGGTGTTCGCCCGACGCTTCAAGCGACCGGTCTGGGTGGCGATGCCCGTGGGCTTGTTCATCACGATGATCATCGTCGCGCTGTTCGGCTTCATCTGGGACGTGAGCCTGCACATCGGCAAAGGCCGCGATCCCGGCCCGCTGGCCAACCCGGCGCACTACTTCATCATCATCGGCCTGTTCGGGATCTTCGTGGCGGGCATGCTCGCGATAGTCCTGCCGTACGACAAGCCCGGTCCAGCCGCGGTGCGCATCACCAAGACCTGGTACGCACCCGTCGGGGGCATCCTGATGGCGGGCTGTGGGCTGTATGCATTGTTCGGTTTCCCCCTTGACGACGTCTGGCACCGTCTCTTTGGGCAAGACGTCACACTTTGGGGGCCAACACATTTGATGATGATCGGCGGAGCGGGCTTCGCGACGCTGACCGCGTTGTTGCTGGAGCACGAAGGACGGATGGCGACCGCGCCAGAGGAGCAACGCAAAGACGGTGTCGGTATCAAGTTCGTGCAGTACTTGGGTTTCGCCGGAATCGTCATCGGCATGTCGGTGTTCCAGATCGAGTTCGATTTCGGTGTGCCGCAATTCCGGCTGGTGTTCCAGCCGATGCTCATCGCGGCCGCGGCGTCTCTCGGTCTGGTTGCCGCGCGGATGATGCTCGGGCGTGGGGCGGCGATCATCGCGGCTGTCGTGGCGATCGGTCTGCGCGGTGGCGTGGCGCTGATCGTGGGGCCGATTCTGGGCGCACCCATCAACTGGTTTCCGCTGTACCTCGGTCCGGCTGTAGTGGTCGAGTTGATCGCGCTGACCCCGCTGATGAAGCGGCCCATCGTGTTCGGCGCCGTCAGCGGGCTGGGGATTGCCACACTGGGTCTGTTCCTCGAGTCCTTGTGGATTGCCAACGTTTACTACTACCCATGGCCGACGAGCATGTGGGTGGAGGCACTTGCGATGGCGATCCCGGTGGCCGTCCTCGTCGGCATGTGCGGCGCGATGCTCGGCATGGTGTTCACCGGCCAACCATTGCCCAAGCGGGCCATCGGCATCGGAGTCGTGGCGGCGACCGTGCTCGTAATCGGCGGTGCCACCGTCAACGGCCTGCAGTACACGGTGCCCGACGAATCCACGCAGGCGACGATCAAGTTGCACGAGGTGCCGAACACCGGTCGCCACATGTTCACCGCGGACGTGCAGCTGTATCCCGACAATTTGGTCAGTGAGGACCCCGAATGGGTGTCCATACTCGCGTGGCAGGGCGGCATCGCCAACGATCGCGGGATCGTCATCGACAAACTCAAGGCGGTCGGACACGGCCGTTACGTCTCGACCAAACCCATCCCGCTCTGGGGCTCGTGGAAGACGCTTCTGCGCGTGCAGGACGGCAAGACGATGGCGGGCGTCCCGCTCTATCTGGCGGCAGACCCCGGAATCAACAAGCCCGCGGCGGGCGTCGCCGTTCGACAGCTCGGTTCCGACAACATCAAGGACATCTTCGGCACCGCGCATTTCGTCCCGGAGATCACCGTGCTGCAGCGCGAGCGCAGTTTCGATCACGGCGCGCTGTGGCCCATCGGCGGTGCCGTGGTGCTGGTCTGCACGCTCGTCCTGATCGCAGGTCTGACATGGGGCGCCGGCCGAATCAATCTGCGGGACAAGGAAACCAGCGCTGAAACCGAGGACAGTCCGCACGTTCAGGTCTGACTATGCACAACGAGATCGTCGCCCACCACGCCCTCCTGCTGGCGATACCGGCGTTCGTCCCGGCGGTGGCCGTCGTCGGCGTCGTGCTGTGGGTGGCCGTGCGGGACCGCCGAGACGAAGCGAATTCATCTGACAAGGAACATCATCCGCAATGACGGGGCACGACGCCGTGCTGGCGCACGGCATCGGCGGCTCCACTGATCTTCCTGTCCCCCTAGGCTATGCGCTTGTCGGCGCGGCGTGGGCGCTGACGTTCACGTTCGCCGTCGTAGCGCTGGCCTGGCGCACACCACGGTTCGATCCCGCCAAACCGGGCCATCCCCTGCCGAATTGGCTCACCCGGGTCGTTGACTCCACCGTCACCCGCTGGACGGTCGCGGCGCTGGGGCTGGTTCTGACGGTGTGGGTGCTGGCTGCGGGTTTCTTCGGTCCGCAGAACAGCAAGAACGCGCTCCCGGGGGTGTTCTACGTGCTGCTGTGGGTGGGGCTGGTCGCCGTCTCTCTTCTCGTCGGCCCGTTCTGGCGGCCTTTTTCGCCAATGCGGACGCTGTACCGAATGACTCTGTCGCACTTACGATTCCAGCGTGCTACCTACCCAGCTTCACTGGGTTACTACCCCGCCGCGTTCGGCCTGTTCGCGTTCGTTTGGCTGGAACTGGCCAGCCCTGACCCCGGCTCGCTGTTCGCGATCAAGCTGTGGCTGCTGGGGTATGCCGCCGCGATGTCGCTGGGAGCTGCCGTGTGGGGCACGCAGTGGTTTGCGCGGGCGGATCCATTCGAGGTGTACAGCGTCGTGGTGTCGCGGCTGTCGCCATTCCGCCGTAACGCAGAGAACCACCGCATCGTCATCGGCAATCCGTTCGACCACCTGCCGTCGTTGCCGGTGCGACCCGGGATCGTTGCCGTGCTTGCGGTGTTGCTCGGCTCGACGGCGTTCGACAGCTTCTCCCAGACGCCTGGGTGGCGCACTTTCGTCGGCGACATCTCGGGGCACTCTTCACTGGTCACCACGCTCGTGAAGACGTGCGGGCTCGCGGTCTTCGCGCTGGTTGTCGCCGTGACGTTCTCGTCGGCCGCGTGCGCCACCGGCGGCGTCGACCGGCAAGAGCGCCGCGCGCTGCCTGGGCAGATGGCGCACTCGCTGATCCCGATCGTGGTGGGCTACATCTTCGCCCACTACCTGTCTTTTCTCGTCGAACGCGGGCAACAGACGATGATCCTGCTCGGCGATCCGCTGGGCCGTGGCTGGAATCTGCTGGGCCTCAGCCATGCTCACGTTTCCTACGTGTTGTCGATGCATCCGTCCGTGCTGGCCACGATCAAGGTGGCATGCGTGGTGGCCGGCCACATCGCCGCGGTGATCGCCGCGCACGACAAAGCCCTGCGACTTTTACCCAAAGGCCACCAGCTGACGGGACAATTGGCGATGATGCTCGTTATGGTCGGCTACACGTTCACCGGTCTCTACCTGTTGTTCGGCGGCTAGCCATGCCCCACGTCGTGCTCTGGGTGGTTATCGGCATCGCCGTCGCCGAGGCCGTCGGCCTAATTACGCTGTGGGTCCTGCTTACCCGATCGCGCGCTGAAGCCGACGAGTTGCGCAGCCGCGTCGACACCCGCCAGCAGCTCATCACCGGTGGGCGCGGAGCCGTCAAAACGCTCTGGCAGACCGCGAACGTGATCCGCAAGGAGGGCTTTGGTGCCGCGGTGCGCAGTTCGATCGAAGAGCTGGCAGATTGGGCCGAGGTGGAACGCCCCGACCTCGCCCGACTGACACCGGACGGCAACGTCGTGATCCTGTTCTCCGACATCGAGGAATCGACGGCGATGAACGAACGCATGGGCGACAAGGCTTGGGTGCGACTGCTCGGCCAGCACGACAAGCTCGTTCGCAAGCTCGTCAACAACCACCACGGCCACGTCGTCAAGAGCCAGGGCGACGGTTTCATGGTGGCCTTCGCAGAGCCGCAGCAGGCCGTCGGCTGCAGCGTCGACATGCAGCGGGCGCTCGCCAAGCACGCAAAAAGGCCGGGGACCAACGGTATTCGCGTGCGGATCGGCATTCACATGGGCAAGTCGGTGCGGCGCGGCGACGACCTGTTTGGCCGCAACGTCGCCATGGCCGCACGGGTAGCAGCCGAGGCCGACGGCGGGGAAATCCTGATCAGCGAACCGGTCCGCGATGCGGTTGCTGACGACATCGATGTCGGACCGCCGCGCGACGTCGAACTCAAGGGCTTCGGCGGCAGTCACCGGCTCTACCCCGTCGATCTGGCCGCGTAGCCCGCGGGTGGGGCGCCCACCCGATCGCGGCACTGCGCAATCGCTTGATCGGCAACCGGTTTCGGCTTGGCGGGATTGCGGATCCCGATCGCGGCGACGATGCCGCCGAGTGCGAACATTCCAGCGCTGACGATGGCGAGCCTGCGGAAGCTGACGTAGTCCAATATGCCGCCGGCGACCGTCCCCGCTAGGGCCACGGCGATCAATCCCGCGATGCGCGACACGGCGTTGTTGATAGCCGACCCGATGCCGCTCTGCGACGGGTCGACCGCGGCCAAGATCGCCGACGTCAACGGCGTCACCGTCGTCGTCATCCCCAGCCCGAAAAGCACGAGCCCCGGAAGCAATTGGGTCCAGAAGTCGAAATGGCCCGCAGCGGGTCGCATGATCGCGAATCCCGTACCGGCAAGCAGTGGGCCGAGTGACATGAACAGCCGCGGGCCGACCCGGGCCGCCAACGCACCGACGCGGGCGGCAAGCAGAAACGACAGCACCGGCAATGGCAGAGTCGCGAGGCCGGCCTGGGTGGCGGTGAAGCCCGCGACCTCCTGCAGGAACAGCGTGACAGCCAGCATTCCAATCGAAAGCGCGGCATAGATGAACGCGGTCTCCAGATTGCCGACCCCGAAGTTGCGGATCGCGAAGAGGTGCATCGGCAGCATCGGGTGCTCAGCATGGAATTCCCACCAGACGAACGCCGCGAGGCTGACGACTCCCGCACCGAGTGACACCGCGACCGCTGGGTGGGATAGCCCGAGCCGTTGCAGTTCGATCAGCGCGAACACCGTCGCGGCCAGGCCCGCTGCGCCGAGGACGGCGCCGACTACGTCGATGCGAGCGTGACTGGCAGGGGGCTCTCTCACCTGCAGACCGAACGACAGCACGAACGTCGCCACGGCCGGAACCGCCGAGAGGACGAAGATCCATCGCCAGTTCAGCAGGTCCACCGCGAGTCCGCCCAGAAGCGGCCCGGCCACGAACGCGGTTCCCGTCCACGCCGTCCAGGTGCCGATCGCCTTCGGCTGCTCGTCGTGGCTGAACGACGAGTTGATCAGGGCGAGCGAACTCGGCACGAGGAACGCGGCGCCCACGCCCTGGACCAGCCGGGCGGTGATCAGGATCAAACCCGATGGCGCCGCCGCGGCCAGGGCCGAGCCCGCACCGAACGCGACAAGGCCCCAACGGAGAACCGGAATGCGGCCGAACATGTCCGAGATGGAACCGGCCACCAGGATCAGCGCGCCAAGTGCCAGCAGGTACGAGTCGACGATCCACTGCTGCAGGGGCAGGCCGCCGTGCAGATCGCGGGCGATGGCCGGCAATGCAAGGTTGACCACGGAGCCGTCAAGGAATGCGACGAACGACGACAGGATCGCGACCAACAGCACCCGTCGATCGCCGCCGATGGCCGTCACCTCGTCAGTATGCGTGCCTACCCGCCGCGAGACAGAGACCAGCGTCGTGATTCGCCGAGATCTCCTACATGGAATTCCATTTCGCGGCGGAGGCATCGATGGATTCCAGGAACGGGTTGACCAGGCGCAGGAAGCCGCCAGGCTCGGAGGAGAACACCACGTGTCCGGTGTCCAACATGTGCAGCCCGGAGTGTGGTATCGCCTTGTGCGTCGCTTCTCCGATTCGCGCAGACAGCGTGGGATCGCGGTCGCCCCAAACGATTAACGTCGGCGCGGTGATCAGATGTGCGCGGGCACGCAAGTCGTACTCCGGTGTGCTGAAGCTCCTCCACATCGACGCCGCGGTGTGTACACCCTCCCGGTTCCGGGCCCGGGCGGTCACGTCCTCGACGATGCGTTCGTCGCTTTCCGTTCGCGGCTTCATGTAGGCCTTCACGAATCGCGGCAGCACCCGGCGGGCCACCGACTCGGTGCCCATGATGCGGCAGAACGCCCTCGTGGGCAGCGTGTTCGGCACGAACCCGCCGGTGTTCACCAGCACCAGGCCGGCAACCAGCGAGGGTCGCGTGATCGCAAGCCGGGCGGCCGCCGATCCGCCTACCGAGTTGCCAATCAGCACAATGTCTTTCAACCCCAGCGCGTCGACGACGTCCTCGAGCACGTCAGCCAGCAACGGGCCGGTGATGTTCTCGACGAACTCGGACTCGCCGTGGCTTGGCCAATCGACCGCGATCACGCGGTGATGCTCGGCAAGCGAGTCCACGACGGGATCGAAGTCGTGGCGATCGTGCAGGGTCGCGTGAAGCAGTACCACGGGCCGGCCCGCACCGGTCTCCTCATATGCGACAGCTCCGACGCGCGTGGTCACCGTGGACATACCCTCACCTCATTTTCATTGACCGACCGGTCAGTCAACGTTAGCCTCGTGGGCATGACGAACGCAACCGTGTCCAGTCGACAGGCATCGGCCGCCCGCACCCGGCTCGCGCTGATCGATGCCGGTCTGCGGCTGGCCGAGCGCACGGGGTTGACAGGGCTGTCGATCAACCTGCTAGTCGAGGAGGCGCAGGTGTCGAAGGGGACGTTCTTCCACCATTTCGGTGACCGGGCGAGTTATCTGCTTGCGCTGCATCGTGAATTCCACGACCGCCTGCTGTCCGAAATCCAGAGCGCCACCTCAGACATGCCCGCGGGCCGGGACCGCCTGATCACGTCGGCCGCTACGTACCTCGACGGCTGCCTGCGCGACCGGGGGGTGCGGGCGCTACTGCTCGAGGCCCGCGCTGAGCCCGCGACCGCCGAGGAGATCGGTACCCGCAATGCCAGCACCGCGCGGATCGTGGAAGCCGACTTCAAGGCCATGGGGTGGCGCCATCCGCTGGCATGCGCGCAGCTGTGGATCGGGATGACGGCAGAGGCGGCGCTGTTGGAGCTGGCGGCAGGCAAACGCACCCCCTCGGTGCGTGCAGCGCTGGCGGGGTTTACTCAGGAGGCGCGTACCGACTGAGCCGAAATGTCAAGTGGCTCCTGACGGCTGGCCATTCATGGTCGAGAATCGAATACACCACAGTGTCGCGCCGAGACCCGTCCGGGAGAATCTGGTGGCTGCGCAGCACACCGTCGCACTTCGCGCCGAGCTTCTCGATCGCGGTGCGGCTGGTGAAGTTGAAGAAATGCGTGCGGAACTCGACCGCAACACAATTCAGTGTGTCGAATGCATGGCCGAGCATGAGCAGCTTGGTCTCCGAGTTGACACCTGTGCGACGTGCCGACGCCGCGTACCAGGTCGCCCCGATCTCGAGCCGGCGGTTGTCGCCGTCGACGTTGAGGTAGCTCGACGAACCCACGGGTGTGCCGTCCAGCCTGCGTACCAAGTACGTCAGCCCACCGCTGTCCTGCAGCGCCAGCATCCGGTTCACCCACTCGGCGGCCGTCTGCGGCGACGGCGCCATGGTGAACCACAACTGGCCCGGGTCGCCATCGCTTGCCGCCCAGGCGATTTCGGAGACATGGTCAGCGCTCAGCGGCTCGAGTCGCACCCACTGCGCACCGACAAGATCCACCGGTGCGACGAAGCGGCTCACGTCGGGGTCCGCGTCATCGACCAGGCGGTCAATACCCCCCACACCGAGCACACCACCGCGAACACGGTCGCGACGGCAGCGATGTAAAGCCCGAAAGCGGCGCCGACGGGTGGGTGCACCTTCTGGAGGTAATACACGATCGTCAGCGCGCCAATGGACAGCGAAAGCACCAGTGCCGCAAGAGAAGAGATGCGGACGGACAGGTTGCGCGCCGTCATCGCGCCTGCCACGATCAGACCCGACGCCAGCAGTACGATCAGCTGGCCGGAATCGAACTTGCCAAGCGGCAAAATACTGCCGAAGGTACCGCCCATCGCGTTGGAATGGCCTCCCCCGCCAACGGTCGTTGTGCGCCAGGGAAACCATCCGCTGACGGAGATCACTGTGGCAAACAAAACCACCAGCCAACCTGGGCGCAGGCGGGTCATGGTGGCACCCTAGCGGTGGTTCGTCGACTCGCAGCAACGGGATCGCCGCGATTCCTCCATCCGGCATTACTGTGAGACTTCGCGACAGGTTTCACGAGAGTCGGAAGAGGGGCACCCATGGCCGAGATTCCGGACTGGGCGCGCAGGCTTGGCATGTCCCCACACCCGGAGGGCGGCTGGTTCGTGGAAACGTGGCGCAGTGATGTGACGATTCCGCAGTCGGTCCTTCCGTCCGACTACACAGGTCCGCGCAGCGCCGGCACCGCCATACTTTTCTTGCTCATGGCCGATCAGCAGTCGGCATGGCACACCGTACGCAGCGCCGAACTCTGGCTGTATCACCGAGGCGGCCCGCTGCTGCTCGAAGTCGGCCGCGAACAACACACGGCCAAAACACATCTGGTGGGGCCTGATTTTCATGCCGGACAGCAGCCGCAGGTGGTGGTGCCGGCGGGCTACTGGCAGCGGGCGCGTCCGCGCGACGACGAGCCGTGTTTGGTCAGCTGCATCGTCGTGCCGGGATTTGACTACGCGGACTTCGCGTTGGCCGCGGACAGCTGACCGAAATGCGCGCGTCGTCAGCAAGCTGTCAGAAGGCTGAGTAGCCTTACGCAGGGTGCGGGGCCACATCATCGTCCACGGCGACGACGCGTTGGCAATGCGTATCGTCGAGGAGCTCGACAGCGCCGACGCGTCGGTTGTGATCGCGGCTTCTGCCGTCGATCTGAAGTCCGCCGGGGTGGCTCAAGCCAGCGCCGTCATCTGCGTGGACGACGACGACGCAACCAACCTCGAAATCGCGCTGTTGGCCCGGGAAGCCAACCCGGACGTCCGCGTGGTGGCCCGGCTCGCCAACAGTGTGCTGCGCGAGGCCGTCGCAGCCGGCAACGGACCGGGCGCGATCCTCGACGTCGCGGATCTGGCTGCCCCCGCGGTCGTCGACGCCTGCCTCGCGCGCACCACCCACACGTTCGAGGCGGCAGGCACCCGTTTTGTCGTCACCGGCACCGAGGCCCCGCGGTACGCGTCATTGCGTGAGATCTACGGAGACTTGGCGCCTGTTGCGGTCATCCACGGCGACAACTCCCCCAACCCGGGCGCGGTCGTGGCATGTCCTGGCCGCGACGAACAGGTACGTGTCGGGGACTGGACCGCGATGATCGGCACCGCCGACGAGCTCGCCGCCCGCGGGATCAAAATTCCGAGGCAACAAACCGGGACGAAGGTTCGCCGCCCGCCGATCCGCCGGGCGCTGGACAATATCCGTTCGTTTCGCGACAACATCAACCCGATGTTTTTTCGCTCGGTGGCAGCGGCTCTGACGCTGCTGATCGTTTCGACCCTGGTGCTCCGCTATAGCTACCACAAGCCGGGGATGTCCTTCGTCGACGCGCTTTACTTCTCGACGGAGACGATCGCGACGGTCGGGTACGGTGATTTCAGCTTCCAGGACCAGCCGACCTGGCTTCGGCTGTTCGGCATCGTGCTGATGTTCGCCGGCGTCACCACAACGGCAATCCTGGTGGCGTTCATCGCCGACGTATTGCTGTCGCGCCGTTTCGCCTACTCCTCGGGACGCAGGAAGGCGCAGCACCTGCGGAACCACATCGTCGTCGTCGGCCTCGGGTCGTTCGGGATCCGCGTGGTCACAGACCTCTATGCCGCCGGGTACGACGTCGCCGTGATCGAGCGCGACGACAACAACCGCTTCCTGTCGACAACGGCCGATCTGGAAATTCCGGTGATCTTCGGCGACTCGACGCTGAGGCAGACGCTGGAATCGGCTCGCGTCGAAGTGGCTCGCGCGGTCGCGATCTTGACGCAGGACGACATGGCCAACATCGAGACCGGGATCGTGCTCCGCGAGATGTTCGGCCCGCGAACCATGCCGGAGGTGGTCCGGCCTGATGTGCCAATTGTGATGCGGCTCTACGACCGTGAGCTCGGCGCGGCGGCAGCGCAACGTTTCGATTTCGACCATGTACGGTCCACCGTCGAACTGGCGACGCCGTGGTTCATCGGCGCGGCCATGGGACTGCAGGTGATCACCACGTTTTCGGTCGGCCAGAGTTCGTTCATGGTCGGCGCGGTGAAGGTCGAGCCGAAGTCTGAACTCGACGGCATCAGGATGTTCGAAATGTCAACGCAGACAAGGGTGTTTGCGATCACTCAGGGCGACAAGCCGGCCCAGCTGCACCCGCGACGAGATACGCGGCTGACGGCGGGCGACACCGCTTATCTTGTTGGCCCGTACCGGGAACTGCTGGCCACCCTGCGCAAGGGTCAGCGTGCCCAGCAGCCCGGGGACGGACCGGTCAGCGCAGCGAAGACAGGTTGAACACCGCGCCGGTGGGGTCGCTGACTTGAGCCAACCGGCCATACGGGGTGTCCTGGGCGGGCCGCAGTACCTTGCCGCCGTTCTCTGCGACCAGCTGCAGCGTTTTGTCGACGTCGTCGGCGCCGAGGTACACCGCCCAGTACGACGGCACGCCCTCAGGCAGGAAGCTGGTACCGTCCATCACTCCGATGAGCGGCTCTCCATTGAAAACGGCTGTTGTATAACGGAATTCGTCGGTGTCGGAGACAGTATCGGTGGTCCAGCCGAGGACAGTTCGGTAGAACTCGAGGTTCTTTGCGAAGTCGCGGGTGGTCAGCTCATGCCAGACAGGTGCGCCCGCCTCGCCGACGACTTCGAAGCCGCGGTGCCCGGTCGGCTGCCACAATCCGTACGCGGCACCGGCGGGATCGGTTCCCATTGCCATCCAGCCCTTTTCGGCCACCTCCATCGGCTCAATGCATGTTGTTCCGCCAGCAGCGACCGCCGCCTTCGTCGTCGCCTGGATGTCAGCAGTGTGGAAGTAGATGGTCCACCCGTCCGGGGCGTTCCACTGCGGATCGTTGGCCATCATCCCGGCGACCATGCTGCCGTCCTTGGACGCGTTGATGTAGCCGCCGTAGTCGGGGCCGGGCGACTCGAACGTCCAGCCGAACACAGTGGTGTAGAACTCTTGAGCCCGGTCGACGTCCGAAGAGGACAGGTCGATCCAGACAGGGGCGCCAAGCGGGGCGGTGTAGTCGGTGGTCATGGGGATTCCTTTCACGGTTTTCGATACAGACAGCCGACGACGGGAAAACTCATCGGGTGAGCCCGAGCACGCGCATCGCGTTGTCCTTGAACACCAGTGGCAGCACTTCGGGATCGATCTCGAGCGTGTCGAAGTCGCGGCGCCAGCGGTCGGCCTCGATGAACGGGTAGTCCGTGCCGAACAGCACCTTGCGCTTCAGCTGGCGGTTGGCTGCGTGCACGAGCTGCGGCGGGAAGTACTTCGGCGACCATCCCGACAGATCGATATACACGTTCGCCTTGTGGGTGGCGATCGCGATCTGCGCGTCGACCCAGGGCACGGCCGGGTGGGCCATCACGATCGTCAGCTCCGGGAAGTCAGCCGCGACGTCGTCGAGCAGCATCGGGTCGGAGTAGCGCAGCTTGATCCGGTAGCCGCCGGGCAGGCCCGAGCCGAGCCCGGTCTGGCCGGTGTGGAACAACGCGGGCACCCCGGCGTCGGCGATTGCGCGGTAGATCGGGTAGAACCGCCGGTCGTTGGGCTCGAACGCCTGCATGCTCGGATGAAACTTGAAGCCCTTCACGCCGTATTCGTCGACGAGTTGGCGCACGCGGTTCACGGCCTGCTGGCCCGTCCAGGGGTCGACGGTGCCGAACGGGATCAGGATGTCGTTGTTGCGCGCGGCGCCGTCGATCATGTCCTCGACGGAGTTGGGTGCGTGTCCTGTCGCGGTCTGGGCGTCGACGGTGAAAACCACGGCAGCGATGTTGCGCTGGCGATAGTGCTCGGCGACGGCGTCGACGGTGGCGGTGCGGTCCGGGGGCAGCTTGAAGTACTTCTGGGTCGCCGCGCTCAGCGTGTCGTCAGTGAACTTGTGGCCGTGACAATCGGCTTCGACGTGCGTGTGAATGTCGATGGCGTCGACGCGGGCGAAATCGATTCCATACTCGTACTTTTGGGCCATCGGGCGAGTCTAGTTGCACCGAGCAGACGCAGAATCGCATGATTCGCCGCGAATTCGTGCGATTCTGCGTCTGCCGAGCGCTATGCCACTCCCGGTAGCGGGACAGAAAGCTTCGCCACCCGCTACGGCTTGGGATCGGCGGCCTCTGCGGGTGTGTCGGCGGGCGCCGGGGCCTCTGCCGGCTTGTCGACCGGTGCCGCAGCCTCAGCTGGCTTGTCGACAGCGCCTTTTGCCGCGACTTGCACCTTGTCGACGGTGTCCTTGTACTTGCCATGCGTCTTGGAGTCGACCAAGTCGCCTGCCTTGTCGATCGCCATGTCGACCTTGTCGGAGTTCTTCGACAGAAGGCCCTTGATTTTGTCCCACAAGCTCATCCCCACACCCCCTTAGCTAGCCGGTTGTCGGGCGTCATTGTTGCCCAGCGCCGGTCGTCTCCACAAGCGACGCCGTTCGCCGAGCAACCGGCCCTGCACCCACCACGTCACCTCGATCGCCGCGGCCCCGAGCAGGCCAAGCGCGAGCGCCTGCGAGGTCAGCGCGAGGTTCGATGGATCAATCTCGAAATACTTGCGGGCAAGGGGAATGGAGAAGATCACGACGTATGCGAGCGCCGACGCCGTCACCAACCCCACCCGCCACCAGGTGTAGGGCCTGGCAACTACCGCCAGCACCCAGAGCGCCGCCACCAATAGTGTGATCAATGCCGACGTGGACGCCTGCAGTTTCTCGTCCGGGGTCGCCCCGGAGCCGCGGTATGCCAACAGATACGACGCGAACGTCACGATGCCAACGATCAGGCCCGACGGCAGCGCCGCCGTCATCACGCGGCGCACGAAATGTGGCTTCGCACGTTCGTTATTGGGCGCCAGCGACAGAATGAACGCCGGAATGCCGATGGTGAACCACCCGACGATCGTCGCGTGGACAGGCAGGAACGGGAACGGCAGCGGGGCCGTGTCGAAGAACTTCGACCGGAGCCCGGCTAGCGCGACAAGCACCGCGAGCAACGCGGCGTACACCGTCTTGGTAAGGAACAGGCTGGAGACGCGTTCGATGTTGCCGATCACCCGCCTGCCCTCGGCCACCACGTATGGCAGCGTGGCGAACTTGTTGTCCAGCAACACAATCTGGGCCACCGACCGTGACGCGGAGCTCCCCGCACCCATCGCGACACCGATGTCGGCGTCCTTGAGTGCGAGCACATCGTTGACGCCGTCGCCTGTCATCGCCACCGTGTGGTCGCGAGACTGCAAGGCGTGCACCATCGCTCGCTTCTGGTCTGGCCGCACCCGGCCGAACGTGGAATATTCATCCATCGTGTCGGCGAGCGCGGCGGGGTCGGCGGGCAGCTCGCGGGCATCCAGCGTCGCTCCTTCCAGGCCCAGCGACGACGCCACCGCACCCACCGAGACGGCATTGTCGCCTGAAATGACTTTGACCGAAACATTCTGTGTAGCAAAATATTCCAGCGTTTCCTTGGCGTCAGGGCGAACTCGCTGCTCGAGAATTACCAACGCCGCGGGCGTGACGGTGCCGGGAGCATGCGGATGATCGACGGGCACGTCGCTTGAGGCAAGCAACAGGACCCGAAGCCCCCGCGCGCCAATCGCTTCCGCCTCCTCGGCGATGGAGGACTGAGGGTCGAGCAACACATCAGGCGCGCCGATCACCCAGTTCCCTTGACCCTCGTAGGTCACGCCGCTCCACTTCGTGGCGGACTTGAACGGCGCGACGGCTGTCGCGGTCCAGCCCGGCGGCAGCCTGTAGGCCTCCGCGATCGCCTGGATGCTGGCGTTGGGCCGGGTGTCATCGGCGGCAAGAGACGCCAGCACATCGGCGACGTGGCTGAGCGTCACCGTCCCTCCGGCCACGGGCTCCGTCTCCGAGAGCCGCATGCCGTTCTCGGTCAGGGTGCCCGTCTTGTCAGCGCAGACCACGTTGACGCGCGCGAGACCCTCGATCGCGGGCAGCTCCTGCACCAGGCACTGGCGCCGGCCCAGTCGGATCACGCCGACGGCGAACGCGAGCGACGTCAACAACACCAAGCCTTCGGGCACCATCGGCACCAGTGCGCCGACCATCCCAAGCACCGCGTCTTTCCAACCGGCGGCAGTGGTGAATAGCTGGGTATAGATGATCAGCAGCCCGGCGGGAAGGAGCAGGTAGGTGATGACCTTCAGAATCGTGTTGATCCCTGTGCGCAGCTCGGATTTGACCAGCTCGAACTTGCTGGCCTGCTCGGCCAGCTTGGCCGCATAAGCCTCGCGGCCGACCTTGGTGGCGCGGTAGGCGCCGCTTCCGGCGACGACGAAGCTGCCCGACATCACCGGATCGCCCACATCCTTGGCGATGGGGTCGGCCTCGCCGGTCAGCAGCGACTCGTCGATCTCCAGGTTGGAGTCCTCGACGACGACGCCGTCGACGACGATCTGATCCCCGGGACCCAACTCGATGATGTCGTCGAGCACGACGGCGTTGGGCAGAAGTTCGCGTGTGCCACCCTGTCGGCGCACGAGGGGTTTGGCCTGCCCGACGATCGCCAGCTTGTCCAGCGTCTGTTTGGCACGCAATTCCTGGATGATGCCGATCGCGCTGTTCGCGACGATCAGCAGGCCGAAGATGCCGTTGATCAACGATCCGGTGGACAGCACGATCACGAACAGCACGCCCAGGATCGCGTTGATCCGGGTGAACACGTTCGCACGGACGATCTCTGAGACGCTGCGCGCTGCGCGGGTGGGGACGTCGTTGGCCTTGCCCTCGGCGATTCGCTGGGCGACTTCGGCGTCGGTGAGGCCGGCGTTCAACGATTCCGCAGATTGTGGTCCGGCGACGTCGGGTTCGGCCATGGCCGCCAGCGTAGCCAGATCAGCGCGTGAAAGTGCCTACCTTGTTTCGGTCGTAGTACTCCAGCGTCAGTTCGTTGCCGGCGAACGTCGCCTTCGAAATCGTCCCCGGCGGGGCGTTCTCATTTTGCAGCGTGAACGTGAACGTTTCGCCGTCCCAATGAGTTAACGGGAACGTGTCGTTGCGCGGCCCGATCGAAAGCTGCAGTCCGCCGCCGGCCTGAGTGATTTTCGCCGGGCCCCAATAAGGATTCGCGTAGTCGCCGACGTAGGTATCCAGCGGCTTGGCCGGTGCCGGGTTCGCGGGCGGCTGCCTGCCGACGAGGGAGCCCTCGGGTTTGTCCATCGAGTCGAAGGCCTGGTGGTAGAGGGCTGCCCAGTCCTCGCGAATCTCGCCGAACTGCACGAGATCCATGAACTCGGCAGCCAGCGTTTCGGGCACACCGATCGGTGCGGCGTTGGTGAGCGCGATGATCCCGACGTTCGCGGACGGCAGCGCCGCGAATGCCGATCCGACACCGAGTGCGAACGCGCCCGAATGGCTGTATTGGGTGCGCCCGGCGGCCGTTACTGAGACGTTGAACCCGTAGCCGTAGAACGACGCCCGCGCACCCGGGTTGCCCGGCGGGACCGATATCACCTGAGGAGTCACTGCGGGCAGCAATGCTTCTTGCGAAGCAATCCGCACGCCGTTGTAGGTGCCGTTGCCGAGCACCATCATCAGCCAGCGCGCCATGTCGTTGATCGACGAACTGACGCCGCCCGCCGGCGACTGTGCGTCGGGATTTCTGGTAAACAGCGGTTGGTAGCCCGTTGGTGTCTTCACGTGAGCGAGGGCTCGGTTCGGCCTGGCCTCGTAGTCGGCGAATCGCGAACTCGTCGATGTCATACCCAGCGGCCGGTACAGCGCCTCATCGGAGAGCTCTTCCCACGGCTTCTTCGCTGCCGCGGCGACCGCCTCTGCGGCTGCGGTGATCCCGAAGTTGGTGTAAGCGTATGTGTTTCGGAAGGAATCAAGTGCCAGGAATTTCAGCCGCTCGATTATCTGACTTCGGTCGTAACCGAGGTCCTCCAGGCCGTCACCCGCGTGGTCGGGCAAGCCGGAGCGGTGCGCGTAGAGATCTGCGACCGTCACATGGCGCGTGACGTAGGCATCCGAGAGCACAAATGACGGCATGGTGACCCACACCGGCATGTCCCACCCGACCATGTTGTGGCTGACCTGGTTCGCAACGACGGTGGCGCCCACCGGCTTCGACAGAGAAGCGATCTGAAACACCGTGTCGGGATCGACTTTAGCGCCGGATCGAACATCTCTGACACCAAATCCCTTGGCGTAGGCCACTTTCCCGTCGTGTACCACCGCAACCGACATGCCTGGGATGCCGCTGCGCTTCATCAGCTCGTCCACCAGGCCGTCGACCTTGCCGATCGCGTCGTCGACCCGACCGGCCGGAATGTCGACGCCGGATACCTCGTTGGGCGGCCTGTTCGATGACGACGACGGAGCCGGCGCCTGCGGGGACCCGCAGGCGGCCAGCGTCAGCAAAATCACCGCGAGCGCAGCTCGTGCAACTCGTTGCATCACACCAACGACGCTAGCCGCTCACATCCGCCACCACCGCTCGAATCCCGTGCGGGGCGTCGCGCCAGGCGCGGCGGTGACGTCCGACGGGTCCACGCGCTCGCCCGGCTTGGGCACGACGACGGTCACGTCGTCGGCATTGGCGGCCTCGAGGAGTCGTTCGATGGGCTCGGCCCACGGGTGCGGAGCGAGCCGGAAAGTGCACCAGTGAATGGGCACCAGGAGCCCTCGTCCCGGTCCGCTGACGTCCAGGTGCGCACGCACCGCTTCCTCTGGGTTCATGTGGATATCCGGCCAGAGCGCGTTGTAGGCCCCGACCGGCATCAGCGTGAGGTCGAACGGTCCGTGCTCTGAACCGATGTCGGCGAAGGTCGTCGTATACCCGGTGTCTCCGCCGAAGTAGACGCGGTGTTGCGGACCAGCGAACACCCACGACGCCCAGAGCGTCGTATTGCGTGACAGGAAGCGACCCGAGAAATGCCGCGCCGGTGTGCAGACCAGCGTCAGATCATCCGCGGAACCCCGCTCGCCCCAATCCAATTCGACGATGCGGTGCGCGGGGATACCCCAGTCGCGCAGATGAGCGCCCACTCCGAGCGGGACGAAGAAGGGCGCGCGCTGAGTACGCGCCAGCGCGACCACGGTATCGAGGTCGAGATGGTCGTAGTGGTCGTGACTGATCACAATCGCGTCGATGGCAGGCAGCGACTCGAGCAGAACCGGTGGCGCGTGCATCCGCTGTGGACCCACGGTGTGCGACGGCGAGCACCGCTCGCTCCATACCGGGTCCGTGAGCACGCGGTACCCGTCGATCTCCACGAGCGTGGTCGAGTGGCCGAGCCAGGTGACGGCCAGCGGCGCCGGAGGGAGGCTCAGGTTGGCGGGCTGGACCAGCGGAATATCGGCGGGAGGCCGCCCTGCGCGTCCGGACAATATTTCCCGCAGCAAGATGCGCTGCTCCTGACGGTTCATCTCGATCATCGACGCGGGATCGATGTTGACGAACGCCCCCTCGCGGTAGTTCGGCGACGCGTTGGCGACCGCCCGAATGGCCAGCGGTCCTGCGCCCAGCGCCGCCGGTGCGCCGCGCAGCGCCCGAAGCGCCCACCCGCCGCCGAGCAGCGTGGCGGTGCCGATGCCCAACCGCAGCGCACCTCGAAGCATTCGCTCAGGCGCCCTTGAAGTCTGGCGGCCGCTTCTGAAGCCGGGCCACCTGTGCCTCGATCACGTCCTCGCTGGCCCACGCCTTTTCAAAGAGCTCCTTGTGGACCGGGTGCTGCTCCTCGTACGCGCCGTCGTCGTTCAGGACACGTTTGGCGTGCTGAAGCGCCAGCGGCGCCAGCCCGGCGATCTCGTCGGCCCACTTCTGGGCGTCGGCGAGGTCACCGATGCGGTTGGCCATCCCGGTCAGCAGCGCGGTCTCGGCGCCGAGCTTCTCCGCGGTCAGCAACATCGACCTGGCACGACCATGACCGACCAGTGACGAAAGCCGTCTGATACTCCAATTGTCAAGAGCAAGGCCATATTTGGAGGTGGGAAACTGAAAGAAGGCGTCGGGTGCGACGACGCGCAGGTCGCAGATCATGGCGAGCTGGAGCCCGGCGCCGATGGCGGGTCCGTTGATGGCCCCGATGACAGGCATCGGCGCCGCGTCGATCGCCTTGTTGAGCGCGATCAGCCGGTCCGGATAGTCGGCGGCGAACGCGTCGCCCGACAGGTCGGCGCCGGCGCAGAACACGCTGCCCTGCCCGGTGAGCACGAGCGCCCGCATATCCTCCGCGGCGGCGGCTTCAATCGCCTTGCGCAGTTCTTCGACGAGCTCACTGTTGAGCGCGTTGCGGCGGTCCGGCCGCTGCATCTCGATCGTCGTGACGGCCTCGACGCGAGTGACACCGATCATGGAGCCACCCTAGCGGGGTTAGCTGAGGCGCAGTTTGCGACCGGTCAGCCGCCGGTACCCGAACTCGAACGCGAAGCTGCAGACGAGCACCGCCAGCAGCGTGATCCATGTGCTGGCCGGCCCGGTATCGATCGTGTAGCCCAGAAGCAGAACAAACAGCCCGAGGTTCAACACGACACCGATGGCCAGCAATACGGGATTGGCGCCCGTCTGCGAACGGACGCGGAAGTGACCCACCGACACCGTCGCGTAGATCAACAGGAATGCCAGGCTGGCCATTTGTCCCACCGCCGACAAGGGAAAGAACACGACGAACAGCGCCGTCAACCCAGCGGCGACGAACAACCCGCCGGTGCCGCCAAGCCACACGTTGCGAGCAAAGCTCTTCGGCATGTCGCCGGACTTGGCAACCAGGTAGGCGAGGTTCGCGTCACCGAACATCGTCGCGTTCACGGTGCCGGCGGGGACGTTCATCGCGCTCAACCTATAACGCCATTCGCCTGGCTACCCTCATCCCGTGAGCCGGATTCCCGTGTCAGCGCTGCGGGACGCGGTGCTCGACGAAGGGTCGTTCGTCAGCTGGGACACCGCACCGCTGGACGTCGCCCCCGAGGCGGAATACGCCAGGGAACTGGCCGCCGCCCGCGCGTCGACGGGCAGCGACGAGTCGGTGCTCACCGGTGAGGGACGCATACACGGCCGTCGTGTCGCCGTCATCGCCTCCCAATTCGATTTCCTCGCAGGGTCGATCGGGGTGGCAGCCGCCGAACGGATCACCCGTGCGGTGGAACGCGCGACCGCAGAACGGCTGCCGTTGCTGGCCTCGCCGAGTTCGGGTGGCACGCGTATGCAGGAGGGCACCGTCGCGTTTCTGCAGATGGTCAAGATCGCGGCCGCGGTCGAGCAGCATAAGCGCGCGCATCTGCCCTATCTGGTGTATTTGCGTCACCCGACCACCGGTGGCGTGTTCGCGTCGTGGGGATCGCTGGGTCACGTCACGATCGCCGAACCGGGCGCCCTGATCGGTTTCCTCGGGCCGCGCGTTTACGAGCAGCTGTACGGCGAGCCGTTTCCGACGGGCATACAGACGGCAGAACATCTTCAGGAGCACGGGGTGATCGACGGGGTGGTCCCGTTGAAGTGGTTGCGCAGGACGTTGGAACGGGCGTTGAAGGTCATCGTCGACGCACCGCCGCCGCCGCCGACGGCCGCGGCTCCCGAGCCGTCACCCGACGTCCCGGCCTGGGAGTCGGTCATCGCGTCGCGCCGTCCTGACCGTCCAGGCGTTGGTTACCTGCTTCGGCACGGTGCCACCGAACGGGTGCCGCTGTCGGGCAGCGGGGACGGCGAAACGGTGCTGGCCCTGGCCCGTTTCCACCGGCAGCCCGCTGTGCTGCTCGGCCAGCGGCACACAGTCGCCGGGACAGTAGGTCCCGCGGCGCTGCGCAAAGCACGCCGCGGCATGGCGCTGGCCGCTGGGCTGATGCTGCCTCTGGTGCTGGTGATCGACACCCCAGGCCCGGCCCTGTCAGCCGAAGCCGAAGAGGAGGGACTCGCCGGCGAGATCGCAAGGTGCCTTGCGGATTTGGTGACGCTGCCGACGCCGACGGTGTCGGTGCTGCTCGGCCAGGGCAGCGGCGGTCCCGCTCTGGCCATGGTGCCCGCAGACCGGGTACTGGCCGCGCGGCACGCATGGCTGGCGCCCCTGCCACCCGAGGGCGCCAGCGCGATCGTCTACCGTGACGTCGCGCACGCCGCGGATCTGGCTGCCGCGCAAGGCATTCGCGCCACAGACCTGATGGCCTCCGGGATCGTCGACGCCATCGTGCCCGAGCATCCCGACGCCGCCGACGAACCGATCGAGTTCACCAAACGGCTGTCGAGGGCCGTCGCCGCCGAGGTCGCCGCCTCGAGGAGCGAGCCGAGCGCGCAGCGTTACACCAACCGGCTGGCGCGCTACCGCCGAATCGGTCTGCCAATGTCGGGGTGAGCGCGCGCTAAACCCGTTGCGTCACCAAGGGTTCTGCGGCGGCTGCGGTTGCGACGGCGGGGGCACTTGCGGCTGCGACGGCGGCGGCACGGGTTGCGACGGCGGCGCCTGATACGTCGGGGCTCCCGGCGCACCGGGCGCGCCTGCTCCGTAGTACGGCTGCTGCTGCGGCTGGCCGTAGCCGGGTTGGCCGTAATAGCCGCCGTACTGCGCTTGTCGCGGCGCGGGCGGCTTGATGACGCCCGACCCGAGCAGCAGGCCGACGACGGCAGCCGCGGCCTGCAGGAACGAGGTGACCAGGACCAGGATCAGGCCGATGCCTGCGCTGAACCCGTCGCCGATGCCGAACAGCAGGAACAGCGCCGAGACAAAGCCCGTCACTGACAACCCCGCCACCACGGCGTCGTGCGGTTCCTGCTTCGGCAGCAACGCGAAGGCGGCGATCAGAGCGGCCGCAAGCAGCGCCACCAAGGCGATGGTTCCGACACCCGAGGGAAAGATGCTGTAGAAGAAGCTGAACGATTTCGTCTTTTCATTGAAAGGGCTCTTGCCGGAGGTCTCGTCCACCTTGACGAACGGCGCGAACCCCAGGAAGAAGCTGATGACGCCGAGGGCGATGACGCCGATGTTCAGGAAGAACGGGACGCCCCTACCGGCGCTCGGCGCAGCACCGTACGCCGGTGCAGGCTGGCCGTAGCCCTGGCCACCGCCGGCCTGCGGCTGTTCGCCGTAGCCCCCCGGGCCTGTCGAGTAAGTCATTCACTGGCTCCTTGTCCATACGGTCGAGTCGAGCGTGTCTCCGGTTGCCTAAACTAGCGCCCCGCGAGCGCGCTGTCTGTATTGCCTCCCGGCCGGGAGCCGTTACGGCTGTTGGTAGGGCGACTGGTACGTGGTGCCTGCGGGCGGTGTTCCGGCAAACGGATTGGTCGGCGGCCCATACGCGACCTGGGTCGGCTGGACGAACGTCTGGGGCGCTGCGCCCGGCGGCACGGGGCCTGGGGGCATTGGATATAGCGCCGGTCCATAGCCGGGAGGGTAGGCGTAACCGCCGCCCGTCCTGATCACACCGGCTTCGATGAGCATGGCGGCGATCGCGAGGGCTGACTGCAGAAAACTCGCAACGAGAACGAGTATCAAGCCGACTCCGGCGTGAAACTTCGTCCCCAAGAACCCGTCCGCGAGACCAAACATCAGAAAGAGCAGGCACAAGAACCCGGCGACCGAAAGAGCCGCAACTGCGGTGTCATTGCTCGACGCCTTCGGGATGAGCCCGAAAGCCGCCATCAGCGCGGCTGTCACCAAGAGGCCAAGACCGATCACGCCGGCACCAAAACCGAGGTTTGCGAAGAAGTCGACTGAGTCTTTTGGCGTCGGGTCGCGAAGGGTGTCCATACCTTTCGATTCCACGCCGATCGTCAGATACGGCGCAAAGCCGAGGAAAAAGCTGATGATTCCCAGTCCTGCCACACCGATGTTCAGATAGAAGGGGATGCTGCGCCCTACTCCTAGCGCTGGTGCTGGCGCCGGGCCGTAACTCACGGCTTGGGGATTAGGCGCGAAACCTTGCGGCTGGACGCCATACCCATACCCTTGGCTGGCGCCGTATCCCGGGCCCCCCAGATAAGTCATGCAACCGCTCCTTCTCAACGACACGGGCGTGCTGCCTGCGCGAAACGACTGTAACGCCCGCCCGGGAAGCCAAGGGCAGCAATCTCGTCGGCGCTCGGCCGGAACGCCCAAGGCAATTCTCAGTGGCATGCTGGCGTTATGGGACCGTTCTTTCATTTCGTCGGATCCTTTTGGTGGTTGGTCTTCCCTCTCAGCGGGGTGATCGCCGGGGGGCTGAGGGCGGTCTCGGCCGCCAACGAGCGCCGTGCCGAGCGACGACTCGAGCGCTACCGCATCAAGCAGCAGACCAAGGTCGCGGTCGCGGAAGCCGCGGGCCGCGCGAAGACCAACGAGACGGCCAACCGCCGCGAGATGACGCGAGTGCTCGACCAGCACAGCCGAACTGACGCGAAGTGGTTGGACTATGAGCTCGACATCGCGAAGCTTCTCGACTTCCCGATGATGACCGACATGCGCAATCCCCTGACGATCGATTTCCACCGGGCCAAGCGCAAGGCCGACCTGCTGCGGCCGGAATCAGTCGACGATCTGATGGGCGATCGCGACGCGCAACTCGACTACCGCGACGCCGTCACGGAGTATGTGAGCGCGTTCGATATCGCCGAGGCCGAGGCTATTCGCCGCCGCCGTAGTGACTTCTCTGCTGAGGATCAGGAGCGAATCGAGCGCGCGCAGCATCTGATCAGGCTGGCAGCCGACAGTGGGGCGACTCCCCAGGAACGCCAGAACGCCTACGGCCGCGCTAAGAAGGAACTCGACGGGCTGATCGCGTTGCCCGCGACGGCGCGCGCCAGCATCGAGCAGAAGATCGCCGCCGCGATCCAGGCGTAGCGCCGATCGCCGCGAAATGGAATTCCATGTCGTTGCGCGGGCCGAATCACTACATGGAATTCCATTTCGCGGATTAGGGATCGGGTGACATCAGGTAGCGCTGCACGGTAGGTCCGACCCAAGCGACGACGTCCTCGCGCGGCATCTGCACGATTGGCGGCAACTTCAGCACATACCGGCAAAATGCAAGGCCGAGAATCTGCGTCGCGATGAGAGCCGCGCGCTTTGCCGCGTCTGAGGGGGCAAGCCGGGCCACCGTAGGCGCAAGCTGCGTGGCGAAGATCTGCTGCATCCGTTGTGCTGCTTCGCTATTCGTCGTACTGGTCCGCAATAGCAACACGAGAGTCTCGTCGCCCTCCCAGCGATCCAGGAAGTGACGGACGAGGGCCTCGCCGATCTGATTCGGGTCGACGGAGACCAAATCCGGAAAGCGGAGATCGAATTCGGCCGCCGCTGCGAACAGCTGGTCCTTGCTGCCGTAGTAGCGCATCACCATCGACGGGTCGATGTTCGCATCCGCAGCGATCGCACGGATCGTCGCAGCCTCGTATCCGACCGCGGCGAACTTCTCGCGCGCTGCGGCCAGGATCGCGGCCTTCGTCAGCTCAGAGCTTCTCGGCATGCCAACAATTGTAGGCCAACGCGTGTTGACTTTTGCGCGGAGCGGGCGCAAGCTTGATGCCAACAAGCGTTGGCAAAGGAGGAGTCGAGATGGTTACTTCAACAGATGTGCTGGTCATCGGGGCTGGACCGACCGGTTTGACCCTGACGACCGCGTTGGCGGCAGGAGGTGTCCACGCGACGGTGGTCGACGCAATGCCATCGGGCGCCAACACGTCGCGCGCCGCGGCGGTCGCCGCACGCACGCTTGAGGTGCTGGAAGAGCTCGATGTCAGCGAACGCCTGGTCAAGAGCGGTCTGCAGGCACGCACCTTCAGCATCCGCGACCACGACCGGGTGTTGATTCCGCTGGACTTCGGCAGCCTGCCGACCGCCTATCCGTACACGCTGATGATCTCCCAGGCCGAGACCGAGAAGATGCTCCTCGACCGGCTGGAGGAACTCGGCGGCCACGTCACGCGACCAAAGAAGCTCATCGCGGTGCGCCAGGAGAGCGACTGTGCCGTCGCCTCATTCGAGGACGGCGACGAGATTCGCGCGCGATACGTCGTCGGCGCCGACGGAATGCACAGCACAGTGCGAGCCGCAGCAGGCATCAACTTCGTCGGTGCGGCATATCCGGCGTCGTTCGTGTTGGCTGATGTCCGCATGACCGGCGAGGTACCCGTCAGCGAAATCCTGTTGTTCTTTGCGCGCAACGGGCTCGTCGTCGTCGCACCGCTTCCAGGTGACGTCTTCAGGATCGTCTCCCCGGTCGCTGATGCGCCTGCCGAACCCGAACGCGAATTCGTCCAGGAGCTCCTCGACACTCGGGGCTTCGGCCCGGGGCAGCTCCAGGTGGGCGAGGTGGTCTGGGGTTCGCGCTTCCGTGTTCACCACCGCGTCGCCGACACGTACCGCTCGGGCCGGCTGTTGCTCGCGGGGGATGCCGCCCACGTGCATAGCCCCGCCGGCGGCCAGGGCATGAACCTTGGCGTCCAGGACGCCGTCGCATTGGCCGACGTGCTCGACCGCGTCATCGTCGGCGGAGAGCCCGATCAGCTGCTGGACGCGTACAGCGATGCACGCCGGCCGATTGCCCGCCAGGTCGTGAAGCTGACCGACCGGCTGACCCGGTTGGCCACCCTGCCGAGCGGGTTGCGCCCGGCGCGCAACGTCGCGATGTCAGCGGCGTCGCGCATACCGGCGGTCCGACGCGCGCTCACGTGGCAACTGAGCGGCCTGGTCTACCGCTGAGCGCTACGCCGCAGAGGCGTCCTCGCCGAACTGCGTGACGTACAGCTCGGCGTAGCGGCCATCAAGGTTGAGCAGTTGCTGGTGCGTGCCGCGCTCGACGATGCGGCCGTCCTCGACGACGAGGATCACGTCGGCGGCCCGAACCGTGGACAGCCTGTGCGCGATCACAATCGACGTCCGGCCGGCAAGCGCCTCCGAAAGTGCTTGTTGGACAGCGGCTTCTGATGCCGAGTCCAGCGAGGCCGTCGCCTCGTCGAGCACGAGGACGCGCGAGTCACCCAGCAACAGGCGCGCGATGGTGAGCCGCTGGCGCTGGCCGCCGGAGAGCCGGTAGCCCCGATCTCCCACGACGGTGTCGAGACCGTCGGGCATCGCGGCGACGACGTCGGACAGCCGAGCCCGCCGCAGCGCATCCCACAGATCGTCGTGAGTCGCCTCGGGTGCGGCGAGCTTCAGGTTCGCGCGGATGCTTTCGTGAAACAGGTGGCCGTCCTGTGTGACCATGCCGACGGTCTCCCGCAGCGCCGCGAACGACAATGACCTGACGTCGACGCCGTTGAGCCGCACCGCGCCGGACTCGACGTCGTAGAGGCGGGCCAGCAGCGACGCGATCGTCGACTTGCCTGCTCCCGACGAGCCGACGAGCGCCACCATCTGCCCCGGCTCGACAGTGAACGAAATCCCATGTAGCACTTCATCTCCGCCGCGATCATCCAGAACCGCTACCTCTTCCAGCGAGGCAAGCGACACTTTGTCTGCGGACGGATAGCCGAATTGGACGTCGTCGAATTGCACCGCCACAGGGCCCTCCGGCACAGCGACCGCGTCCGGCTTCTCCTGGATCAGCGGCTCCAGATCGAGCACCTCGAACACCCGCTCGAAACTGACTAGGGCGCTGGCGATCTCGACGCGCGCATTGGCCAGCGCGGTCAGCGGTGCGTATAGCCGGGTCAGCAGAAGCGCCAGGGTGACCACGGCACCCGCGGCAAGGTGTCCGCCGATGGCGAGCACACCGCCCAATCCATAGACCAGCGCCAGCGCCAGCGCGGACATCAGAGTCAACGAGTTCATGAACGTCGACTGCAGCATCGCCGAGCGGACCCCGACGTCGCGTACCTGCCCGGCCCGCAGTGCGAACTCCTGCGATTCCCGCTCGGGATTGCCGAACAGCTTGACCAACGTCGCGCCGGGAGCCGAGAAACGTTCTGTCATCTGCGTATTCATCGTGGCGTTGTAAATCGACCGTTCCCGGCTCAGCCGCGCCATGGTCCCGCCAATGCGCCGCGCGGGCACGACGAACAACGGAACCAGAACCAGCGACAGCAGCGTGATCTGCCACGAGATTCCGACCATCACCGCCAACGTCAGCGTCAGCGTGACGGCGTTCGACACCACGCCCGACAGGGTGTCGGAAAATGCCCGCTGGGCGCCCATCACGTCGTTGCCAAGCCGGCTGACCAGTGCACCCGTGCGGGTCCGGGTGAAAAACGCGACCGGCATCCGCTGCACGTGGTCGAACACCGCGGTGCGCAGGTCGAGGATCAGCCCCTCACCGATCGTCGACGACAGCCAACGGGTCGCCAGCGACACGCCAGCTTCGGCCAGCGCCACCACGGCAATCACGACGGCCAGCCCGATCACCGCCGCGGAGGGACCACCGCGCACGATCACGTCGACGACCCGTCCGGCGAGCAGCGGCGTGGCGACCGCCAACAACGCACCGACGACGCTGATGCCGACAAATACCGCCAGCCTGCGGCGATGGGGGTGTGCGAAACGCCAGATGCGACGCAACAGCCCGCGGCCGGCGAGGGCGCGCAGGTCTCCCCCTTTGGCACTCATCTGGCGGTAAAGGGTGCTCCTGGCTACGGCTTCGATACTCACTGCCCCCACGGTAAAACCTCAACAATGGATGAGGTCAAACCCTTCCGGGGTGTGTCGCTAGACCACGCCGAGATAACCGAGCACGGCGGCCGCGCCGACAACGATCAGCGGATTCGTCTTCGTGAAGACGAATATCGCCGTGCACACGGCGGTGAGCGCGTATGCCCGCCAGTCGTGGTCGGCGGTACGCCCCATCACGTAGGAGGTGGCCAGGATCAGCCCCACCGTCAGCGGCGCGAAGCCCTTCTCGACAGCGGCCCGCAGCGGCGATTCCTGCGCCTTTTGCCACACCAGCGTGAGTAGGTACACCAGCACCGCCGCGGGCAGAATCATCGCCACGGTCGCGATGACGCCGCCGAGCACGCCGCCTGCGACGCCGTACTGTAGCCCCGCGCCGTATCCCACCAACGTCACGATCAGGATGCTTGGTCCCGGCGCGGCCTGGGCGATGGAGAACACGTCGGCGAACTGCGAGTCGGTCAGCCAGTGCTCGCCCTTCACCGCCTTCAAGTGCATTTCCGGCAGAACGGCGTTGCCTCCACCGATCGACAGCAACGAGAGCATCCCGAACAGCCCGGCCAGCTGGAGATACGTGCTCACGACGAAGCTGGCTTCTTTCTCGGCCACGCCCAGATCAGGCTCAGCGGCGCGACGATCGCAAGAACCAGCAGAAGCTGCCAGCGCAGAATGCCGTTGAGGACGAACGTCGCGGCAAATAGCAGGATCGGCACGATCCCGCCCAGGGCTTTCTGGCCGGTCTTGATCGCCATCGCCACGGTCAGCGCCACGGCTGCGGCGGAAGCACCGTGGAGGCTGCTCTTGAGCGCAGGCACTTCCTTGAACTTGAAGTAGAAGTAGCCCATCGCCAAAATGAACACGACAGGCAGGAAGCAGAGGCCGAACAGCGCGGCGATCACACCTGGGATGCCGGCCATCTTGGTGCCGACGTACACCGCCATGTTCACTTGGTTCGCGCCCGGGAGGATCCGGCACATCGTCAAGGCGCTGAGGAACTCCTTGTCATCCATCCACTTCTTTTCCACCACGATCACCTCTCGTGACCAGGCGGACAGGCCACCCCCGAACGACGCGAGAGCGATGTGATTGAACGTAAATGCCAGCTCGAACAGGGAGACCTTTGCAGGCGATTCCTCGAGCTCACTCATGCACGAGGTCTTCGTCGTGCGGGAAGTCATCCTCGACGTGCTCGGACGACCGAAGTGGATCCGGCGGATCGTAGTGGTGGGAGAGCTCCCAGTCGGAGTCGAAGACTTGTTTGAGCCGCGCGACGACGTCGTGCGCCGTCACCGTGACACCCAGCTCGCGGCGCATGTCGAAGGCGCTGCGGTCGATGTTCATCGATCCGACCAAGGCGTGCATGCCGTCGGCGATGAGCAGCTTGGCGTGGACTCGCAGGTTCTTCTGCTTGTGCACCTTGACGCCGAACCGGCGCAGGGTGCGCAGCGACGCGAAGGTGTCCAAAATGTCCCACTCGCTGATCCCGTGCCTACCCCCGCACAACACGTGGACCTTCACGCCGCGATCGGCAGCGGCGGCAATGTGATCGAGAATCACGGCGTCGACATATTTAGGGTGCTGAATATCCAGGCAGACTTTTGCGGTATCGATGAACTCGGCCATGTGGTATCGGGAATTCGAATTGCTCCAGAGCAACCCTTCATATGTGGAGCAGGTCCATTCGCGGTGATCCCAATCGGCGTCGAAAACCTCAGTTATCTGCGCCACCTGATGCGGGTTATCGACGATAATGCCGTAGTCACGAGTCAGGGTGAAATACTTCGGATGGAGATTGAAGGTCGCGACGAGCGCGGTTTTACCGTCCACCACAATCGACTTCTCATGTGTAACATAGAAGTTGGGGTTCGACCACTGGACTTTAACACCGGCCTTTTCGAACGTCTCGTAACTCTCGTCATTCGCACGATCTCCGCCGGACCGTGCGGGGTTCAGCATGACCCTCACGTCGACGCCGGCGTTCTGCCGGTCGATAATCGCGTTGATAATGCTTTCTTCGGTCAAAGCGAATT
Source organism: Mycobacterium sp. (assembly GCF_032159765.1). GTDB lineage: Bacteria > Actinomycetota > Actinomycetes > Mycobacteriales > Mycobacteriaceae > Mycobacterium. Next base: position 4,172 of record NZ_JAVHWM010000082.1, on the reverse strand, counting down.
GTTTGATGAGAAGCGAGGTCTGCGCGGATTGGATGAATTCGACAACCGGGGTTAAACCGTCATCGGGCTCGACAATCAGGCGCTGTGAAGGCGTCAGCATAAGGTCCGAATAGTAGCACCAGCACATTCCGTTTGGTTTGCCATCGGAGAGATCGCCTGCACGTTTTTCTGGCAGCACCTCACGCGCCTCCGTCGTCCGCAGTCGTTTATCAGGCAAGATTGACGACATGGACAGTGCTGCATCCCCGCGCGTGCTCGTGGTCGACGACGACGCCGACGTGCTTGCGTCGCTGGAGCGCGGGCTGAGACTGTCCGGGTTCGACGTGGCAACGGCCACGGACGGGGCCGAGGCACTGCGCAGCGCCACCGAGAGCCGCCCCGACGCGATCGTGCTGGACATCAACATGCCCGTGCTGGACGGCGTGAGCGTGGTGACGGCGTTACGAGCGATGGACAACGACGTACCTGTGTGCGTGCTTTCGGCACGTAGCTCGGTCGACGATCGGGTCGCAGGACTGGAAGCCGGCGCGGATGACTACCTGGTCAAGCCGTTCGTGCTGGCCGAACTGGTCGCGCGGGTGCGCGCTCTGCTGCGCCGACGGGGCTCGACAGCCACATTCAGCTCGGAGACCATCCAAATGGGACCGCTGGAGGTGGACATCCCCGGACGACGGGCACGCGTCAACGGCGTCGACGTCGACCTGACCAAACGCGAGTTCGATCTGCTCGCCGTGCTGGCCGAGCACAAGACCGCGGTGCTCTCCCGCGCGCAGCTGCTCGAGCTGGTCTGGGGGTACGACTTCGCCGCGGACACGAACGTCGTCGACGTGTTCATCGGCTACCTGCGCCGCAAGCTCGAGGCCGGGGGCGCTCCGCGGCTGCTGCACACGGTGCGGGGCGTGGGATTCGTCCTGAGGACGCAGTGATGAGCGCTTGCGCGAAGAACAGAGAACACCGATGAGTGCTTGCCGGCGCCGATACACGCCGAGTTCTGCACCAGGGTCGTTGATTCCGCGGATCAGCAGCCCTGGTGCAGAACTCGCGCAGAACAGACGGCCGTGAACCGCGTTTCGAATGCATTCCGCCGCACCCCGTCTCTTCGGACCCGGGTAGCGTTCGCCACCGCGATCGGCGCGGCGATCGTCGTGCTGATCGTCGGCACGATCGTGTGGATCGGCATCACCAACGACCGCATCGAGCGGCTGGATCGCCGCCTCGACGAGGCTGCCGGGTTCGCGCTGCCGTTCCTGCCGCGAGGGTTGGACGAGATCCCGCGCTCCCCCAACGACCAGGATGTCGTCATCACGGTCTACAAGGGCAACCAGCCGCCCGTGTCGAACGCGAATGTCGTTCTGCCCAAGCTCGATTCCGACTATGCCGACACCTACCTCGAAGGCGTCCGCTACCGGGTACGAACCGTCCCGATTCGCAGCGACGAACCGATGTCGGTGGCCGTTGGCGCCACCTACGACGACACCATCGCAGAAACCAACAACCTGCATCGACGAGTAATCCTGATCTGTTTGTTCGCGATCGGCGCAGCGGCGGTCCTGGGCTGGCTGCTCGCGACATTCGCGGTGCGGCCGTTCCGACGACTGGCCCAGCAAGCCCGGTCCATCGACGCGGGAGATGAGGCACCGGACGTCGAAATCCGCGGCGCCACCGAGGCAGTCGAGATCGCCGACGCCCTCAACGGCATGCTGCAGCGGATCTGGAAGGAGCAGGACCGTACCAAGTCGGCACTCACATCGGCCCGCGACTTCGCCGCGGTCTCCTCACACGAGCTGCGCACACCGTTGACTGCGATGCGCACCAACCTCGAGGTACTCGCCACGCTGGAATTGCCAGAGGAGCAGCGCAAGGAAGTGCTCAGCGACGTGATCCGCACCCAGTCGCGGATCGAGGCGACGTTGTCGGCCCTGGAGCGATTGGCCCAGGGTGAGCTGTCGACATCCGACGATCATGTGCCCGTCGACATCACCGATCTGCTCGACCGTGCTGCGCATGACGCGATGCGGATCTGGCCGGACCTGGACGTGTCGCTGATGCCGTCGCCGTCTGTGATCATCGTCGGATTGCCCGCTGGATTGCGGCTGGCCGTGGACAACGCGATCGCCAACGCGGTCAAACACGGCGGGGCAACTCGCATCCAGCTGTCGGCGGTCAGCTCGCGCGCGGGGGTGGAGATCGCCATCGACGACGACGGCTGTGGCCTTCCCGAGGAGGAGCGCAAGGTGGTGTTCGAGCGGTTCTCCCGCGGCTCCACCGCGTCCCAGTCGGGGTCGGGACTCGGCCTGGCGCTCGTCGCGCAGCAAGCCGAATTGCACGGTGGCACAGCTTCGTTGGAGGCCAGCCCGCTTGGCGGCGTCCGCCTGCTGCTCAGGCTGCCTGGTCCAACGCCACCCGACCCGTTCTAGTCCTCACCTCGCCAGTCGGCGGCTTACTTCGAGCCCAATAGGTCGATGACGAAAATCAGTGTCTTGCCCGACAACCGATGCCCGGATCCCGGGGGGCCATACGCCTGGTCAGGGGGGATCGTCAGCTTGCGGCGACCACCGACGCGCATCCCCGGAATGCCGTCCTGCCAGCCCTGAATCAGCCCGCGCAACGGAAACTCGATGGATTTCCCGCGATTCCATGAACTGTCGAATTCCTCACCGGTGTCGTATTCGACGCCGACGTAATGTACTTGCACCGTGCCGCCCGGCACAGCTTCGGCACCGTCGCCGACGGTGAGGTCTTCGATCACGAGCTCGGAGGGTGCAGGACCGGACGGGAAGTCGATCTCGGGCTTGTCTGTCACAGACACCACGCTAGCGGGCACACTGTGGATGTGGCAGAGGACAACGACACCCTTCGGAATATCAACGCACTCGTCGCTGAGGAGAAGGAGCTGCGCGCCAAGTTGCAGCGCGGTGAGATCAGCGCCGACGAGGAACACTCACGGCTGCGGGCCGTCGAGGTCGAGCTTGACCGGTGCTGGGATCTTCTCCGGCAGCGGCGCGCGTTGCGTGAGACGGGCGGTGATCCCGCAAGCGCGCACGTCCGCCCAGGCGACGAGGTCGAGGGCTACCTGAGCTGACCTCCTACGACGCCGTCGTCATCGGCGGCGGGCACAACGGGCTGGTCGCCGCCGCGTACCTGGCGCGCGCCGGCCAACGAGTATTGGTGCTCGAGCGACTCGAACATGTCGGCGGGGCGGCGGTTTCCGCGCAGGCGTTTGCCGAGGTTGATGCGAGGCTGTCGCGGTACTCGTATCTGGTCAGCCTGTTGCCTTCACGCATTGTCGACGACCTGGGACTGCCCGTGCGGCTTCTGCGCCGAAAGTACTCGTCGTACACGCCCGACCCGGGCACTGGTGGCCGCACCGGCCTTCTCGTCCAGGCGGGCGACGGCTTCGCTTCTGACTTCTACGGGCGGTGCCGGCTGATCACTCAAGCGCTGTGGCCGACGATGACCGCACCACTGCTGTCACGCAGCCAGGCAAGGCGATTGGTTGACGACGACACAGCGTGGGCCGCGCTGGTCGAAGAGCCGATCGGGATAGCGATCAGGGAAGCGGCGCGAGATGACCTGGCGCGCGGCGTGATTGCCACCGATGCGTTGATCGGCACGTTCGCACGACTGGACGACTCGTCGTTGCGCCAGAACGCCTGCTTCTTGTATCACGTGTTCCGCGATTGGGACGTACCGGTCGGTGGCATGGGCGCGGTCACTGACGCGCTGAGCACGGCGGCGAGGCGTTACGGCGCTGAAATCATCACCGGTGCTGATGTTTTCAGCGTCACTCCGGACGGAGAAGTGCGATACCGGGTTCGCGACGGGGAGCACCGGGTTCACGGACGATTCGTGCTCGCAAACGTCACGCCCACGGTGTTGGCGTCGCTTCTGAGCGAGGTACCTCCGTCGTCGTCACCCGGATGCCAGGTGAAGGTCAATCTGATGCTGCAGCGCCTGCCACGGTTGCGCGATTCCGGTGTCACGGCGGAACAGGCATTCGGCGGCACGTTTCACATCAACGAGGCATACAGCCAACTGGATTCGGCGTTCGAGGCGGCCGTGTCTGGCCGGGTACCCGATCCGCTGCCCTGCGAGATCTATTGCCACTCGCTGACCGACCCCACCATCCTGTCACCGTCGCTGCGGGCGTCCGGCGCGCAGACGCTGACGGT
>NZ_JAVHWM010000076.1:0-10720 GCF_032159765.1 Mycobacterium sp. | reverse complement strand
GAAAGGTTCAAAATGTCCATCGCCATCATCGTCCTTAGCGCGCTTCTAGCGGTTGCATTCCTCGGCTCAGGCGCCCTAAAACTCGTCGGCGCCAAACAGTCATTGCAGATGCGCGACCAGTTACACGTCGGGGCGCAACAGTGGCGCGTGGTCGGGGCACTGGAGGTCGCTGGCGCCCTAGGACTAGCCGCCGGATTTGTCGTCCCAGTGCTTGGTATCGCTGCCGCGGTCGGACTGGCCCTGTTGATGGTCGGCGGCATCGTGACTCACGCCCGAGCACAGGACCTTCGCAACGCCGGCCCTGCCACGCTGCTTCTTGTGTTGGCTGTCGCGACCGCCGTCGTCCGGGTCGCCACGATCTAGCTTCCGAAATCGGACTGACCACCAAATCCCAAGGGAGTGAAAAGATGTCTAACACAATGGAATTGCGCCAACCCACCGTCGCGATCACAGGGGCGGGCAGCGGGCTAGGACGGGCGGTGGCCATCAAGCTTGCAGCCAAGGGCTATCGCGTCTTCGGCACCGCAAGGTCAGAAACGGATGCCGCGGATCTGGAGAAGGCGTCAGCCGGCAATGCCGCAGTGACCCTTGCCGACATCACCGATCAGCATGCGGTCACGGCTTGGGTGGGCAAGGTCACGGATGAGTTAGGTGAGCGCGGGCTTGACGTCCTCATCAGCAATGCCGGCACACTGACGCCCGGACCCCTTGAAGTCATCCCGTTGGACGACATCAGACGCGAGTTCGAGGTGAATGTCTTCGGGGCGATGGCCGTGATCAACGGCTTTCTTCCGGCGCTGCGCAAGTCTCGCGGTCGCATCGTCCAAATCGGCGCAATGACGGGCCGGTTGCCGGTGCCCTTCGACGGTCCGTCCAGTGCCTCCAAGGCGGCATTTGAGGCGCTCGCCGACGTCTATCGTCTCGAGCTCAAGCCGTTCGGGATCGCCTTCGTGATGGTGCAGGCCGGCAACATGCGCACCGGAGGGCCCGCCAAGACGGCCGCCGCGTTGAAACGCATTTCCGACGCCATGACCGATGAGCAACGCGCACTTTACGGCTATGCGTTCGGCAAGTTCACCGAGTCACTCAACAACATGCAGAACGCGGGACTGAGCGCTGAGGCATCCGCGGACCGCGTGATCGAGCTGGTCGAGCAGGTACCGCCACCGATCCGCGCGGCCCTGGGCGACGACGCGGAACAGATTCTGCGTCTCGTCCAGGAACAGTCCGATTCCGAATTGGATGCGCTGCGACTCCAACTTATCGGGCTGGGCGATGCGTAACCACGCAAGTAGTCACCAACCACTACAGCCGAGTCACAACAACCAGAGCGCATGTCGCTCCGCCGTTCGGAAGGGTAGCCAACAATGTCTCAAATCTTGATCACCGGTGGCGGAGGGCTGGTCGGGCTCAATACCGCACGTGCCTTGGCCGCCGAAGGTACTTCAGTTGTTATCACCGCTCGTCACGGACACGACCGAATCGAGAAAGAGCTAGGAGACCTCCGCGAGCTCGTCACCATCGAACCCGTGGAATTGGCGCGTAGCGGGGAAGTGCTCGACCTGTTCAGCCGCTACAACTTTCACGCGGTGATACATACGGCACAGGCCCACCAACACGCACAGACCCGTACGTCCAACCGGGCCAACTACGACATGATCTTCAATTGCCTGGAAGCCGCGGAGGCCACCGCCGTGAAGCGCTTCTTGCTCGTGAGTTCGATCGCGGTCTATGGCGGCGTCGCACCGCCATTCGCCGAAGACACGCGCTTCCCTGTTCAAGCTGCGATCGATGACGATCCCCATGCCATGGGCGCCTTTACCGCGCCCGATGGAAGCAGAACGCTCGCGCTACCGGCTTTTGAGGTCTCCGTCAAACGATCCCTGGAGCGCATCGCGCTTGATTATGCCGCTCCCTGGCAGATGGGCGGGTCGGCGACCGTGCACGCCAATCAGAAGCTGAACCAGCACCTGCTCGATGTCGCTGTGCTACGTATTCCGACTCAGTTCGGGCCGGGTTATAGGGAGATGGGTAGTCCCATCGGCCGCGCGGTTCACACGGTCGCGGGCAAGGGAAATCTGATGGCCGGCGCGGGATATATGGGCGTGCCGCTGTCGCAACTGTGGAGCGTGATCGCCGTGTCCCCACTGACCTACGTTCGTGACACGGCCAATGCGCTCATGAGCATGATTCATGCCGACGCCCTTCCGCATCGCATCTACAACCTATCCAGCGGCTACACCACCAGCGCACGCGAACAGCTGCTGACCCTCTACCGGATACGCCCGGATGCCGCGCAACAAGTGAACTTGGATCCGGAAACGCTTCGGGCGCAACCGTACCCGTCAAACGGATACAACGCGGATCTGCTGACCCGCGACACAGGGTGGCGTTCCCAATACACCTTCGAAGAAGCGCTTGAAGACTATCTGAAGTGGCTTGACGAACACCCTTACTGAGCCATACGCACGAGGCTGGCTGGTGAGGTAGCGGCGTGAAGGTAGCTTGAAGGTAGGAAGTACATCCCGCAGCGCGTCGGCCGAGCGTACGCCAAGCTGCAGCGTGGGGAGTGGCAGCGGATCGCCATGCCGTCACACCAAAGGGACTGGCGATCACTCGCGGACGCTGACAGCGTCGAGTAATCAGTCGGGTGCGGAGCGTGCACCTCAGGTGGGTTCGTACTCGCGCAGCACGGGTGAGCCGTTGTGGTCCTTGGGGATTGGAATGTAGCTGTGGTGGGTTTTGGGGTCGAGAGCAAGTGAGTGCGCCCCATCGGTGAGGTATGCCGAACCGCGTACCGTCAGGTGTCCGTGGTCGTGATCGAAGATGCTGATCCAGCCGCTTTCCGCCGCGACGTAAATGCGGTTGGTTCCTGAGTCGTAGGCCAATACGTCGGGTGTTTCGCCGACTCCGTGACGGTCGATCACGTTCCGGTTTACAAGGTCGACCGTGACCACAGTGGCGTTGGCTTCACAGCCGACGAACATGACTTGGCCGCCGATGTCGAGAGCCTGGCCGTGCGGGTGATCGCAGCCGGGGGTGGGAATCCGTTCGGTCACGGTGAAGCTGTCGGGGTCGATGACGGCCAGCTCGTTGCGGCCTTGTACCGCGACGACCATCTGGTCGAGGAACGTGTCGTAGACGACGTTGCCCACCTCACCGCCCAACGGAATCGTCTTACGTGGTGTGCCCGTTTCGGCGTCGATGACAGTTTCGGTGCCCGCACTCTCGTTGCTCGTCCACACCGTGCGGCGTATGGGGTCGTAGGCCAAGCCATCCGGATAGGTATCGGTCGGGGCGCGGAACACGACTTGGCCGGAGTCTTCGTCGATGGAGACCAACTGATTGCTTCCGGTCGCGGTCGCATAGACCCGATGCTTGTCGGGGACGACGATCACGCCATGTACGTCGGGCAGATTCGGAAGTGTCCGCACCATGGCGTGCGCCCGCACGTCAACGTCGATGAGTTCACCGGCACCCATGTGCGCGATGAATAGCCGTCCTCGCTGGTCATCTAGTGCGGTGTAGTCAAACCTGACAGGACCACCGCTGAGCGCTGTCTCTGACACTTGTCGCAGCGGTAACTCACTGGTCTGCACACCGGATTGCGGTGATGACGAGCATGCCGCCAAGGCAACGGTCGCCGCAGTTGCGGCCAGGAGTCGTGTCCGCCATCGCACCGCCGTCACCCTTCGCCCGGCCCGCGCTCACAGCTCAAACTGCGCTGGCTTCGACCGTACTCGCCACCCGCCAGGCTTGAGCCGCGCCTTCCCACAGCTAGCGGCCACACTCTCGCAACCAAGCACCAGCGGTCGTTTGTCGATGACTCCCCAAGAGGCCTACTATCTGCGTATGAATGCAGATACGGAGGCTTGCATCGTCGGCTACCCGTCGTCGGCTACCCGATGAAGAGAATCCGCTCATGACCCACGAAGCCGACCAAGACACCGCAGAGCACGGACACGATCACGACGCTGGCCATAGTCATGACCACGGTCACGGACACAGCCATGGCGGACGCGTCGGCAGGATCGGTGCCGCGCTGCGGGAAGTATTCGCCCCGCACAGCCACGACGCCTCCGACAGCATCGACGGTGCCCTGGAATCCAGCGCCGCCGGTATCCGCGCGGTGAAGATCAGTCTGCTCGCGCTCGCCGCCACCTCTATTGGCCAATTGGTGATCGTGGTGATCTCGGGATCGGTGGCGCTGCTGGCTGACACCATCCACAACTTCTCCGACGCCCTGACCGCCATTCCGCTGTGGATCGCGTTCGCACTCGGCACCAAAGCCGCTACCCGGCGCTACACCTACGGCTTCGGTCGCGCCGAAGACGTAGCGGGACTGTTCGTCATCGCAATGATCACCCTGTCGGCCATCATCGCCGGAATCGAATCCGTCCGCCGCCTCATTCATCCCGACCCTATTTCGCATCTGGGCTGGGTGGCCGCCGCCGGGCTGATCGGCTTCCTCGGCAACGAACTCGTCGCCGTCTATCGCATCCGCGTCGGGCGTCGCATCGGTTCAGTCGCTCTGGTCGCTGACGGATTGCACGCTCGCACTGATGGATTCACCTCACTGGCCGTTCTCTTTGGAGCAGGTGGCGTCGCGCTGGGATTTCCCCTGGCCGACCCCATTATTGGCCTGCTGATTACCGTCGCCATCCTCGCCGTTCTGCGCACCGCCGTGCGCGATGTGTTCCGCCGCCTCATGGACGGAGTGGACCCCGCCCTTGTGGACGCCGCCGAAGCCGCACTGGCCGCCGAACCCGGCGTCACCGAAGTCCGCAGCGTGAAGATGCGATGGATCGGACACCGCCTGCACGCCGACGCCGAACTCGACATCGACCCCGCCACCAGCCTCACCGATGCCCACAGCATCGCGCACGAAGCCGAGCACACTCTGACCCATGCCGTCCCGAAGCTATCGTCTGCCCTCGTACACGCCTACCCAGCGACCACACACCCACCATTGAACTAGCAATAGGGGGGTGCCCCTGTATCGAAGTCGGCGTCCGCCTCGCACGGCCAGCGTCCGTTCTCTCCCTGGCGGGACAGGAGGACTGCCTCCGCAATTCGTCCGCAGTAGCTCCGACAACGCTCGCCACGGGCCAACGTCGCCAACCTCTTGACCTGCTATTTCTTAAGGTGTCCAACGCGGTTAGCGCACGCAAACGCCCAATTCGACTCGTTCGCATCGAGTAGGTCAGGGGTTCGAATCCCCTTAGCTCCACCAGGTTTGAGCTGGTCAGGGCATCTGATGCACGGCCTTGACGTTAACTCGCGCATCGACGGCGGAAGAATTCAGCAGCAATGATTGCCCCGCCAGGCGTCGCGGCCTTCTCTGACAGCGACCGCAGCGATCACCAAGGCGGCTAAGGGGTCAGCCCATGACCACCCGAACAAGCTATTGACGAGAAGTCCGACTAGCAGCACCGCAGACAGATAGGTGCAAAGCAACGTCTGCTTTGAGTCGGCCACCGCCGACGCTGATCCCAGTTCGCGGCCGGCGCGGCGCTGTGCATAGGACAGCACCGGCATAACCAGCAGAGAGACAGCGGCAAGGGCAATTCCGACGGTGGACGGCGCCGCTTCTGATGCTCCCAGCAACGACCTCGCGGACTCGACCACGACGTATGCCGCAAGGGCGAAGAAGGATAAGGCGATGATCCTCAGTGTGGTCCGTTCGCGAGCCTCGGGGTCACGCCCCGAGAACTGCCACGCGACAGCAGTGGCACTCGCCACCTCAATTGACGAATCAAGACCAAAGCCAACGAGTGCGACTGAGGAGGCGGCCATTCCGGCGCTAATCGCGACAACCGCTTCGATCACGTTGTAGGTAATAGTCGCCGCAACGCAGTAACGAATCCGTCGCGTGAGGGTGGCGCGACGGGCGTCAGACACGGTAGGACGGTTCCTCAGTTGCCTTCATCGACAACAGTTCGGGTCGAGCACCGTGCAAAGGGCGATCAACGATTCACGCCGAGGGCGGTGGTAGACGTTCATCCCTCGCCGCTCTGATTCCACCAGACCAGCCCGCCGCAACTGTGTCAGATGATGGCTGACCGTCGACTCGCTCAACCCGACCGCCGCCGCCAGATCGCAACTGCATTCCTCCCCGGCCTGGCTGCTGAACAAGAGCGACACCAGCTTGACCCGTACCGGATCGGCTAAGGCTTTGAGGCGCAATGCAATTTCCAACGCCGCTTCGTCACCTACCGGGCCAGCCGCAACCGGGGAGCAGCACACCGGAGCGGACATATCGACAACAGGCAAAGCCTTCGGCATGCAAGCCATCTTGCCATACGACATTGACATATGTCGAAGAGGTGGCATCATCGGTGACACCACAAGTTCGACATACGTCTTACAGGTAGGAGGCCGTTATGTCCCGCGTCCAACTGGCTCTCAACGTTGACAACCTCGGCGAAGCCATCACGTTTTACTCCAAGCTGTTTGACACCGATCCGGCCAAAATCAAAGACGGCTACGCCAACTTCGCGATTGCCGAACCCGCGTTAAAGCTCGTGCTTCTGGAAAACCCTGGCAAGGGCGGCACCATCAACCACCTCGGCGTCGAGGTCGAGTCCACCGATACCGTTCACACCGAAATCGCCCGCCTGGCCTCCGAAGGCATGTTCACCGAAGAAGAAATGGGAACGACATGCTGCTTCGCCACACAAGACAAGGTTTGGGTCACTGGACCCGGCGGAGAGAAGTGGGAAATTTACACCGTCCTGGCTGACTCCGAGACATTCGGCGACAAACCCGCGCCTGCGTGCTGCTGACCACCAGTGGCTAGCCGGATAGAGCCGAATCAGCAGTTGCCGCGACGCCTACTTGCCGAGTTCGTCGGGTCGGCACTGCTGGTGACGGTCGTCGTCGGGTCAGGCATCGCCGCCACGCAACTATCACCCAACGATGCCGGCTTGCAGTTGCTCGAAAACTCCACTGCAACCGCCCTCGGCCTCGCCGTACTGATTGTGCTATTCGGTCCGGTGTCCGGAGCGCACTTCAACCCCGTTGTCTCGCTGGCCGATTGGCTCTTGGGCCGCCGATCCGCGACGGGCATCACCGCCCAGACCATGACGATGTACGCGAGTGCTCAAGTGGCAGGCGGAATCTGCGGGGCGATGCTCGCCAACGCCATGTTCGGCCGCCGCGTCGTCGAGCTAGCGACCAAGGACCGCGCGAACACGGGGCATCTGATCGGCGAAGTGGTAGCAACGGCTGGCCTGGTCGCTCTGATCTTCGCCCTCGCGCGGACTGGGCGGGCGGCACTATCGGCGGCGGCGGTCGGTGCCTACATCGGTGCCGCGTACTGGTTCACCAGTTCTACGTCGTTCGCGAATCCTGCCGTGACAGTGGGCCGTATGTTCTCCGACTCATTCTCCGGGATTGCGCCTAGCTCCGTGGTGCCCTTCATCGCCGCTCAGATCGTTGGTGGCGCAATCGGACTGGCGTTGACAGTAATCCTCTACCCCGATCTGACGAACGCCGCTGACAAAGCTGTGGTGCCTCACCAACCGATGGAGTGAAATGACCAAACCCACCGTGCTGTTCCTCTGTACCCACAACGCTGGCCGCTCGCAGATGGCCATGGGCTTCTTCGCGCAATACGCCGGGGACCGCGCTGTGGTCTACTCCGGCGGATCAGAACCAGCCGATCAGGTGAACCCCTCCGCAGTAGCCGCTATGGCAGAGAAGGGCATCGACATCACCGCCGAGCAACCTCAACACTGGACCACCGACATGTTGGAGGCCGCCGATGTTGTGGTCACCATGGGCTGCGGAGACACCTGCCCCGTGCTGCCGGGACGCCGGTACGAGGAATGGCTCCTACCCGACCCAGCCGGCCAATCTGTCGATGTCGTGCGGCCCATCCGAGACGAGATCGAGCGCCGGGTGCGAACGTTGCTGGGCGAACTCGGCATCCAGGCAAAGGGGCGGGGGTATACCCCTAGCTCCACAGAAGACGAACCGCCTAGACCGTATTCTTGACGTTGGCTGACAATAAGCTCATGGAATCCTTCGCGTCTGGACCCGTCGAACCGCCGATCCTCGAGGAGACCATCGGGGCCAACTTGGAGCGCATCGTCGCGGCGCACCCAGATGTTGAGGCGCTCGTCGACGTCGCATCCAAGCGACGATGGACCTACGCCGATCTGAACGACGAAATCGATCTCGCCGCAAAGGGTTTGATAAGCCTCGGTATCGAGAAGGGCGACCGTGTCGGGATGTGGGCGCCCAACTGTGCCGAGTGGACGATCACGCAGTACGCCACCGCCAAGATCGGGGCGATCCTGGTCACCATCAACCCTGCCTACCGGACGCATGAACTCGCGTACGTGCTCAATCAGTCCGGCACGCGCACGCTGATCTCGGCGACGTCCTTCAAGACCTCCGACTATCGGTCAATGATCGACGAAGTGCGTTCGCAATGTCCAACACTGACCGAAGTGCTGTTCGCCGACACCGACGACTGGCACACGCTTCGTCACCGTGCCGAGCGCGTGAGTCCGCAGAACTTGCGAACACGAATGAACGCGCTGAACAACCACGACCCAATCAATATCCAGTACACTTCCGGCACAACGGGTTTCCCCAAGGGTGCCACCTTGTCGCACCGCAACATCCTCAACAACGGCTACTTCGCCACCGTGCTGATCAACCTCGGTCCGCACGACCGACTGTGCATCCCGGTGCCCTTCTACCATTGCTTCGGGATGGTGATGGGAAATCTCGGGTGCACCACGCACGGCACCACGATGGTAATTCCCGCACCAGCCTTCGAGCCCGGGACGACGCTTGCTGTCATCGAATCCGAGCGCTGCACCGCCGTCTACGGCGTGCCCACGATGTTCATCGCGATGCAGAACCATCCCGAGTTCGCCGAGCGGGATCTATCGACGCTCCGTACCGGAATCATGGCGGGCGCGGTGTGTCCGGTGGAAGTGATGAAGCGTTGTGTCAGCGACATGAACATGTCCGAGGTCGCCATCGCCTACGGCATGACGGAAACCTCGCCGGTGTCATGTCAGACTCGTATCGAGGACGACCTCGAGCGCCGCACGTCCTCGATCGGCCGGGTCCATCCACATGTCGAGATCAAGATCGTGGACCCCGAGACTGGTGAGGCGGTTCGGCGCGGTGAAGCCGGCGAGTTCTGCACCCGGGGCTATTCGGTGATGCTCGGGTATTGGAACGACGACGAAAAGACATCAGAAGCAATCGATTCCGATGGATGGATGCACACTGGCGACCTGGGCGTCATGCGCGAGGACGGCTACTGCAATATCGTCGGCCGTATCAAGGACATGGTGATCCGCGGCGGGGAGAACATCTACCCGCGCGAGATCGAGGAGTTCTTGTACACCCACCCCGACATCGAGGACGCCCAGGTGATCGGCGTGCCCGACGCCAAGTACGGCGAGGAGATCTGCGCATGGATCCGGATGAAATCCGGCTGCGCGCCGCTGGATGCCGACGCGGTCAAAGTCTTCGCCACCGGCAAGCTCGCTCACTACAAGATTCCCCGCTACGTCCACGTCGTCGACGAATTCCCGATGACGGTGACGGGAAAAGTCCGCAAGGTGGAGATGCGCGCGGTGACGTTAGAACTGCTGGGACTTCAGCCCACTGAGGACTGATCGCAAGGACGTCACCTCACCTGGCCGGGATGATCCGGCGCGCTGCACGCGCCAACCTGGACGGCTTGAATTGCCAGACCTCGGAATCGTTCACATCCCATGCATATGAAGGCATTTGGTCCGTGAGCAAGCCGCAAAGTCCAGGCCGATCCAGTTCGATTGCCGACCAGTCGTAGAGCGCCCGCAACCGCGGCACGATCACACCGATATCGAGCGCGTGACCGAACCCGTGCTCCATCGCGATGTATGTCTCCACGTCATCGCCCAGTGGGTACCGATCGGGCAGGATGCGCGACAGCGACAGGAAGATCCCCGTGAAGCCGAGTCGAGGGTCGCCCAGAAGTCGGGCAAACGGCGAAAGCCAGCCCGTGGCCAGCCTGGGCGCGGCCACGAGCGCGTGGGCGTAGAGAACTCGCAGAAGCACGACGTTGATGAAGAACCGCTCTACCCGTGCCTCCGCACGGGCCAGCTCCTCGCTGGCTAGATAGGCCGCAACGATCGAAACATTATGTGCGCGATACCAATTGCGCGCGGTTGGGTCCCTGATGAACCTCAGGTGAGTGTCGACCTGCGCGGAGCTGGCGCTACCGCCGTGCCCGAAGGCGAACGCCCGGGCCTCGGCTGTGTCGCGCAACAGCGTCTCGTTCGCCGCACGCCACCATGGGCTGCCCGGGTTCACATCGCCCGGCGGGTTCAACAGGCCCCGTCCCAGTTGCCAGTCCATGAATGCGGACGCCGCACGCCGGTACGGCAGATAGCCACGGTCGACAACCCGCGGCACCTCATACAGCCGACGCATGAGAGCCAGGCGCGCCGCCGGGTCGTCGCGGACGGCCGCAACGACAGCAAATGCGTGATCGGCGGCCGAAATGCGCGACGCATCCGGATTGTCTAACGGCACAATCATCTACGGTAGAGCGCCGCGCACGAAAAGTGGAGCAGCCGCGAGGTTTTGGTGCGGGTCAGCCCTCAGGCTGTGGCGGCGCAGGCGGCGGGAACACCGGCAACGTGATCGGTGCCAACCCGGGAATTTCGATGATCTGCCCGACTGGCGCAGAAGGCGTCTCGGAGGG
>NZ_JAVHWM010000057.1:0-2502 GCF_032159765.1 Mycobacterium sp. | reverse complement strand
CCCAGCGTCTGCCCAAACAGATCGTCACACCCGTCACGGTGCCGTTCATCCGCGCGGCCGAGCGCCTGATGTGGCGCCGGAATCCCAAGGACGTCGACGTATTGACCCTGGCTTCGGGGGTCGGAATTCGCCTGTTCCGTCCTCCAGGCGTGACGGGTCAGGCTCCGGCGCTGTTGTGGATCCACGGCGGCGGGTACGTGATCGGGAAAGCGGCACAGGACGACGTACTGTGTCGGCGCTACGCCCGCAAACTCGGCGCGACGGTCGCGTCGGTGGACTACCGGCTCGCGCCGGAACATCCCTACCCCGCACCGGTGGAGGACTGCTATTCGGCGCTGCAGTGGTTGGTTCGATTGCCGTCGGTCGATCCGTCACGAGTGGCGATCGGGGGTGCCAGTGGGGGCGGCGGCCTTGCCGCAGCGCTGGCTCTGCTCACCAGGGACCGCGGCGAAATCAACCTTGCCGCACAACTATTGGTGTACCCGATGCTCGACGACCGCACCGTCGACCGTAAAGGTCTGGAGAATCCCGGACTTCGGCTGTGGAACCAAACCAGTAACAAGTACGGGTGGATGGCCTACCTCGGCGGCGCGGACCCGGCGGTGGCCGTGCCCGCACGGCGCGAGGACCTCAGTGGGTTGCCGCCTGCGTGGCTGGGTGTCGGCACGTTCGACCTGTTTCACGACGAGGACCTTGCCTACGCCGAGCGACTGAAGGCCGCAGGTGTGCCGTGCGAAGTCGACGTCGTCCCTGGCGCATTCCACGGCTTCGACGGGATCGTGCCCAAAGCCCAAGTGTCGCAGTCGTTCTTCAAGAGCCAGTGCGCACTGCTGCGACGCACGTTCGAGCCTGCAGCGACCTAACCGCGCCCGTCGGTGGAGCAGGGCTCGGATGCCGTTGAGCTCGAGCAGCACAGGAATCACCGCCGCCGAACGCAGTGCTCGGCGGCGGTGAGGTGAAGGTGGCTCGCTACGCCGCTCTCGGCGCGCCCACTTTCACCGGTATTTCGCCACTTTCGCGCCGCGTCTGGAACGCCGACACGATCTCGAAGACACCGAGGGCGACCAGGAATGCGCTGGTGACCACGGCGAGCGTCACGATCGACGTGGCAGGCAGCAGCATCATGATGATGCCGGCCAGCACGGATACGATTCCGAAGAAGATGTCCCAGCCGCGCGCTGGCGCTTCGGCGTCGCTGATCGCCGCGACCGTCGTCGCGACTCCTCTGATGATGAAGCTGATTCCGATGTAGACGGCAAACAGCAGGATCGCGAACGGCTCGCCAAAGTAGCGGAAGGTCAGCACGGCAAGGATTACCGAGACGGCGCCGCTTATGAAGAGCACGGCGCGACCACCCCCCGATATTTCGGATGCCATCGCGATGAACAGTTGTGCGCCGCCGACAACAAGCAGATACAAGCCGAACAGGACCGTGGCGACAAGGACCGTCTTGCCTGGCCACATCAACATCAGTGCGCCGAGGACGATCGCCAACACCCCGGAGGCCAGCAATGCCTTCCATTTGTGTGGCAAGAGTTTCGAAGGGTCGGCGAACAGTGATTCCGGACGCCCCACCGCGTAAGTCACGAAGACCTCCCCGTTGATCGGTTGATTGAGTCTCAACAGCAGTCTCCTCCGCGGACCTGGCCACCGCGTGCGCCCGTCAGTACGAAATTCGTGCGTCTCATTGGTCTCCGGAGGATGACCGGCTCAGGCGCCCGCGATTCGCCACCGGCGGGAAACTCAAGCCCGTTCGAAGACGATCTCACCTGCGACGACGGTGGCGGCGACCATCTCGGCATCGAATTCGTCGAGCAGCACGTTCGGCGGAGCGACCAGTACGCAGAGGTCCCCGGGTTGGCCGCGTTGTATGCGCCGCGCTTCGGCCGGGTTGCCCGACGTCCCGAAGAACATCGTAAAAGCCTCACGCGCCGAGACACATTCATCAGGACCGAGTACCGCGCCGGTTGCAGTGGTGCGGCGAACTGCGGCCCGCATGCTGGCCCACGGATCGCCTTTGCCGAAGGGCATGTCGGTAGACAGCGCGACCTTCACCCCAGCGCTGCGCAGCGAGGCCAGCCGCCACAACTCGTGGTGTTCGTCGGCCGGGATGTCGGCCAGGTAATGGTCGCCGCGCTCGGCGATGAAGTTGGGCTGGGTCACCACCATGACACCAAGGTCGACCAGGTCGGCGATGTTGTCATCAGGCACGACGGCCGCGTGTTCGATACGGTCGTCCGGGTGAGTGCCCGCCGCGCGCAGCGCTGAGAGCGTCACGACAAGCTGGGCGGCCGTCACGCAGTGCACCGCGACAGGAGCGTCGGCGGCGTGGCGGTCGGCGATCCACGCGGTCAGTTCGTCGAGGTCGAGATCGCCGTCGTGCAGGATGCGCTTGCCAGGCGCCAGGCAGTGCACGCGCTGACGCAGCTCGCCGCGCCGGTGTGCCGCCAGCAATTTCACGATGTCACTGACTTCGAAGTCGGGTGTCGCGTCGGTGACGCC
>NZ_JAVHWM010000054.1:0-21609 GCF_032159765.1 Mycobacterium sp. | reverse complement strand
CGTTGTTCGCCGATAGGCGTATCGACTGAGTACGACCCGGTCGGAGCCAGTTGCCACAACGAACCCTCGGCGTGGCGGCCGGACCGCCGGTAATGTCAAGCCTGGCCGGAAACCCCGGCCTTGACTGATCGGAGCTGACGGGTGCAGCGGATCATCGTGCGCCTCCTTGGCGTGGCAACCACCACGGCCGCCGCTGTCGTCGTGTCCTCGCTTCCGGGGGCCCATGCGGCCCCGGCTCAGGTGTTCCCCGGAATGGAGATTCGCCAGAACACCAACCTGTGCACTCTCGGATTCGTCGACCCGGGCCTGCGGATCGCAGTGACGGCAGGGCACTGTCGCGGCAACGGAACAGTCACCGACAAAGACGGCAATGTCATCGGCGGCCTGGCGATGTACCGCGACAACACGCCCAACGGGTCGACGGTGTCCACGAAGGATTCGATCAACGACTACGAGGGCATCGCCCTGGCCGGGGACGCCCAGCCGAGCAACGTGATGCCGGGAGGCCGCGCGCTGGTCTCCGACCCCGGCGTCTCCATCGAAAAAGGCCAGGCAGTGTGCCACTTCGGCGTGGCCACCGGGGAGACGTGCGGCACCGTCGAAGCGGTCAACAACGGTTGGTTCACCATGGGGCACGGCATCGTCAGTCAGCAGGGCGATTCGGGAGGTCCCGTCTACGTCACCACGGACGACGGCCGGGCCGTGATCGTCGGCATCTTCAACAGCACCTGGGGCGATTTTCCGGCAGCGGTGTCCTGGAACTCGATCCGGCAGCAGATCTCCGAGGATGTGCACGCTCCGTCCGCGCCGATGGACCAGGCCGCATGGCAGATGAGACCCTGATCCAAGGACCAAACTAGAACGTGTTCCACCGGAGGGATATCCTCCGAGGCGATGAGTTCCGCTGTCCGAACACCTGTCCAGATCGCGTGGGTGACCTCCGACATCGACGCCACCGAGGGCACGCTCACCGCGCTCCTCGGAGCCAAGAAGTGGGTGCGTATCCCGGGCGTGCACTTTGGACCGGACACCTGCACATACCGCGGGCAGCCCGCGGACTTCGTCGCCGACATATCGCTGAGCTACGCCGGGGACACACAGCTCGAACTGATTTCGCCGCAATCAGGGGAGAGTGTCTACAGCGAGTTCCTTCGCGAACGCGGGTCCGGACTACACCACATATGCGTCGAAGCGGACAGCCCTGAGGGTTTGGCGCGGGCGATCGACGAGGCAGCGGCGGCAGGTGCCCCCGCAGTGATGGCCGGCGTCATGCCCGGCGGGCTGGAGTTCGCCTACGTGTCGGCGGCTGACGCCGGCGTGCCGTATCTGGAGATTGCGTTCGTTTCGCCCGAGATGAGGGCGTTCTTCGACTACATCAAGCAGGAGCAGAAGTGACAACAGATATCCCGGCGACACTGCCCGCAGCCGATGTCTCTGACTGGTCTGATGACGTCGACGTGGTGGTGATCGGCTTCGGCATCGCCGGCGGATGTGCCGCGGTGAGCGCGGCCGCGGCGGGCGCACGCGTCCTTGTGCTGGAACGAGCGGCGGCGGCGGGCGGGACGAGTTCGATGGCCGGCGGACACTTCTACCTCGGTGGCGGGACCGCCGTGCAGGAGGCCACCGGGCATTCAGACACTGCCGAGGAGATGTACAAGTACCTCGTCGCGGTGGCCCGCGAACCTGATCACGAGAAGATCCGCGCCTACAGCGAAGGTAGCGTCGAGCACTTTAATTGGCTGGAGGACTTGGGTTTTCAATTCGAGCGCAGCTTCTATCCCGGAAAGGTGGTCGTGCCGCCCGGCACCGAAGGATTGTCGTACACGGGCAACGAAAAGGTCTGGCCGTTCTGCGAGCAGGCCAAGCCCGCGCCGCGCGGGCATTCAGTGCCGGTGCCGGGTGAGCTCGGCGGCGCGGCGATGGTCATCGACCTGCTGGTGAAGCGCGCCGACGACGTGGGCGTAAACATCCGCTACGAGACCGGCGCCACCAACTTGCTACTGCAGGACGGCGCGGTCGTCGGCGTCGCGTGGAAGCACTTCAGCGAAACCGGTGCGGTCAAAGCGAATTCGGTGATCATCGCCGCGGGTGGCTTTGCGATGAACCCCGAGATGGTGGCGCAACACACGCCCGCGCTTGCCCACGAGCGACGCACCAAGCACCACGGCAATGTCGCTCCCTACATTCTGGGAAATCCGCACGATGACGGCTTGGGCATCCGACTCGGCGTCTCGGCCGGCGGAGTCGCCAACGATATGGATCAGCTCTTTATCACTGCGGCCATCTACCCGCCGGAGGTCCTGGTGACCGGCGTGGTCGTGAACAACCTGGGGGAGCGGTTCGTCACCGAAGACTCGTACCACTCTCGCACTTCGGCTTTCGTGTTGGAGCAACCCGACGAGACGGCGTACCTGATCGTCGACGAGGCGCACATGCAGATGCCGGAGATGCCGCTGATCAAGTTCGTCGACGGGTACGAGACGATCGCCGAGATCGAGACCGCGCTC
Organism: Mycobacterium sp.; assembly: GCF_032159765.1. Classification (GTDB taxonomy): domain Bacteria; phylum Actinomycetota; class Actinomycetes; order Mycobacteriales; family Mycobacteriaceae; genus Mycobacterium. Next base: position 19,102 of record NZ_JAVHWM010000054.1, on the reverse strand, counting down.
GGGATACCCGTGGGAAAACTCGCTGCAACCCTCGACCGCTACAACAAGAACGCCGCCGGGGGCGAGGATCCAGATTTTCACAAGCAGCCGGAATACGTTGCCGCACAGGATAACGGACCGTGGGCGGTATTCGACCTGTCGTTGGGCCGGGCGATGTATTCGGGCTTCACGATGGGCGGTCTCGTCGTCTCCGTTGACGGCGAGGTGTTGCGTGAGGATGGCAGCGCGATCCCGGGTCTGTATGCCGCCGGTGCGTGCGCGTCCAATATCGCGCAGGATGGCAAGGGCTACTCCAGCGGCACACAGCTGGGGGAGGGGTCGTTCTTCGGGCGCCGCGCCGGAGCGCACGCTGCGAAGCAGCGGGCGACGTAGGCGCGCATCAGACCCCGGGGGGACGCGCGCTGCAAGGCAGCGGCAGGTTACCTAAGCGGGCTGCGGCGCTTCGATGGGGCCGAAGCTCCACTCGCCGTTCCCCAGTAGCCGAAGCGCCTTCTGGTGGTGCTGTTCGACGGCTGGACGGTGGCTGACGCTCACGACGATGCATTCCGGCAGTTCGCTGCAAATGAGTTGGTACAGAGACATTTCCAGTCCCTCATCGAGCGCGGACGTGGCCTCATCCACAAACACCGCTTTGGGCCTGGTCAAGAGAATCCGGGCGAAGGCCACGCGCTGCTGCTCGCCTGCGGACAGGATCTTGGCCCAGTCCGCGACTTCGTCAAGACGGCCCGCAAGGTGTGGTAACGCGACTTTGACCAGCGCGTCATCGATGTGTTCATCCGAAATGTCGCCGGACGCTGAAGGATACGACACGACTGCGCGGAGATCGCCCAACGGGACGTACGGCATCTGCGACAGGAACATCGACTCGTTCCCCTCGTTAGGACAATGCAGTGTGCCGGTCGCGAACGGCCACAGCTGAGCAAGGCTGCGCAGCAGCGTGGTCTTGCCGCTACCCGAGCGGCCGGTGATCACCATGCGATCACCGGTCGAAAGACGCAGATCCACCGGCGAGATCAGTTGCAGGCCAGCCGGAGTACGCACCTCGACGTCCTCGAGCTCAACCGTCTCGTCTTCCGAATCCGTGACGAGAACCGATGGCAGCTCACGCGCGCGGTTGTTCGCCTCCAACAGGCCGTCCAAGCGGATGACAGCAGCCCGGAACGACGCGAACTCGTCGTAGGTGTTGCGGAAGAACGACAACTTGTCGCTGACGGTCGCGAAACCTGTCGCCGTCTGCGTGACGTCGCCAAAAGTGAGCTCCCCGGCGAACATCCGCGGGCCTTGGACCAGCCATGGCAGCGGCACGATCACCTGCGTCACCGACGAGTTCCAGCCCTGGAAGGCGATTGTCCGCCGGACGAAACGGCGATAGTTGTCCACGATCGGCGTAAAGCGGCTCCGTAACTGGACCCGCTCGGCGCGCTCACCCCGGTAGAAGCCGACGGCCTCGGCCGCATCGCGCAGGCGAACCAGCGCATATCGGAAGGCGGCGTTGCACTTCTCGTTGAGATAGCTGTAGTGGATCAACGGGTGCCCGATCCAGAAAGCGACGACGGTACCGATCGCGACGTAGACGATCACGATCCAGAACATCGCTTTCGGCACGGTGATCCCCGCGAACGTCAGCGGTCCGGACAGGTGCCACAAGATCGCGCCGAAGGAGATCACGGACGCAATGGCGTCGATTGCACCGAACAGCAAGGTGTTTCCCGAGTTGTAGGTCGGCTGGTTCGGATGGCCGCCGACGCCCGTGGTGAACACGTCGACGTCCTGCTGGATGCGCTGGTCGGGGTTGTCGATGGTGTCGTCGATGAACCGGCCACGGTAGTACGCGCGACCGTCCAGCCAGTCGGCGGTGACACGGTCGGTCAGCCAGACGCGCCACCTCAGGATGAACCGCTGGGTCAGGTAGATGTCGATCAATACTCGCCCGATGTACAGCGCGGCGAGCGCAGAGAAGATGCCGAGCGACACGTAAAACCCGTGAATGCCCGTGTTGCGGACATACCCGTCGCCGGCTCCGGCGCCCTCGAACGCGACCTGCAAACTGCTGTACAGGTCGTTGGTGAAATAGCTCAAGAGCACGGTGAGTCTCACGCCCGTGATCACCGACAAGAGCAGCGCGGCGAGCATGATCCACACTGGAATCGATTCCCTGCCAACGAAATAACGACCTGTGACCCGCCAGTATTGACGGCCCCACTTGGTCCAGTAGCGGATGGCCGTCAACACGAGGAGAGCGACGGCGGCGGTGACCACCCATGAGACCGCTATCGAGATCAGCGTGTCCACCGGCGCGGCAGCCCAGTCGATCGACGGCTTGAACGGCTTCGGCGGCTCCATCCGGCCTCCTTTTGCTGGCGGCCACCTGGACACGGCCTGCTGTGCGGCTAACTCTCCGGCGAAAGCTACCCGAGCAGAGCGGATTCAGCGGCCACACAACGTTTAGGCTCACGGCCATGAGCAACGACGCCCAGCCGGTGCACGCGGGCCGCCTCATCGCGCGCCGCCTCAAAGCCAGCGGCATCGACACCGTCTTCACGCTCTCCGGCGGTCATCTGTTCTCCTTCTATGACGGTTGCCGCAGCGAGGGCATTCGGTTGGTGGACACCCGGCACGAGCAAACGGCCGCGTTCGCGGCCGAGGGATGGTCCAAGGTGACACGCGTTCCCGGCGTGGCAGCACTGACTGCGGGGCCGGGTGTGACGAATGGCATGAGCGCGATGGGTGCGGCCCAGCAGAATCAATCGCCGTTGGTGGTGCTTGGCGGACGGGCGCCGGCGCTGCGGTGGGGCCAGGGGTCGCTCCAGGAAATCGACCACGTGCCGTTCGTGGCGCCGCTCGCCCGGTTCGCCGCGACGGCAACATCGCCCGAATCCGCCGCGTCACTCGTCGACGACGCGCTGCGGGCCGCAGTCACCGCGCCGTCGGGCGTCGCGTTTGTCGACTTCCCGATGGACTACGTGTTCTCCGAGGCGCCCGATCCCGGACTGCCAGGAGCGCTCGACCGCCTGCCGGCGGGTCTTGCTGCGGACGGCGCCGAAATGGAGCGCGCGGCGGCTCTGCTGGCCACGGCCGAGCGGCCGGTGATCATGGCAGGCACGAACGTGTGGTGGGGACGCGCCGAGTCGGCGCTGCTGCACCTCGCTGAGCGCAGCCGGATTCCGGTGCTGATGAACGGCATGGCGCGTGGTGTCGTGCCCGCCGATCATGAGCTGGCGTTCTCCCGCGCCAGATCCCGCGCGTTGAAGGAGGCCGATGTCGCGCTCGTCGTCGGTGTGCCGATGGATTTTCGGCTGGGGTTCGGCGGCGTGTTCGGCGCCGACACCCAGCTGGTCGTCGCCGACCGTGTCGAACCGGAGCGTCCCCATCCCCGCCTCGTGTCCGCCGCGCTGTACGGCGACCTGTCCGTCGTGATGTCGGGCCTGGGCGAGGCGGCCGCACCTGACCGGGAGGGATGGATCGCTGGTCTTCGGGCTGTCGAGAACGACGCGCGCGATGCTGAGCGGGCTGAGCTCGCCGATCCGCGCGCGCCGTTGCATCCCATGCGGGTGTACGCCGAGCTGGCCCCGATGCTCGACCGCGACGCGATCGTCGTCATCGATGCCGGCGACTTCGGCTCGTATGCCGGGCGGGTGATCGACAGTTACGTGCCCGGTGCGTGGCTGGATAGCGGGCCATTCGGATGCCTCGGCTCGGGCCCGGGTTACGCGCTGGCCGCGAAGTTGGCGCGCCCAGAGCGCCAGGTCGTGCTGTTGCAGGGCGACGGGGCGTTCGGGTTCTCCGGCATGGAATGGGACACGTTGGTACGTCACGACATTCACGTCGTATCGGTGATCGGCAACAATGGAATCTGGGCACTTGAAAAGCACCCCATGGAATCTATCTACGGATATTCGGTGGTCGCGGACCTGCGGCCCGGCACGCGCTACGACGAGGTGGTGCGGGCGCTGGGTGGGCATGGCGAGCTGGTGAGCGCGCCTGCCGAGCTGCGTCCTGCACTCGAGCGGGCGTTTGCCGCAGGCCTGCCGGCGGTGGTGAACGTGCTGACCGATCCGGCGGTCGCATATCCGCGGCGCTCGGTGCTTGCCTGAGATCGGGCCGCGTACCGTTGTGCTGTGGCGAAAGCGAGCAGCACCAAGCCCGGCCGCCTGAGCAGTAAGTTCTGGAAGCTGCTGGGCGCCGGGACCGAGAAAAATCAGAGCCGTTCCCTGGCATTGGTCGAGGCGAGCTCCGAGTTCGACGAGAAGGCCGCCGACCTCGACGACGAGCAGTTGAGCAAGGCCACAGCGCTGCTCGATCTCGAGGAGTTGGCGGGATCCGACGACATCCCTCAGTTCCTCGCGATCGCCCGCGAGGCAGCAGAGCGCAAGACCGGTCTGCGTCCGTTCGACGTGCAGCTTCTCGGCGCGCTGCGGATGCTCGACGGCGACGTCATCGAGATGGCCACCGGCGAGGGCAAGACGCTCTCCGGCGCTATCGCCGCCGCCGGTTACGCGCTGGCCGGGCGCAACGTGCATGTCGTGACGATCAACGACTATCTGGCCCGCCGCGACGCCGAGTGGATGGGTCCGATGATCGAGGCGATGGGCCTGTCGGTCGGCTGGATCACCGCCGACTCGACCGCCAAGGAGCGTCGGGAAGCCTACGAGTCCAACATCACCTACGCGTCGGTCAACGAGATCGGATTCGACGTGCTGCGCGACCAATTGGTCACTGACGTCGACGATCTCGTGTCACCCAACCCCGATGTGGCGCTCATCGACGAGGCCGACTCGGTGCTCGTCGACGAGGCACTGGTGCCCCTGGTGCTGGCAGGCACCACACATCGCGAGACGCCGAAGCAGGACATCATCCAGCTTGTCGGGCAGCTGACGCCCGGTGTCGACTTCGACACCGACGCCGACAGCCGCAACGTGCACCTCACCGAGGTCGGCGCGCAGAAGGTCGAGACGAAACTCGGTGGCATCGACCTGTATTCGGAAGAGCATGTCGGCACCACGCTGACCGAGGTGAACGTCGCACTGCACGCGCACGTGCTGCTGCACAGGGACGTGCACTACATCGTTCGCGACAACGCCGTGCACCTGATCAACGCCTCGCGCGGGCGGATCGCGCAGTTGCAGCGCTGGCCCGACGGCCTGCAGGCGGCGGTCGAAGTGAAGGAAGGCATCGAGACCACCGAAACCGGCGAGGTGCTCGACACGATCACGGTGCAGGCGCTCATCAACCGGTACCCGACCGTGTGCGGCATGACCGGCACCGCGCTGGCCGCAGGCGAGCAGCTGCGCCAGTTCTACAAGCTCGGAGTGTCTCCGATACCGCCGAACACGCCGAACATCCGGGAGGACGAGGCCGACCGGGTGTACATCACGGCCGCGTCCAAGATCGACGCGATCATCGAGCATATCGCGGAGATCCGCGAGACCCGCCAACCGATTTTGATCGGCACACGCGACGTCGCGGAATCCGAAGAGCTGCACGAGCGGTTGACCAAAGCCGGCGTGCCAGCTGTGGTCCTCAACGCGAAGAACGACGCCGAAGAGGCGGCCATCATCGCCGAAGCGGGCACGCTCGGCTCGATCACGGTGTCCACCCAGATGGCCGGGCGCGGCACCGACATCCGGTTGGGCGGGTCCGACGAGGCCGACCACGATGAGGTCGCGGAGCTCGGCGGACTGCACGTCATCGGAACGGGTCGCCACCACACGGAGCGGTTGGACAACCAGTTGCGCGGGCGCGCGGGCAGGCAGGGCGACCCGGGTTCGTCGGTGTTCTTCTCAAGCGCCGAGGACGACGTCGTCGTCGCGAACCTCGAGCCCGGCAAGCTGCCGCTGGAGACCGACGACGACGGCCGCCTGCTCAGCCCCAAGGCCGCCGGTCTGCTGGCCCACGCCCAACGCGTTGCCGAAGGCAAGCTTTTGGACGTGCACGCCAATACGTGGCGGTACAACCAGCTGATCGCACAGCAACGGGCGATCATCGTCGAACGCCGGAACACGTTGCTGCGCAATCCAACTGCGCGAGACGAGCTTGAGGAGAGATCTCCGGACCGGTATGAGGAGCTGGCCGAGGAGCTCAGCGAGGACGACCTGGAGCGGATCTGTCGCGAGATCATGCTCTACCACCTCGACCGCGGCTGGGCCGACCATCTGGCATACCTGGCAGACATTCGCGAAAGCATTCACCTGCGCGCGCTGGGCAGGCAGAACCCGCTCGACGAATTTCACCGAATGGCCGTCGACGCATTCGCCTCCCTGGCAGCCGATGCGATCGAGGCCGCGCAGCAGACGTTCGAGACCGCAGATGTGCTCGAGGAGGAACAGGGGCTCGACCTGTCGAAGCTGGCACGGCCGACGTCGACCTGGACGTACATGGTGCATGACAATCCACTGGCCGACGACACCCTTTCTGCGCTGAGCCTGCCTGGCGTTTTCCGATAGGGTTCGGCCCATGGCTGGGGAGCCGCAGGGCCCGCGACAGACGGCAGCAGCCGCCACTGAGCGCGACCGCGTGATGACGGTGCCCAACATTCTGAGCATCGTGCGGCTCGCGCTTATCCCGGTGTTCCTGTGGCTGTTGCTCGTGGAACACGCCGATGGCTGGGCGACCGGAATTCTGATGTTCTCAGGCGCGTCCGACTGGGCCGACGGAAAGATCGCGCGCCTGATGAACCAGTCGTCGCGGCTGGGCGAGCTGCTGGATCCCGCGGTCGACCGGATCTACATGCTCGTGGTGCCAATCGCGATGGCGCTGGCCGGATTTGTGCCGTGGTGGTTCGTCGGGGTGCTGATCGGCCGGGACGCCGTCCTGGCGGCGACGCTGCCTGTGCTGCGCAGCCGGGGCCTGACCGGCCTGCCGGTCACGTACATCGGCAAGGGCGCGACATTTGCGTTGATGTCAGGATTCCCGCTGATCCTGCTGGGACAGTTCGACGCGTTGTGGAGTCGCGTGGTGCTGGCGATCGGCTGGGGATTTGCGATCTGGGGCATGGCTCTTTATCTGTGGAGCTTCGTCCTCTACATGGTGCAGTTCGTCATGGTGCTGCGGCGCATGCCGAAGGCGCATGCGCGGGAGGGGGATCGGAGCACCCGGGGGAGCGACTCGTGACTGATCCCGCGCTGGGCGGCTACGACCCGCATGCGGGGTTGGCCGCGCACGAAGCCGGTCAGCCGCAGTTCAACCCGGTGCCATCGCTGTTGCGAACCCTCTTGTCTGATCATCTCGACCCTGGCTACGCGGCAGCGGCGCAGCGGGCGGCCACGACCCCGCGGCCGCGGTGGGCGGCGTGGGCCTGGGAAGCCACCGCCGCGCTGCTCATCGCGCTGGTGTTCGCGGCGGCTGTCGCGCAGGCGCGGTCGACGGCGCCGAGCGTTTCGGAGACGCAGCAGGCGTTGTTATCGAGGGTCAGGGCGTCGGGCGCGGTCGCTGACGAGTTGGCAGGCCAACGCGGCCAGCTCACCGACCAGGTCGACGCTCTAAGACGCGCCCAACTAGGAGGTGGCGTCGAGGGCAGGCGTTTGCTGGAGGAACTCGACAAAGAGGGCTACGCCGGTGCGGTCTCGCCGCTGCGGGGGCCCGGGTTGACGGTGTCGCTGACTGATCCCGGGGTTTCCCCCGATCTGACTGACGTGTCGAAGGGCCGGATACCGGGCAGTCGGCAGGTGGTTCTGGATCGTGACCTGCAGCTGGTGGTGAACTCGTTATGGGCGAGCGGCGCCGAGGCCGTCGCCGCGGGAGGGGTCAGGATCGGACCGAACGCGACGATCCGTCAGGCCGGCGGCGCCATCCTGGTCGATAATCAGCCGATCAGCAGCCCGTATGTGGTCGTCGCGATCGGGCCGGCGCATGCGATGCAGGACGCGTTCGAACGCAGCGACGGCTACCGGCGGATGCAGTTGCTGGGCGCCACCTACGGGGTGGCCGCCGACATCAAGGTCGGCGAATCGCTCACGGTGCCCGCAGGCAGTCCGCGTGAAGTGAAGTACGCCAGACCGATGGGCCGGTAAACCGGTAAAGAGGACGGGGGAAGCATGATTGGCATCGCCGCACTGGTCGTGGGCATCGTCTTGGGCCTCGTCTTTCACCCGAGCGTGCCTGAGGCGGTGCAGCCCTACCTTCCCATCGCCGTGGTGGCGGCATTGGACGCCGTGTTCGGCGGCTTGCGCGCCTACCTGGACCGGATCTTCGACTCCAAGGTGTTCGTGATCTCGTTTGTCTTCAACGTGCTCGTGGCCGCCCTCATCGTGTATCTCGGCGATCAACTCGGGGTGGGAACACAGCTGTCGACGGCGATCATCGTGGTGTTGGGCATCCGCATCTTCGGCAACGCGGCGGCGTTGCGGCGCAAGCTGTTTGGGGCGTGACACGTGAGCATCGAGCACGGCAGGCATGAGCTCTCCACGGGTGCCACACCGCAACAAATCGGTCATGTGCGACCGCGCGCCAAGCTGCGCGCGCAACGACCGACGGTGTTCGGAGTGCTCGCCGTGGTGCTGTGCCTGCTGCTCGGCGGCGCGATCGCAACTCAGGTGAGGCGCACGGAATCCGGCGATGCGCTGGAATCCGCCCGGCCGGCCGATCTCGTGGTGCTGCTCGATTCGCTGCGGCAGCGCGAAGCATCGTTGAACAACCAGATCGCCGACCTGCAGCGAACCTTAGATGCCCTTAAGGCGTCGGGCACCGACGATCAGGCCGCGATCGCCGATGCCCAGAGCCGCCTGAACGCGCTGTCGATCCTTGTCGGCACGGTGGCGGCAACGGGACCTGGCGTCACCCTCACGATCGGCGACGCGGCCGGTGGCGTCTCGCCCGAGATCATGATCGATGTCATCAACGAACTGCGGGCGGCGGGGGCCGAGGCGATGGAGGTGAGTGCCGGTGCCGTCGCTGTGCGGGTGGGGGTCGACACCTCGGCGGTCGGCAGTCCCCGTGCGCTGTCGATCGACGGCCAGACGCTCAGCCCGCCGTATTCCGTTAAGGCCATTGGGGATCCCCCGACCTTGGCCGCGGCACTGAATATCCCCGGAGGTGCCGTCGACAGCGTCGAGCGGGTAGGCGCGACCATCGACGTGCGGCAGTCGGACACCATCGACATCACGGCCTTGCGGCAACCAAAACCCCGCCAATACGCTCAGCCCGTCAAGTGAGAAAACTGCGAGGAGTCCCGTGAGCGAAATCCCAGCTGACCTGCACTACACCGCCGAACACGAGTGGGTTCGCCGCACGGCAGACGACGCCGTCCGAGTCGGAATCACCGACTTTGCGCAGTCGTCACTGGGGGACGTGGTGTTCGTGCAGCTACCCGAGGTCGGTGCCGAAGTCACCGCGGGCCAGACCTTCGGCGAGGTGGAATCCACCAAATCAGTTTCGGATCTGTACGCGCCCGTGTCGGCGAAAGTGGTTGCGGTCAATGGTGATCTGGATGCCAGTCCGCAGCTGGTGAACTCCGAGCCGTATGGCGAGGGTTGGCTGGTGGAGCTGTCGGCGGACGCCGGGGCACTCGATGAAGGCATCGATGCTCTGCTGGACGCCGACGGCTACCGGGACACGATTACCGAATGACCGGATTGTTAGGGTTGCGCGACCGAGTCTGCGGCGCACCACGCGCGATCCTCATACGATCAGGGCAATCACAACCAGCGAGGCCGCAGGGTACGGTCATAGGAGCAGGGCGCGGGTGGGCTCGACAACAGCGCGGTACCCGCGGCGACAGAGAAAACGCCGCCAGAGCAGCCAAAAGGAGCATCGGGTGACCGACAAAGACAACGACCAGACGTCTGATGAAGTCACCGTGGAGACGACCTCCGTTTTTCGCGCAGACTTCCTCAATGAGCTGGACGCACCGGCCCAGACGACCCCCGAGCCCGCCCCGGGGGTCGACCTACTGCCGCAGGGGTCAGCCCTGCTCGTCGTCAAGCGCGGCCCGAATGCGGGCTCGCGTTTCCTGCTGGACCAGGCGGCCACATCGGCGGGCCGCCACCCCGACAGCGACATTTTTCTCGATGATGTAACCGTGAGCCGTCGGCATGCTGAGTTCCGTCTGGAAGGCCCGGATTTCCAGGTGGTCGATGTGGGAAGTCTCAACGGCACGTACGTCAACCGTGAACCAGTGGACTCCGCGGTGCTGGCCAACGGCGACGAGGTGCAGATCGGCAAATTCCGACTGGTATTCCTCACCGGCCCCAAGGGCGACGACAGCGAGACCGGATCCGGGTAGGCCGATGGCCGACGAGCGCGACATCTAGATGACAGCCCCCGGCAGGCCCGCGCTTTCCGGCATGTCGATCGGAGCGGTGCTCGACCTGCTTCGACCGGCCTTCCCCGACGTCACGATCTCCAAGATCCGGTTTCTGGAGGCGGAAGGGCTTGTCACGCCGCAGCGCAGCCCGTCCGGCTATCGGCGGTTCACTGCTTACGACTGCGCCAGACTGCGCTACATCCTGACCGCACAGCGTGACCACTACCTGCCGTTGAAGGTCATCAAGGATCAACTCGACGCCCAACCCGACGGTGAGCTGCCCGAGATGGCCGGGTTCGCCTTTGCCACACCACGATTGGTGACCGTCTCGAACGAGAACCAGTCAGACCACGACCACCCGATGTCCCCGGCGGGAGCCACGGCGCCACCCGCACGGCTGAGCCGCGAGGATCTTCTGAAGCGCGCCGGCGTCGATGACGAACTGCTCACCGCCCTGACGCGAGCAGGCGTCGTCATCGCGGGCAGAGCGGGGCTGTTCGATGAGCAGGACGTGATCATCCTGCAGTGCGCGAAGGCGCTGGCCGAGTTCGGTGTGGAGCCGCGGCACCTGCGGGCATTCCGGTCCGCGGCGGACAGACAGTCTGATCTGATCGCCCAGATCGCAGGCCCAGTGGGCAAGGGGGGCAAGACAGGTGCCCGCGACCGCGCCGACGACTTGGCCCGCGAGGTCGCATCGCTGGCAATCACCTTGCACACGGCCTTGGTCAAGTCGGCGGTGCGCGACGTTCTCGACCGCTGAGGATTAGACTGACCACGGAGCGGCTCGAACAGTTGCGAGCTGACTTCATGCGTCCGAAGGGCAGGCACACATGGGTGAGGTACGTGTCGTCGGAATACGTGTCGAGCAACCGCAAAACCAACCGGTATTGCTGCTGCGCGAGGCCAACGGCGATCGTTACCTGCCCATCTGGATCGGCCAGTCGGAGGCGGCCGCTATCGCGCTCGAGCAGCAGGGCGTGGAGCCGGCCAGGCCCCTCACTCACGATCTGATCCGAGATGTGATTGCCGCACTTGGGCATTCACTCAAGGAGGTGCGGATCGTCGACCTGCAGGAAGGCACGTTCTACGCCGACCTGATCTTCGACCGCAACGTCAAGGTGTCGGCACGGCCGTCGGACTCGGTGGCGATCGCGCTGCGCGTGGGCGTGCCGATCTACGTCGAAGAAGCAGTGCTCGCCGAGGCCGGACTGCTGATCCCCGACGAAAACGATGACGAGGCCACTGGGGCCGTTCGCGAGGAGGAGGTCGAGAAATTTAAAGAGTTTCTCGACAGCGTGTCACCCGATGACTTCAAGGCGACGTGACGACCCGACATCACGGATGCGTCAAGGCGCCCCGACACGCGGGCGCGGGTCACGTCGACGGGTCCTCGAAACCGCAATAATTTTCGTGCGACGGCAGGCACAGTGGCCCGCCCGACAGCGTATGCTCGAGCAACTCGAGCCGTTGCGCGAACGATGGCCAGTCGGAAGCAACGCGACAGGCGGGAGGTAGCACGGTGGATGATCGTCCACAGCAAGAGCACCTGGACCTGGACCCGGGCAGCGCTGAGGTGACGCGCAGCAGCGCGCCAACGGAGCCGGTGCAGCCGGGGTTGTTCCCTGACGACTCGATTCCCGACGAACTCGTCGGCTATCGCGGACCAAGTGCGTGCCAGATCGCGGGCATCACCTATCGCCAGCTCGACTACTGGGCACGCACGTCGCTGGTAGTGCCCTCGATCCGCAGCGCCGCCGGCTCGGGCAGTCAGCGCTTGTATTCCTTCAAGGACATCCTGGTCCTCAAGATCGTCAAACGGCTGCTCGACACAGGCATCTCGTTGCAGAACATCCGGGTCGCAGTTGACCATCTGCGGCAGCGGGGCGTGCAGGATCTGGCCAACATCACGCTGTTCTCCGACGGCACCACGGTGTACGAGTGCACGTCCGCAGAAGAGGTCGTCGACCTGTTGCAGGGCGGGCAGGGCGTGTTCGGCATCGCCGTCAGCGGCGCGATGCGCGAACTGACCGGTGCGATCGCCGATTTCCCCGGCGAACGCGCCGACGGTGGCGAGTCGATCGCCACCCCCGAGGATGAGCTGGCCAGCAGGCGCAAGACCCGCGACCGCAAGATCGGCTGACGCCGGCCGCACGGTAAACTCGACTGCGCATCGCCCGGCAGCGGGAGAGTCCGTGGCCGCCAGCCACGGACGCCGAAGGAGCAACACCTCTCCGTCAACCTCTCAGGCACCAGGACCGCGCCGGGACGTGATGCCTCTGAAAAGTGGTGATGGCCATCGGTCATCACCCGCCGATGGGGAAAGGCGCGAGCCGAATCTCTCAGGCGCCCGGCGAGGGTGAAGACAGAGGGGGAGGACGAGCCGCCCTCTGCCGTCAGGAGCCCGCCCATGTCTCTGAAATCCACGTTCGCCGACCGTCACATCGGACCCGCGGCCGACGAGATCGCCGCGATGCTCGCCGTCATCGGAGTCGATTCACTCGACGAGCTGGCCGCCAAAGCGGTGCCCACCAAGATCTTCGACGCGCTGCAGGGTGATATGGCGCCCGGTCTCGATGAGCTGCCTCCCGCGGCCACCGAGGACGAGGCGCTTACCGAGCTGCGAAACCTGGCCGACACCAACACCGTTGCGGTGTCGATGATCGGTCAAGGATATTTCGACACCCTGACGCCAGCGGTATTGCGCCGCAACATTGTTGAGAACCCCGCGTGGTACACCGCTTACACGCCCTACCAGCCGGAGATCAGCCAGGGCAGGCTCGAGGCGCTGCTGAACTTCCAAACGATGATCGCCGACTTGACCGGTCTCGACATCGCGAACGCGTCGATGCTCGACGAGGGCACCGCCGCGGCGGAGGCGATGACGCTGATGCACCGGGCGACCCGCGGCTCGTCGAACCGACTCGCCGTCGACGCCGACATCTATCGGCAGACAGCCGCCATCATCGCCACACGCGCAGAGCCGTTGGGTATCGAGATCGTCACCGCGGACCTGAGCGACGGCTTACCCGACGGGGAATTCTTCGGCGTGATCGCGCAGCTTCCCGGCGCCAGCGGCGCGCTCGTCGACTGGTCCTCGCTGGTGATCCAGGCCCACAAGCGTGGCGCGCTGGTGGCGATCGGCGCCGACCTGTTGGCGCTGACGATGGTCACACCGCCTGGCGAAGTGGGCGCCGACGTCGCGTTCGGCAGCTCCCAACGCTTCGGCGTGCCAATGGGTTTCGGTGGCCCGCACGCCGGATACCTTGCCGTGCACAGCTCGCATGCGCGCCAGTTGCCCGGGCGCCTGGTGGGCGTGTCAATGGACGCCGACGGAGCGCCCGCGTACCGGCTGTCGTTGCAGACCCGCGAGCAGCACATCCGCCGGGACAAGGCGACCAGCAACATCTGCACCGCGCAGGTGCTGCTTGCGGTGCTTGCCGCGATGTACGCCAGCTATCACGGTGCCGACGGGCTGACGGCGATCGCCCGGCGCACGCACCACCACGCCCTCGCTTTCGCCGCTGGGCTGTCGGCGGCCGGCATCGAGGTCGTGCATCAATCGTTCTTCGACACCGTGCTTGCCCGGGTACCCGGCCGTGCCGCAGAGATCCGGGATGCCGCAAAGGACCGCGGCATCAACATCTGGCTCGTCGACGACGACCACGTGTCGGTGTCGTGCGACGAAGCAACGACGCAGCGCCACATCGGTGATCTGCTCGACGCATTCGGCGCCTCCCCGGCAGACTCGGCATTCGACGGGCCTGACATCGCCACGCGCACAAGCGACTTCCTGACTCACCCGGCGTTCACCCGCTACCGTACCGAAACCGAGATGATGCGCTATCTGCGTGCGCTGGCCGACAAGGACATCGCGTTGGACCGCAGCATGATTCCGCTCGGGTCGTGCACGATGAAGCTCAACGCGGCCGCAGAGATGGAGGCGATCACCTGGCCGGAGTTCGCCCGCCAGCACCCCTTCGCGCCCGCGGCTGACACGCCGGGGCTGCGGCGCATGATCTCCGATCTCGAAGGCTGGCTGGCGCAGATGACCGGGTATGACGCGGTGTCCCTGCAGCCCAACGCCGGCTCGCAGGGCGAGTACGCCGGGCTGCTCGCGATCCGCGCCTATCACGCCGATCGCGGTGAGCCGCACCGAAACGTGTGCCTGATTCCGTCCAGCGCGCACGGCACGAACGCCGCGTCGGCCGCGATGGCAGGGATGCGCGTCGTCGTCGTGGCCTGCCGGGCCAACGGCGACGTGGACCTCGACGATCTGCGCGCGAAGACCGCCGAGCATGCCGACGACCTTGCGGCGCTGATGATCACGTACCCGTCCACTCATGGCGTGTTCGAACACGATGTCGCTGAGATCTGCGCGGCTGTGCACGACGCGGGCGGGCAGGTGTACGTCGACGGCGCGAATCTCAATGCGCTTGTGGGACTTGCGCGTCCAGGTCATTTCGGGGGCGATGTCAGCCACCTGAACCTGCACAAGACGTTCTGCATCCCGCACGGCGGAGGCGGTCCTGGAGTGGGACCTGTCGCCGTTCGTGAGCACCTGCGGGCGTACCTGCCAGGACATCCGTATGCCGCCGAGCTCGGCGACGAGCGCACAGTGTCCTCGGCGCCCTACGGTTCCGCGTCGATCCTGCCGATCACGTGGGCGTACATCCGGATGATGGGTGCGGGCGGGCTGCGCGCGGCGTCGCTGACGGCAATCGCGTCGGCCAACTACATCGCCCGTCGTCTCGACGAGTACTACCCCGTCCTGTACACCGGCGAGAACGGCATGGTGGCACACGAGTGCATTCTGGATCTGCGCGGGATCACCAAGTCCACCGGCGTCACCGTCGACGATGTGGCAAAACGGTTGGCGGACTTCGGGTTCCATGCGCCCACCATGAGCTTCCCGGTGGCAGGCACCTTGATGGTCGAGCCTACAGAGAGCGAGAGCCTGGCCGAGGTCGACGCGTTCTGCGACGCGATGATCGCGATCCGGGGCGAGATCGACAGGGTGGGCTCCGGCGAATGGTCCGCCGACGACAATCCGCTGCGGGGGGCGCCGCACACGGCGGCGTGCCTGCTGGTGGACAAGTGGGAGCATCCCTATACCAGGGAGCAGGCGGCCTACCCCCTCGGTCGCGGATTTCGACAGAAGGTGTGGCCACCGGTGCGGCGCATCGACGGCGCATACGGCGACCGGAATCTGATCTGTTCCTGCCCGCCTGTGGAGGCGTTCGCCTGACGCTCAGCCGAGGAACGTCGTCAGAGCCGCACCCAACTCCTGCGAGTCCGACGTAGCGAGGTTCTGATAGGTGCCACCCGACGTCTGCGCCACGGCTTCCCATGTCGCGCGGTCGGGGTCCGACCCGAAGTCGATGACGTTGATCGCCACGGGCCGTGCGGGATCGAACGTCTTGCGCACGTAGTCCTGCAGACCTGCGCTGTCGAGACTGCGGTCGGTGTGTGGGCCGGCAGTGATCACCAGCACGGAGTTCTTCATGCCCGTTCGGTAGCCGGCCAGCGCGCTGTCATAGATCATCGGCAGCGTCGTGAACGACACGGCGCCGCCGCCTGACGAGAACTGTTTGTCCAGTGCGGCATTGAGGGCTCCCGACCGGGGCTGGCCGTTGACCTGATCGGACAGCGGCCCGGTGGGCACCTCGGATCGCCCCTCGACCCCGTCGAACGTCCACAGGCCCACGACCGCGCTCGGCGGTAGTGCCGCGAGTCGGCTCCGCAGCGCTGCAACGACATTCGCCAGCCGAGTCTTGCCGCCCTCCTGCATAGGCATCGACTGGTCGAGCATGATCGTGACCGCCGATGCCCCCGACGGTGTGGACACCGCGTCGGCGAGGTTCACGCGTGCCGTGTCGTCGCCGATGGAAAGGGTCGTGGACAGTGCGGAAAATCCCGTCACATCGCTCTTTGGCAGCGTCGCGTTGCCCGCGCGAAAGCCCGCCTTCGCGAGTTCGGCGAGCTGATCGCCTTTCTGCAGGAACCGCTTGAACTCGTTGGCGGCGGACAGCTGGTCTTCGTTCAGCCAATCGCCGGCCAACGATGCCATCGGATAGTCGGCAAGCGCGGTCGGCCCCGACGGCAACCACGCGGCCACCATGTTTTTCGCGTCCGGCAGGCTCGTCGACCGCTGGTAGAGCTGCTGTTCGGTGACGACGACGGCGTGCACCGGAGCGACGGCCGGATCGCCGTTCGCCAGCAGCGCGTCCAGCGCCGTCGGCAATCTGGAATCGGGCAGCTTGGGCTGCGCGCCGATCAGCGCGTTGACGGCGGGCAGGCCGGCTGACGCGGGCGCATTCGGCGGCGCCGACTCCGACGCGACGGCCTCTGCCGCCAGATATGTCGCATCGGCGTTGCTGGCCGTCGGCAATGCCAGCCGCAATGATCCCCACCCCGGCATGTTGGTGGTGTCGAGCGAAACCGGGTTGGTCTGCATTCCAGGCAGCGCACCCCAATTCTTGTCCGTGAGAGCGGGTTTGAGCTGAGGCTTGATCGCCAGCAGTACAGGCGAGCTGACCAGCGACGGGCTGTCCGTAATGATCTTCGGGCCTGCCGACGCGCGCAGCCTGGCGGTCGCGATCGAGCTCGCGGGAATCCACAACGCGGGTTGCTGACCAAGATCGCTCGTCGGCCATTTCCCGTCGAACCCGGCGATCACGTCGTCGGAACTTGCCGCCCTGACATCGAGCTTGACGCAGTGATCGCCGATCGGTCCTGCCGACTTGTTGTAGCGATCGGCGAGGTCGCGGATGTTGTCGGCGATCGACGGGTCGACGACGACGCCGACCGGCACCTCGGCGGCAGTGCACCGTGCCGCGGCGGCGTCGGAGCGGCTTGACAGCGCATTGCCGAAGAACCGCCAGAAAATGATCGCGCCCACCAGGATGACCACCACGGCAAGGGCGACGATCACGCCGACGCTCACGCCGCGACGTTTGACTTCCGCGCTGCGGTGGCCGCCCTGCCAGGAGCCGTCGGCGACGTGGCCCGTGGAGATGCGGGCCGTGGTCTGGTCGTCGGCGGGCAGCGGAGGCGGGGTCAGCGGCGGCGCCGGGGCCAGCGGCTCGGGACCCTCGCCGATCGGAGGATCGTGGGGTTCCCACGACAGCTCGGGCGGCTCGGCCGGCTCGGGAGGGACGGGAGGGACCGCGTCAAACGGCTCGTCGGCGTTGTCGTCAGGGCCGGGAATGCTGTGCCTACCCATGCCCCGCGCGTCCTTTCATTGGGCTGCTGCCGTTGGCCGCAGTCTAGTCAATCCCGTGGTCAAGCCTATTTGAGCTGATTACGCGTCGCGCTGCAGTCTCCTCTTCGCGCGAGCGCTCATCGGCCGCTTTTGGCCTCGCGTCGGCGGCGATGCAGTATCGGCTCGGTGTAGCCGTTGGGTTGTTGGGTGCCGGACAGGATCAGGTCCTGGGCGGCGAGGAACGCGATGCTGTCGTCGAAGTTCGGGGCCATCGGCTTGTAGTTCGCGTCGCCCGCGTTCTGCCCGTCGACGACCGGCGCCATCCGCTCCAGGCTGGCCCGCACGTCTTCGGCGGTGATGACGCCGTGCTTGAGCCAGTTCGCCAGCAGCTGGCTGGAGATGCGCAGCGTCGCGCGATCTTCCATCAGCGCGGTGTTGTGGATGTCGGGCACCTTCGAACAGCCGACGCCCTCGTCGATCCAGCGCACCACGTAACCGAGGATGGACTGGCAGTTGTTGTCGACCTCTTCGCGAATCTCCTCAGGGGCCCAGGCCAGCTCCTTGGCCAGGGGGATGGTGAGCAGCTGCTCCATCGTGGCCCGCGGGCCGTTGGCCGCAAGTTCCTTCTGGACCTCGCCGACGTCGACGTAGTGATAGTGCATGGCGTGCAGCGTGGCTGCGGTCGGTGACGGCACCCAGGCCGTGGTGGCTCCCGCCTTGGGCTGGCCGATCTTCTGCTCGACCATGTCGGCCATCAGCTCCGTCATCGCCCACATGCCCTTGCCGATCTGGGCGTGCCCGGGCAGTCCGGTGGCCAGGCCGACGTCGACGTTGTTGTCCTCGTAGGCCAGAATCCAGGGCTGGCTTTTCATCGACGCCTTGCGGACCATCGGCCCGGCCTCCATCGAGGTGTGGATCTCGTCGCCCGTGCGGTCCAGGAAGCCGGTGTTGATGAACACCACCCGGTCCGCGGCCGCCTTGATACAGGCCTTCAGGTTGACGGTGGTGCGGCGTTCTTCGTCCATGATGCCGACCTTGATCGTGGACTGCGGCAGGCCGAGCACGTCCTCGACGCGGCTGAACAGCTCGACGGTGAACGCGACCTCGTCGGGTCCGTGCATCTTCGGCTTGACGATGTAGATCGACCCCGCACGGCTGTTGACCATCGGGCCGTTGCCGTCGCCCGAGCGCAGCCCGTGGATCGCGATCAGGCTGGTGAACAGCGCGTCCATCAGGCCCTCGAAGACTTCGGCGCCATCGACTCCGTTGTCATCCAAGACGATGGCGTCGTTGGTCATCAGGTGGCCGACGTTGCGGACGAACATCAGGCTGCGACCCGGAAGGGTGAACTCGCCGCCGTCGGGCGCGGTGTAGCTGCGGTCGTCGTGCAGCGTCCGGGTGAACGTCTTGCCACCTTTGGCGACCTCTTCGGCGAGGTCGCCCTTGTTGAGTCCGAGCCAATTGCGGTAGCCCAGCACCTTGTCGTCGGCGTCCACGGCGGCCACCGAGTCCTCGAAGTCCATGATCGTGGTGACCGCGGACTCGAGAAAGACGTCCTTGATGCCCGCCCGGTCGGTCTTGCCGATGGACGACTCGGGGTCGACGAGGATCTCGAGGTGCAGGCCGTTGTTCACCAGCAGGATCGACCACTGGGGCGAGCC
>NZ_JAVHWM010000023.1:0-67513 GCF_032159765.1 Mycobacterium sp. | reverse complement strand
CGCACCAGTCCCTGCCGAGCTGGTTGGCACCAGTCCACGGCACCAACGGGTCGTAGCGATTGCTGTTGATCAGGACCGGGGAGTTCGGCTTCAAACGGCCGATGCGTTGCATGTCGAAGAGTGTCTTGAACGGCTCCTCGTTGACCAGCTGGACGATGTCCTCGTTGAAGTACGGCTGAAGGTGCCTGAACATGAACTTGGTGATCGTTTCGGCGATGCATTGGTCTTGGACCTTGGTGAGCAGATCCGCGCCGCGCGGTGTCATCTTGTCGCGGATCGCCTGTTCGAACTCCGGATACGTCGTGATCACCGAGTTCAACGCGTAGCCGACGACACCCACCAGGGCGCTGCCGTCGGCATAGGGAAAGAGTTCCTTGAGGTCCGCCGGTGGCGCGCCCGCGTAGGTGCCGACGACGTGTAGCTCGGGAGCGTAGGACGGAGCCAGCTCGGCCGCCGCCGCAGCAGCGCCACCACCCTGCGAGTATCCCCAGAAGGCAAGCGGCCCATGCGGATCCAGCGATGTCTCCGATAGACGCATCGCGGCGCGTCCGGCGTCGAGCATCGCGTTGCCCTCGGCGACGCGGTTGACGTAGGTGTGCAGGCCGGGAGTTCCGAGGCCCTGATAATCCGTCATCACGATCGCGAAGCCGCGGGCGACCATCGTCGACACGAAGAGTTCCTCGTAGTTGAACGCGATGTCCAACCACGGCGCCCAGTGGATGCCCTGGTTGAACTGTCGTGACGGCGCGCATTGGTCGCCCTGCCCCTGGGTGCCGGGGCCGTAGACGATCAGGGGCCGCGGGCCCTGCCCGGGCCAGTCGTTGAACGGCTCGAAGTAGGTGCCCGTCACCGCCATCGGATTTCCGCGAGCGTCGGTGCTGCGGTACATGATTCGCGTTCCGGTGGCCATGATCGCGCCGAGCTGACCCGACGGCTCGAGCACCAGCCGTGACGGTTCGGTGCGAATCAGGTCACCGGGTTGACTCGGCGGCAGGGGGTCGGGCGGGGTGTAGAACTCGGCGTACTCGTCTTCGTTGAAGTAGGCGTCGTGGCCGTCGTTGCTCGGGTCGGCCCGAGCCAGCGGCGTGATGCCGAGCGTGACAGCAAGAACGACGACGACAACGAACCCCACCGATCCCCGAATCACGGAGGGGACGGTAACAGATCCCGTATGGGCAACGGGGCGATACCTACTATTGGGTAAGTTCAACCAAGCCGCTTACCTCAAACGCCGAAACTGCGGCCAGATCCGCCTTTTCGGCGTTTGAGTGATCTGGCCGCAGTCTCGGCAAAGAATTTAGTAGCGGTAGTGCTCCGGCTTGTACGGGCCGTCGACGTCGACGTTGATGTACTCGGCCTGCTCCTTCGTGAGCCGGGTCAGCGTTCCGCCGAGCGCCTCGACGTGGATCTTGGCGACCTTCTCGTCGAGGTGCTTGGCCAAGCGGTAGACCTCGTTGTCGTACTCGTCGTTCTTGGTCCACAACTCGATCTGCGCGATCACCTGGTTGGAGAAGCTGTTGCTCATCACGAAAGACGGGTGGCCGGTGGCGTTCCCGAGGTTAAGCAGCCTGCCCTCGCTCAGCACGATGATGGAATGCCCGTCACCGAAGACGAATTCGTCGACCTGCGGCTTGATGTTGATCCGGCGTACGTCGGAAGCCCGCTCCAGAGCGGCGATTTGGATCTCGTCGTCGAAGTGGC
The DNA here is from genome assembly GCF_032159765.1 of Mycobacterium sp. Lineage (GTDB taxonomy): Bacteria > Actinomycetota > Actinomycetes > Mycobacteriales > Mycobacteriaceae > Mycobacterium. The sequence goes on along the minus strand of NZ_JAVHWM010000023.1, from coordinate 65,812 downwards.
CGATGTTGCCCAGGATCGCCTTGTCCTTCATCGAACGCATGTGGTCCAGCGAGATGATGTCCTTGTTGCCGGTGGCGGTGATGACGATGTCGGCGTCGGGAATGGCCTCCTCGACGGTCTTCACGTCGAAGCCCTCCATCAGGGCCTGTAGCGCGTTGATCGGGTCGATCTCGGTGACGGTGACCCGGGCGCCCTGGCCCTTCAGCGACTCCGCGCAGCCCTTGCCGACGTCGCCGTAGCCGCAGATCAGCACGGCCTTGCCGCCAATGAGCACGTCGGTGCCGCGGTTGATGCCGTCGATGAGTGAGTGCCGCGTGCCGTACTTGTTGTCGAACTTGCTCTTGGTGACCGAATCGTTGACGTTGATCGCCGGGAACGAGAGCTCACCCGCCGCCGCGAACTGATACAGGCGCAGCACGCCCGTCGTCGTCTCCTCCGTCACGCCCTTGACGGACTCCGCGATCGTCGTCCACTTGGTCTTGTCGGTTTCGAACCGCTCGCCCAGGACGCCGAGGAAGACCTTCCACTCGGTACTGTCGTCGTCGTCGGCGGGCGGCACCACGCCGGCCTTCTCGTACTGCGCGCCGCGCAGCACCATCATCGTGGCGTCGCCGCCGTCGTCGAGGATCATGTTGGCCGGCTGATCGGGCCACGTCAGCATCTGCTCGGCGGCCCACCAGTACTCCTCGAGCGTCTCGCCCTTCCACGCGAACACCGGAGTGCCCTGCGGCTCCTCCGGCGTGCCATGCGGACCGACGACGACGGCCGCGGCCGCGTGATCCTGGGTGGAGAAGATGTTGCACGACGCCCACCGCACCTCGGCGCCCAGCGACACCAGCGTCTCGATCAGCACCGCTGTCTGCACCGTCATGTGCAGCGAGCCCGAGATGCGCGCACCCTTCAGCGGCAGCACCTCGGCGTACTCGCGGCGCAGCGACATCAGGCCCGGCATCTCATGCTCGGCCAGCCGGATCTCCTTGCGGCCGAACTCCGCCAGCGACAAGTCCGCCACCTTGAAGTCGATGCCGTTACGGACATCAGCGGTCAGCCGGTTCTCGGTCGTCGTCATCTATGTTCCTGTCTGCGCGCACGCGAATTACTTAGTCTGTTTACATATTAGTCGGCGGAGCGCGACTATTGTGCTCCTCGCGTCCGCGCCGCCCTAATTCTGTTCGATCACACCGTAGCGCTCGACGTACGGCGTCAGGAGCCTGGCCAGGTCAGCAGCGATGTCGTAATCGGCCTCGCGCGGCATCGACACGTAGCTCATCGCCAGCCGGACGATCGCGCGCGCCAGCACCGCCGCGTCCTCGTGGGAGTGCTTCACCCAACTCTCGGCGAATGAGTCGGTGAGCCGCTGTGAGCAGTGGGTGATCACCGGCCCGCTGTCCAGCGTGATCAGCTGCAGAAGGTCGGGTTTGGCTTGCCCGTTCAGCAGCGAGATCACCAGCGGGTCGGCCGCCGACTCGTCGAGGAACTCGCGAAACCCTTGCAGGAACGCCGAATTGATGTCACCGACGTTCTCCTGGATCGCGCCGTCGACGACGTCCACCAGCCGGTCGGCCAGCCGCAGCGCGTAACCCTGCGCGAGGCCCTGGCGAGACCCGAACTCGTTGTAGATCGTCTGACGGCTGATGCCCGCCTGGCGCGCGACGTCGGCAAGCGTGATTGACGACCAGTCCCGGCCGCCCAGCAGATCCCGCATGCCGTCGAGGATCGAGTCGCGCAGCAGCGCTCGCGACGCCTCGGCATACGGGACCCGCCGTTTAGGCTCCACACGCGCGACACTAGTGCGTGCGGCCCAGGCTGTGGTCACGCCCGGGCCACCTCCACCATCTCGAAGTCCGCCTTCGCCGCGCCGCAGTCCGGGCAGTTCCAGTCGTCGGGAATGTCGTCCCAGCGGGTCCCGGCGGCGATGCCGTCTTCCGGCCAGCCGAGCGCCTCGTCATACTCGAAGCCGCACTGGATGCAGCGGAACAGTTTGTAGTCCATTTCCTATGTCCTCTCGTTGGCTCTGAATGCGTTCTCTAGACCGTGGGGTGGGCACTCACGCGGCATACTGCGCGAGCAACTTCTCCCGCTTGGACGGATGCAGATTCACCTTCGTGATGTCACCGTCGTAGTGCGCCAACACCTTCGGGTCCATCACCTTGCGCCACAACGGCGGCACCAGCGTCAGCATGATCATGCTGGCGTAACCGCTCGGCAGGTTCGGCGCACCCTCGAAGCTGCGCAGCGTCTGATACCGGCGCGTGGGGTTCGCGTGGTGGTCGCTGTGGCGCTGCAGGTGGTACAGGAAGACGTTCGTCACGATGTGGTCGGAGTTCCAGCTGTGCTCGGGCCTGCATCGCTCGTAGCGGCCGTTCTGCGTCTTCTGCCGCAGCAGGCCGTAGTGCTCGAGATAGTTCACGGTCTCCAAGAGCCCGAACCCGATGACGGCCTGCACGACCAGGAACGGCAGCAGCGTCCAGCCGAACACCGCCAGCAGCGCGCCCCACAACACCACCGACATCAGCCACGCGTTCAGCACGTCGTTGCGAAGGGACATGGGGCTTTTGCCGAGCCGGCGCATCCGCTGGGCCTCCAGCTGCCACGACGACCGCAGGCTGCCCCAGATGCTGCGGGGCAGGAATGCCCACAGGCTCTCCCCCATCCGCGCGCTGGCAGGATCCTCGGGGGTAGCGACGCGCACATGGTGGCCGCGGTTGTGCTCGATGAAGAAATGCCCGTAAAACGTCTGCGCCAGTGTGACTTTCGACAGCCAGCGCTCCAGCGCATCCTTCTTGTGTCCCATCTCGTGGGCGGTGTTGATGCCGACACCGCCGAGCACGCCGACCGTCAGCGCGGCACCTGCCTTGCCGATCCAGCCCAGCGGCCCGTCATAGCCCAGCCAGCTGATGCTGTCGGCGGTGAACAGGTAGGCGCCGAACACGACGCTCGCGAACTGGAACGGGATGAACGCATAGGTGCAGTAGCGGTAATACCTGTCGTTCTCGAGTCGCTCCATCACCTCCTCGGGCGGGTTCTCGCCGTCGGGGCCGAACTTCACATCCAGCAACGGCAGAAGCACGAACAGCAGCAGCGGACCGATCCACAGCAGCGCCTGCGACGCCGTCTGCCAGCCGTGCTGATTCATCAGCGCGATGATCGGCAACACGACGAAAAGGGCCGTCGGCGCCACCAATCCGACGAGCCACAGGTACCGCTTCTTGTCGCGCCACGGGACGGCCACGACCTCCTGACTGTTCTCGACCGTCGATGTCACGGCCGCACCTCCTCTTCAGTGAACTGATCGAACGAACTTTACTTTAGACGACTTTGTGTCTCGTGTCTAGACATGTAAGCATGCTTTGTAAACAAGCGGGCGCCGGAGACCGTCCGCGTGTTTGCCCGCAACCGGAGTCCAGCGCATTAGGCGGCTGATGCGATTTGGCCACGATCTCCCATTACGATGACGACGACCGTTCTCCGACCGAGTTCGCTCGGCGACTGTTGCCCGCGAGCCGCGGGCAAGGACCATGAAGGATTTGTATGCCTGTCGGCGATGCCGAATTGCAGGAAGCGTGGAGCCAGGTACTGGACCGCTTCCCGTTCCCCGACTACATCAAGGCGGACCGCAACCAGATCGAGGTGGGTCGACAAGTCGCGCGTTTTCTCCCGCCCGGGTCACGAGTGCTGGATCTCGGCGCAGGCCCGGCCGACAAGACCGGCGTCGTCGCCGCGCTCGGCTACAAGTGCACCGCGATGGACGACCTGCAGGACTCATGGCACAACAAGGGCGGGACCCGCGTGAAAATCCTCGGCTACGCCGAGGCCATGGGGATCGACTACGTCCCATTCAACGGCGAAGACATTCCGCCGACTACTGGGGAATTCGACATGGTCATGTCCCATGACGTGCTGGAGCACCTGCACGATCCGCCGCGGTATCTGTTGAACGAGCTGATGGGCCGTGTGCGCACGGGCGGCTACCTCTACATCACCGTCCCCAACGCCGTGAACATCCGCAAACGAATCGCGGTCCTCTTCGGTAAGACAAACCACCCGCGTTACGAGCTCTATTACTGGTCACCGGTGCCGTACCGCGGCCATCTGCGCGAATACACCCGCGACGACTGCGTCAAGCTCGCCGAAGCGCTCGGGCTGGAGTTGATCGAGGCCAAGGGCTGGCACCAGGGCCTGAGACGGGTGCCACGCGGATTGCGCAGGCTGTACCTCTTGTTCAGCGCACTTGCCCCCAACACCCGGGATTCATGGCAGCTCATCGCCCGCAAGCCGCCCGGATGGCAACCCAAGTTTGAGCTCGCACCCGAAGAGCTGGAGAAATTTACCGGGTTGACCTGCTGGGACGACCTGGGTCACTGATGTGACGCAACGGCCCGAAGGGCCATCACCGAGTGGCGCCGGCTGTAGGCGAAGTAGACGACGACGCCCACCGCCATCCACACGACGAACCTGATCCACGTCAGCGCGGTCAGGTTCAGCATCAGCCAGAGGCAGGCCAGGATCGCGGCAATCGGCAGCACCGGGACCCACGGCGTCCGGAAGCTGCGCTTCAGGTCGGGCCGTGTGCGGCGGAGAATGATCACACCGGCCGACACCAGCACGAACGCGAACAGCGTGCCGACGTTGACCATTTCCTCGAGCTTGCCGATGGGGAACACCGACGCGGCCACCGCGATCAGGACGCCGACCAGCACCGTGAGCCGGACCGGAGTGCCGTGCGAGCCGGTCTTGGCCAGCGACCGCGGCAGCAGCCCGTCGCGCGACATCGCGAACAGCACCCGGGTCTGACCCAGCATCAGCACCATCACGACCGTCGTCAGCCCCGCCAGCGCGCCGATCGCGATGATCTCCGACGCCCAGGTCACTCCATTGGCCTTGAACGCGGTTGCGAGGTTGGGGTGTGCGCCGCCCTGCTCCTTCATCTGTGTGTAGCGGATCATTCCCGACAGCACGACGGCCACGGCGACATAGAGCACGGTGACGATGCCCAACGTGGCCAGGATGCCGCGGGGCACGTCCCGCTGAGGGTTCTTGGTCTCTTCGGCGGTAGTCGCGACCACGTCGAAACCGATGAACGCGAAGAAGACGATCGACGCCCCGGCCAACATCCCGTACACGCCGTAGGTGCTGCTCCCGGCGCCGGTGAGCAGTGAGAACAGTGACTGCTCGGTGTGCGAGCTGCTCGGCTGCGCCGGCGGGATGAACGGCGAGTAGTTGGCGGTCTTGATGAGAAATGCCCCGACGACGATCACGAGCAGCACCACCGACACCTTGATCGCGGTGATGACGGCACTGACGTTCGCCGACAGCTTCGTGCCGAGCGCCAGCAGGGTGGTCAGCACAGCGATTATCAGCAACGCACCCCAGTCGAGGTCCAGCGGCCCGAGATGCACTGTGCCGCCGGAGAATCCGAATACTGTGCCCAGGTACGACGACCAGCTCTTGGAGACCACCGCGGCACCGACGGCGAACTCCAGGATCAGGTCCCAGCCGATGACCCACGCGATGAACTCGCCGAACGTCGCGTACGAGAACGTGTACGCACTGCCGGCGACCGGGACTGTCGCGGCGAATTCCGCGTAGCAGAGCGCCGCCAGCCCGCACGCGACTGCGGCGAGGATGAACGAGATCGCGATCGCCGGACCGGTGAGGTTGGCGAAGGTGGACGCGGTGATCGTGAAGATACCGGCGCCGACGACCACCGACACCCCGAACACGGTCAGGTCCCACCAGGTGAGGTCCTTGCGCAGCCGGCTCTCGTCGTCGTCGGTGTCCTCGATCGACTGCTCTACCGACTTCGTCCTCAGCTCCATGCCGGTCTCCTTCCTGCGGGTTTGTACGTCTTTAGTACTGTGCTGCCCCATGTGGGATTCTCGCTCGGACAAGCCTCGCTCGGTGGAGCGTCGGGGAAAACACGCGATCGTTATCGGGGCGAGCATCGCCGGGCTGTGTGCCGGGCGGGTGTTGTCGGATTTCTACGAGCAGGTGACGCTCTACGACCGCGACACGCTGCCTGACCAGCCGGCCAACCGCACCGCGGTGCCGCAGGGCCGCCATGTCCACATCCTCATGTCGCGGGGTGCCCAAGAGTTCGAAGGGCTGTTCCCGGGCCTGCTCAAAGACATGGTGGCCGCAGGGGTGCCGATCCTCGAGGACCAGCCGGGAGCGATCCATTTCGGGGCGGCCGGACACGTGCTGGGGATACCCACCGAACTCGAGGAGACCTTCACCACGTACGTGCCGAGCCGGCCGCAGCTGGAATGGCAGATCCGCCGTCACACCGGCTGGTTGCCCAACGTGACGATCGAACAGCGCGCGGTGGACGCCCCGCGGTTCGACTCGGCGACGCAGCGCGTGACCGGCGTGCTGCTCGATGGCGGAGAATTCGTGGCTGCTGACCTCGTGGTCGACGCCACCGGCCGAGGGACCCGGTTGCCAGTCTGGTTGGGCGAGTGGGGATTTGACCGCCCGAACGAGGACACCGTCGACGTGGGGATCGGCTACGCGACTCAGCAGCTGCGGATCCCCGACGGTCTGATCGACGAGAAGGTCGTCGTCGCGGGCGCGTCCCGCGAGCAGCCGATCGGCATCGGGATGCTCTTCTACGAGGACGGCACATGGGGCATGACGACGTTCGGCGTCGGCAAGGCCGAGCCGCCGAAGACCTTCGACGAAATGTGCGCGGTCGCCGACGTGGTGCTGCCCAAGCAGGCCCCGGCCATCCGGCAGGCGACGCCGCTGGGCGACGTGGCATTCCACAAATACCCGGCGAGCCGCTGGCGCCGCTACGACAAGCTGACCCGTTTTCCCGGCGGGATCGTGCCGTTCGGCGACGCGGTGGTCAGCTTCAACCCGACGTACGGGCAGGGGATGACGATGACGTCGCTGCAGGCCGGGCACCTGCGCAGGGCGCTGGAATCCCCCGATCCCGATCTCGCGCACCAGTTGAACCGGGCGACTGCGAAAACGACGTTCCCGGTGTGGACGATGAACGCGATCGGCGACCACCAGTTCCACAACGCCGGCGGATCGATGCCCCGCTGGTACGGGCCGGTCGGCGGACTGTTCGACCAGTTCCTCGGTGCGGCCGAAACCGAGCCCGTGCTTGCCGAGTGGTTCCTGCGGCGCTTCTCCTTGCTGGACAGCCTCTACATGGTTCCGAACATGCGGATCCTCGGCCGCACGATCAAACACAACATGCGTGCACTGTTGGCCGAGCGAAAGCAAAAGCGCGGCGACGTGCGCCCGCGCGGCGATTACGACGTCAGCGCACGGTCGAGGTCAGGCTCGAGGTAGATCAACCGCACGGCGGGTACCGCCGAGCGGATCCGCGCCTCGGCTTCGTTGATGACGTCCGCGACGGTGCGTAGGTCGCAGTTGGGTGGCAGCGCGATCTTGGCTCCGACGAGCAGCTCGTCGGGACCCAGGTACTGCGAGCGCAGATGGATCACGCGCTCGATGTTCGGGGTGGCTTCGATCGCCGCGCGGATCGCCTGGTCCTGTTCGCTGGTGGCGGCCTCGCCGATGAGCAGGCTATGCATCTCGCTCATCAGGATGACTGCGATGACGCCGAGCAGCAGACCGATAGCGACGGTGCCGATGCCATCCCAGACGGCATCGTCGGTGAGCATCGTCAATCCCACGCCCGCCAGCGCGAAGACCAGCCCGAGAAGCGCGCCCATGTCCTCGAGCAGGACGACGGGCAGCTCGGGGTTGCGGGAGGTGCGGATGAAACGCCACCACGAGCCGCGACCCTTCAGCGGCCGGGACTCGACGATCGCGGTGCGAAAGCTGAACGATTCCAACACAATCGCCACCAGCAGAATCCCGATCGCCACAAAGGGATCGGTCAGCTCGTGGGGATGGCGGATCTTCTCGTAGCCCTCGTAGAGCGCGAAGACCGAGCCGAGGCTGAACAACACCAGCGCGACGACGAACGAGTAAAAGTAGCGGCTGCGCCCGTGACCGAACTGATGCAGGTCGTCGGCGTCCTTCTCCGCTCGATTCTGGCCAAATAGCAGAAGGGCCTGGTTGGCCGTGTCGGCCACCGAGTGCACCGACTCGGCGAGCATCGACGAGCTCTGGGTGAAAAGGTAGCCGACGAACTTCGCCACAGCGATGCCGGCGTTGGCCGCCAGCGCAGCGAGGATCGCCTTCTTACTCCCGGCCGTCGACACGTCGCGCCCTCCTTGCCGCTGCCATCTAAATCCCGGTACTGACGCGGAACAACTCGGCGGGCTCATCCGCGACCAGGCGTATCGGCCCGTCGTCTGCGGGCACCCACGCGGCCTGCCCGCGGTGCAGTGTCAACGACGACGACTTCGCGTGCAGCAACACCGAGCCGTCGGTGCAGAGCAGCACCTGCGGGCCGTCGTGGCGCACCGCGGCGTCGATCTCGTGGCCCAGGTTCTCTCCCTCGATGCTCACCCGTGAAACGGCAAACTCGTCGGTGGGCACGTCATAGATCAATTCCGTTCCGTCCCTGTGCATCTGCGGTCGCAACGCGGTCTCCGACACTGGGTCGAAGTCGAGAATCCGCAGAAGCTCGGGGACGTCGACGTGCTTGGGCGTCAGCCCACCGCGCAACACGTTGTCGGAGTTGGCCATTACCTCCACCGCGAACCCGCTCAGGTAGGTGTGCAGGTTGCCGGCAGGCAGAAAGATCCCCTCTCCGGGCGCCAGCCGCATTCTGTTCAGCAGCAACGCGGCCAGCACGCCGGCATCGCCCGGATACCGCTCGCCGAGTTCGAGCACCGTCTTGGCTTCGTCAGCGAAACGCGATGCGCCGGAACGCACATAGTTGATGGCACCGTCGAGAACAGCAGGCACCAGTACGTCGAGGTCCGGCTGGGGCGCGGTGATCCATGTGGTGAACAGTGCGCGCAGCCCGTCGGCGTCCGGTTGCCCGGTCAGCAGGTCGACGTACGGGTCGAGACCGGGCACCGCCAGCGCCCTCATCAGCTCGATGCTGCTCGCGACATCGCGGAAGCCGGCCAGCGCCTCGAACTCGTGCAGGGCGATCACCAGCTCCGGCTTGTGACTGCGATCGCGGTAGTTGCGCGTCGGCGACGATATCGGTATCCCGCGCTTCTCCTCGCGCTCGAACCCGTCGGCGGCCTGCGCAGCGCTCGGATGTGCTTGAAGCGAGAGCGGCTCGTCGGCGGCGAGTACCTTGACGAGGAACGGAAGGCAGTCTCCGAACCGGTTCAGCACCGCGTCGCCGAGTTGGCCTTCCGGGTCGGCCCTCAGCGCGTCGAGCAGCGACTGCTCACCACCGTCGGTCTCCAGCCACGCAGGGTCGCCCGGATGCGCCCCGAACCACAGCTCCGCTTCCGGATGCGGTGTGGGCGTCGGCCTTCCGGTGAAGGCCGCAATCGCTGTGCGTGACCCCCACGCGTACGTGCGCACTGCGCCGCGTAACAAATGCACGTCCCTAACCCCGTATCAATCGCAGATAAACGGCCGCCATCTCCATCCGCACGGCCAGCACCCCCAGTTGCGCATCGGCGCCGCCGATCCCCACCGCGCTCGGGTCGGCGACGTCATCGGCGCCGACGACGTCGATGTCGCCCAGCCCGGCGATCCGCGCCGCGACCACGCGGCGTTCGTCGTTGAGCACCAATGCAAGAACCCGCGGCCGATCGGGCAGCGGTCCGTCGATCTGTTCGTCGTGGAACAGTTCGTCGACCGAATCGTGCACTACGCCCGACAGGCCCGAGCGCAACGCGATGACCGCATCCGAAAGGCTTGTCGCGGCGGCAATCTCACCGGCTACCCGCAGCAGTACCGAGCTGCCGTGGTGCGCCACCGCGAGCGGGCCAGGGGAGTCGGCGGTGAGCACAACGCGATGCGACTGCATCCGCCCGGCCAGTGCCTTGGCGGGGTTGGTGAACACCTCACGGGCCGCGCTGCTGCGCAGGACTTCAGCGTCGAGCTGGTCGGCGAGCGCGGCGATATCGGCACGCACTGACGTGTCGACGGCAGCGACCGCTGCCAACCCGGCCGCCAGGTAGCGGCACAGGCCGAACGCGTCGTTGAGTGGAAGCCGCGGCGCCAGCACGGCTGCCCGCCCGGCGGCGGCATCGCGCAGCGGCCCCTCGAATGGCGCCACCACGAGAAGGCGTGCCCCGCGCCGCGCAGCGAGCGATGCGGCGGCGGCCAGAGCCGGATCACCAGGATCATCACCGGCCACGATCACCGTGTCGAGCGGTCCGAGCCACGGCGGTGCACCGCTGGACTGCAGGATCGGCACACCCGCGACGTCTCCGACGATTGCCGACACCACGCGTCCCGCCGTTGCGGCCGTGCCTCGGCCCGCGACCCAGATCACGGTGCGCGGCAGCGGGCCCGTCAGCGACTCGAGCTCCCCTTCCTCGACCGCGGCCGCCACCGCGCGCACGTGCGCACCCGCCGTCGACACAGCGCGCAGTAGGCCGTCGCGGTCGGCGCCCGCGAGGCCGTCGGCGTCGTCGAGGTCGATCACCGAGCGAGTGGCGTTCATCGGGAAACGCCTGTGTGAGAAGTGATTTCGTCGCCAATGTGGCCGACGATCTCATCGACGGTGGCCTTGGTGCGGGCCTCGACGTTGAGCCGCAGCAGCGGTTCGGTGTTCGACGTCCGCAAGTTGAACCACGTGCCTTCGCCCAAGTCGACGGTGACACCGTCGAGGTGGTCGATCGACACGATCCTCGTGCCGAACGATCGCAGCACCGCATCGATGCAGGCCTGCGCGTCGTCGACGGTGAAATTGATCTCGCCGGACGGCTCGTAGCGCTGATAGTCGGCCATCAGATCGGACAGCGGCCGGTCCTGACCGCCCAGTGCCGCGAGCACGTGCAGGGCCGCAAGCATCCCCGAATCGGCACCCCAGAAGTCGCGGAAATAGTAATGCGCGGAGTGCTCACCGCCGAAGATCGCGCCGGTCTCGGCCATCAGGCCCTTGATATAGGAGTGCCCGACGCATGAGCGCACCGGAGTTCCGCCCCGCTCAGTCACCAGTTCGGGCACGGCACGAGACGTGATCAGGTTGTGGATGATGGTCGCGCCGATCTCGCGCCCGAGTTCGCGTGCGGCCACCAGCGCGGTGACCGCTGACGGAGACACCGGCTCGCCGCGCTCGTCGACCACGAAGCAGCGGTCGGCGTCGCCGTCGAACGCCAGCCCGATGTCGGCCCGAGTGGCGAGAACGTGCGCCTGCAGGTCCACGAGATTGGCCGGATCCAGCGGATTGGCCTCGTGGTTGGGAAACGCCCCGTCGAGCTCGAAGAACAACGGCTCCACGCTGATCGACGGGATCGGGCCCAGCACCGCGGGAGTGGTGAGTCCGGCCATCCCGTTGCCGGCGTCGACGGCGACGCGCAGCGGTTGGGTGCCTGTGAGGTCCACCAGTGACCGCAGGAATTCGCCGTAGTCGGCGAGCACGTCCCGGCGGGACGCCAGCCCGTGCTGCCCGGCGTACGCGGGCACCCCGGCGATCACGTCATCGGAGATGGTGGCCAGCCCGGTGTCTCGGCCAACGGGCTTGGCGCCTGCGCGGCAGAGCTTGATTCCGTTGTACGCGGCGGGATTGTGGCTCGCGGTGAACATCGCGCCGGGACAGTCGAGCGAGCCAGAGGCGAAGTAGAGCTGATCGGTGGAGGCCAGCCCGATGTCCACGGTGTCGAGTCCCTGCGCCCGCACTCCGGACGCGAAGGCAGCGGCCAGCGCGGGCGAACTCTCGCGCATGTCGTACCCGATGACTATTGCTTCCGTATCGGCTTGTTCGGCCCTGAGCAACCGCGCGAACGCCGCTCCGACATCGAACACGAATGACTCGTCGATCTCCTCGCCCACCAAGCCGCGTACGTCGTAGGCCTTGATCACGCGGTGGACCACCGCAGCGGGCCGGGACATGACGACGACGGGCTCCTGATCGATGGACGAGTGTCGTTGGCAAGCCTAGCCGGAACGGCTTGCGCGCCGATGAGCGCTTGCGCGAAGAGCAACAAACCGCCGATGAGCGCTTGCGCGAAGAGCACAAGCCGCCGATGAGCGCTTGCGCGAAGAGCACAAGCCGCCGATGAGCGCTTGCGCGAAGAGCAACAAACCGAAGGATTCGGGCAACTCCTGGCGTGGTACGCTGCGGAATCCCGCAGTCCAGATTCGGTAATTCGAACGCAAGAACGCAAGGAAGAACGACGAAGCATGGACGACAATATTTACGAAAGCGGCGAATATCTCGAACATAATCCGGACTGGCACGCCGGGGACTCCCCGACGAAGGCGAAATGGATCGCCGACATTCTCGACCGCAATCGTGTAAGGCCCAAGCACATTGTCGAAATCGGCACCGGGTCGGGCGAAATCTTGGTATGCCTGAAGAAGGTCTTCCCCGATTCACAGATCGACGGGTATGACGTATCCCCACAGGCTTTCGCGATCGCCGCACCCAAGGCGGCCGACGGTCTGAGCTTTTACCATGCCGATTATTTCGAGGTCGACGGCAAAACACCCGACCTCGTGATGGCGATTGACGTTTTTGAGCATGTCGACGACTACATGGGATTTCTGCGGGCGATGAAACCGCGGGCACCTTTGAAGCTGTTTCATATACCTCTTGATCTTTCAGTGCAGGGCGTGCTTCGCGGAAAGCCGATTCTGCAGGCCAGGCAGGCGATAGGGCATTTGCATTACTTCTTCAAAGACACGGCCCTGGCCGTACTGGCTGATTCCGGCTATGAAGTCGTCGACTGGAATTACACCCACGGCGCTGAGACGCTGCCGAACCGGGCCTTGCGCACCCGAATCGTCAACGGCCCGCGCCGGCTGCTTCGCCGGATGAACGAGGACCTCGGGGTACGCCTGATGGGCGGCGCGTCGATGATGGTCCTCGCGCGGTGAGCTAAGCCGCCGTCACTGCGGCGGATCAGGCAGCACCCGCAAATGGCCGCGCCTGCGCCCCGAAGTCACCGGATGTGCGGGCGGCGCCATCGCGGCGGGATTGGTGGCCAGCGGGGCGCCATCAGCGAGGTTGTCGAGTGCGGCCCCGCCGCGGCTAACCAGCAGCACGCCGTCGCGACCCTCCCGAACCGCGTCGGCTAGGGCTACCAGATCGTCGTCATCGGGGCTCGTGGGCAGCGGGCCGGCGTGGCGAACCAGATCCCATCCGCGCGGCGCGGTGATCCGCCCGGCGTGGGCGACGCAGAGGTCCCACGAATGGGGCTCCGCCGCAGTGGCCAGTGGCCCGACTACCGCGGTCGAGTCGGAGTAGACGAACGTCAGCGTCGCGACCGCATAGTGAGGGCACCCGGGCCGACAGCAACGCCGGGGAACGTTCACGATCGAGAGGCTATCGCGCGCGGTCGCCTGCGAGTGCCGGACACGCGCACGGGTGAGCGGCAAGATCTCCAACCGTTACGATCACCCGCGTGGCGGGCACGCGACATGACTAGGCGGCGGGAAATGCGGGGCCCGCTGCTGCCGCCCACGGTGCCCGGGTGGCGCAGCCGCGCGGAACGATTCGACATGGCGGTACTGGAAGCCTACGAACCGATTGAGCACCGTTGGCAGGAGCGAGTGTCGGCGCTGGACGTCGCAGTCGACGAGATCCCGCGCCTGGCACCGAAGGATCCCGACAGTGTGCAGTGGCCCCCGGAGGTCGTTGCCGACGGCCCGATCGCGCTGGCCCGCCTCATCCCGGCGGGCGTTGACGTTCGCGGGAACCCGACGCGAGCGCGAATCGTGTTGTTCCGCAAGCCAATCGAGCGCCGAGCCAAGGACGGCGACGAGCTGGCCGAACTTCTGCACGAGCTGCTGGTGGCTCAGGTGGCCACGTATCTGGGCGTCGAGCCGTCGGTCATCGACCCCATGCTCGATGACGAATAGCGCTTGCCTTCTCCGCGAACTAGATGATGCCGCGCTTGAGGCGCCGGCGCTCGCGTTCGGAGAGCCCGCCCCAGATACCAAAGCGCTCGTCGTGGGCCAACGCGTAATCCAGGCACGCGTCGCGCACCTCGCAGCCCATGCAGATGCGCTTGGCTTCCCGCGTCGACCCACCCTTTTCGGGGAAGAACGCCTCGGGATCGGTCTGAGCGCACAGCGCCCGGTCCTGCCACAGCGGGTCATCGGGGGTCAACGGTGCCGGGCCGAAGTCCTCTGACACCAAAGTCAGGTGGGCACGTCTGGGGGTGCCCGTTGTTTCTGCGCTGGAGGGGATTTGCGGCGTGCTGCCCCATGTGCTCAATCCCGGGTCTCCCAGCCGGAGTGGCTGCGGGAAATCCGCGTAGTCGTAAGGCATTTCGCCTCCTAACCTGATGATCGCAGTAGGTGTGGAATGTCGTCCACTATTCAATTCACATTCGAACAAGTGATCGAATCTCGGTCTGCGACACCAGAAACGAGGAGCCAACCGGGAATGACACTGGTGTGATTACACACTTGCGATCTTGTCCGGTCAAGCGTTAGAACCAGATTTCATATCATCTTGTGATCGAAAATCGGCGCGCCGTTACCTCGGCGTGTCGCCCGAGGTGGGCCACCACCGCCTCAGGACCTAGTGTCGGATGGCGTGAAGGTCACCGTTCTCGTGGGCGGCGTCGGCGGGGCGCGCTTCCTGCTCGGCGTCCAGCATCTGCTCGGGCTGGGCCAGTTCGCCACCGGCGATGGCGGAACCGGCGAGCTGACCGCGATCGTCAACATCGGCGACGACGCGTGGATGCACGGCGTCCGGATTTGTCCCGACCTCGACACCTGCATGTACACCTTGGGAGGTGGCATAGACCCGGAACGAGGCTGGGGGCATCGGGACGAAACCTGGCACGCGATGGAGGAATTGGCACGCTACGGCGTGCAGCCCGACTGGTTCGGGCTCGGCGACCGCGATCTTGCCACCCATCTCGTCCGCAGTCAGATGCTGCGCGCGGGCTATCCGCTCTCGCAAGTCACCGAGGCACTGTGCCGGCGCTGGTCGCCCGGCGCGACGCTGTTGCCCGCCAGCGATGACCGCTGCGAAACACATGTCGTCATCACAGATCCGGACGACGGCGCACGCAAAGCGATCCATTTCCAGGAGTGGTGGGTTCGTTACCGGGCGCAGGTGCAGACCCACAGCTTCGCGTTCGTCGGCGCCGACAAGGCGACCGCTGGACCTGGCGTCGTCGAGGCGATCGAGGGCGCAGACGTGGTGTTCATCGCGCCGTCCAACCCGGTGGTGAGCATCGGCGCAATTCTGACCGTCCCCGGTGTGCGTGCCGCATTGCGCGCCACCTCAGCGGCGGTCATCGGCTACTCGCCCATCGTCAGCGGAAAACCGTTGCGCGGCATGGCCGATGAATGCCTCAGGGTAATCGGCGTGGCGAGCACTTCGGAGGCGGTGGGCGCCTACTACGGCGCCCGCGCGAAGGTCGGCATCTTGGATGGGTGGCTCATCCACGAGGGTGACTCCGCACAGATCGACGGCATCGCGGTCCGCTCGGTTCCGCTCCTCATGACCGACCCGCCGACGACCGCGGAGATGGTCCGCAACGGACTGCAGGTGGCCGGCATCACCTCTGGACCGCGCTCATGACCGAGCACGGATCTGCCGCGCGCGTCGAGGTGCTGCCGGTGCCCGGACTGCCCGAATTCCGGCCCGGCGACGATCTTTCGGCGGCGTTGGCCACGGCGGCTCCGTGGTTGCGCGACGGCGACGTTGTGGTGGTCACCAGCAAGGTGCTCAGCAAGTGCGAGGGCCGGATCGTTCCGGCACCGTCGGATCCGCAGGCACGAGACGATCTGCGCCGCAAGCTGATCGATGCCGAGGCTGTGCGGGTGCTCGCCCGCAAGGGCAAGACGTTGATCACCGAGAATGCCCTCGGGCTTGTGCAAGCAGCAGCCGGTGTCGACGGGTCGAACGTCGGGTCCACCGAACTCGCGCTGTTGCCGGTCGATCCGGATGCCAGCGCGGCAGCATTGCGACGTGCGCTGCAAGAGCGGCTCAATGTCGCTGTGGCCGTGGTGATCACGGACACGATGGGCCGCGCTTGGCGTAATGGCCAGACAGACGTGGCGATCGGTGCCGCCGGCTTCGAGGTCTTACACGGGTACGCGGGTGCCCGCGATGCGCACGGCAACGAGCTCGTCGTCACCGAGATTGCCGTGGCCGATGAAATCGCCTCTGCCGCCGATCTCGTCAAGGGCAAGCTGACGGGCATCCCGGTCGCGGTGGTGCGCGGGCTGGCAATTGCCGATGACGGCTCGACCGCGGCCCGGCTGGTCAGGCCCGGCGAGGAGGATCTGTTCCGCCTCGGCGCCGAGGAGGCGCTCGCCGAGGGCAGACAGCAGGCCCTGCTGCTGCGGCGGTCCGTGCGGCGGTTCGCGTCTGATCCCGTGCCGGGGCGCGACATCGAGGACGCCATCGCCGACGCGCTGACCGCACCCGCACCCCACCACACAAGGCCCGTGCGGTTTGTCTGGCTTCGTGATCGCGCCGTGCGCGCCATGCTGCTCGACCAGATGGGCGCGCGCTGGCGTGAGGATCTTGGGCGCGACGGAAAGTCCACCGCCGCGGCCGACGGGCGGGTGGCGCGGGGTCAAATCCTCTACGACGCACCGGAGTTGATGATCCCGTTCCTGGTTCCTGACGGCGCACACGACTATCCCGACGCCGCCCGCACCGCGGCCGAGCACACGATGTTCACCGTCGCGGTCGGCGCGGCAGTGCAGGGACTGCTCGTCGCGCTGGCCGTGCGGGGCATCGGCAGCTGCTGGGTGGGATCGACGATCTTTGCCCCCGAGGAAGTGCGATCGGTGCTCGGATTGGCACAGCATTGGGAACCCATGGGCGCCATTGCAATCGGCTATCCGTACGAGCCGGTGACACCGCGCGGTCCGGCCGACGCGACCGACCTGCTGGTCGAGAAGTGAGCCTGCGCGATTCGGTCGTTGCGATGCTCAGCGGCTGGAATGCGCCCGATGCGGCTCAGGACGCGCTCCGCTATGCGGTGCTGTCATTCGTGCTTGGGCGCGAGGACGCATGCCGACGCGAGTGCGTGCCTGGCCACATCACGGCGTCGACGCTGGTGCTGGACCACACCGGCGCACAGGTGCTCTTGACGCTGCACCCGAGGCTCGGCCGCTGGGCGCAGCTCGGCGGGCACTGCGAGGATGGGGACGCGGACATCGTCGCGGCCGCGCGCCGCGAGGCCGTCGAGGAGTCAGGCATCGGAGAACTCGCGGTCGAACCCGAACTGGCCGCCGTTCACGTCCACCCGGTGACGTGCTCGTTGGGGATACCCACGCGGCACCTCGACCTGCAGTTCATCGCGCACGCGCCCGCGGGCGCCCAGATCGCGTGCAGCAGCGAGTCACTGGACCTGCGATGGTGGCACGTCGACGCACTGCCCGAGGGCACCGATTACGCGCTCAACGGACTCGTCGCGCGAGCGCGTGTCCGGACCGCCTGAGGCGATCAGCCTCCCGAGGCGATCTTAGCGACAGTCGCCAGCTGCTTGTTGGCCTCGGTCGCGTGGTTTGTCAGTCCGTCGAAGTCGGGAGGATCGGCCAGGCACGCGGAGGTGGCGGCGGCGATCTCGCTCACAGCGGTTTGGCTCGCGGCCGTCATCTCCTCGTTGGGCGTGGGCAGGGTCTTGGCGAATTTCTCACCGGTATTGCCCAGCTGGATGCAGGCCCGCCGCACCGTCGCGGGGTCACCATTGTCGAGCGCTTTGCCCAGGTTCGTCATCGCATCCGAAATGGCGCCGAACGGGACCCCGGCCTTGTTCACCCAACCGCCGATAGCTTTGGCCTCCGCATCGGCCTTCGGCCCCTGCGCGGACACCGACGTCGACGGGTGCGGCGCCGGTCTGCCCAGGAATGCCGGGCGGGGAACCCAGGGCGTTGCCCTGGTGGTGCCGGCCGTGGCCATCGGCGAACTCACCAACTGCGCGCTGCCCGCCAGCACGACGGCCGTGACGGCGACGGCGAGCAATCCGGCACCCGCGGCCAGTGCACCGGCCAGCCTGTTGCGGCGGCGCCGCGGAGGCGGCGAGCTTGGCAGTCCTTGGCCGCCCTCATCACAAATTGCCATTGCCGCCCTCTCGCCCACCCGATTCCCGCAAACCGCGGGAAGTTAACTGTAGACCTCATTATGCCGTCGGATTTTAACTTTGCCCAACATCCCTGCAACACGGCCGAAAATTCACCGTAACGACGCGAACAGGCTCGCGGCTAAACGTCGGTGAATAGCGAATTCCGCCGTCAGGAATCTTCACCCTAGGCCACACCCGCGCACCCCGGAGCAACTCGCAGCGCGCGCCGTCGAGTCGAACGCCCGACCCGATCTCTGCACCGCGGCCGACGACCGTGCCGCCGATCAGCAACGCCCCGGGCGACACCGCGGCACCGTCGTGCACCAGTTTCTCCCGCGCACGTGGCCGAGCGCCGGTGGCGGCGCGATGCCCCTGCCCAAGTCGGTCGGTACGCAGCCAAACGCGCGCGGGTCGCCGACCCTCACGAGATGCAGCGTGACGTTGGCGTCGAGGCTGGCGTGCGAGTCCAGAAGCGCGGCGAGGTCCGCCCCGGACAGCACGTCGCCGTTGACCACCATCACGGTATCGTGGCGCAGCTTGGGCGCCACCCAGCGGTTCGGCTTCGGTGACGTATTCGATTTCCAGCCCCGAGTTTGCTGCCGTCGCCGAATTCCGCCTCGAATAACTCGGCCTCGTAGGATTCGCCGCGGCGGCATTCTCGGAGGTGGGGCGGCGCTGGGGAAAGATCGTTTCATTGCCTGCACGACCTCGGCTACCCGGCAAGCCGGTCACTCTGGGCTCTCGCCTCCCATCAGGACAAGACCCCAGTAATACCTCACTGATAAATCGAAGCCCTTCACCATTCCGGTTAGTCAGTAGCTTGAAGACTATTGCACCCGTCATTAGTTTGCCGCGGTGGTACGACCTTCCCACGGCGTATTTAACGCATTCTTCAGCGCTCTTCGAATCGTTTCCGGATCGATGTGGGATGCGAAGAATCTGGC
Organism: Mycobacterium sp.; assembly: GCF_032159765.1. Taxonomy (GTDB): domain Bacteria; phylum Actinomycetota; class Actinomycetes; order Mycobacteriales; family Mycobacteriaceae; genus Mycobacterium. The sequence goes on along the minus strand of NZ_JAVHWM010000023.1, from coordinate 46,818 downwards.
GGTCACCTGCAAGCGGTCTGCCGCGGGTGGGTGCAGAATAACCACGAGGTGCTGTCGCGTCGCGGGGTCAGTGATCACGGCCAACCGCGATTGGCGAGCATCCGCCCACCCTATCTCCGAGTCGACTCCCGGTTTTGTGAACTCGGTCAACGTGAGCGTTGCCCGACGCTCGTCCGTGCTCTCCTGCACCTCGGCACGGCGCGGCCTGGCTCGTTGGCCGAACCACGCGTAGCGAGCTTTCGACACCATCAGCGGCGCTGCAAGTTTGAGCACCGACCGGTACGACAGAATCTCACGTCTCATTAGCATCGAGAAATCGTCCGGACTCGTCCCCTTTGAGAACGGCACATCGACAACCGACACAAAATTGGCCCATGTAGTCGATTCGGCTGGCAGGAAACGCCGAAGGTCGGTAAGAATTCCTACGTCTGCCGATAGATTAATTCCGGCCGACTCCAGCGACGCGCAGATGAAGAACATCACCATTACTGTCGTGGACACCCCTGGATAAAATTCGTCACGGTATGTCCGAAGATCCCTCATGAAATCCGAGCTGCTGGACAACCATATTGTCGAAGGCTTGTCACTTGCCGAGCTGACGGTGCTGATGTCGATCGATTCCGGCGCACTCCGCTGCGGCGAAGCACCTGGCGCTCGCCTGCGGGCTCGGACCGCGAGCGACTTGGCCAGCTCCCAGCCACCCCGCGATAGCGCAGCCGGTCGATGTCGTATCCCCGTCCACAGCGCTAGGGCAAATGGATGCCGAGTGACTCGCGCTTGGCGAGATACAGAATCAGCGAGCGCACCCGACCTGGTCAGAGCTTGAAGGAGGCGGAGGAATAGCCGACCGTCACCGAGCCCGTGATCACCATAGACGCACAGGAATTCACCACAACGCCAGACGGCGAATGGGATGTCGGGGTGAATTTTTTCGGCGTTGGCCACGACTTCTTCGAAATCGCGACACCCGAGCGAACATGGCGGCAGCACCGCGGCTTGGCCGGGTTTGCTTACGACGGGCCAGAACCGCGTACTACGCGATGGAATCAAACCGAGCCGGTAGTTCGGGCCGCCGCTAGCTATCTCGTCCACGATCGCCGCCAAGTCGTCGTCGGCGACCGACGGCACCGGTCCGATGACGAACCAAAGAGGTTCCCCGGCGAAGTGCACATCCAATTCGCCAACTGGCTGAACGAGTTCGCCGCCGAGTCGCTTCACTAGGCGAAAGTTCCGATATTGCCACCGGCGGTGAGCGTTGTGATGCTGCGCGGAACTTGTAGGACTGTATGGCAGTCGTCGCTCATTGCGCCTCCCTCACAAGCGGTTCGATTCGCGCCACTCGACAGCTCAATCGGCCGCCTGTGAATGCTTCCACTGACATGCGCCTGTCGTCCGGAGTTGCTGCGGGAAAGCCTCCTGAGCAACGCGTGGCAGGCAACGTAGGTCATCGTAGCTTTGCCGCGTCAACTGCCCAGCGCTCCGCCGCATGGGTTCCCGCCACGTCATTCTGAAACCACGGCACATGGCTGGTTATGAGACTTGCTGCCGGGTCGGCGTTTTCCATCAGCCGTTGCCGCACCGCTAGCAGCGATTGGCGTGCCTTCCCGTTTTGGCTTTGCTCGCCGTTCTTCGATACGCCTACACCGAGCGCTCGGCCGGTACCGCTAAGCATCGCCATCTGTACGATGCCGTCGCATGAAGGTCCGTTTGCTTGTCGCAGTGGTGCTTGCCCTGCTCCCCAGTCGGCTGCACCGGCTCGGGGGGACCGTGCTGCTCGGCTGGAAGGTCCATCCGACGGCTCATCTGGGTCACAGCATTATCGCGGCCCGTCGCGTCACGATCGGTGCCGGCGCCGCTATCGGCACGGGCAACATGATCAAGGGCCTCGACGAACTGACCATGGGTGATGAATCGATCATCAGCTATCTCAATTGGATCTCTGGGCCGCCGGTTGGCAGCGGAGCCTTCAAGCACTCACCGAAGCGCCGTCCGGCGCTCGTGATGGGTCGGGGTGCGGGGATCAGTGGCCGACACATCATCGACTGCTCGGACACCGTGACGTTTGGTGAGTTCGCCACGATGGGCGGTTACCGGTCGGTGATCGTCACTCACAGTGTCGATCTCGTACGCAATCGACAGCGTTGCGCCCCGGTGACGATCGGTGAACGAAGCGCAGTCTTGAGCAACGTTCTGATCTTGGCGGGCACGTCGGTTGCTCCGCGGTCCATTGTCGCGGCCGGTTCGGTGGTTAACACGCCGTTGACCAAGGAGTTCACCTTCTACAGCGGCAATCCCGCTGAGGCGGTCCGGGACCTGCCAGAGAACCTCGGCTACTTTGTTCGCACCTCTCCGCACGTCGAATGAACTGATCAGGAGCGCCGCACGTGTCCACTGACGACGCCGATCTCGCTTACGATCCGGCGACCCACTACGACCGCGTCACCCGGGCGTGGGGACTCCTCCTGGGTGCCGAGCTGCACTACGGCGTCTTCGACAGCGTCGACACTTCGCTGGAGCCTGCGACCGCGAGGCTGACTGATCTGATGATTGAGCAGGCCGACCTCGAGCCGGGCCTGCGGCTGCTCGACGTTGGTTGTGGCTCGGGCACCCAGGCGTGCCGCCTCGCCGAGGACTACGGCGTCGACGTGCTCGGCATCACGACGAGCCAGGTCGGCATCGACGAGTCCAGGGCCCGCGCGCGGTCCAGGGGAATCAGCACCGCGACGTTCGAGCTCCGCGACGCCATGGCCAACGGCCTGCCCGACGACACGTTCGATCGTGTCTGGGCGCTCGAATCCTCCCACCTGATGCCCGACCGCGCTGCGTTCGTGTCCGAGGCGTCGCGGGTGCTGCGCCCTGGTGGGCGGTTCGTCATGTGCGACATCGTGCGGCTGCGCGAGATCGGATTCTCCGAGCTGCGCCGTCGACGTGACGAGTTCGCCTTGCTCCGCGCGGTTTACGGCTCGGCGCGGATGGACTCGATTGACTCCTACACGTCGGCGGCCCGCGCCCACGGGCTGGAGGTCGACCACGTGCTCGACCTCTCCGAAGCCACCTACCCGACATTCGCGCGGTGGCGCGAGAACCTCGAACTGCACGTCGACGCAGTCACGGCGGCGCTGGGCGAGCAGGGCGTCGATGAGTTCGCCCGGTCGCTGCATGTGCTGGAAGGTTTGTGGCAGGAGCAGACCCTCGGGTACGCGTTGCTCTCGGCAGCGGCGCCCCAACCCCGTGCCGCCTCGCTATAGTCACTTGCGACCCGGTCCTGCCCATGACATCACTGGAGCCTCAATGCGCGATGCCCGCAGTCTGGCCGACGAGACCATCCGCCGTTTCCTCGTGCGAATCAAGAAGGAGGCCGAGTTCGACGCCTCGACGTCGCTCTATGGAGAGGGACTCGGACTCGACTCGCTCGAGGTCGCCGAGCTGTCGGTGCTGCTCGAGGACACCCTTGGCAGCGATCCGTTCAGCGCCGATCACGACATCACCGTGGTCGGCCAGGTGCTCGACTTCTACGCAGCCTCTGCATGATTGGTCTCGTCCAGCGATCGGCTGAGCGAGCCCCTGATCACCTCGCGGTAGTCGGTGAATCACGCTCGCTGACCTATGGACAGCTGTTGGCGGAGGCGCGCGATGTGGCGATACAACTGCGCTCCTCGAACGCCGGACTTGTTGCCGTGGCGGAGGACGATCCGGTCACGAGCCTCATCGTGCTGGTCGGTTGTGCGTATGCGGGAATCGAAGTGTGTGTTTTGCCGCGGGCGGCGACGGACGAGACAGTGTTGTCGACCGCTGAGCGGCTGGGAAGCGCGACGATCGTGACGTCGCGGGAGCTCGAGGGGCCGCGCGTGCTAGCAACGTCCGCGGTTGTTGCGACCACCGCCGACGATGCACTCGGCGATCCCGCAGCGGACGGGTCCGTCCTGGTCCTAACGTCGGGTACTACCCGCGGCGCTCCCCGGGCTGCCCGTCATCTGTGGAGCCGCCTGATCGCGCCGGTAGCAGCGACTCGTCCGACACCCGAGCAGCGATGGTTGCTTAGCTACGGGCTGAACCAGTTCGGCGGTCTTCAGGTCGTTCTCCACGTTTTCGCCGCCGCGGCGACCCTTTACATCCCCGACTCGTTCCAGCCGCGCCACGCCAGCCCCCTGCTCACGCAGTGGTCCATCACGCATGCCAGCGGTACACCCACCTTCTGGAGGTTCGCGCTCCTCGAGCTTGTCGGCGCCACCTTGCCGCCACTTACCCAGATCACGCTGAGCGGCGAAGCCGTCCCGGCATCGGTGCTTGCAGATCTAAAGAACCGCTTTCCCACCGCCCATATCTCTCAGGTCTACGCCGCGACTGAATTCGGCGCGGCGATCACGGTGAAGGACGGCCTTCCAGGCATTCCCGAGGAGCTCCTCACCGCCCGCGATCACATCCAGTTCGAAGTGCGAAACGGCGAGCTGTGGGTCAGGTCGATGTCGTCGATGCTGGGCTATCGTGATGCCGGTTCGGATCCCGCCGAGGAAGATTTGGATTGGGAAGACTGGCGCCCGACGGGTGACACCGTGGAGATCATCGACGGTCGAGTTCAGTTCCGCGGACGAACGTCGGAGGTCATCAACGTGGGCGGTGTCAAGGTGCACCCGGTGCCAATCGAGGAACGCATCGCTTCAGTCGACGGTGTCGTCGTGGTGCGCGTCAGTGGACGCCCCAACCCGGTAGTCGGTGCGGTCGTCGCCGCAGAAGTGGTTGTCGCGCCCGGGTATGACCCCGAGACGGTTACTGCAGGGATCCGAACCGCGTGTGAGGACCTACCCCCCAGTTGGCGACCGCGCAGCATTAAGGTCGTCGACGATCTGCTGACCAGCGGGAACAAGATCGCCAGAGGTGCGCGATGACGATCACCGATGATCGCGTGGTCGTCGTCACCGGCGGGAGCCGCGGTCTGGGCGCCGGAATCGTCCGGGCCTACCTGAACGCGGGTAATCGAGTCGCGACCTGCGCGCGCACCCGCACCGAGCAGATCGACCGTTGGCTCTCTGACGGCGAGGTCGCAGATCGGCTGCTCTTTTGTGAGACCGACGTCAGCGACCGCGGCGACGACGCCGCCTTCGTCCGCGCCGTTGTCGAGCGGTGGGGGCGCATCGATGTCCTGGTCAACAACGCCGGGGTCGCTCGTGACGGTGTCCTGGCCACCGCTCATCAAGGCGATGTCGACGCTGTCATCGACCTGAACCTGAAGGGGACCCTGGAGATCACCCGCCTGGTGAGCCGACGCATGCTCGCCCAAGGCGGTGGTCACATCGTCTCGATCTCCTCCATTGTGGGCTTGTCCGGCTACCGGGGTCTCGCGGTGTACAGCGCGACGAAGGCCGCGATCGACGGGTTGACGCGTGCGCTCGCTCGGGAGCTCGGATCTCGACGCATCTTCGTCAACTCAGTCGCGCCCGGGTATCTGCGCACCGAAATGTCGCACGGGCTCGATGAGGAGCAACTGGAGCAGATCGTCCGCCGCACCCCGGCCGGACGACTGGGGGAACCCGAGGACATCGCACGCCTCGTGATGTTCCTGGCGAGCGAGGACAACACTTACATCACCGGTCAGACATTCGTCGCAGACGGCGGCCTCACGGCCTGACGCCCTGACTTGCGGCCGCGACGCGTTGACATCGCGGGCGATCTACACGTCGGTCGAATAGCGAATACCGCCGTCAGGAATCTTCACCCCAGGCCACACCCGCGCGCCCCGGAGCAGCTCGCAGCGCGCGCCGATCTCGGCGCCGTCGCCAATCACCCCGTCGCGGATCAGCGCTCGCGGACCAATCCGGGCGCCGAACCCGATGATCGATCGCTCGATCACCGACCCCGCCTCAACCCGCACGCCGTCGAAGATCACCGCGCCGTCGAGTCGAACGCCCGGCCCGATCTCGGCGCCGCGGCCGACGACCGTGCCGCCGATCAGCAGCGCCCCGGGCGACACCGCGGCGCCGTCGTGCACCAGCTTCTCGCCGCGCTGACCGCCGAGTGCCGGTGAGGGTGCGATGCCTCTGACCAAGTCGGCCGATCCGCGCACGAAGTCCTCGGGCGTGCCCATGTCACGCCAATACGAGGAGTCCACGTAGCCGCACACTCGCAGACCCTCGGACAGCAGCGCGGGAAACACCTCGCGCTCTACCGACACCGGCCGGCCGACCGGAATGCGGTCGATCACCGACCGACGGAACACGTAGCAGCCTGCGTTGATCTGATCGGTGGGCGGGTCCTGGGTCTTCTCCAGGAAAGCCGTCACGAGCCCGTCGTTGTCGGTGGGTACGCAGCCGAACGCGCGCGGGTCGCCGACCCTCACCAAATGCAGGGTGACGTCGGAGTCGAGGCTGGCGTGCGAGTCCAGAAGCGCGGCGAGGTCCGCCCCGGACAGCACGTCGCCGTTGAACACCATCACGGTGTCGTGGCGCAACTTTTTTGCCACATTGGCGATCGCGCCGCCGGTGCCCAGCGGTTCGGATTCAGTGACGTATTCGATTTCCAGCCCGAGTTTGCTGCCGTCGCCGAATTCCGCCTCGAATACGTGCGGTTTATAGCTCGTACCGAGCACCACATGTTCGATGCCCGCCGCCGCGATTCGCGACAGCAGATGCGTCAGGAACGGCAGCCCCGCAGTCGGCAGCATTGGCTTGGGCGCCGACAGGGTCAGGGGACGCAGCCGGGTGCCCTGCCCGCCGACCAGGACGACAGCGTCGACGGCCCGGGTTATCTGCTCTTCGCCTGAGCGCTCATCGGGCGCCGTCTGCTCTTCGCGCAAGCGCTCATCGGGCGCCGTCTGCTCTTCGCGCAAGCGCTCATCGGTCATCGCATCCCTTTCTTGCGTTCGCGCCGAGATCTCCTCACCGCCAGCCGCGAGCGCACCACGAGCGCTGCCCGCATTGCCCCCCGCAGCGGCGCCTGCCACCACCGCGGGTGCCTGTCGGCAAGGTAAATGTAGGTGCTGGTGTGGTGGGCCGCGAGGTTACGGGCAGGATCACGCCCGGTCGCGTGCCCTTTGTCGTGCAGGATCTCGGCAGACGGCACGTAGACGTTCTGCCAGCCGGCCTTCCCCATCCGGTCGCCGAGGTCGACGTCTTCCATATACATGAAGTACCGGTCGTCGAAGCCGTTGATTTCGTCGAACGCGGCCTTGCGCACCAGCAGACAGGAGCCCGACAACCAGCCGACGGGTCGCTCGCTTGGCTCGAGCCGCTCCTGGCGGTAGGCCGCGGTCCACGGGTTCCTGCGCCACAGCGGACCCACGACAGCATGCATGCCCCCGCGGATGAGGCTGGGCAGGTGCCGCGCCGACGGGTACACCGACCCGTCCGGGTCGCGGATCAGCGGTCCGAGCGTGCCAGCCCGGGGCCAGCGCCCCGCGGCCTCGATCAGCTCGTCGATGCTGGCGGGGCCCCACGCCACGTCGGGGTTGGCCACGACGAACAGATCCAGGTTGTCGTTCTCCTTGGATGCTTCGGCGACGGCGCGGTTGATGGCGCCGCCGTATCCGAGATTCCCGCCGGTACGCAGCAGTCGCGCGTTGGGGAACTCCTGCTGGGCGTCTTCCGGACTGCCGTCGGTGGAGCCGTTGTCAGCCATGATGACCTTGACCGGCCGGTCGGTGGCATGAGACAGCGTCGCCAGGAAACGCTGCAGGTGAGGTCCCGGCGAGTACGTCACCGTCACCACAACGAGTTCGTCACTCACCGAAGGCCGCCATCGTCATTCACGGCGTCGAGGGTAGCGGTTGCACGGCGGTGCTCAGCCGGGCCGCGAACGCGGCGGGGTCGACGAACGGCGACATGTGCGCCCATTCCGCGATGACCGAGAGCCGGGCGTGCGGGAGTGCCGAGGCCAGCTCGGTATTGACCGCAGGGGTCGCCACCTCGTCGTGGGCGGCCGCGAACAGTGCAGTCGGCGTGCCGATGCGGCCGACGTCCGCCGACCGGTCGTAAGTGGCGATCGCGTCGAGGGACGCCGCCCACGGGCCCCGGGCGGCGGTTTGCAGCTGGTCGCGGACGTAGTCGACGACGGGACTGTGGTTCGTCAGGTCGTCGGCGGTGAACCAGCGTCGCAGGCCATCGTCGATGTCGACCGGCCTGCCCTCGCGCACGGTGCGGGCACCGTCGGCGAAGGCCGGGAACGGCGTGTGCCTGCTGCAGACGACGACGAGCCGTGCGACGCGCGCCGGCGCCATCAACGCAACCTCGAGGGCGACCTGGCCGCCGAACGAATGCCCGACGACGACGAGCGGGGCGGTGCGGACGTGAGGAGCAGTTGGGGCACGCAGCTCGGACAGCACTGCGGCCGCCAACTCGGTGTGCAACTGCCCCGACGGAACCCGCTCGATCAGCGCGTTCAGGTCCGGCACGCGCACATCGTCACGCAAATGCTCCCTCACGCCGTCCCACACCTGCGGGCTGAGCGGCGTGCCGTGCAGCAGCAGCCAGATCATCGGCCAAGGCCACTCAGCGCCGCCGCCAGGGCTTCCCGCCACGGCCGCAACGGTGTCAGCCCGGCAGCGGCCGACTGTCGCGACGACAACGCGGAGTACGCAGGCCGCGGCGCTGGCCGCGGATGGCGGTCGCTGGGCACGGGCCGTACCCGGCCCGGGTCGGCGCCGATCTCCTCGAACACTGCCCTGGCTTGGTCGTAGCGGCTGGCCGCCCCGGCGTTCGCGGCGTGCAGCAGCGGCGCGGTGATCGTGCCGCCGATGAGCTCGAGCAACGCTGACACCAGATCGCCGACGTAGGTGGGCGACCCGACCTGATCCGCCACCACCTCGATCGATTCGGCCTCGTCGGCTTTACGCGCGATAGCGCCGACGAAATCGCCGCCGACTCCGGTGTAGACCCATGCGGTGCGCACCACGTGTGCGTTCGGCAGCACCGCGTGCACGGCGCTTTCGCCGGCCAGCTTGCTGGCGCCGTAGACGGAAAGCGGAGCCGGCTCGTCGCCGATGTCATACGGTCGCGGCGCCCCGTCGAACTCTCCGCTGAACACGTAGTCGGTGGATATGTGGATCAACCGCGCGCCCGCGTTCGCGCACACGCGGGCAACGTTGCCCGGGCCCGCGGCGTTGACCGCGTGCGCTTTGTCCGCATCGGTCTGCGCCGCGTCGACCGCCGTGTAGGCCGCGCAGTTGACCACCACATCACCGGGCTCCACCAGACCGTGGCCCGCATCCGGGTCGGAAATGTCCCACTGCGAGGAGTTCAGCGCCAGCACGTCGTGGCCGAGGCGCTGCGCCTCATCGGTGAGGAACTGGCCGACCTGTCCGCGCGCCCCGCAGATAACAATTCGGTTCCTCACGGTTCACGAGTCTGGCACGCCGGACGCGCTACGCCTTAACCGGCGTTTTCGCAAGTAGCCTGGGTGCAGCCATTCGACCGAACGGGGTTTTGTCGTGCCTGCTGTGCCTACCGCCGGGCCGGCCGTTGCTGCGCGCCGCAGTGTCCGCGTGCTGTGCACGGTGGTGGCAGCTGCCATCGTCATGGCCACAGGCCTGGCGTGGAGCAAGATCCGCTCGTTCGAGGACGGCATCGCCCACATCACCTCGGCGCTTCTCGGCGGCGGGGGCGAGGACGGCGCGATCGACATCCTGCTGGTCGGAATGGATAGCCGTACCGACGCGCACGGCAATCCGCTGAGCGAGGAGGAGCTCGCCGAGCTGCACGCGGGCGACGATGTCTCGACCAACACCGACACCATCGTCCTGGTCCGTATCCCCAACAACGGCAAGTCCGCCACGGCGATCTCGATCCCGCGCGACTCGTATGTGGCCGCGCCCAGTCTGGGGAAGACGAAGATCAACGGCGTCTACGGCCAGACCAAGGAGCAAAAGCGTACGCAGCTCGTGGAATCGGGCGTCGCCGATGCCGAGGCCGACTCGCAGTCGACGGAGGCGGGCCGCGAGGCGCTGATCAAGACCGTTGCCGACCTGACGGGCGTGACGGTCGACCACTACGCCGAGATCGGGCTGCTCGGGTTCGCGTTGATCACCGACGCCATCGGAGGCGTCGATGTGTGTTTGAAAGACGCGGTCTACGAACCCCTTTCGGGAGCAGACTTTCCCGCCGGCTGGCAGCGGCTGGCCGGCCCGCAGGCGCTGAGCTTCGTGCGGCAGCGCCACGACCTGCCGCGCGGCGATCTCGATCGCGTGGTGCGCCAGCAAGTTGTGATGGCATCCCTTGCACACCAAGTGATTTCGGGTAAGACGCTGTCCAGCCCGACAGCGCTGGGCCGCCTGCAGGACGCTATCCAGCGCTCCGTCGTGCTGTCATCCGGTTGGGAGATCATGGATTTCATCAAGCAGCTCGAGAAGCTGGCGGCCGGCAACGTCGCGTTCGCCACGATCCCCGTGCTGGACGAGGCCGGCTGGAGCGACGACGGCATGCAGAGCGTGGTGCGGGTGAATCCGACCCAGGTTGCCGACTGGGTGAAGGGATTGCTCGACGACCAGGCGCAGGGCAAGACCGAGAAGTTGGCCTATAGCCCGGACAAGACCACAGTCGACGTGGTCAATGACAGCAACATCAACGGGTTGGCGGCAGCGGTGTCCGACGTGCTGGCGAACTCCGGATTCACCACGGGGCAGATCGGCAACAACGACGCCGGCCACGTCAGCGGAAGCCAGATTCTGGCGGCCAAGAGCGACGACCTCGGAGCGCAGGCGGTGGCAAAAGAACTCCGCGGACTGCCCGTCATTGCTGATTCCAGCCTGTCGCCGGGCCGGGTCCGGGTGGTGCTCGCCGCCGACTACACCGGGCCGGGGTCGGGGCTGGACAGCAGCAACCCCGCGGCGGAGACGGTGGACCCGGTGGTCGACACGCCGGTCAACTCGGCGCCGGGCCCGTCGCCGGTCATCACGGCCGGGTCCGACGATCCCAAGTGCGTCAACTGACGATGCTCGATCGCCGCGGCGCCTCGACGCCGCGCGGGTGATGCGAAACGTCTACGCACTCGCCGGTGTGTCAAATACGCGAAATGAATTTCGCGACCGGCTTTTGCGACACCCGCCACCTGGAAGCTTGCGGACATCCAGAGCCAACAACTGCACGTCTCGTATGTCGTGTATTTCGAGGCAGCGTTCGTTCTACTCGGCCTGGTTAACGGCTGTCGGGAAGAAGGGAAGGCCATCGGACACCGGCGCTTCGTCGCCATCGCACGCGCGACTTCCGCTGTTCTTACGTGGTCCCCAATGTCGCAACCAATCGATCGCATGCCTCTCGAAGCCGTGTCTGGTCGGCCTCTCGGCAGTCCTCAAAATTAAGTATGCGGAAATGCAGAGGCAGGTCACACGAGAGCGCGCAGATCGGAAAAAGCACTCCGCCACCGCGATCACTGTCGAGCACCCGCGCCATGTTGTATTCCTCGAGGCAGACCTTCGACCGCCAGAAGCCCTCGGTCACGACCAGTACGACCACGTTGCTGCTCTGAATCAGTTCGGCGATACGCGTCTGCCAGTACGCGCCGACGTCAATGTCTGCGATGTCAACCAGCGTGTGGACACTCGGCGCAACGGCGGAAATGTGCGAACGGATTTCGTCCACGGCTGGCCGACCATCAGCATGTGCGTAGCTGACGAATACCGTCGACTCGGCCTCGTTCTCCGTTTCCGCTTCTTTTGCCTCCGTCGTCGCGGCAGAACCGGCAGTAGAACCGTTTCCTTGAACTGCGTGGGCGAAGTCATCAAAAGCGGCAATAGCGGGATCACGCGAGCCGCGGTGGTACATGACGATTCGCAGCCGATTCAACGGGAGGCCGAACTCCATCCATCGTCCGGCAGCCGCCAAGATGGCCGTAAGCATTTCTTCGCGTGGCACACCCTGATTGCCGGAAGCGACGATTGGCATAGCGACATCGCGGATCCCGATCTCCGGACCTACGAACGGCACCAAGGTTCGGAAGATGTCTCCGACGGTCGATGCCGCCGTGTGGGGGATCGCAGGCTCGAAGCAAAGCAGACGATCAAATCCGAAGTTTCGTCCTGGTGGCATCGCGCGTGAAAGCCAGCAGGATGAGGTGGCCCGCAGATCGATCTCAGGGTTTGCGGCGAGCGCCGCTACGGAAAGACCGCGACTCCCCAACGCCTCAATGACAGACCTCCTCGTGGAGGAATAATCCCCAGGGAACGCCGATACGACGAGCAAGTCGCATCCGTCACGCGCGGTCATCGCAGCGATATCGCCGACGCACAGCTCGATACGGCCGCCACCTGGCAACGAGATTTCGCGAATCTTCTCCACACTCAGCGTTCCGCTCATTGGTAGTGCGCCCCCCGTTGTGACGGGGCCAGCTTTGCCGAGGATGGTGTCGAGATCGCTGGCAACGGCATAGGTGACGTCGGCGCGTCGGCGCAATGCACCCAGCAGGTTGCGGATGTAATCGAGGACAGCCTCTTCATCCTCTCCGCTCAGTGCGCTGCGCAGCTCAATGAGCAGCTGCGCCTGGGCCGAAGGTGCCAACACGGTTGTGGTGTCGTGGATCGGTCCGCCGAGCCCTTGCAGATACTCGTATGGATTCGGGGGCGCTTCAGGCAGCGGATCGGGTACGCCGGTGTGCTGTGCTGCACGAGAATGCAGCCACGGGACCAGATCGAATGCCCTGTCGCTTGCCGGGTCGCGGTAGTCAACGAGTTGGAGGGTGAAGATGAGATCGGCCCGGAAACTCGTCACGTCCCCGATCTGTACCGGCAGGATCGGCACATTCAGCGCCTTCGCGTAGTCCAGTTCTGCCTGGCATAGCTTGCAGTCCAGAAACTTGTCCGACAACGCGAACACGAAGACCGTGCATTCGCGGATTTCCTTGAGGATCGTGGACCACCACGCATCACCGTCACCGAGGTGCCGATCCACCCAGACGTGCACACGTGCGCGCTGTCGCAAGTCCTCGGCCAGCGATCGGACCGCGGCCTCATCACCGCGCGAGTAGCTGATGAAGACCTTCATCTGGCATTGCTCCCTGCAATGAAGAACCCAGTACGGGTAGCTCGCAGGATAGGAGACCCCCCACGGTGGCACGTGAACTCCGGCAAAGTCACAGCCACGCATCCCGCGTTCAACCACACCGCGGTCGAAGTGCCGGGTGAGCCCGTACGCCAGGTATCGCTCGGGGTATATCGGGCCCCTGGCATCCGCGCAGACCATCAGTTTCTGACACAAACTTCCGCGAGTCGCAGATGTCGTCTATTTCGGGACAGCACGAGGCGGAGCTTCGGGTTGGTTGCGCGTCGCCTCGCTACCCACTCTTTCCTGGCCGACGGTTTTGAATCCGTGACCAGCGTGTCCACGCGGGTGCCAAGCTATGTGGGTGATCGATCGGCGGGGCTTCCTGATGTTGTCCGCAGTCGGCGTCGCCGCCGCATGTTCGAAGCCGGGCCCACCCGGCGCGTCCGGACCGAAAGTCACCACCGTCGCGATGACACCGGCCGAGGCTGAAATCGACCTCGGCGGTCTGAGGGTGCGTACCTGGGCGTACGACGGCGCCTTGCCCGGCAGGGAGATTCGGCTTCACAAAGGCGAAAAGCTGCACGCCACGCTCACCAACAACCTGCCGGGAGCAGACACCACCGTGCACTGGCACGGTCTGGCGATCCCGAACCCGATGGATGGGGTGCCCGTACTCACGCAGCCGGCGACCACACCTGGTCAGAAATTCGATTACGAGTTCGTCGTCCCGGACAGCGGCACTTATTGGTTCCATTCGCACGTCGGCACACAGAACGACCGCGGACTGTACGGGCCGCTGATCATCGAAGATCCGAATGACGGCCGAGACTACGACGACGAACTCGTACTGGTACTCGACGACTGGACCGACGGCATCCATGTCACGCCCGACGTCATCCTGGCCGACCTGCAGAAGCACGGCATGCCGGACATGGGGCCGATGGCACCGGATGCCGGCGTCTCGCCCACCAACCCGCTCGGCGACGACGGCGGCGACGTCGTCTACCCGACATACCTCATCAACGGGCGCTACACCAAGAACCCGCTGACCGTCGATTACCGTGCAGGGCAACGTATCCGGCTGCGGATCATCAACGCCGGCGCTGACACCGCCTTCCGCGTGGGGCTGCCCAACACCATGCTCACCATCACGCACACCGACGGCTTCCCGGTGGTTCCGATCGACGCGAATACCGTCATCCTCGGCATGGGCGAGCGCGTCGACGCCATCGTCACCGTCACCGGGTCGATGCCGGTGATCGCCGCAGCAGAACGTAAGGATGGGTACGCCCAGTTGAACCTGCGGGTCAACAATGCACCGTCCGATGTCAAGGTTGACGAATTTGTTGCGGCACTGCGCAATTCAACGCCGGTGAACACCGCGCAGCTCCCCGCGGCACGGGAAGTGAACCTGCCGACACGCAAACCCGACCAGACGCTCGAGATGCGGCTGGCGGGGCCATCCGACGGCTACCACTGGACGATCAACGGCAAACTGTACAACCCCCCGAGCGACGGGCTCGAGGTGAAGAACGGCGAGCGGGTGCGCCTCAGTCTCATCAACGAGTCGAAGATGTTTCACCCCATGCACTTTCACGGCCACACCGCTCAGGTGATGCGAAATGGCGCGCCGGCGGCCCGCAAGGACACTGTGCTTGTGCCACCGTTGGCGACCGTTGACGTGGATTTCGACGCGAACAATCCCGGCCGATGGATCACCCACTGCCACAACACCTATCATCTGGAATCCGGCATGGGCACGTTTTTCTACTACACATGACGCACTACGCTCTTGGACGATGAACGCTTGCGTGAAGAGCAAAGGGCGACGTGTCTGAACTGCGGCCCCTGGATGCCGATGCGCTCCGCGTGGGTCTGCCCCCGCCGTGGCGCCGGCTCGACGTCGTCGCAGAAACGGGATCCACCAACGCCGACCTGCTTTCGCGCGCAGCCGACGGCGAGGACGTCGACGGCGCGGTGCTGATCGCCGAACACCAGACCGCGGGCCGTGGCCGCCACGGACGCACCTGGACGGCGACCCCGCGTACGCAGATCACGATGTCGGTGGGGATCGCCGCCGGCGACGTGCCCACCGATGCGTGGGGCTGGCTGACGTTGGCGACGGGCGTGGCCGTGGTCGACGCCGTGATGGCACAGACTCATGTCGCCGCGGCCTTGAAGTGGCCCAACGACGTTCTCGCGGGCGGCGGTAAGCTGGCCGGCATTTTGTCGGAGGTTTACCCCCCGTCGCTGATCGTCGTCGGCGTCGGCCTCAACATCGCACTGCGGGACGACGACCTGCCGGACCCCGCCGCGACCTCGCTCACCCAACTGGGCGTCGCATCGCCTGACCGGGAGCGGCTGATCGGCAGCCTGCTGCACGAGCTCGGCGATCGGGTGTCGTCGTGGCGGGCCGCCGGCGGCGCCGATGACGGCCTGATGCGCGACTACGCCGATCACAGCCTCACTATCGGCTCACAGGTTCGGGTTCTGCTTCCCGGCGGGCGCGAACTCACGGGCTTGGCGCGATCGGTCGACGAGCGCGGACGCCTGATGGTCGACGAGGTGGACGGCGATACCGTCGCAGTGTCGGCCGGCGACGTGGTGCACCTGCGCCCCAATTGACACAGTGCATCTGCGCCCCAATTGAGGCGGCGCCCTCTAGAGTCGCAGTGTGGGATATCCGGAAAGCGTTCTGGCCAAGGGTGAACGGGTGGTCATCAATCGCCACCCGCATTGGAAGCGGCTGTTCTGGCCTGTGGTGGTGCTGGTGTTCGGTACCGCGCTCGCGGTGTTCGTCATCGCCGTCGTCAACCGGGCTGGTTGGGCGCAAAGCAACCCGACGGTCAAGAACATCGTGTACATCGCTGTCGGCGTCGTCTGGCTGATTGCCATCTTGTGGCTGGTCTTGTGGCCGTTCATCAATTGGTGGACAACGCATTTCGTCATCACCGACCGGCGGGTGATGTTCCGCCACGGAGTGTTCACCCGCAGCGGCATCGACATCCCGATCGCACGCATCAACAGCGTGGAGTTCAGGCACAACCTCATCAATCGCATGCTGCGGACCGGGACGCTGGTCATCGAGTCGGCATCCGATGACCCGCTGGAATTCCACGACATTCCGCGGGTCGAGCAGGTGCATTCGCTGCTGTATCACGAGGTCTTCGACACGCTGAACACCGATGAGGCCGACAGCCAGTCGTCGGCGAGAGAGATTCCGCCGCAGCAGAGTTAGCTGACGAACCGATCCCGGCGGGCGCGCCTGTTCCCGCCACGCTGGCCCCGCCCACGCAGCGGCGTGACGTTCGAACCCGCCTCGTGGGCTTCCTCCATCGCCTCGGCGATGCCACCTGCGGTAAGCGTCGACTCGACGACATCGGGTTCGCCACCGAACTCGTCGGGGAACACCCACCGGCGGAACGCCCAGAACCGGAACGCCATCTGAAGCAGGTTGCCCAGGAGGTAGGCGGCGACGAAGTCGGAGATGTTCTCGACGGTGAGGCTGACGTGCGGCACCCGCAGGTCGAAGACATAGCTGGACACCCACAGCGGCGCCATCGAGAGCAGCACCCCGACGCTGCTGAACGCGAAGAACAACAACGCCTCGTGATGGCGTTCGCGGCCGCCACGGTTCTGGAAGCTCCATTCCCTGTTGAGGATGTAGCTCGCGATGACCGCGACGATTCCGGAGATGATCTTGGCGGTGACAGGCTTGGGCTCCAAGATCGTGAGCTTGAGGGTGTAGAACAGCACCGAGTCGATGACGAACGTCGTCGCGCCCACGATCGCGAACTTGATCAGCTCGTGGTGGCGCTCGAAATAGGGACGGATCGGGCGCGGCAGGCGTCTGATCGTCGCATCGGTGAAGGACACAAGACGCGAGTGTACGGAAACCGGCCGAACGGTGCGCTACTGGCCGACGGCGGCGCGGGCCATGACACCATGATTGCTGTGCCCAGAACCGCAGGCCAACCGCCACTGGTTGCGATGATCGGCGCCGGGCAATTGGCCCGGATGACACACCAGGCGGCGATCGCGCTTGGCCAGCACCTGCGCGTGCTTGCCAACGCACCGGACGAACCGGCCGCGCAGGTCACTCCGGATGTCGTGATCGGCGCGCACACCGATCTCGACGCTCTGCGGCGCGCCGCTGACGGCGCCGACGCGCTCACCTTCGATCACGAGCACGTGCCCACCGAGCTGCTGGAAAAGCTCGTCGCCGACGGGGTGACCGTTGCCCCGCCCCCGGAGGCGCTCATCCACGCGCAGGACAAGCTGGTGATGCGTCGCCGCCTGGAGGCCCTGGGCGCCCCGGTGCCGCGCTACTCGGAGGTCACCGACCTCCATGACGTCGACGCGTTCGCGGGCCGCGTCGGCGGTCCCGTCGTGGTCAAGGCCGCCCGGGGCGGCTACGACGGTCGTGGCGTGGATATGGCGCGTGACCTCGCCGACGCGCGGCAGTCCGCGGCCCGCTACCTGGCCGCGGGGGTGCCGGTGCTGGTGGAGGAACGCGTGGCGATGCGCCGCGAGCTTGCCGCGCTGGTCGCGAGATCGCCGTTCGGGCAGGGCGCCGCCTGGCCGGTGGTGCACACCGTGCAGCGCGACGGGATTTGTGTCGAGGTCCTCGCCCCCGCGCCGTCGCTGGCGCCCGAGCTCGGCGCGGCTGCCGAGTCGCTGGGGCTGCGCCTGGCCTCCGAGCTGGGGGTGGTGGGCGTGCTCGCCGTCGAACTGTTCGAGACCGTCGATGGCGCGCTCATGGTCAACGAGCTCGCGATGCGCCCGCACAATTCTGGGCATTGGACCATCGACGGCGCCCGCACAAGCCAGTTCGAGCAGCATCTTCGGGCGGTGCTGGACTATCCGCTCGGCGACACCGGCGCCATCGCCCCGGTGACCGTGATGGCCAACGTGCTGGGCGGCCCTGCGCCAGTGGAGATGACGATGGACGAGCGGCTGCACCACCTGTTCGCCCGGATGCCGGAGGCGAAAGTGCATCTCTACGGCAAGGCCGAGCGGCCGGGCCGCAAGATCGGCCACGTGAATGTCGTTGGCGCAGATGATGGTTCGCTCGACGACGGCGAGTATGTGTCAGATGTCCGCGAACGCGCGCAACGGGCGGCACACTGGTTGTCGCAGGCGGAGTGGAGATGAGCATGCCAAAAGGGCCGCGCGTCGGCGTGATCATGGGCAGCGACAGCGATTGGCGCGTGATGGAGGCCGCTGTGCACGCCTTGGCCGAGTTCGACGTCCCGTTCGAGGTCGGCGTCGTCTCCGCGCACCGCACGCCCGTCCGGATGCTCGACTACGCACGTGGCGCCGCCGGCCGGGGCATCGAGGTGATCATCGCCGGCGCAGGCGGGGCTGCGCACCTGCCCGGCATGGTCGCCGCGGCGACTCCCCTGCCCGTGATCGGCGTCCCGGTGCCGCTGGAGCGCCTCGACGGTCTCGACTCGTTGCTGTCGATCGTGCAGATGCCCGCCGGCGTCCCGGTGGCCGCCGTCTCGATCGGCGGCGCACGCAACGCGGGCCTGCTGGCAGTGCGGATCCTCGGATCGTCGGATCCCGGGCTTCGCGCGCGGGTCGAGTTGTTCCAGCAGCAACTCGAGGCGGCGGTGCTCGAAAAGGACGCCGCGCTGCGGGACCGACTGCTGGGAACACCGACGCCGCCAAGTAAAGTTACCGGCGAGTAGCAAGGAGTTTCGACATGGGTGCCTGGGCCGGAGATCCGTCGTTCGACGTGTTCAAACTTCCCGACGAGCACAACGAGTTGCGTGCGGTGCTGCGCGACCTGTGTGAGAAGGAGATCGCGCCGCACGCCGCGGACGTCGATGAGAAGGCGCGCTTCCCCGAGGAAGCGCTGAAAGCACTCAACGACAGCGGGTTCTCTGCCGTGCACGTTCCCGACGAGTACGGCGGCCAAGGCGCCGACTCGGTGGCCACGTGCATCGTCATCGAGGAAGTCGCCCGCGTCGACTGCTCGGCGTCGCTGATCCCCGCGGTCAACAAACTCGGCACGATGGGGTTGATCCTGCGCGGGTCCGACGACCTGAAGAAGCAGGTGCTGCCCACGCTGGCATCGGGTGAGGCGATGGCGTCGTATGCGCTGTCGGAACGCGAGGCCGGCAGCGACGCGGCCGCGATGCGCACCCGGGCCAAGGCCGACGGTGACGAGTGGATTCTGAACGGCGCCAAGTGCTGGATCACCAACGGCGGCAAGTCCACGTGGTACACGGTGATGGCGGTGACGGACCCCGACAAGGGCGCCAGCGGGATCTCGGCCTTCATGGTGCACAAGGACGACGAGGGATTCACGGTCGGCCCGAAAGAGAAGAAGCTCGGGATCAAGGGATCACCCACCACCGAGCTGTACTTCGAGAATTGCCGCATCCCCGGCGACCGGATCATCGGCGAGCCCGGCACCGGCTTCAAGACCGCGCTGGCGACACTGGATCACACCCGCCCGACAATCGGGGCGCAGGCGGTGGGCGTCGCGCAGGGCGCACTCGACGCCGCGATCGCATACACCAAGGAGCGCAAGCAGTTTGGTGAGCGCATCAGCGATTTCCAGGGCGTGCAATTCATGCTCGCCGACATGGCGATGAAGGTCGAGGCGGCTCGCCTGATGGTCTACTCGGCAGCGGCGCGGGCCGAACGCGGCGAGCCCGCACTGGGTTTCATCTCGTCGGCGTCCAAGTGCTTCGCTTCCGACGTCGCGATGGAGGTCACCACCGACGCGGTCCAGTTGTTCGGTGGCGCCGGCTACACCACCGACTTCCCGGTCGAGCGCATGATGCGCGACGCCAAGATCACCCAGATCTATGAGGGCACCAACCAGATTCAGCGCATGGTGATGGCGCGCTCACTGCTGCGCTGACCTTCGATCTTCACCACGGGCGACTCGAGCTAGGCGTACACCCGACCCGAGGTGTGGGTCTCCTTCGCGCGGTTCGTCACGATGCCGATCACCGGCGTCTCTAGCAGGGTGATCGCGCTGATGAGATCCGCCAGGTCGCCTTCCTGCGTGTACCCCGGCCGCACGACGATGACAGCGGCGTCACTGATCGACGCGGCGATCTGGGCCTGCGACGAGACGCCGGCCCCCTGCGGGTCGACGATGATGAAATCACGGTCGGCCGAGAGTTTTTCGATCGCCGCATCGATTTCATGCTCCGACGGCGCACCGTTGGCCCGGACTGAGGTGACGGCGAAGCCGTTGTCAGCCGAAACCGTGCCGATCACATCGGTGGGCTCGCCGTTGGATCGGACAGCTGCTGCCCCGCCGGGCAGCAGCTGCACCAGTCCGACGCGCACCCCGCGTTCGTCCAGCGCCCTCGCCATCGACTGCGCCACCACCGACTTGCCGTCCCCGTCGTCCGGGCTGGTCACGGCGAGCACGGCAGCGCCGTTGGCTTTGGCGACCTCGCGCAGCGCGTGCTCGGTGTTGATGCTGAGCACGCGAACCTGGTCGGCGAATGTCGCTGACCGCTCGAACGCGTCGTCCACCGAGCGGCCACGGCCCAGCGATGATTCCGGTGTCAAGTTTCCGAGCACCCGGGAGTGCGTCACGTCTTCGATCTGGCGGCGCGACCTGATCTTGGTGTCGTGTCGCTCAGCCAGCCAGGTGAGCAGCAGCCCGATCACCAGGCCGACGACCGCAGCGAGCAGGAGAGTGACCCAATAGGCGAACCGTCGCGTCAACAGGCTCGATGTTGCGTCGTCTGCCGACGCCGGCCGCACGATCGTCACCAGGGGCGGCATGTCGGGGGTCAGATTCGCCGCTTCCACTTTGGCGACGTACGTTGCGAACTCGGTGCCGTACGTATTGGCCAGGTTGGCGGCCTGCTGTCGATCGGGGTCCTTGACCGAAACTTGGATGATGACCGTGTCACGAACCGGGTCCGCACTCACCTGTGTCGCAAGCTCGTGCGCGCTGACACTGAGGCCGAGCCGGTCCACGACCAGCTGAGCCAGCTCGTCGCTCTTGATCATTTCGACGTACGTGTTGGCCCGCTGCATCGTGAACAAGTTGCCCTGGTATGCGCTAGCTGACGTCTTGACGTCCGGTGCCCGCAGAAACAACGACGCTGTGGCCGTGTACTTCTGGGGCATCAATGAGTCGAACAACGTCACGGCGAGCAGCGCTATCACGATCGGTGCCATGATCAGCACCCATCGCCGCTGGAAGACCAGCCAACCTCGCTTCACCAAATCCATCGTTTTCCCGTTCTATGCCTGTGACGATCTGCGGACCAATCGAGCATCTCTGTCATTGCTGTCTTGCACTTCGCCTTTCCGGGACGACATCACGACCCGTCCCAGCACGGCGGTCGGCGTGAGACCCAGCAGCCGTTCACTTTCCGCCGTCGCGGCGGCCGTCGAAGGCGGCACCGGACAGATCACGACGGCGGCACGCAACTTACTCGCCAGCGCCAGCGAATCAGCTGACTCCAGCACCGCGGACCCGATGACGATCACGTAGTCGAAGGCGCTCTCGAGCTGTTCGACGACCGCATCCATGGCTGCGCCGGCCAGCGCGGTGACTGACGGTGTCTGGGTCGACCCGGCGGCGATGACACCGACCCGTCCGGTGTCGTCGTACCGCAAGACCTTGTTCAACGAAGCGCGGCCGTCGAGCACCTCGCCCAGTCCGTGTTCGGCGTTCGAGGATCTGGCACTTGCGAAGTTGCTCATCACGATCGCCACCCGACGGTCCAGCTCCGCAAATCCGGCCGCTACCAGAACGGCGGCGGTGCCAGTCGCACTGCCGGCGCGCGGCGACGCGAACAGAATCGTCCGTCCGGTGTCGTCTGCCGCGTCGTGCCCCAGGGCGGAACTCAACCGTAAACACAGAAATCGGACGTCCTCCGCGAGTTCATGCGGGAGGTCGTCGAGCGTCACGAACGCGGGCACCTCTGGCGAGCGCAGCACGCCCAGGGTCGTTTCGCTGGCCACGAGCTCCTCGGGGAAGTTGGCAGTTCGCAACGATTCTCGCGCGGCGGCGTAGGTCACGCCGACGAGCAGACCGAGTACCAGTCCGGCGATGACATTCAGATCCACCCGGGGCGCTGCGGGCCTGGGCGGCGGCTCGGCGGGTTTGATCAGCAGCGGCAGCACGGGCGATGTCGTCAGCTTGAATGGCGTCTCCAGCTCGAGGATGACCTTGGTCAACTCCTCGGCCGTCGCGTTGGCGATGCGGGCCGCCTGCTCGGGCGACGAGTCGGTAGCCCCGACGTCAAGCATCACCGTGTCCGGAACCACCCGCGCGGAGATCCGCCCCGCGAGTTCGCGCGGGGTGGTTTGCAGGCCGAGCCGATTTATCACAGCTGCGGCAACGCGCTCGGTGTTTGCGAGCTGCGCATAGGTCATGGCGCGGTGCTGACTGAACTCGTCACCGAACGCGTACGTCTGGACCCGTCCGTTCGCGTCCGGGTGGCCCGACGCAGTGTTGTCATTCCAGTTCGGGGTGGCCACGAACAGCCGCGCGGACGCTTCGTACCGGACGGGGATCGCCATGCTCAGCGCCCCCGCGCCGAGCGCGCCGACCAAGCAGCACAACACGGTCGCGAACCAGTGCGCCCGCACCATAACGAACAACGTCCGGAAATGCTGGGATTTCACGGCGCCCCCTCGGTCGATCCGGAATACGGCGTGATGCCCAGTTTGCGCAGATCGTCGAGGATCTTCTGCGCGTAGAACTGCGCGCCGGCGTCGTTAAGATGGAACATGTCCGTGAACAGAAACGGCGCGAGGTCGACACCCTCGTACCACTTTTCGCCGACCGGGTCGAGAACCACCGCGCCGATCCGCTCGGCCGATTGACGGATCGGTTCGGCGATCAGAGGATAAAGATCAGCTTTCACCGGCGAGATGTAGGAGGGCAGCATCACGATGACCTTCGCGTTCGGATACGCCGCCCGCAGTGCGGTCAGGTAGTCGTCGGCCGCCGCTGCGACGGCGGTGTATTCCTTGCCGCCCAAGTCGTTTCGGCCGGTGTCGACCAGGATGTAGTCGGCCTTGTAGTGGTCGGCGTCGTCCTTCAGGGTTTCCATCACCGGCGGAACGACCTTGTTGACACCGACATTCGACAGGTCGTTCGCCATGAAGCCGCGCCCGCCCACCGAGTCCACGACGACATTCCATCCCATCTTCTCGCCAATGATCTCGGGATATGCCTTGGTGATCGTCAGATCCGGCGGAGCGCCCATCGAGTCGACGACTACCAGAAGTGTCGGATTCGGTTGGTACAGCCCATCTTGCGCTGCGGGTGACCCGTGGGGCGCGGCAGTCGGCGCCTCCGGCGCGGAGCGTGTCCGGTCGTACGCACGCACGACCAGGACGGTGACCGCGCCCGCGAGCACGAGCACAACAAGCACCCGAATGACGCCGCGCAGGACGGTGCGGTTTGAGCTGCGATGTCTAGACATCTGCCACTTCCCTTTCGGGAGATCTGACCCTCTCGGGAGCTTTGACGACTCCGGGTTTGGCGGGTGCCCGCGGCGCGGCCGCGAGCCTTCGGGGGCCGGCTTTGTTCCTTTGCCGGACGAACAGCCAGCACACTACGGTAACCACCAGATATGGCATGGCTTGCAGCAGCGACCCGCGGAGCAGGATGAACATGTAGAACGGCAGGATGCTGCCGAGCACGCTCGGCATCTTGAACACCGCGAGCTGCCTGTCGACGCGGGTATCCCACGCGTGCAAAACGTAGCCGAGCGCGAACATCGCGATGACCAGGAAGATGAATCCGCCGTTGAAGTAGAGCTCGATCCACAGCGGCGCCGACAGGTTGACAACCGGGTAGCCGCGACTTTGGGCAAGGTACATCCCGGTGTCGACGGGCTTGTCGGTCCACAGTGCGCGCGGGACCCAGAACAGCATCACGCCGAGGAACTGGCGACCGACCTCGATACCCTCGCGCTGGGCGATCAAATATCCGTTGACCACGTTGGAAAATGAGTCGTAGTCCGGTGACACGAACGCGTTGAGCGGGTTGGCTTTGTCCAGATTCTGCGTGGTCGTATACCGGAAGTAGTCCATGACCGGGAACACCATGATCAGCGCCGCCGTGAAGCCAAGAATGCTCAGCCGGAACCGCCAGGCGGTGGCGAAAAGGCCGAAACCGGCCGCCACCGCCAGCATCGCTGTGCCGGAGAGATATCGAGCATTCGATATCGGGTTCATGGTGTTGGCCATCATGATGCCGAGGATCCACAGCAGCACCAGGTTCAGCCGCATCGTTCCCGACGACTCGGGGCGGCCCCACCGGGCGGCCACCTTTGCCTCCCTGCGGAATCGCATCAGCGACACCCACGCGGTGACCAGGGTCATGTAGGTTCCCGCGACGACGAAGATCGCGAGCGCGGTCGCTGGCCAGACAATCGTGATCTTTGCTTTGAGGTCCTCGCGCCGCTGAGCGAACTGAATGAATCCCACTTTGTACGAGTAGTACAGATTCAACGCGATCGCGAACGCGGCGAGGATCACGACCCTCTTGTTCCGGACCGAGAAGTCGATCAGCTGGTTGCGGTCCGCGGGCTGCTTGTCGACCGCTGAAGTCGGCGCCGTTGTCACTGCAGCACCTCGTCGCCTCGACCGCGACTCCACGAACCTGTTCGTCAGCACGCCCAACAGGAATGCACTGGTGCCGCACAGCACAATGGCGACCGCCGGCCATACCAGCGTGAAGTCGCTGCGCGGCACGATGATCGGCCACTTCTGTTGGCGAATCTCGGTGATTGGCGCCAATCCCATGAACGGGTAGGTGAACGCCCAGAACATGATTTCGAACAGGCGCCGCTCACCCGAGCCGATGATCCACGCGAACCTGGCGGCGGCGAGCACCGTGACCGCGAGCGGGCCCAGCCAGCTCAGGTTGGGCGCAGGGCCGGTCAAACCGATGACAAGGATCGGCCCAAGCACCCCCATGATCGCGAACACCCACATCGACAGGAGCACCGACGTGACGCCAGACGCCGACCCGCGGTGCGCGTCGAGTCGCACGAAATCCGGCAGCGGCTTCGGCTTGGATCGGCTGCGTCGGATCACTTTGTGGTGCCAAGCTGGTGGAAGTGCCGCCGACCGACTGTCGCCTGTGGAAATCCCTTCGGTGGTGGATTTCGGGTCATGCGACGGATTGCTTGCGCGCCATGGCGCGAACCAGGCCATGGAGAACGCCGAAATCACCGTCGACGCCAACACCAGTCCGACGGCGACACCGGTGGCCGTCTTGAAGATCAGCGCGGTCGCGACGGCGAACCCGATCATCAAGAGCACGAAGACAGTTTTCAGCTTGAGCAGATCCGCGCTGCGGTTGAACGTCTTCAGCCACAGCATCATCGCCAGGGCGAACCACGCCGCAATGTACTGGAGCCCCATCCAGACGATGATCTGCTGCGTAATTCCGAACGAGTTGCCCAATATGAGCGTGCCGATGTTGTCCGGTAGCACCCGCACCACCAGGGAGACCAGCAGAACGGCGCAGATCCCGGGCACGTAGACGATCTGCAGCTTGCGCCACACCTCTTGTGGTGATGCCGACCGTCGCACAGTTTCGGGAATCACGATCAGCGGCAGCGAACCGATCAGGATGGACACCGGTGTCAGCAATGCGGTCGCTCCGCGCAGAGCGGCCACCACCACCGGACTGACCAGCAGCGCGACCAAGACCAGCATGAGAAGAATCCCCAACTGTTCGAGCGCGGTGTCGACACCGTATCGGAGGCGGTTCTGCCAATCGGTCCGCAACCAGCCCACGAAGCCGGACACGCGCGGCAACAGGCGGGTGCTGAGCGCGAGCCCCACAAGGGCAGCCAGACCCAGCACACCCCACCCGGCGATGAGGAAGCTGACCGTGACGAACTCCCAGTTCAGCCACGTGCAGACGAGGAGCCCGAGCGACCCGACCAACCACACACCGTCCCAGATCGCGGCGACGTGGGGCCGGCCCTCGGTGATCGCGACATACCGCAGCACGTCCTGGACAAGGACGATTGGGGTGGCGACGGCGAGAACGATCGTCGGTTGCAGCAGCCCCGGCGCTCGAACGAGGAACATCGCGGCGGCCAGTACCGGGCTGAGGAGCAGCGCGGCGGTCACCGCGTATGCGCCCTCCCGCCGGATCGAGGAAGTCCCTTCTCCGGCCTTCAACAGCAACTTGGTGCCTAAAGCGCCGCGCAGTGCACCCAGCCCCGCTGCCAGCATGGTCAGCTGCACGGCGACGAGGCCGAAATACTGGGCGGTCGAGACCACCGCGACGGCGTACAGAATCATGCCGTTGCTAAGGCTCGACAGGATTTGATCCGCCGCCCCGGACAGCCCGCGGAATTTCGCGTTATTGGTCAGCGTGCTCATCTGTCGCCCTTGCGCGAGGTCGCCCACAGCTTCTTGAACCCGCCGAGCGAATCCGTTTGCGGATTCAATGAATATAGTCCGAACAGCGCGTAACTGCCTTTCCACTGGTCAATGCGCGCATCGTTGACCACCTTCTGGCTTCCGTCGGGCAGCTTGGTGGTCACCACACTCCCGTCGATCTGCACGCTCACGTCATATGTGGTCGAGCCGTCCGTGGTCAGCGGCGGGCTGAAATTGCCGACGGCGATCGGTTCGGGCTCCTTCGAGTTGTCCTTCTTGAGACTGAGGCTCCAGCTAACGGGCGTGACGACGAGCTGCACCGGGGCCGGCGGTGTGATCGCAGGCGGGAAGGCCTGAGTGCCGTGACAGACGACGAGCGAGATCGTTCCGCCGGGCGTGCCGGCACGGCTCTCGAACACGAACTGTGCGCCGATGCCGTTGATCGAACCGTCCATGTCGGGTGAGGCGTAAAACGCCGCCGCCGCAGTGCTTTTGGTCGGCGCGAAAGTCAACGTACCGTCGCGCACAGTGGGCGTAGCTCCCGGGTCACCCGGATCCGACGAGACAGTCGCCTGCTGGCCCGTGTCGAAATTCGTGGGCGCCGGGCTGTTCCCGAGCCGGCTGACATTGAGTTCGACACGGCCGCCGCCGCCGCTGTCGGGATCGCGGTGACGAGTGACGCTCCAATACAGAGCGGCCGCCACCAAGCAGGTGGCGACAATGGCCAGCGCACACCGCGCGATCAGACCCGTCCTCATCGCGCCGTGCAATTCGACGTCGCGGGCTTGTTCGCCAACCGGTCGGTGATCCAGGTGAGTACGCGCGGATCTGGGCCGACTTGCCCGTGGTCGGCACCTTCTTGCTCCGAGTACTCAATCGTTCCGCCCGACCGGCAGCTTTGGCCAACGGCGAAACTGATCCACGCCGGTGGAATGACGTCATCGCGCGCACCGCTGACCACGATCATCGGTGCGGAAACGGGCCCCTGCGGCAGCGCCATCTTCCGCAGGGAGTCCGCCAGCGAGTCGGCGTCGGCCTGCGTCGACGGTTTCACGTCGGCGGGCGAGAGCTTCGCACGCGCCTCGTCCGCGGCGGGCCCACAACCGATCATCTCATCGGCCGACTGCAACGCGATCCCGTGCAACAGATGGTCGACCGGTACCCCAGGGAACGACCGCTGGATTGCGGTGACGACGATGGGCATCAGCTGCACCTGCAACGCCGACAGGCGCCCGCTGAACGCGTTCTCGGCCAATCCGCTAACGTTCGCCGCCGGCGCCAGCGCGACAGCACCGAGCAGATCCAGACCCCCACCGTAAGGCCCGCTGAGTTCATTGGCCGCCCAGGAGGCCTGCCCGCCCTGCGACTGTCCGTACGCCAGCCACCGCGTCGAGATCCCGGGGAAAACGTTGCGGAGGGCCCTCACAGCATCGATGACGTTGAAGCCTGCGGTTCTGGGCTCCAGGAACGGATGCCGACCGGGGGTGCCCAACCCCTCGTAATCTGTGGCGGCTACAGCTGTTCTCAGCGACAGAGCCCCGGCCACGATTGTCGAGAGCCCAAGCAGATCCGGGTGTGTCGACGGGCCGCAGTCTTCCATCAACCCCGTGACTCCGTGCGCCACGGAGATAACTGGCCAGCCGTCTTGCGGCGGATCTCCCTTGGGGATGAAGAAAATGCCCGAGACCTCGGTCCCCGCGCCGGTGGTACCGGAGGTGGATCGATACGTCGCGCGCCGAGCATCACCTGCGAGATCGCGCACCGATGAATCTAGGTTGGTCAAAGGCTCATTGGTGACAAGCTCTCCGCGCGCATCCCATACCGGCGCAGCGATGGTCGGCATGGGCACAGGGATCGGATTCAATGCGGGGGCCATCTGTGGCCCATTCGATACGTCCGGCCCCGTTGAACTACAGCCGGCAACCAAAACGGCACTCGCGCAGGCGAGTACAGCCGTCAGGACGATCAGGCGCCATGTAACACGCAGTACCCGGAAGGCTCGCACGCGGTTAGCTCTCCGCATTCTTCGAACGGGACCGGCCTACCTCCCAGCAGCCCGGATCGCCAGTTACAGAATCGCTTTCACACATGGCGGCACATGCTACTCGCGGGGTTGAGCACCGGGCGTCGCCCTTAATATGCCCCCTCGCTTCCGAGAACTGCCTTCAGGGTCTTGACGATAATCAGCAGATCCCCGAACATCGACCAGTTCTCGATGTAGGACAGATCTAGCCGTACCGAGTCTTCCCACGAGAGATCCGATCGCCCGCTTATTTGCCACAGGCCGGTGACACCGGGTTTGACGAGCAGACGGCGCATCACCTCGACGTCGTAGCTCTTCACCTCCTGGCGTAGCGGAGGACGCGGCCCCACCACGCTCATGTCCTGCTTGAGCACATTGAAGAACTGCGGCAATTCATCGATACTGAACCGCCTGATGATGCGACCCACCCACGTCACTCTCGGATCATGGCGAATCTTGAACAGCACACCGCCAGCGACGTCGTTCAATTCTCTGAGATCGGGTAATTGCTTGTCGGCGTCAGCCACCATACTTCTGAATTTCAACATCGTGAACGGCTTGCCGTCCAGCCCAATGCGTTCCGCGGTGTAGAACACAGGGCCCCGGCTATTGAGTTTGATCGCGATCGCGACGAGAAGCATCAGCGGCGATGTCCCGATGAGGGCGGCCAACGCGAAGCAGAAATCAAAGAGACGCTTCTGGAACCGCTTGGCACCGTGGTATTGCGGCCGCTCGACATGAACGAGCGGGAACCCGGCGATGGGACGCAACGTCAGTCGCGCACCCGCCACATCCATCACACCCGGCGTCACTACGAGGTCGACATTGAGAGCCTCCAGCTGCCAGGTCAATTGACGCAGGCCTTGAGCGCCGAAGTACTCGGTACCCGTGACGGCAACGGTGTCGGCGCCAGACTGTTCGATCGCCTCCAGTGCGCACACCTCGTCGCCCAGAATTGGGATCTCATGGCCTGCCACGGTCAGGGTTTCGCCGCGGCAATCGCCGTAGCCCGGGATACCGACAGCGACGACGTTGTATCCGTAGTCGCCGTTGCGCATCAACTCAGCGGCAAGAGTGGACACCGCTCGCTTGTCGCCGACTGCGAGCACCGCGGTCTGGAATTTCCCACGCACCCGCTGCCGAGTGATGTAGAGCCGCCACAAGTACCGCGACAACAACAGGAAAATCAGGCCGACCGGGAACGCGATAGCAAAATAGCCACGTGCGACGACGAGCTTGAAGACCAGCGTGGCGATGGCCACCGCGCCAAAGGTCCAGAACGCAGCGCTGATGATTTGGCGGTATTCCTCGACACCGACCCCGATGGCACGAGGCGACCTGGTGCGAAAAATGGCCATCATCGCCAGCCACAGAACAGCGAAAAGCACCGAGAAACCGGTGACTGCCGGGGTCGTCTCTTCCGTCAGGTTGCCCGCAAATCGGACGTACTGGGCCACTGTGACCGCACCGCAGATGACGAGAGTGTCGGTGATCAACAGCCACCTCGCGTACGTGCGCTCCCAGCGCGCCCGCAGCGTCTGCCCGGCCGCCGCTGTCGGGGCGTTGACGCGAGTTTGCCGGGCAGAGGTGCTGCCTCTCACTGCAAACACGATGTCCCCTTCGCGACCCGAGCCCGTGGCGCAATGTAACCAGAGTCTTGCGCGTGGGACAAAACAAATCCTCTGGGGGGTACCTGCATGCCCTCCCGGGACCGAACCCGATTTCGGTGATAGCGGCACATAACTAATACACGTATTGCGATATCCGCAGAGTTCACTGCCAGGTGCCTGTGGCCCCCGCAGTTAACGGGGAACTTCCCCGTGAAATTACTTCCTGGTGCGCGAGCGCATGTGTGGAAGTACCTATCCACCGCCGGCGGCGGCACTCGGGTTCGCGCATCCGACGACCGCCTCAGACTCGGTGCGCCGGGACGGCAGCGAACGGGACCGCGAGCCCTCTGCAAACTGCAGCGGGCCGAAGGGGAAGAGTGGGTGACACGATCGCGACCGGCCGTCATTTCAGCGTGGCACCCCATGCTCGTCCGGCACCTCCACTGCGCCCGTCTCCGGTCGGGGAGAGGAGAGTTCCAGCGATGCGGCGGTAGGCTCATAGCCAGCGAAATATGTTGACAATATTAGGAATTCACGAGGCAGGCGCACAGTCCAGCAAATCTTTGCTGGAACCGTCCGAGTCACGTTCGCTATCGTACGACAGATAACGCGGAACTTCACCATTAACGGGTAACTTTATCTTGCTGGGACTGATTCTTCGCAGCCCAGCCGCTCGGGGGTAGACGGGCTCGCGCAAACCGCTCCATGCTGCCCGCAACCGTCACCGCAACGCGAACGACCGGTTTTCGGCACGCCAGTTGACCTCAAACCGGCATGCCGTGAAGCCGCCCACCGCCTCGGCCGTGGCCCCGTCGACGCGCCGAGGACATGCCCGTGTCGACGCGGTCGCTCTCCTCGCGCGTCAGTTTGCTGCGGCTGCACTCACTTCGCCGACCAGGAATTTTCCCCAGCGTGAATATCATCAGATACGGGTTCGCGGGAGGATTAAATCGTAAGAGAACTTAAGACGAATGAAATCTGTGCAAGACCGCCTCGAAGTCCACCAGCGCGAAACGGAAAACCTCACCAAGGCGAGCAATCGCGGCGGACCCTGCGAGGGTCGACGTGAGGTCGACTGAACGCTTTGCTTCAGCATCGCGCCAACGACCCGAGCCCGTCCAAAAACCGGCCCGGGGCCGGGTGGCCCCGTAATCCTACTTATGATTCGTCGGCTAGCCTAGGCCGGTGCTCGGCCCGCATGCGCGTCCGGCCGCATCGGCCGGCATGGCCGCCGGGGCCGTGATGGGCGTACTCGTCCGCTATCTGATGTACGGAATCTGGCCCGACCAGCTGGAGACGTTCTGGACCACGCTGGTCACGGTCAGCGTGAGCTGC
Source organism: Mycobacterium sp. (assembly GCF_032159765.1). Classification (GTDB taxonomy): domain Bacteria; phylum Actinomycetota; class Actinomycetes; order Mycobacteriales; family Mycobacteriaceae; genus Mycobacterium. Next base: position 15,535 of record NZ_JAVHWM010000023.1, on the reverse strand, counting down.
GCCGTGTTGGGTTTCGCGGCGACGAAGAATTCCGGCCGCCTGGCGCCGCTGGCCACGGGGTTCGCGGGATCGGCCGCCAGCATCAGCGTCGTCTCGTTGCTGGCCGTGTCCGCGAGCCCGGCCGTGTGCGCTGGCTACCTGCTTCTTACTCCGGTGACCGCACTGATCGGGATCGGCGCCGGTCTGATCGCCGGTGTCACATTGAGACCAAAGGCTCAGGCGGTTGTTGACAACGCCTGACCTCGGCGGCGTCCTAGGAATCGGAGCAGGCGCGTTAGTCGGCGCGGTTGTCGTCCTCGCGATCCGACAAGCCAGACCATCCGGGTTCGCGCTCGCCGCGCTCAACGTCATCGCCTGCACCTGCGCGGGTATCGGCGCGGCGGTAAGCCTGCGGGCGCCTGGCGTCTTAGCGCTTATCGCGGCAGGAATAGTCGCGGCGTCCGCGCCGATCAGCCTTGCGCTGAGGCCGGCCACCGACGTGAGAACAGCCTCCGACATCGCCCGCTACCTGTGGCGCGTCACGGGCACGGTAACCCTGCACCTCGTGTTCGGCGTCTGCTTTGCCGCGCTCGGGTTCCTCGTCGCCACCGCGGCGGTGATCGGGTTCAGCGCTATCTGAGTCCGCCAACCACGACGTATTGCATGTCCTGGACGCTCGGCGTGTTGGTCACCGGGAAGGGCGAGGTGACGGTGACTTTCGCGGCGCCGTCACGGTACAAGCCGACGGTGACGATGCCGGGTGACAACGGGAACGTGCACAGGCCGAAACCGGCCGGAACCTCGCATTGCGATCTCTTGTCTCCGATGGTGCCGACGACCACGGAGCGCGCGGTGGCGAATGACTCCACCTCGACACTGTCGCGCGACGGCGTATCGCCGATGTTTCGCATCAACAACCCTTCCGGAGTCGTCGGCATCGCCGCGAACGGCTGTGTCCGGTGGCTGACGAACAGGGCTTCACGCACCACGGGCGGCGCGGCGCCGTACTTGTAGATCGCGATTCGGTACGCGTCCATGTCGAGAATCCGCCAGCCGTGCTTGCTCGACGGCGCTATGGCGGTCGTTTCGGCGTAGTCGTTCCAGGTAATCAGATTCGCCCACTCGGCACCCTCTTTGGTGGCGATCAGCCACGCGTTCCGATTTGTCACACCGTTGAGCGATTCTTCGTACGTCCCTGCCTGCGGCCGGTTGTCTTGGAACGCCACGGGCTGCATCCAGATCTTGCCTAGGTGGTGGGCGCGCCGGACCAGATCCGTCGGCATGCCGACCTGTGTGTTCGGCGGATCTACCAGGCTAGGATTCCGAAACCCCCAATTGCTGAGCCCGTAGGAGATAGGCGCGAACGCGTCGATGTAGGCGTCGGCGTCGAGGAAGGTGGGGACGAAGGCGACGTCGAGCCCGTGCCCGGTGCGGAATTCGTTCAACACGTCTGACCACCACGCGACGGGCTGGCGTTCGGCAAAGAACGCGCCCAACACGACACGCCCGTCCGTCAGCCGCTGGATGCTGGCCGCCTTCAGATACGGGGCGATTTGGCTGGCGAACTCCGCCGGCGTCGCCGCTGCGAGCCGTCCCGTCATGTCGGCCGTGATCTGGATGTTGAAATCCCCGGCGGCGTCCGCGGCCGTCAACACCCGATTGATGTCGGCGTCCTGGGTGGCGGGCGACAGGACGTCGACTGCGAAACCGTCGACGCTGACGCTTTTGGCCTGACTGATATCCGTCGCGACGTCGACATCCTTGAAATTCGGGCTTTTTACGGGCGGCCGCGGCGCCGGGCGGTCACGAAATAGTCCCCCGTACGCTCGATGAATTCCGTTTTCTCCGTCAGGATTCATCAATTGTGTCGTGTAATAATCCTTTTCAGCGGGCAAATTGTCCACCGAAATCGGGATCCATGGCACATAGTGCGCGAATACTTTCCGATCGCTCGGGCCGATCGGCATATCGAACGGGAGGAACGGCGTGGACCCGGCCGGCGGCACGGGATTTCCCCTCAGGTTGTCGTCGCCGACACGGGGGGTGGTACAGGCAGCGACCATCAGCACGACGACCGCCAAGACAAGCGCGCAGAATGCTTCTCGCCGCTGTCGCGGGCGCGTTCGCGTCAAGCCGTCCGCCTTAAGTGCACAAAAGTAAATTGCCATCACACAGCCGTGCTTTCGTGGTCACTATACCAACGCGGCGCTGCGCAAGATCATTAGGTGATGGTGCTCCACCGCCCGCGGATTCATGGTGATTTCCGTTTAGGGATCAAAAGGCGGAATTCGCAGCAAACTCTCGCTAATCGCAGGGACCCTGAATCACCGTTTTCACCAATCCGGCGTATTGGTAGATGTAAAGGAATTCCCACACACCCATCGGCAGCTCGTAACTCCTCGGAACGGCGCGCATCAAGACTCGCCCGGGTTCGCCCGAATAGCATTGCGCGAATATTTTGCGAGCTCGCGGAAGGTGGAAACGCCAGGTGACGACCGCGATCTGCCGCCACCCGTATTCGCGGGCCGCCTGACGCGCCATCAGCGCCTCACCACGCGTGGTCGGGGGAACAGGGATGCGGCACAGGACTCGAACTCCCTTCACCGTTGAGTTGCACAGCGACGCCATCACCGAGTCGCTCGCCGCATACGAATTCGACAGCAGCACTGTCCGCGCGCCGACTTGTTGGGCCAGATCCAAGCCGTAGCGCTCACGGCCGTCATGTTCACCGCCGAGCACCACGATCGCGTCGGCCTGCCGGATCTCGTCATCCTGCGCGCGGGTGAACAAGAAGTACCCGCTAACGCCGACCGCTAGCAGCACCACAACGATGGCGGCCGCGGCCAGCGAGGCGACGCGGCGAAGCACCGTCCGATCTTAGGGTGACGTTCGGGCGCGGGCGGGCGTGGCGCCGTTGCGCGGTGTAGATAGCATCGGTGGCCATGACGAGCACCACGGAGAACTCCGCCGAAGACACCGCGGACGCGAGGAGCAATACAGGCGGAGCAGAGCCCGCCGCGGAGCACGAGATCGATATTCACACCACGGCGGGCAAGCTGGCGGAGCTGCGCAAGCGCACGGAGGAGACGCTGCACCCGGTGGGCGAGGCCGCAGTGGATAAAGTGCACGCCAAGGGCAAGCTGACCGCTCGCGAGCGCATCTACGCGCTGCTGGACGAGGGTTCGTTCGTCGAGCTGGACGCGTTGGCGCGCCACCGCAGCACCACGTTCGGGCTGGAGGCCAAGCGGCCGCTGGGTGACGGCGTGGTGACCGGCTACGGCACGATCGACGGCCGTGACGTGTGCATCTTCAGCCAGGACGCCACGGTGTTCGGCGGCAGCCTCGGCGAGGTCTACGGCGAGAAGATCGTCAAGGTCCAGGAACTCGCAATCAAGACCGGGCGCCCGCTGATCGGGATCAACGACGGCGCGGGCGCCCGTATTCAGGAGGGCGTGGTTTCGCTGGGCCTTTACGGCGAGATCTTCCACCGCAACATCTTGGCGTCGGGCGTCATCCCGCAGATCTCGCTGATCATGGGCGCCGCCGCCGGAGGCCATGTCTACTCCCCCGCGCTCACCGACTTCGTCGTCATGGTCGATCAGACCAGCCAGATGTTCATCACCGGTCCCGACGTGATCAAGACCGTCACCGGCGAGGACGTCACGATGGAGGAGCTCGGCGGTGCGCACACGCACATGGCCAAGTCCGGCACCGCGCACTACGCCGCCAGCGGCGAGCAGGACGCCTTCGATTACGTCCGCGAGCTGCTGAGTTACCTGCCGGCGAACAACTACGCGGACCCGCCGCGGTATCCGGCACCGGTCCCGACCGGCGCCATCGAGGACAACCTCAACGACGAGGACATCGAGCTGGACACGCTGATTCCTGACTCGCCCAACCAGCCGTATGACATGCATGAGGTGATCTGTCGCATTCTCGACGACGATGAGTTCCTCGAGGTGCAAGCCGGCTACGCGCAGAACATTGTCATCGGCTTCGGGCGGATCGAAGGCCGCAGCGTCGGGATCGTCGCCAATCAGCCCACGCACTTCGCCGGCTGCCTCGACATCGACGCGTCGGAGAAAGCCGCCAGGTTCGTCCGCACCTGCGACTGCTTCAACATCCCGATCATCACCCTCGTCGACGTTCCCGGCTTCCTGCCCGGCACCGACCAGGAGTACAACGGCATCATCCGCAGGGGCGCCAAGCTGCTGTACGCCTACGGCGAGGCAACCGTCGCCAAGATCACCGTGATCACCCGCAAGGCGTATGGCGGCGCCTACGACGTCATGGGCTCCAAACACATGGGTGCCGACGTGAACGTGGCATGGCCGACTGCGCAGATCGCGGTGATGGGCGCCTCCGGCGCCGTCGGGTTCGTCTACCGCCAGCAACTGGCCGAGGCGGAACGCAACGGCGAGGACGTCGACGCGCTACGCGTCAAGCTGCAGCAGGATTACGAGGACACACTCGTGAACCCGTACATTGCCGCCGAGCGCGGTTACGTCGATGCCGTGATCCCGCCATCGCACACCCGCGGATACGTGGCCACCGCGCTGAGGCTGCTGGAGCGCAAGATCGTTCAGATACCGCCGAAGAAGCACGGGAACATACCACTGTGAGCGACGAGCGGAGTTCGCGGAGCGAACGCAGCGAGGCAGCGACCAAAATGGGCACTGTGAGCAATCTATGACGGATCAGCCTGGAACGCCTGGTGATTCGGACGTGCCATCGCCGGTGCACGTCGACGTCCGCATCGAGCGCGGCAATCCCACCGACGAGGAGGTAGCCGCGCTGGTCGCGGTGCTTTCCAGCGCGGGAGGCGGCGCAGGCGAGCCGACGATCACCGAACGCAACCTTTGGGGTCATCCCGTAGACAAGCTGCGCTATCCGGCTTTCTCCTGGCAGCACGTCACCCTCTTCGAACGGACCCACGTGCGCCGATGACCCGGGTAGTGCTCGGGTCCGCGTCGCCCGGACGACGTAAAGTGTTGCAGCAGGCGGGAATCGATCCACTTGTCATAGTCTCTGGTGTCGACGAAGACGCCATCGCCGCCAACCTGCCGCCCGATGTCTCTCCGGCAGAGATCACGTTGGCCCTGGCGTCGGCTAAGGCCGAAGCCGTTACGTACCATCTGGCGCCCTCGCTGGCCGCGGATTGCGTTGTGATCGGCTGTGATTCGATGCTTTATGCCCACGGTCGGCTGCGGGGCAAGCCCGGAACGGCGGACGCCGCGCTGCGAGATTGGCAGCAGATGTCCGGCAGTTCCGGCCAGCTCTTCACGGGTCACTGCCTAATCCGTTTGCAAGACAACGCGATCACCCATCGGGGCGCCGACGCCACTGTGACTTCGGTGCAATTCGGAAGACCGTCTGAGTCGGACCTGAAGGCATACATCGAGAGCGGCGAGCCGATGCGGGTCGCGGGTGCCTTCACTCTCGACGGACTGGGGGGCTGGTTCATCGACAGTGTCCAGGGCGACCCGTCGGCCGTCATCGGCATCGGACTGCCCACCGTCGGACGGCTGCTGGCCGCCGCAGGCCTGTCGCTCACCCAACTCTGGAGGGCAAACCGTATTTCCAACTCGGTACCATGACTCGCGACGTCACAGAAAGGGCGAAAAAAGAGCCAATTACTACAAATAGTGTGTTGGCTGCTCCAGCCTTCACGCACGAAAAATGCGCTCCTCAACAAATTCGGACACTCTGTCGCGGCGTCCGCTCAGATCGGCCCGATATTGGTTTCACGGGTCCACCGGTTCGAGATCGGCGAAAGGGTCCGGATATTCCCATTCAGTGCGTTCCGTGGACTTCGCCTGGTTTGTCTACGTGACGGTGTGGCCTTTAGGTCCTGGTGTTCGACCTTTGCCGCACCGCAATTTCAGGCGATCCATTCGCAGGCAGGCACTTTGTTCGTCGAACGGTATGCCACAATCGGAGCCCGCGGTTTCATTGATTGTTCGGGGACCATACTGTCGGGCAGTTAGCCAACGCGGGAGGCCATCGAGTGCATTTGCAGACTCAGAGCTCGATCTCGAAAGGAAGTCAAACAGCGTGACGAATAGAGATCGGCAGCCGCGCGGTCATCTCCAGGTGCTCGGTGATTGTGAAGGGCGCCATTTCCCTCAGCAGTCACGGCTGGCGCCAACTCGACATTCGGGGCCGCGTCGTCACTCGACGGGCGGCGTGGGTTGTATGGCGGCCCGCCGGCAAGATGGACCCGAAGACCACCTTCCGTTGCGGCCCTAGCCGCCAACTGCCGTCACGGTCGGAATTCGCTTTGCCACGCCAGTTCTCTTAACGCCGACGCGGGATTGAATGGAACTTGTCGCGACTCTTGTTCCACCAGTCGTCGACAGTGCAGATGACCTTGGCGGGATTGCCGCCGACCACAACGCCCTCGGGTACGTCCTTGGTCACCACTGCTCCGCCGCCGACGATCGCGCCGCGTCCGATGGTCACACCCGGCATGATGATCGCGCCGATCCCGATGCCGACGTTGTCGCCAACGACGATCGGCGCCTGAAGCACGATGTCGTCGTTGCTGTCGGGTCCCGCCTTCATCTGATGGATCACGTTCATGCTGAAATCGTGGGTAAGAAACTTGACGTCGCCGCTGATCGCGCATCCGTCACCGAGTGTGATTGCGCCCGCCGGCCTGTTGTCGAAGAACACCGAGTGATGGACGTAGATGGGCATCCCGCGCACGATCACGCCATTGCGGATCAGCACTCGGCGGTAGATCTTCATGTACAGCTTCTGATTGAAAATGTCGACGATCGACACCAGCTTCATGGGCAGTGATATCCGACGCGACATGAATCCTCCCTCGTCGACGTGCCAGCCATCGTATGGTCGCCGCGCGCTCGACGTCAGCCGGTGAGCGACGACGTTTCGGTTTGCGGACCCATCGGACCGTCGATAATGGTATCGCCGATCACGACGGTCGTGCGGTCGAACCACTTACCCTCGGTATCGGCTTTCCACTTTGCGGGTGTGCCCGCGTAGACCCCTCGCCGCCGGTCCTCGCCCGCGAGCAACGTGGAATTCGTCTCGAGCACGGATTGGTCGGGCAGATAGGCCCCTTTCATTAGCACGCAGCAACTGTGTACCAGCGAGTGATGACCGACGATGATCCTGCCTGCAGTCTGCCGTTCGTTAACCAGATCGGGCTCGTGGGTTTGCAGAAATGTGCGGTTCCCGCCCACCCAGGCGTACTGCCGGATAATGATTGTTCCGGAGCAGTCCAGATAGTTGCGGCTGCCGATTTTGCTTGCGCGCTGCATGTGAAGGGTGCCGGCCTGCGGGTCTAGCTCCTGAAATTCGGCTGCAGCCGAAATCCAATTCCACGACGCGATCAACGCTTGTTCGTCGAGCCGCACCAGGCCCATGGATTTGAAGACGTTAAACGGATTGATGCGGGCGCCGTCACCGATCTCGAATCGGCCGGCGCCGGAAACGAGCACCGGCCCGATGCTGGCTGTCGGCGAGACGTTGTGACCGAAACGCCGCAGCAATTTGTTCTTCAGCGCCACCGGGGGAAGAAGCCATACGAGAATGTGGAGAATTCCAAGCATATCGAGCCTTCCAGCTAACTCTTACGCATCCGGTGGACGTTATGCTACAGGGGTCACAACGACGCCCAACGGGCTTGCGCTAAGACCAGAGCAACTAGTCTGGCGGTGTGCCCCTGCCTGCCGATCCCAGCCCTGAACTCCAGTCCTACGCCCATCCCGAGCGGTTGGTCACGGCCGACTGGCTGGCATCTCACCTCGGCGCAGAGGGTCTGGCGGTCGTCGAGTCGGACGAAGACGTGCTGCTCTACGACATCGGCCACATTCCCGGTGCAGTGAAGATCGACTGGCATACCGACCTCAACGATCCCACCGTGCGCGACTACATCGACGGCGCGCAGTTCGCCGCGCTGATGGATAGCAAAGGGATAGGCCGCGACGACACCGTCGTGATCTACGGCGACAAGAGCAACTGGTGGGCTGCGTACGCGCTGTGGGTTTTCACGTTGTTCGGCCACCCCGACGTGCGTCTGCTCAATGGCGGGCGCGACCTCTGGGTGTCCAGCGGGCGCGAGACCACACTCGAGGTCCCCGAGCGGCCGACGAGCGGATATCCGGTGGTCACGCGCGACGATAGCGCGATCCGGGCGTTCAAGGACGACGTTCTTTCAACGCTTGGCGCACAACCACTGATCGACGTCCGCTCCCCGCAGGAATACACCGGCGAGCGCACCCACATGCCCGACTACCCGGAGGAAGGCGCGTTGCGGGGCGGCCACATCCCCACCGCGGTGTCCATCCCCTGGGCCAAGGCTGCTGACGATGCCGGGCGCTTCCGCGGGCGTGAGGAGCTCGACGAGCTGTACGGCTTCCTGGGGGCGGACGACAAAACGATCGTCTACTGCCGTATCGGCGAGCGCTCCAGCCACACCTGGTTCGTGCTGACCCATCTGCTCGGCTTGCCAGGCGTGCGCAACTACGACGGGTCCTGGACGGAATGGGGCAACACCGTGCGCGTCCCGATCGTCGCGGGCAGCGATCCGGGGCCCGCGCCCGGCTCGCCGTGACAATGCCGGCCCCCCTGGCCGAGGTCGTCTCCGACTTCCAGGACGTCGATGGCCAGGACAAGCTCACGCTGCTGCTGGAGTTCGCCAATGAACTGCCAGCCCTTCCGGCCGATCTGACGGAAGCCGCGATGGAGCCGGTGCCCGAGTGCCAGTCGCCATTGTTTCTACATGTCGACGCCGCAAACCGGGACGACGTCCGGTTATTTTTCAGCGCGCCGGCCGAGGCGCCCACGACGCGCGGCTTCGCGTCCATTCTGGCTGCCGGGCTGGATCATCAGCACGCCGACGACATCCTCGGCGTGCCTGACGACTTCTATACCGACCTCGGCCTTGCGGCGCTGATCAGCCCGCTGCGGCTGCGCGGGATGTCGGCGATGCTGGCCCGCATCAAGCGGCACCTGCGCTAGCGCGCAGTCAGCGCCAGGGAGTGCGCGGCGGTGACTCTGGCCGCGGGAAAAGCCCTGCGGTGGAAAGCATTTCGTACAAGACCGGCGAGATGCCCTCGGGCAGCCGGTCCAGTTGCTCACCGGCAGGCGGCAGCAGTCGCGGCCGCTGGCGGGGTTCGCTCGTGTACATCGGTTCGAACAGCCGGGCCACCGCGTCGCCGATCTCGTCGATGCCGAAGCCGCCCGGTTGCTCGATCAGCCGCTCCGGGATCGCCGGCCATAGAGGCCCAGCCTGCCCGAGCCCGAGATGTCGAAGACATGGCCGTTGATCCAGCCCGCGTGCTCGCTCGCGAGGTAGGCGACCAGCGGCGCCACATTCACAGACTCGCCCACCAGCCGGTCGGCGATCGGACCGTGCACACCCTCGACGCCGGCAGGGCAGACCGTGTTCGCACAGATGCCGAACCCGTCGAGTTCGATCGTCAGGGCACGCATCAACCCGCCGCTAGCTCGTCGGCCAACGCCTTTCCCTTTGCCGCGTTGACGTCGTTGACGACGACACTCGCGCCCTGCGCGACGAACAGACGGGAGATGTGCGCCCCGAGGTTGCCTGCTCCCCCGGTGACGATCGCGACCCGTCCGTCGAGCAGGCCGGTGGTCACGCAACGAAAAGTAGGCGCCGGGTTATTTCATGGTCAAGGCGGGGTGTGGTCAAGCCGCTGCGCGGGCACCGCGTCGTGCGTCGCCAGCGACGCCCCTTAAACTGCCTGCGGACCTATTCTTAAAGACGATTCTTAGAGATGTTGCCGCAGGGAGGCGCAGTGCCGAATCACGCGAGTTCACGGATCTCCAAGGTTCTTGTGGCCAACCGTGGCGAGATCGCGGTCCGCGTGATCCGGGCGGCCCGCGACGCCGGGTTGGCTAGCGTGGCGGTCTACGCCGAGCCCGACGCTGACGCGCCGCACGTGCGGTTGGCGGACGAGGCGTTCGCGCTGGGCGGGCAGACGTCGGCCGAGTCCTATCTCGATTTTGCCAAGCTTCTCGACGCCGCCGCCAAGTCTGGGGCCAACGCGATCCACCCGGGCTACGGATTCCTTTCGGAGAACGCCGATTTCGCACAAGCGGTGATCGACGCCGACTTGATCTGGATCGGACCCAGCCCGCAGTCGATCCGCGACCTCGGCGACAAGGTCACCGCCCGTCACATCGCTGCGCGCGCGCAGGCTCCCCTGGTGCCCGGCACCCCGGATCCGGTCAAGAACGCCGACGAAGTGGTCGCGTTCGCCAAGGAATACGGCGTCCCGGTGGCGATCAAGGCCGCGTTCGGCGGTGGCGGCCGCGGCATGAAGGTGGCCCGCACGATCGAGGAGATCCCCGAGCTGTTCGACTCGGCCACCCGCGAAGCCGTCGCGGCGTTCGGACGCGGCGAGTGCTTCGTCGAGCGCTACCTGGACAAGCCGCGGCACGTTGAGGCGCAGGTGATCGCAGACCAGCACGGCAACGTCGTGGTCGCGGGTACCCGCGACTGCTCGCTGCAGCGCCGCTTCCAGAAGCTGGTGGAAGAGGCGCCCGCGCCGTTCCTCACCGACGCGCAGCGCAAGGAGATCCACGAGTCCGCCAAGCGGATCTGCAAAGAGGCCCACTACTACGGCGCCGGCACCGTCGAGTACCTGGTCGGCCAGGACGGCCTGATCTCGTTCCTCGAGGTCAACACGCGTCTGCAGGTTGAGCACCCGGTCACCGAGGAGACCTCTGGCCTCGACCTGGTCCGCCAGCAGTTCCGCATCGCCAACGGCGATGCCCTCGATATCACGGAGGACCCGACACCGCGCGGTCACTCGATCGAGTTCCGGATCAACGGCGAAGACGCCGGCCGCGGCTTCTTGCCCGCGCCGGGCCCGGTGACCAAGTTCGACCCGCCGAGCGGCCCCGGTGTGCGGCTCGACTCGGGCGTGCAGAGCGGCTCGGTGATCGGCGGTCAGTTCGACTCGATGCTGGCCAAGCTGATCGTCACCGGCGCCACCCGCCAGGAGGCGCTAGAGCGGTCCCGTCGCGCCCTTGACGAGTTCACGGTCGAAGGCCTCGCCACGGTGATTCCGTTCCACCGCGCCGTGGTGTCGGATCCCGCGTTCATCGGCGACGGTGACAGCTTCACGGTGCACACCCGCTGGATCGAAACCGAGTGGGACAACACGGTTGAGCCGTTCACCGGCGGCGACCCGATCGACGAGGACGACGCACTGCCCCGCCAGAAGGTGGTCGTCGAGGTCGGTGGCCGCCGGCTCGAGGTGTCCTTGCCGGGCGACCTCGCGCTCGGTGGCGGCGCCGGTACGACGTCCACGGGCGCCATTCGCAAGAAGCCCAAGCCGCGCAAGCGCGGAGCGCACTCCGGTGCGTCGGCGGCCTCGGGTGACTCCGTAACGGCCCCGATGCAGGGCACCGTCGTCAAGGTCGCCGTCGAGGAGGGCCAGGAGGTCAGCGCGGGCGACCTCGTCGTGGTCCTCGAAGCGATGAAGATGGAAAACCCGGTCACCGCGCACAAAGACGGGACGATCAGCGGGCTTGCGGTCGATGCCGGCGCGGCGATCACCCAGGGCACCGTGATCGCCGAGATCAAGTAGCCAGCCGGTCGGAATCAAGGCCGCAGCTCGTCGTCAATGAGAGTTGTGTGTGCGCACGCACGGCGGTAGTGTCGCAACTAGGTTGAGTTCACAGCCTGGCATGCGGACGCCCGGGTAGCAGGACAGAGAACTCCCGAAGTTATGGGCTTTGCCACGCAATCGCGTCCGCCTTATAGCGACACTCTCAGAATTGGTGGGTCGTCAATGACTGTTGCTCACAACATGAATGGTTCGCCGGGACGTCATAGACTCCGCACGTCGCATGGCGCGTTTTGGAATTCGGAAGTGCAAGCAGGCGTGGCCGTAATCAGAGTCGCCGGTGAGCTCGATGCCGCCAACCTTGACCAGTTCACGGACTACGCGCGCCGTGCTCTCGACGGCGGCCATCCGATCGTACTCGACCTCAGCAAGCTCGATTTCCTTGCCGCGCAAGGCTTTCGAATGCTTCTGGATTTCGATTCCGAATGCCATCGACACGGCCTCGATTGGGCTGTGGTGGCGGGGCACTCAACGGCGCGGTTGCTGCAGGTCTGTGACAGGGACAGTTACCTGCCATCGAGCCCGTCGATTAGCCAAGCTCTGCAACGCTTTTCACCGGTGTCACTGCAGCTCGTCTCGAAGTCGAGCTAGCGTGCGCGCCAGCAGGCGCGACACATGCATCTGGGAGATCCCGATGCGCTCGGCGATCTGACTCTGGGTCAGCGACTCGAAGAACCGCAGAACGATCACCGTGCGTTCGCGTTCGGGCAGTGCGTCCAGCAGTGGCCGCAGCGATTCGTGGTTCTCGATGCGATCCAGGTTGGCGTCGTCGCTGCCGAGCGTCTCGGCCAGCGCAGGCGTGTCATCGTCACCGCCCCCGCCGCTGTCGATCGACAGCGTGTTGTAACCGCTGCCGGCGATCAACGCCTCGACTACCTCCTCGCGTTCGAGATCGAGTTCCTCGGCCAGCTCGGACGGGGTCGGCGCGCGCCCCAGACGCTGTGACATGTCGGCTGTGGCGCTGCCCAGCTGCAGATGCAATTCCTTGAGCCGGCGCGGCACCTTGACCGACCAGCTGTTGTCGCGGAAATGCCTGCGGACCTCGCCCATGATCGTGGGTACCGCAAACGAGACGAAGTCGCTGCCGCACTCGACGTCAAACCGATTGATCGCGTTCACCAACCCGAGACGCGCCACCTGCGCGATGTCATCGCGCGACTCGCCGCGACCGTCGAACCGGCGCGCGATGTGTTCGGCGAGCGGCATGCACCGCGCGACGATTTCCGCCCGGGCCCGGTCCCATTCCGCCGATTTCGCCGTGAGGGTGTTCAGTTTCCGGAACATGTCCGGCACGTCGGCGTATTCAGAACGGGTTCGCGGTGACGAACTCTCGGTCACCTGGTGGTGTCCAACCGTCTGGCAGTCATGGTGATCCCGAACACGCGGCCGCGCTCAGCGAGGTCGGCGCCGTCGTTGAACGTCTCGACATCGTCGGCAAGCGAACTGATCACATGCCAGCTGAACGTCCCCGGCCGCAGCACATTGTCATCGACGCACATCGTGGACACCGAGATCCACAGATCGTGCTCGCGCGGGCGCACGTTGATGGTCAGCTGAGACTGGGGCACAGCACACCGGATCAGGGCCGTACACGCCTCGTCGAGCGCGAGCCGCAGATCGGCGATCGCATCGAGATCGAGATCCTCCAGCGTGCCGAGCGCCGTCACAAGCGCACGAACGACGGCCAGGCTCTCGAGTTGCGCGGCGACGCGGATCTCCACCGGTTGTCCATACCGAGCCGGCATGGCGTGGTCGTCGACCTCGGACATCTGGCCTCCTGGCATCGGCATGAGAATACCCTTCACTTCTGGCCCCCCTGTCATAACCGTGCTGCTCGACGCGCCACTCGCGAGGAATGAAACCCCACGAAAACGGGTATTGACAGGCCATGCATCGTCAGCCACTCATCGACGGGGCCCCGACGGCAGCGCAGGCGCTGCGAACCGCGGCCTCGGTGATCGGCGTCGTGGTGATCGTACTGGCGCTGCTGGCACTTGGCGTCTACGCGGTGGTCTCCATGGACCTGATGCCTCAGATGCGATGACCTTGCCGTCAGCGATTCTTTCGTGATGTTCATTGGTTGGCGTGATACCCGAAATCCACACGGGGCTAACGGGATGTTTGAAGTGCGCGTCTTGGTGGAATCGACAGGCGCGTGAGACTGCGGCGAAGCAACGTCGGCGGCCCGGGAGTACGCCGTGTGCGACGGGGCCGCGGATTTTCCTATGTCGACGCCGACGGCAGGGCTGTTGACGACGCCAAGACACTTGACCGCATCGACGAACTCGTGATTCCTCCGGCGTGGAAGAACGTCTGGATCTGCCCCTATCCCAACGGCCACATCCAGGCGGTCGGCACGGACGCGGCAGGCCGCAAGCAATACCTCTATCACCAGCGGTGGCAGGAAGAGCGGGCCGAAGAGAAGTTCGACCGCACGCTGTCTCTGGCCAAGGTGCTGCCGGACTGGCGAACGCAGGTGACCGTAGATCTCAAAGAACGCGGGCTGCGCCGAAACCGGGTGCTCGCGGTCGCGCACCAGATGCTCGACCGCGGCTACTTCCGCGCGGGCGGTGAGGAGTACGCGCAAGAGAACGGCAGCTTCGGCCTTGCGACCCTGCTGCGCGAACACGTCCGACTGCACCGCGACAGCGTCGAGTTCGACTATCCCGCCAAGAGTGGGGTCCGCAGGACGATCGAACTCGAGGACGCGGCCGTGGTCCGCGCGGTGCGCGCGTTGATGCGCGCAGAGACCAGGCTCAAGCGGCTGCTGGTGTACAGAACAGCCGAGGGCGACTGGGTCGAGGTGCATTCCGATGACGTGAATGCCCGGTTCCGGGAGCTGGTCGGTGACGGTTTTTCCATCAAGGATCTGCGCACCTGGCACGGCACTGTGCTCGCCGCCGAGGCGTTCGCGAAGATACCCGAGCCGACGTCGAAGACGGCGCTCAAGCGCGCTCAGTCGACGGTGATGAAGGCCGTTGCCGCCGAGCTGGGAAACACGCCGGCGGTGACACGGGGGTCCTACGTCGACCCGCGCGTGGTGCAGGCCTATGAAGAGGGTGTCACGATCGCGCCCGCGATCCGACGGGCTCAGCGACACCGCTCGCTCGCCATGCGGCAGGGCGTGATCGAACAGGCGACCGCGCGGCTGATCAACCGCATTGCCAAGCGGCGCTAGCACTTTCACTGAATTTGTTGCCGCCGCGAAGCAGGCGTATGTTGGATCACGTGGTGTTTGAATCGAACCCCGACGAGCCCATCGGCGATGAGGTTCCTGTCGCCGACGCCATGGAACAGCGCCTCGAAGTCGGCGATACTGCCGACCTTCCGGAGACATTCGAACCCACTGAGGCCAACGAATTCGCGTCGACGGGAGCACCCGTCGATGTCGATCCGGCGGATTGGCAGGAACAGCAAACCACGGCGTCCGGCGACTGGGATCTCGAGGTCGATCGCTGACCACAGCTCGTTGCGCAACGAGGCCGAAACCGTGTCCAGCCAAGCGCTTTCCACTTTATGGGCAGCCGTCATCGTTAGCAGCACTGTAGCGAGAGCTGCGTCACTTGGAGGTTTACTGCCTCGCAATCAAGGGCATTCAGTGCGAAGGCGGACAACATCCGTCAGGTAAGACAGGGCCATAGGAAGGAAATCATGGCGGAGAACAGCGGACCAGCAGAAGCCGTCCGTGGCGTCGTCGAAGACGTCAAGGGCAAGGCGAAGGAAGCAATCGGCACCGTGACCGGTCGTGGCGACCTCATCAACGAGGGCGAGGCCCAGCAGGACAAAGCTGAGGCGCAGCGCGACGCCGCGAAGAAGGAAGCGCAAGCAGACGCCGCGCGTGCCGCCGCCAAGACGGCCGAGAAGCGCCAAGAGGCGCACGAGTAGATCTTTCGCACGCCAGTGGGCCCAGTCCGAACGGACTGGGCCCA
>NZ_JAVHWM010000201.1:0-28316 GCF_032159765.1 Mycobacterium sp. | reverse complement strand
TTCCCCACTTGGCCGCGTCGGCCGCGGTGATCGGGTCGCCGGTGAACAGCATCTCGAACGCGAGCTTGCGCGGCAGCGCGTCAACGATCCGGAACACACCGCCGGCCGCGGCGACGAGCCCGCGCTTGACTTCTGGCAGTCCGAATGTCGCGCGCTCCTCGGCGAGGATCAGGTCGCTCGCGAGCGCTATCTCCGTCCCCCCACCGAGCGCGGTGCCGTTAACCGCCGCGATTGTCGGCTTGTCGATGAAGTGATGGACGTAGCCCGCGAAACCCCACTCGCCGTGCTCGGGGTGATAGATGTTCTCACGGCGGGAGATCGCCTTGAGATCCGCTCCGGCGCAGAACGACTTGTCCCCCGCGCCGGTGATCACCACCGCCCACACCTCGGGGTCGTTGTTCGCGGCCTCCAACGCGTCGCCGACCCCGATGCTCACCTCGCCGTTGATCGCGTTGCGTGCCTCGGGTCGGTTGATCGTGATGACCTCGACGTTGCCGCGCCGCTCGACGAGGGCCGATGAGCGCTCGCGCGAAGAGCCAACAACCTCAGCGCTCACAACAATTCCACGATCGTGGCGTTCGCCTGGCCTCCGCCCTCACACATCGTCTGCAGGCCGTAGCGAATTCCCTTGTCCCGCATGTGATACAGCATCGTCGTCATGATCCGCGCGCCAGAGCCGCCAAGCGGGTGGCCCAGCGCGATCGCGCCGCCGTTCGGGTTCAGCTTCTTCTCGTCGGCGCCGATGTCCTTGAGCCACGCAAGCGGCACCGGAGCGAAGGCCTCGTTGACCTCGAACACACCGATGTCCTCCAGCCGCAGCCCCGACTTCTTCAGCGCCTTCTGCGTGGCCGGGATCGGCGCGGTGAGCATGATCACCGGATCGGAGCCGGCCAGCGTCGCTGTGTGCACCTTGGCAATCGGCTTGAGCCCCAACGACTTCGCCTTCTCCGCCGACATGAACAACAACGCCGCCGACCCGTCGGAGATCTGCGAGGAGTTGCCGGCGTGGATCACGCCGTCCTCTTTGAACGCCGGCTTCAGCTCACCCATCTTCTCGATCGTGGTGCCGCGGCGGATGCCTTCGTCCTTGAGCACGGCATTGCCGTCCTGGTCCTTGATCGCGACGATCTGATCATCGAACGCTCCGGAATCCTGTGCCGCCGCTGCCTTTTCGTGTGAACCCAGCGAGTACTCGTCGACGGCTCGACGGTCGAAACCCCACTGCTCGGCAATCATCTCGGCGCCGATCCCTTGGTTGGGGGTCTGGTTGTAGCGCTGCCGGAAGGACTCGGGATAGGGATGCCCGCCATTGGCCAGCGACGAACCCATCGGAGTACGTGACATGGATTCGACGCCGCCCGCCACGACGACGTCATAATGCCCGGCGACGACGCCCGCCGCAGCGAAATGGATGGACTGCTGACTGGAACCGCACTGCCGGTCGACGGTCACACCGGGAACGCTCTCCGGCCAGCCGGCCGCGAGCACCGCCGTGCGGCCGATGTCGATGGCCTGCTCACCGGCCTGGGATACGCAACCCCAGATGACGTCGTCGACGATCACCGGGTCGATGCCCGCGCGCTCGGCAAGCCCGTTGAGGACTTGGGCGGACAACTCGCCCGCGTGCACCCCGGACAGCCCGCCATTGCGCTTGCCGACCGGTGAACGGACCGCCTCGACGATGACGGCTTCAGCCATGCCCTTCTCCTATCACTCGCCCGCGTTTGAAGACTTGACGTGTGTCGATTGTTGACCAGCGCTCTCGGCGGCTTGCGCTGGGGTGGCGTTGCGCTGCAGGCAGTGGGGTTTATAGGGCCTCTCACGTAGGGTAAATGCCGAAGCGTCGGGGCAGAGAAGCACACAAATCAGGAGGAATTGAGTTGTCGCTTACTACTTTGCGCCGTCAATCGTTCGGGGTGATCGCGTCCATCGCCTTCGGGGGTTTGGTCGTCGCCGGCACACCGGCAGCCTCCGCCGAGCCCGCATGCACGGCCGCCACACTGAGCACCACACTTGGCGGGGTGGCCTCGGCGACCGGCCAATATCTGGACGCTCACCCTGATGCAAACCAGGCCGTGACCAACGCTGGTTCGATGTCACCGCAGGATGGTGAAAACGCGATTCGGACGTACTTCGTCGGTCATCCGGGAGAGTGGGCCGACCTTCGCAACATTGCGACTCCGCTTGCGAACCTGCGCCGTCAGTGCCAGGTGCAGGTAGCGCCGGCACAGATCGCCAGGTTGTACGACGCGATGTCTCAGTAGGACATTCCTCTGCTCGGATCGTCGGGTGAACCTCGTCCTGTTTGGGACCGTTTCATTAAGGCGATCTATCACGCTGGAGGAAGATGACCGCTCTGCAGAGTGCCTTCGCGCGCAACTCACCGCGGCTGCGGCCTCGCGGCGGTTCAGTGCCTGGCTGGGTGATTCAGGTCGCCGTCACGGCGCTGTGGGTGGGGCTGTTCGTCCAGGTGTTCGTCGGAACCGGCGTCGGCGTGTGGTCGCTGGGCATCGCGTACATCGCCTACGACACGGCGCTGCTGGCGTTCGTGATGTGGCAGACGATGCCGATGGCACGCCGGCAGCCGGAGGTTTTACCCACCGCAGGGCCTAGCGTCGGTGTGCTGATCGCCGCGTACAACGAGGCGGGAGTGCTGCCCCAGACGCTGCGGGGTCTACTCGCACAAACCGACCCGCCCGAAGTGATCGTCGTTGCAGACGACGGATCCGACGACGACACCGCGGCGGTGCTCGCCACTGAGTTCGGCGACCACCAAGGGCTTCGAGTATTGCGGCTGCCGCACCGCGGGAAGGCCGCCGCGCTCAATGCGGCACTGCTCGACGTCGATACCGACGTCGTGGTCACGATGGACGCCGACACCCTGCCCGAACCCCATGCGATCGGCGCTCTGCGGCAGGCGTTCTCGGCAGACGCGGCACTTGTTGTGGCGGGCGGGGTACTAAAACCCGTGTGCGGAAACACGATTCGCAACCGGCTGATGCAGTGGTTCCAGACCTATGAGTACCTGCGCAACTTCGTTGCACGTTATGCGTGGATGCGGGTGAACAGCCTGCTGCTGGTCTCCGGTGCGTTCGCGGGCTTTCGCCGCGAGGCGGTGCTGGCAGTCGGCGGGTTCGACACCGACTGTCTGGTCGAGGACTACGAACTCGTTCATCGGATACAGCGACGCAGCCGTGACGACGGACTGGGATGGCGAGTGCAGATCGTCGGGCGCGCGGTGGCGCGCACCGACGCTCCGGGAACGGTGCGCGACTTCCTGCATCAGCGCCGGCGTTGGTTCGGCGGATTCCTGCAGACGCAGTATTGGAACCGCGACATGACGGGCAACCCGCGGTACGGAGTACTTGGCCTCGTGATGCTGCCGGTCAAGGCCGCCGACACCGTGCAGCCCATCTACGGGCTGACGGCGTTCGCAGTGCTGATTGTGTTGGCGGCCACGGGAAATACCGCGGTGCTTGTGCCCGTCGGCACGATCGTCTTGGCGAAGATCGCCATTGATCTGTGCGCGTACATGTGGACCATTCACTTGTACCGACGGTGGACGGACTCCGAGGCCAGCACCGCGTCTGCGGTTCTGGCCGCCCTCGTCGAGCCGTTCACGTTCATTCCGCTACTGCACACCGGGGCGTTGCTGGGGTGGTGGCAGTTCCTGACCGGTCGCCAAACGTGGGTTGCCCAGCACCGCACAGCCTTTGGCAGCGAGGCGGCCTAGCCGCCGAACCTGATTATCAGCGCTATATTGAAGAATGGTCGAAACGGGGCAGCACATGGAGATCGATCCGGCCGAGATGCGGGGTCTGCTCGACCGGCAGGCGATCACCGAGCAGCCGCGACCGCACCGATCCCTCTTACGCCGTGCTGAAAGGCCTGTGATCGGCCCGGGGCTTGAGGTTCAGAGCGGGTCGAACGCTTCGATCCTCCAGTCGCCCGAGTCCTTTCGCATCCCCACCCGGATCGTCGTGGCCTGTCTTTTCGGCGGCTGGTCGGCCTCAGTCGTCGTCTTGTTGACATACACCAACAGCACGGCCTTCTGGTCCGTCAGCGAAACAACCCCAGCGGCAAGCACTTCCGCGGTCTGCGTGATCTTCTTCTGTTGCGCACTCGGGATGACCTGGTCGTGAATAAACTTGCTGTACCAGTCCTTGAAGGAACCCGTCGTCAACGCGGCCGCTGCCGTCAGGGACGCTTCGACGTTCTCGGGCGTGTAGGTCAACAGTTTCGGGGCGTCGGCTTTCACCTCGCCGAGAATGGCCGCGCGGGCGTCGGCATCGTCCGCCGGGTTCATGGCAACCGGGCTCGTCCGTGTCGAACTTATTGCGGTGGAGCTGTTTTGATCCGCTCCACCGGCAGACAGCTGCCAGATGGCAATCACCCCGGCCGCCACCGTGGCCACGGTCAACAGCACGATCATCGTCCACCAGGCCCGCCGCGCGACTCTCACGGCACGACCTCCAGCGCTGATGCCTTATAGGCGTCATCGATCTTCTTCATCGTCACGCGCATTCGGTACGCCTTCGGTTCTTGCGCAGTGCCATCAGTTGTGACCTTGCTCGTGAACTGCACCAAGACCTGTGCGGTATCGCCCGTCAGCAACTCCAGCCCCGCCGCGTTCACGGTTCCCTCCGTCACGGACTTGGCCGCCACCGTTGCGTCCTTCAGGGCGGGGCCGAACGTCGCGAACTGAGATTTCAGCGGATCGGTGATGACGTCGGCGATGCGTTGGTAGTCCCGATCGATCGTCTGGTAGCTGATAAAACTCATCGCCTCCGTCGCGGATTTCGCGCCGTCGACGAAGGGCTGCCAACTGGCAGGCGGGGTGACCGGCGACGGCGCCGCAGAGGCGCCCGCCGACGTGCTCGGTGGCGACGACTTGGCAGTGAGCCGGATGACGTCGAACGTCGTCGCCGCTCCGAGAATCAGCACGAGGAGGAGCGGAAGCCCAATTGCCACAAGACGATTCGGCCGCGAGGCCACGACCGGCGGAGACTGCGGAACATCCCCTCCGTTCATCCACATGCGCGGAATGCTACACGCGGTGCCCACACCGACCTCATGCGTTCGAACTGGCCTCCGGCGCTTCGCTGCGGTACACGTGCACCGGCACGTCATCGTCCCACGGCTGCCGCACCGCCATGTCGGCCACGCGGACATGCCCGCGCTCGAATTCACCGGTCGCCGCGTCGACCAGGCGGTACTCCTGTCGCTGTTTGTGGATCGGTTGGGCGTCGAGCAGGATCACGCGCACCTCACCGGGCTCGAAGTGACACCGCTCCTGCATCGCGGCGATCAGTTGCTCGTTGTGCAGGTGGCCGTCACCGAAATTCCAGCCCACCGCGGTGCTGCAGAGACGTTCGCCTTCGGTGATGAGGTAGTCGTCCTCGTGATACCCGGCCAGTGCGCGGTGCACGAGCGTCAGCAGCGCCTTGCCGTGAGTATTGAAGCCCCGGAACGCATATCCCTTGTAGAGGTAGATCATCGCTTGTTCCTCGCTGCCGTAGAACCTTTCGAGCTGCGAGGCCGGCATGCTCGCGATGGCGACGATTCCTTTTTCGATCTTTTGGTTGGCCGACGGCTTCATGCACCAGAACGAGGTATCCCAATTGCCTGCGTAGTACCGCATTCCGGGCAAGAAGGAGACCTTGCGCGGAAACAGGTTTCCGAGAATCACGACGGTGGCCAACACGGCGAAAAGCAGCGCAGGTAGTGGAGTCGTCATGTCGGACAGCCCGACATGAGCGTGGCCAACGAACAGCGTGATGATCGCGAAGATCATAAACACGTTCCACTCCAACGGCACGCCCATCGGAATCGCTGACAAGATGCCCAAGTGGAAGCACACCATGACGAAGGCGGCGATGGCCGTCGGCCACCCGCCGTGGGAGAAGAGCAGCGCCAGCGGAACCAACATCTCGATCGCGGTGGAAAAGTGGGCGATGAATCGCGATACCCGACCTGGCCGCAGGTCGTCGGGGAAACGCTCGAAGAACCTGCGCTTCAGCCATTTCGTGCGGATCAACGGGTTGTTCGACATCATCGTCGAGATCACGAACGGAAAGTGCTTGTTGAGTTTTGACGTGGCCGCGCCCATCCAAATCGCCACGCACACAAGCTTGGCAGCGATGATCATGTCGACGCCGTAGCCCGCGAACAGGAATGCCACCGTGAACGATCCGTACACCTCACCGCGGGCGGCCAGGAAGATCACTTTGTCGCGCAGGCCCAGCACCGCGAGTAGACCCAGCACGGTCCAGATCTGCCACATCGGAAGCACGCCGACCGTCGTGCCCAGGGCAGGCACGGGGCCCGTGCCGTTGGAAAAGAGCGCCACCAGCAACACCACGAGCAGCGCGGCGTACAACGCGACGTCGACGGGGGTGCGCGAGGTCCCGCTGGTGAACGGGATCCGGCCCGGCCAGGGCGGCAGCCGAATGGTCTTGGGCCGCAACCAGTACAGGATCGAACCCATCGGCGGGACGAACCGGTTGTTCAACGGCCCGAACCCGCAGCCCAGGCCGATCACCTCGAACAACATGGTGTAGAGCACGACCTTCTCGAAGACGATCGGCTCCGTCCACCACGCCGCGACGTTGGTGAATCCGTCAATGCCCTTGGTGGCCAGCGCGAACAGCCAGCCTCCGAGGATGTACAGCAGAATTTTCACGACGTAGAACAGGTGCATCACCACGGGCGTGCCGAAGCCGACCTCCGCCCAGTGCCGGGCCATCGGGCGGATCTTCTCGCTGCGGGTGCCTTTGCTCCATTCGGCGAAGTCGACGACGGGCATGTCGGGCTTCAGGAATCCCATAGCCTGAATCTAGAACGTGTTCTACCCGGTGGGCCAGAGGTTGGGAAAACGCGGTCGCTAACCCAGAGCCGACGACAGCCGGTCGAGGTAGTCGTCGATGTCGGCGACGGCCGACTCCGCGGCGTGCACGCTGATCGCGATCGTGTCGCCGATGCCGTGCACGCCATGCGTCAGCCCCATCATCGGGGACAGCGCAGGGTAGCCGGCGGTCAGCACGACGGGCGTGCCCCCGAAGGTGAGGTCCGCAGGCCCTCGGTTCACGCTGGACACCACGGTGTTGCCCGTCACCGTCGATGAGCGTGCAGTGACGTCGAATTGCCTTATTCCCCAGCGCAAGAGCGGGGCGGGAGCGGCGGCGAGCGCGCGGCTGCCCGCCGCGAACGCGAGGTGATCGCCGCGGCGGCGCCGTGCGGCGAGATCTTCGGAGATCCGGTTGACCCGCTCGTCGAACGTCAGCTGCGGATACAGTCCCACCCCGACATTGCCGAAGTGGTTGTTAGATTGGCGCACAGCGCTTTTGGCCATTGGAACCTCGGCGCCAATATCCTCGGGGTTCTCGCCGCCCGCATGCAGATAGCCCGACATCGCAGCGGAGATCGCGGCAAGCACGGCGACCGTGACGGTCGGGCCGCGCAGTTGCTGGCGTCGCCGCACCACGGTCCGGATCATCCGTCGTCCGTCCGGGCGGGTGTTGACGCTCAGCACCGGACGTGACGGCGCGGCTGGCGGCACCGCGCCTGCGGCGACGTCGCGGTTGAGTTGCTGGTGCGCACGCGAAGCCGCCGCGCTGCGCGTCACCAAACATCCCCGCCGATCATGTTGCGGCTCAGGAACATCGGCCGCCCTGCCGAACAACACGGACGCCAGTGCAGAGGAGCGCACCCCATCGCCCAACGCATGCCCGACCTGGACCACCGCGACCGTCGACGGGCCTGCGCAGCCGGGAACCTCGCCGACTCCGCCGAAGATGTGCAGCCGCCACGCCGCGTCGCGAAGATCGAGCTGGTGCTCGGTCAGCCGTGCGACCAGGTCGAGACAATGCAGCCAGCCGCCCGCCACGTCGTGCACAACGATCTGGTCGCGGCCGAGCTCGCGGCGCACCCAGGAGGGATACGTCCACCCGCGGCCGTCGTCGACCCGCAGCGCCAGATCAGGGCAGCCGCGTGCCCGATCGAGAACCTGCTGTGTCGCATCAGCTTCGGGTTCGCCATCGAAGGCGTACAGCAGGAATTGATCGTTGGGGATCTTCGCCGACATCCAGTAGACCTGCGCGTCCGCTGCGGTCATGCTGAATGCTGTTTTGCTCCTCGCGTCCGCACATGCTCTCACCGCGCTCATCGTGGCATGGCCTACGGTCAGGCCATGACCTTTCCTGCACCGGCAGAGGACCGCGTTGCGCTGATCACCGGCGCGTCGTCGGGCATTGGCGAAGCGATCGCACGGGAGCTGGCCCGGCGCCGCTATCGGCTCGTGCTGGTGGCGCGGCGCGAGGAGGTGCTGGAGGCCCTGGCAGACCGGCTACGGGGACGGGCACTCCCCCTGACCGCCGACCTGTCGTCGCGGACCGAGCGCGCCGCCCTGCCCGCCCGCGTGGCGGAACTCGGCGTGAGCGTCGACATCCTGGTCAACAACGCCGGCTTGTCGACGATCGGACCCGTCGCCAAGGCCGATCCCGACAAGGAACTCAACCTCGTCGAGGTCGACGTCGCCGCGGTCGTCGACCTGACCTGCCGGTTCCTGCCCGGCATGGTCGAGCGCCGTCGCGGGGCCGTGTTGAACGTCGCGTCCGTCGCCGCGTTCGGACCGGCGCCGGGCCAGGCGTCATACGGAGCGGCCAAGGCGTTCGTGCTTTCCTACACCGAGGCCCTGCGCGGCGAGCTACGCGGCAGCGGTGTGACCGCAACCGCGCTGTGCCCCGGCCCGGTCAAGACCGGATTCGGCGAGGCGGCGGGCGTCAGCGATGAGTTTTTCGAGGCCGCGCTGCCGTCGGTGCTGTGGCAGACCGCCGACCAAGTTGCTCGCGCCGGGATCGACGGCTTGGCGGCAGGCAAGGGAGTCGTGGTGCCGGGCGGCTTCAACCGGGCCGCGGGTGTCCTCTACCGGCTGGCGCCCCGGGATCTGATCGTGCCCTTCCTCGCGCGCCAGCACCCCGGCTTGAAGAACACCTAGCCCCCTTGCGTCCAATCGCACCGATTTCTGCACCAGGGCAGTTAAATTCGCCGAAACGCGACCCTCCTGCAGATCTCGGCGCAATGCCGTTACTAAAGTGACGGAACGTCACGCCCCGTCGGCCGCCGCCTCGAGCTCGGCGATCACGATCTTGCGCATGCCGAGCATCGCCTTGGTGGCCGCGGTCGCGCGGGCGGGGTCAGGATCGCCGATCAGCTCGAAAAGCCGGTCGGGGACGATCTGCCAGCTGACACCGAAGCGGTCTTTCAGCCAACCGCACTGCGATTCCTCGCCGCCTGCGACCAGCCTGTCCCAGTAATAGTCAACCTCGTCCTGGTCCTTGCAGCTGACCATGAACGAGACGGCTTCGGTGAACGGGAACTGCGGGCCCCCGTTGATGCCGACGAACCGCGTGCCGTCGAGCACGAAGCTGCCCGAGACCACCTCGCCGGGCGTTCCTGGGCCTGCCTCGGTGTACCGATTCATGCCCTCGACCTTCGAGTTCGGGAACACAGAGGTGTAGAACTCCGCGGCTTCCTCGAGGTCATTGTCGAACCAAAGCGATGGTGTGATCGTCATGCAGCTACAGACCTCCTCGAGAACGAAAACTCATCGCGTGGCTCCAAGTGCCCGCAGTGCGAAGTCGTGGACATACGTCACGAGAAGCTCGCGGTCAGGGCCCATTCCGAGGAAGGGACCCGCGAATGCCCGGTCCACGACGGCATGAATCGCGGCCGCGTCGCGATCGGGCTCGGCCAGCGGAAAGGAGCCGTCGTCGCAGCCCCGTCGCAGGATGTCGGCGAGGATCCGTTCCCGATCGGCCCGAAGCTTCGCGCTCGCTTCGCGATAGCCCTTGGCCACCCGCACTTCATCGGAATCCAGCACCACGATGTGCGCGCGCCGCCGCGGGTTGTATGCGAGGCCGAGCAGGAAGTCGATCCACGCCTTCAGCTGGTCGACCGGGCTCTGCGCGGTGTCGTCGGCGATGCGACGCATTCGACGGGTGACGGCGTCGCTGTCGCGCTTGAGCATGGCCAGGAACAGCTCGTCCTTTGACGCGAAGTGCCGATAGAACGCGCGCGTCGAGAGGTTCGCGCCGTCCAAAATCGCTGCGACCGACACCGGCCCCTGGTGTGGCGACGACAGGCAGGCGTAGGCGGCGTCAATGATGTCCGCGCGCTCGTCGGCGGCGATCCGATTCCGCGGTGGCACGAGGGCCGATTCTAAGGCGTCGGCTAGCGTGAGCCGGATGAACAGCAAGCCGGACACGGTGACGTATCGCGGCGTCAGCGGACTGGCGCTGGTCGCCGACGAGTGGAACCACGGCACAGCCGCGCACGGACGGCCCGCGATCCTGATGCTGCACGGCGGCGGCCAGAACCGGTTCTCGTGGAAGAACACCGGTCAGGTGCTCGCTGATCAGGGCTTTCACGTCGCCGCGCTGGACTCCCGGGGCCACGGTGACAGCGCATGGTCACCCGACGCCGAGTACGGGCTCGAGGTGTTGCGCGATGACGTGCTGCACGTCATCGACGCGATCGGCGGCCCGGTGGTGCTGATCGGCGCCAGCATGGGTGGCCTCACCGGCATCTTGGCCGCCGATAAGGCAGGTCCGGAGAAGGTGACCAAGCTGATCCTGGTCGACGTCGTGCCGCGGTACGACAAGGACGGCAGCGCCCGGATCCGGGAGTTCATGTTCAGCAACATCGACGGATTCGCGACGCTGGAGCACGCGGCAGACGCGGTCGCCGCGTACCTGCCACACCGGACCAAACCCCGCAGCCCCGAGGGCCTGAAGAAGAATCTGCGCCTGCGTGATGGCCGCTGGTACTGGCACTGGGATCCGAACCTGATGACCAAACCCGGCGACGACCCACAGCTGCGCGTCGAGAAGATGGAGCGCGCGGCGATCGACCTGAAGATCCCGATCCTGCTGATCCGCGGCAAGCTGTCCGACGTGGTCAGCCCGGAAGGCGTCAAGGACTTCCTCCAGAAAGTCCCCAACGCGGAGTTCGTCGAACTCTCTGAGGCGGGCCACACCGCAGCGGGCGACGACAACGACGCGTTCACCGACGCCGTCGTGCAGTTCGTCAAGCGCTGAGCTTTACATTACGAACGTGACCCTCGTTCTCACTGCGCAACCGACGCCTCAGCTCGCGATCATCACGCTCAACAATCCCGACAGGCTCAACGCGCTCAGCATGGAGATGCTTGGCGAGCTGCACGCAGCACTTGACAACCTGGCTGCATCCGACTGCCGGGTGGTGATCCTCACCGGCGCGGGCCGCGGATTCTGTTCGGGTCTCGACCTTTCCGAGCCGGCCGTCGCCCCCACGGCCCGCAGCCGCACCGGCCCGGCGGCGGCCATGCGGACCCAGGAGTTCGTCGCGTCGCTCGTGCCGAAGATCATGGCATTGCCGCAGCCGGTGATCGCTGCCGTCAACGGCGCGGCCGTCGGCGGCGGACTCGGCATCGCCGCGGCCTGCGATTTCCGGATCGCCTCCACCACCGCGATGTTCTGCACGCAGTTCATCAAGCTGGGCCTCGGGGGATGCGACATCGGGGTCAGCTACACGCTCCCCAAGATTCTCGGCACTACCCGAGCGGCGGATTTGATCTTCACCGCACGCCGGGTCGGCGCCGACGAAGCCGAGCGCATCGGTCTGGTATCCGAGGTGGTCGACGACGAGCATCTCCTGGCACGGGCGCAGGAGATCGCCGATATCTTGCTCTCGCACAGTCCCTTTGGATTGGAGATGACCAAGCAGGTGTTCAACGCGAATCTGGATGCCGCCAACGTGTCGGCGGCCATTGCGCTGGAGAACCGCACCCAGATCCTCGCCGCTGAGCACCTTTTCGCCGCGACCGGGCAGTCGTTCAGTGAACCAGCCGGGCGGCCGACCAAGGAGGCCCGCGATCAAGGCTGACTAGGCCAGCAGCGCGACATCGGCGCGCCGCGAGTCGGTGAGGACCTCGAACATCGCCCGGCGCGTCGCCGTCAGCTCCGCAGCCTCCTTCCCGGACAATCGAACTCGGCAATCTGCCAGCGCCGAGTTGTAGCAGTACTTCGTCTTCCCGTTGGTGTCGCTGTAGTTCAGTCCGATGACGTCTGCGGCTTCGGCTTTGATCTGCCCCTCGACGGCGACGTCGTCGAACCTGGCCGAGAACGACCATTCGAAGTCGTGGTACGCACCGTTGGTGCGCCGCGCCGCAAGCACGGTGCGGGCGGCGTATTCACCGCCGCCGTGACGCAGGACCATCAGCGTGGTCGGCGGCAACACCAGCGGCCCGACGCCGGCACGCGCGGTGACGATTTCCAGCGACGACGATGGCGCCTCGTCGAACCCGCACACCTGACCGAACGCATAAGCCGGTGTGTGGCGTCGCCCCCAGTTGTGGTTGACGCTGCCGGTCCAGCCGTTGATATCGAGCGCGACGCCGTCGGTCTGCACGCGGCCGTCGAACCTCGCCAACGGCGACCGGACCATCGTCTTCGCCGATGGAAACCGGGTCGAGTACTGCCGGTCCGGCAGTAGCTTGACGGCTTCGCCGGCGCCGTTGATCCGCAGATCCCACGACGCCGCGTGCGCGCCGCTCAACGACCCGCGCGCGGCGGTGTCATCGAGCGTGGCCTCACCGATCCGCACTATCCACTCGTCGGTGCGAAACTCCGCGTCCTCGACCGGGTGCGGCGCCTTGAGCGCCCGGTTGCCCGCGCCATCAGGATCGAAGACCATCAACCAGACGTCTGCGCTGTCAGCGCCGGCGGTGCTCAGCAGCATCGTCTCGCGCAGCCACAGCGCCTGTGGCCGGTCCGGATTGTTCGCCCGAATGAACCGGCTCTCGTAGTAGGGCGCCTTAATGCGGGCTTGCGCCATTGGATTCGGCCAGCCGCTGGTGTAACCGCGACCGGACTTCGTCGGGCGTATACGCATTGCGCCGACGTTGATCGCGTGCGACCAGCGCGCCACCCGCAGCGACCCCGACGAGCCCGGCCAGACCTGCCCACTTCCATATGTTGCGCATCATCCTCAGCCTAAGCTGCACGGGTGGACGCGCACACTGTGTCGCTCGAACGGGCGTTGGAGGAAACGCGAACCGGCGACATCTGGCTGTTCCGGGGCACCTCGCGGCCTGACCGGGCGATCCAGTCGATGACCAACAGCCCCATCAACCACGTGGGGATGACCGTGGCGCTCGACGACCTGCCTGCACTGATGTGGCACGCCGAACTCGGCAACAAGCTCGTCGACGTCTGGTCAGGAAATCACCACCGCGGTGTGCAGCTCAACGACGCGCGAGAAGCCGTGGAGCAGTGGATGCACAAGTACGGGCAGCAGTGCTGGCTGCGACAGCTCACGCCGTACGCGACCCGCGAGCAGGAGGACAAGGCGTTGCGTGTGATCGCACGGATGGACGGCACGCCATTCCCCAGCACCGCGCGGCTCACCGCGCGGTGGTTTCGCGGCCGGGTCCCGGTGGCCAGTGAACTCGCTGAAGGAATTCCGCTCCTGGACAAGAGGTTCCGTGCGGCCGCGATGCGCAAGAAGGCCCAACAGCGTCAGGCAGGCCTCGAGACGGCCTACTGCGCTGAGACGGTGGCGATCACGTACGAGGAGATGGGGCTGCTGTCGACGCTGAAGCACGCGAACTGGTTCGACCCCGGCTCGTTCTGGAGCGGTGACGAGCTGCCGCTGACCGCGGGGTACCGGCTCGGCGACGAGATCGCCGTCGTCGCTCGTTAGTCGACGGGAAATTCGGCCAACGGCGACCAGCCCGTCGCCTCGATCGACTCGCTGATCACCTTCGGTGTGGACGCCAGTGCTTGGGGCAGCTCGCTCTGGGCCGCCTTGAAATGGTCGCTGTTGACGTGCGCGGCGCCGGCGTCGCCGTCCCGGAATGCCTCGACGAGAACGTATTCGGCCGGGTTGTCCAGGCTGCGGGACCATTCGAACCAGAGGTTGCCCTCCTCGGCACGCGTCGCCTCGCTGAACGGCGCGACGAGCTCAGGCCAGCGTTCGGTCCACTCCGGTTTGGTCTGAAACTTCACGACGATGAAGATCACGGCTGCCCCCTTCCGCCTGAACCGTATCGCCGGTATGCGCACGGTTCCACTACCGTGAACGACATGAAGTTTCGGTTCCGCTATGTGACCGTCGAGGTGGACGACCAGGTGCGCAGCCGGGTGGCGTTCGCCATCGATCGCCTGCGTGCGAATGTGACCGCATACCTTCGCATCGCCTCCGACGACGTCGGCGCGGCGAGCCAGCGGCTACGTGGAGTTTGCGATCGGGCAGCGGACCGCGTCGATGTCACATTGAACACGGTGAACGACCGGATCGACCCAGCAGACACCGCCGAAGGACCGCGGCTGAAGGCGGTCTAACGGCCGCCCGTCACCAGTGACGTAGGTGCGACCTACCCACTTCGTAGCCGCTCGGGAACGACATCTCAATCACACGGAAGACGTCGTTGGCCTTGGACTCCAGCTCCAAGACGACGCAGCCTTCGCAGACGCACCTGGTTTCGAGGACCTTGTAATGCTGGCCGCTACCGTTGACATCGGTGATCGGGTCGCCCGGGAGAAGGGCCTCGACGGGCACGAGCCCGCCGGTGCTGAGTTGGAATGACTCCACGCGGACACGTTAGGTCAAAATCGCGCGGTAGGGAATGTCTTCGCCCCAAGCCTGGGCGTTTGGAGCGCGGCCACGTCGGGCATCACAGCAAATGTGGGCCACCACGGCGTTAAGGAGGCCACATGGTCACCGGAGTGACCCAGGCACCGCCGGGCACCAATAAGGCCGCTGTTGGCGCTGCCGTCGCAGCCGTGATAGCGCTGGTGCTGATTTTGGCGTGGACGGTGTTCGCAGTCGCCATCGACCATTCGGCGCGACTACCGGAGGCGGTTGCCTGGGCGGTCGTCGTCCTTGTTCCCGTGGCGGCGCTCACCGGCATCGTTCTTGGACACGTCGCCCGATCTCAGACAAAACGGTCCGGGCAGCAGGGACGCGGGCTCGCGCTGGTGGCGCTTATCGTCAGCTACCTGTCGGCGCTCGCGTACGCCGCGATGGTCCTGCTTGTCATCCTCGCGATCCAGGTCCTCATTGGTGGGCTGGCGGGCTGACAGTCGGCGGGCAGTAAGCACTGGTCGACGCAGGCGGCCGCCACGCCGGCGTGACGCTCGGCGTCGGGATGGTCAACGCGTGGGCGGCGCGAGCGACAAGCCGGCGTAAATCTCGTCGAGAAGAATGGGCAACATGGCCTGCGCCGTGGTCTTACCCTCCGGCGACAAGGTCAGGTTCGTCCAAATGACCAGCGCCACAGCGTTATCCGGGTCGTAACCCATGAATGAGTTGAAGCCGGGAAGTTCGCCGCCGTGGTAGTACATGGCCGCGTGCGGGCCGAACCGCTGATACGAGATCCCGTATCCGTACTTCTGCCCGTCGGGCGTGCCCGGATCCTCAGCTTGCAGGCTAGCCAGCCACTGTTGCTGGTAGTCGGCGTTGAACACCTTGCCTGAGACCAGTGCCTTCATCCACGTGGCCAGGTCGTCGGCCGTGGATATCGCTCCCCCTGCGGCGGTGGCGTACGAGGGATTCTGATTCGTGTAGTCGATCGGTTGCAGTGTTCCGGCCTTTGCGGAGGCCTGCATGTCGGCGGGGTACGGGTCGTCGGCGAGCGCGTAAAAGCTTCCGCCGTACATGTATCCGTGCGAATAGGGCGCGGGAATGGAGGTGTCGTCGGCGCCGGGAAGCGATGTCTGGGTCAGGCCGATCGGGCCGAACAGCCGCTTCTGAAACTGTTCGCCCAACGGGCGTCCGCCGGCCCTCTCCGCGACGAGGCCGAGCAGCGCGTAATTGGTGTTGCTGTAGTCGTAGGACGCATCAGGCGCGAACTGCGGCGGGTGCCGGTACGCGATGGCCAGCAC
This sequence comes from Mycobacterium sp., assembly GCF_032159765.1. Taxonomy (GTDB): domain Bacteria; phylum Actinomycetota; class Actinomycetes; order Mycobacteriales; family Mycobacteriaceae; genus Mycobacterium. The sequence continues at coordinate 12,393 of NZ_JAVHWM010000201.1, read as the reverse complement.
CTCCTGCGCCGTCCACGCCTTCTTCGGGTCGGCATCCATCGCGGCGGCGAGTTCGGGGTCGGACGTGTAGCCGTAGAGGCCGCTGCGCATTTTCAAAAGCTGTGCGACGGTGATGTTCTCACCGTTGGGAACGTTCGGAATGTACGACGACACCGGGTCGGTCACCTTCAATTTGCCGTCCTGGGCGAGCAGCACGATCAGCGCTGCTGTCATGGTCTTGGTGTTCGAGGCGATCCGGAAATGTGTGTTGGCAGTCGGCGGGGTCTGCTTGCCGAGCTCGGTGGTGCCGACGGCGGCGGTAAAGTCGCCCTGCGGAGTGCGCAACCGCACCATCGCCCCAGGGACCATCAGCTCGTGGGCAGCGGCGTCGACGATGGCCTGAAACCGCTTGGGATCTATCGTTTTCAGCGCGGAAAGTGGTTCGGCGGTGGATGTGCAGCCTGCGATCAGCAGGGCGACGATCGTCGCCACGATCGCCTTCACGAGCGCTCCCGGGCCGCGTCGATCGCCTTGACGGCGTCTGACCATGTGTTGCGCACGATTTCAGCGACCGGCAAGACTTCGGTGACCCGGGCCGACACCTGGCCGGTGTTGGCGACACTGGCGTCCATGTCGCCGTTGAAGTAGAGGTCCTCGATCCGCCCTAGCGGCTTGGTCTCAACGTGACCCTCTGCAATGCGGGCCGCGAGGCCCACGCGCAGCACCCGCATCGTCGGGTTACCGGGAAGCGAAATCATCACTGTCCCATGGTCTCCCGCGCCCAGAATCGCGTCCTTGAAGTGGCGGTGCACCAACGCTTCTTCGCTCGCGAGCATGCGAGTGCCCATTTGGACGCCTTCGGCGCCGAGGACGACGGCCGCAGCGGCAGAGCGCCCGTCGCATATTCCGCCGGCGGAGATGATCGGAAGGTCGATGTGTTCGGCGACCAACGGCAATAAGACCATTGACGATGTGCCCATCGCATGCTTGAATCCACCGCCTTCGACGCCTTCCACTACAAGCGCATCCACGCCGGCGTCCTCTGCCTTGCGGGCAGCCTTCAGTGAGCCGACCACGTGGACCACGCTCATCCCGGCGTCGTGCAGTCTGTCGGTGAACAGGGCAGGGTCTCCGGCCGAGCAGAACACGTGGCGGATACCGGCATCGGCGAGGATGTCGACGATCGAGGGGTCGCCCTTCCAGCCTTGGATCATAAGGTTGGCCGCGACGGGCTTGTCGGTGAACTCGCGGACGCGCTTGAGATCTAACCGTCCCTCGGGTGTGAGGGTCTCGATCATCCCCATGCCGCCCGCCTCCGACACAGCCGCGGCCAGCTCCGCGCGTGCGATGTAGGTCATCGGTGCCTGCACGACCGGCCATTGGACGCTGAGCAGTGACTTGATTCGGTTCATTGCTCGTCTCTCGTCTGGCGGTCTGGTCTGTCAACAAATGATGACGGGCCTGTGGACGACAGTAAGTCGGCAGAAGTCCGCGCTCCAAGATCGCGTAAACGTTGTCTCGGTATCCGCGGGCCAGTCACACTGTCCTGAGGAGGTCACATGACCGTGGAAGACGACGCCGCCGCCGACGTCCGGCGCGAAAAGTACGGGCATCTGCCACCGCTGGTACGCACCGAAGACACGATCACCAGCCAGGAGACCGTGGCGGCGCGCGATCCGAGGGGCGGGCACGACACCGACCTCGATTTCACAATCCGGCATGCCGGGAGTTAGACAGGCCGCTTCGGGTTCATCACCCAGCCTGACTATGGCATGCCTTGTGACACGACGGCATTGAGCGCTGCGAGCGACGATGGATCGCCGGCTGTCTGGACGGAACCGCCTCGGGTCCATACCCACAGTGCCAGGTCCACCACGGAACCGGTGACTGTTGCTGTTGGTTCCCCTGCCGTTGCTCGTACCGCCCGCGGGCCGTCGCCAGTGTTCGCCGTCCAGGTGCCGACTTCAACCGACCAGCTCTGGCCGGTGTCGGTCGCAACGAAATTCACGATGCTGTCGGTCCGGTAAGTCGCCTCGTTGGGCATCCAGCCCCACATCACATCAACCGCGTGATCGACTGCGCCCTCGGCGACATCCGTCGCGATCAGGCTGACCGGGACATCGGCCGTCAACTCGGCATCCAACCGGTGCATCGTCGCTTCGTAGGTCTGCATGCGCCGGGTGAACCCGACGGTCTGATCTGGCGCCCACCACGACCAACAAGCCTCATTGTCTTCATGTTTCGCGAGCTGGTCGAGGAGGACGGCCGTCGCCTGCTCACGCAGTGCCAGCATGTCGGCCACGGCCTCGGGGCGGCTGGGCTTATCCCGTTCGACCGCCTGCAGTTCCGACTCGTGCTGCATCCGCCGCGCGAGGATCGTTGCCCAGAAGAAGTGAACCTCGGTCAGATGCCACAGCAGATCCGACGCAGTCCAGTCCGGACATGTGGGACATCGTCGATTTGGGTCGGCCCCGGATAACACCTCGGCGAACCTGCGCGATTCGGCCGCGATGATCGCCTGACGGTCCATGGCCTCATCATGCCAAAGGGCACGCATCGCTCGTGCCGGCTATCGGGGCGGCAGCGTTCGCCTCGCCTGCCAGGTGACACCAGGCACCGTGTTGGCCAGATCCGGCCGGGTCTTGACGAAGAATCGAAGCGCCCGATAAGAAGACCAAACTTGGAGTGCAGTAAAACGATGGGCCGATGGATTAGTGTTCGACAAACTGAGCGCGGGATGGGCCCGGCTCGAACGGATCACCGAAGTACTGCGTCTCGCGGACCACTTCGCCGTCCTCGAATTCCATGACGCTCACGACGTAGTACGGCTTGTCGTCGTACGTGAGGACGAGTTCGCTGACCCACAGGTTGCCGCCACCCAGCACGCGTCGCACCGTGAATCTCTTGAGGTTCGGCTGGGCTTCACGCGACGCCTGGATGTTGTGTCGGCCGCGGATGCGCTCGCCGGATTGGGGGTATTCCAGCACCGCATCGTCGCGATAGATCTCGTGTTCGGTCTCGAAGTCGTTGGCGTCTGAGGCCGCCCAGTGGCGGCCCAGAGCGCCCCGCACCTCGTCGTCACTCATGTCGGCAGTCCGTACGTCGTGGTCTTCATCAACTTTCGGAGCCGGTGGCCGCCTCCAGATGGTTCGCGAGGTTTCACAACGACGATGCCATGCGCCTGACTCGCCGCCCGACGACGGTGCGTCGCCGTCCCGTCAGGAACCGATCTGCTCGAACATCTGGGCCGGATCACTGCCGAGCTGCCGGGCGATGTCGCCCGTGTCCCAGTACTCGCGCCAGCAGGTGATCGCGCCGTCGCGGACGTCGAAGATCGCCGTGACGTGAAACGAGACTCGCTTGCCCGCAATCACGTTCACGTCGAGCCGCTCCACCACCACGGTGTCGTCGTTGGATACGACCGTTCGAATCTCGCTGCCGTCGACCATGCCCGACGCCAGCGTGTTGTGTTTCTCCAGTTCGGCGCGTGCGGCTTCACGTCCGCGGATGATCGGCGAGAGCGGCACGTTGAGCTGCCATACGAAGTCCTCGGCCATCAAGGCGGCCATGGCATCGACATTCATGTGCTCGCCGTAGGCCGCGTGCACGAAGTCGAGCACGATACGTTCGATTGCAGTTCCCATCGACATCAACCTAGACCGACGTGTCGGTGATCGGGCGCGCTTACACAGTCCGCTTACTCAGTCGTTGAGCAACCGAAGCGTCGTCGCAGCGGCTTCATCTCCGACCATGTTCCCGGTCGAACCGCCGCCGTACTTGTCGCGGTGCGCGTCGTCGACGTCCTCGCGCAGTCCCGACGGCCCGACACCGACGTCCTCGATGCGCACGTCGACTTCTACGCCGGGGAAGCGCACGCGCGCACGTCCTGTGCGCAAGGCAAGGCCAAACCACCCGGTATCTCTGCGATACCACGTGCGGACATAGACGTCGTCGGCAACGTGCACAACCCAAATCGGCGTCCACGGCCGAAGTGTTCCGTCCGCACGGCGCACTGCAATCTCGAGTTCGCGGGCGGCATCGATCCGAGCGAGCTGCTCAGGTGTCCAGCTCATGGCGTCGGCTACTTCTGCCCCTCGAGGAGATGGGTATACGGATCGGCCTGGGCTCCAACGGATTCGGGCATCGGATAGTAGGTCTTGATGAGCAGGCTTCCATCGTCGTCCCAAGCAAACGTCTCGATGCTGTATGCCATTTGCACGTTCGGCTCGGTGCCGAAGTGGTTCTCGCACACCCAGGCCATCTCGTTTCCGTTGACCTGCACCGTGATCATCTTGATCTTGAGGATCGACTGAAACATGTCGAAGGCGTCCGAAGTGGCGGCGGCGAATCCGTGTTTCTCCTCCGTGCCGACGGGATCGAACATGCGGACGTCACCGGGGCAGATTGTGCGCCACGACGCTACCCACTCGTCCTTCCTTCCCGCGTTCCACAGGTCAGCGTGCTTGGCGGCGTGCGCCAAACGAGCCTGACGGCTCGGAACCTTGCTCATTTTCAGCTCCGTCTCTGCTGGCCCCGGCTAGGCGATCAGCTTGGTCACGATAATGGTGTCTACTTCTTGGAAGTTGTACCAACTATTTGTCCCGCATGCATCCGCGCTCCGGCGGACGTGAATGATCAGAACAGTAAGAAACCCCCGTCTGTCAGGGAGCAGCTATGACACACAGGCCGCCCAGGAGCCGCCCCCTTGTGGTGATCAACGCGGCACTTCGCGTCGGCAAGAAGGTCGTGCCGTGGATTCCTCCGTGGCTCAAACGCCTCCTCGTCGGCGGCAAGAGGCTCACCATCGACGGCAATACTCTTGACCCCACGCTTCAACTGATCTTGGCTGCCCAGCGAAGCACAGGCACCGGCGGCCTGTCGGCGGCGGACGATCCCGCAGCCGCTCGCGCACTGATGCGGAGCTCGCACGCACTGCTGGGCACCGACGTCGACGTCCCCACCGCCGACATCACGATTCCCGGCCCCGGCGGCCCCGTGCGCACGCGGCACTACCGACCGACTGCGGCGGGAGCGCCGTTGCTTGTCTTCTTCCACGGTGGTGGTTTTGTCGTGGGCGACATCGAATCTCACGACGGGCTGTGCCGAATGATCTGCAAGGACGCCGCGATACATGTGTTGTCGGTGGATTACCGGCTTGCGCCCGAACACAAGGCCCCGGCCGCGCTCGACGACTGCGTCGCAGCCTATCGATGGGCACTTGAACATGCCGCCGAACTGGGGGCCGACCAGTCGCGGATCGGCGTTGGCGGCGACAGCGCCGGTGGAAACCTAGCGACACTCGTCGCGCTGCGAAGCCGCGAAGAGGGCATTCCGCAGCCGGCGCTGCAGGTCCTGCTCTATCCCGTGCTGGATATGTCCACGCAGACCCGGTCGCGAGCGATGTTCTCGGACGGATTCTTCCTCTCCAAGCGGGACACAGACTGGTTCAGAGACGCGTATCTGGGCGGTGCCGGCATGGCAGCCGACGACCCGCAGATATCACCGCTGAAGGCTGCTGATTTATCCGGCCTGGCACCGGCCTTGGTGCTCACGGCGGGGTTCGATCCGCTGCGTGATGAGGGCAACCAGTACGCAGCGGCCTTGCGCTCGGCCGGTGTCACCGTGGACCACCGGCAGTTCGATTCACTTACTCACGGCTTTGCGAGCATTGCCCCGTTCGGAGGAGACAGTGCGGCGGCTGTCACGGCCACCATCTCGGCCATCCGCGCGCACCTCAGCCGCGGCTGAGATGGCACCTGCCTGGTCACAGGTCCCAGATCGCCACACCCTGGGCCTCGCCTAGCCGGGCGAGGACGAGTACTGGATACACCGCAGGCGGCAAGACATTCGGCAGGGCGCGGGACAGTCCAGTGACTCAGCCTTTGTTGATACCGAGCACGCGCTGTTCAAATAAGTCGGCACCGCGGGCCACGCCGCCGGTCGCGGCGAAACCAGCCGCCACCCGTCTCGCGCCGGCAGTCATTGTCATCGCTTCTCGCACCTTCGTTCGTAGCCGCTGCGGCGACAGTTTCTTGGCCGGTAGGCGGGTGCCGCACCGGGCTACCTCGACGCGCCGTGCGACCTCGAATTGGTCACGCCCGTAGGGCACGACGCACACGGGTACACCATGGGCGAGCGCCTTTTGAGTCACGCCCATCCCACCGTGCGTCACCGCACACACCGCGCGGTCAAGGACTACGCCGTGCGGGACGAATTGGCACACCGTCGCATTGGGCGACGTCGCAATTCCGCTTGATTGCCCAGCCGGCAGGGTCGCGACCACATGCACGGGCTCATCGGCCAACGCGGTCATCGCGGTCTGGACAAGGTTCTCGTCGGCCTGTTTCTCCGACGACGTGGTGACGAGCACGATTGGCCGGTCGACCGAGGCCATCCAATCGGGGTCTGTGTCCGGACCGGGGTCAAGCACGCAGGGTCCGATCATCTGAACCGCATCGCCCCAATCGGTTTGTGGGTACTGAAATGGCTTGCCGCTGGCGACGAGTAACAGGGGCGACCGGCGCAAGAACTCGTCCATTGACGAGACCGGCCCTACATTGACCTCGGCGCGAATCGTGTTGATCGGCGGCAGCATTACCTTTTCCAGACGGCCCACCACAGCTGTCCGCACGGCGGCATCGCGCATCCGGCCCACCGCACCTGAGATCGGTCTAAGACCCAGCCCAAACGGCGGCACCCCGGGCGATCGTAACGGCGGCGTGTACGGCGAGAAACAGGCCCATGGGATTGGACCGGCGTCGGCCGCGGACTGAGCACCCCAGCAATTCACATCGACAAGCAATGCGTCTGGGTGTGTACGCGCCACCGTCTCGGCCAGATCGGTGACTTCGTGCACGGCGCGCCGGCCGAACGCCGCGACCGAAAGCTTCAGCGAAGCAACAGGGTTGGTTGCCTTCCAGTCGTCGAGCTCGATTCGCTCGATCCGCGGGTCGATCGCGTCCGTGGTAAATCCGAGCCGCTGGCCGATCTCAACGCCGGTGGAAAGCGTGCGCACATGGACGGTGTGGCCGCGACGGGACAGCTCTGATAGCAGTGCGCTGATTGGCAATAGGTGACCAAGTGCGGGGGAGGTATAGGCCAGTATCGTCGCCATTTTCTTCACCCGCCGCTTCAGACGATTCGGTTGATCATTTGGCGCGCCTCATCGAGTCGCCCGCGGGCGTCGAGCTTCTCGCACAGCTCAAGGTACTGCGTGGCGAGCTCGGCGTACCCCTCCGAGTCGCCCTCCACCTTCGCCAACAGCGCCCGCGATTTCAGCCACCACAGGTCCAGTGCCGGAATGCCAGGCCGACGGTGCTGCCAGTGATCAACGATTCGGTGCGCCTCAGTGAGGTCGTCGGTGGATCCCCGTTCGATGAGGAGGCCGACCAGTGCCTCACCGGCGCAACCGACGAAGATACGGGAGCCACCAGCCATGTGTAACGCAAACGTGGCATGAAGTTCGTCGATCGCTTCGTCAATTCGCCCGTGGCGGGCGGCGTCGATCGCCAGGTCGGCAACGACGGCCGGCAGCGCGACGGTTAGGCTCTTGTGCGTCCGCATGTTCGCGTGGGCTTTGTGAAGCACGTCGATCGCCTCGTCGTGCGCCCCATCCTCCCCTCGCAGCAACACTTTGCCGCAGGCCAATTGGGCGAGGATGATTCCGATGATGGCACCGAACGATTCAGCGCGCCGCAACGCCTCGCGGATGTCGTCGAGCGGCTCATCAGCCTGGTCCACGCCCAGCGCCGTCGTCACGACGAAGTACATCAGAATAGACGTGTAGCGGATGGATTGGTGCGCGTGCTTTAAAGCCTTTCGGGTGCGCCGTCTGCCCTGCTCGTAGCGGCCGGCGCACGTCTCGATGGCACCAAGAAGGGCGTTTGCCGAAATAAGTTCGTCTGCCGGTATGTCCGTAGATAATGCGTGTATCGCATCGATAATCTTGAGCGCGGCATCGAATTCGCAATTTGCGAATCTTACATATGCCACCGCATTGAGGATGATGCTCCTGCTCTCGGCATCGCAGTGAATGTGGCTGACTACATCCTCGAGCTCCGAAGCCAGCGCCGCGGCCTCGGGAACGCGGTTGTCGTTGACGGCGAACGAAAAGATGAGTCCGGCTGTCGCAATCGCAAAGGACGTCAGATCACCGGTTTGCGTTGTCAGGTCACGAAACTCGCGGTAGCGCTCGTCGATGTCTGCACCACTGCCTACGTAGAGCGTCGTCGAGATCAGCATGGTGCGTGGCGCGATTCGCATGGCGATGACGTCGTCGTGGTCATCGGGCAACTCGTCGGCGATGCGTCGCGCGTCCTCCCATTGTGCGCATGCGGCGGGAATATCGCGAGGCCGAAGCCATTCCGCCGCGCGCAGGTGCCAGCGGTAAGACTCAGCCAGTTCGCCGGCCGCCTTGAGATGTGTGGCGATCAGAGCTGCGTTCTCGTCGGCGGCGCTGCGGTCGCGTGCCTCAATGGCAGCGGCCAGCGTGCGATGGGTCTGCTCGCGGTTGACGCTTAACTGCGATTCGTAGGCCACCGCGCGGATCAGCGGATGCCGGAAGGCGTACTCGGCGCTGGGGGTGAACCGCACCTGATCGATGAGCTCCGCGTTGAGCAGCTCGTCGACCACCGGATCGATGCTCAGTGCGGCGAGCAGCTCCGCGCTGAAGCGGGCACCGATCACCGCCGCCGCGTTCAACGTCCGCTTGGCCGCGGTGTCGAGCCGGTCGATGCGCGCCGCGATGGCCGCCTGCACCGTGGCCGGCACGACGACGTCGGCGACATCCGCGTGGCAGACGTAGCCGCCGCGCTTACCCGCCAGCACCCCGCGCTGGGCCAACTCGCGCACCATCTCCTCGGCGAAAAACGGATTCCCTGCTGCCCGCTCGGCGATGATCGCGGACAGCTCAACGACCGAGGGATCCGAACCCAGCAGCTCACGCAGCATCGCCGAGGTGTCTGAATCAGCCAGTGGGGCAAGGGATATCCTCTGCGTCCCGTGCACCAGCGTCAGCGCGCCCTCATACTCGGGGCGAGACGTGATCAGCACCAGCGACGAGGTACGCGGGATCACGGTGAGGAAGTCAGCCAGCATCGAGTCGCTGACCGCATCGATCCAATGCGCATCCTCGATCATGAAAAACGCCGGCTCGGCGCGCGCCAACCAAGCGGTGTTGATCAATGCGGTCAACCGGCGCCGCCGCGCCTCCGGGTCGATCTGGGGCAGCGGCACCCCGGTGTCGGCGACCCCGAGCAGATCATCCAGCAGCAGCAGATCCTGCGGGTCGGCATCCGGAACTTGTTCCCGTATCCGCGCGCGCGCCGCTTCGCCTTCAAGATCAGCCACGCCGAGGCCCGCCCGCAGCAGGCGCGTCACCACACCGAAGGGGATGTCACGGGCATGGGATTCGCAGAACGTCCAAAACACCTCGACCCCACGACCGACCGCCAGCGCCGCGGCCTCCCGCGCCACTCGGGACTTGCCGATGCCCGGTGGTCCCACCACATTCACCTTGCCGCCGCGGCCACCGATCGCGCGGTCCACCATGGCCTCAACAGCGGCCATCTCCCAACGGCGACCGATCATGCGCGATTCCGTGCCACTGGCCAGAGCACGGCGCGGCTCGATCGCCAGCAGCCGGCGCGCTGACACGGGGTCGTCCTTTCCCTTGATCGACACCATTTCGGTGTCGGCGAGGACCGCGATGTGCTCGACCAAATGCGCGGTGGACTCGCTGAGCATCACCCCGCCCGGCGGGGCGACCGACTCCATCCGCTGCGCAAACCCCACCTGCTCCCCGATCGCGGCGTAACCCGATACACCCGGGCCGATCTCACCGGCAACAACCCGGCCCGAATTCAGACCCACGCGGAGCCGCAGATCCACGCCGTCACGGCGTCGCACCTCCGCGGCCAAGCGGTTCGTCTCCTCCTGGATGGACAGCGCCGCCAAGCACGCCCGGATCGCATGATCCTCCAACGCCACCGGCGCGCCGAACAACGCCATCAGGCCATCACCGGTGAACTTTTCCATCGTGCCGCCGTACCGGCGCACCACCGCCACGCCCGGACCGACCAGCTCGGCAATGATCTCGCGCAGCCGCTCGGCACCCACCGCCGCGGCGATGTCCATCGAGCGCACCACGTCGGCGAACAGCACCGTCACCTGTTTGAACTCGGCCGGCTTCGGGCCCGCCGAAACAGCTGCACCACATTCGCTACAGAACTTGGCTGTCTCGTTCAGTTCCGTGCCGCACGATCCGCACTGCAGCCCCGTGGCAGTCATCTCACACCGCCCGACCAACCGTCGTTCACGTCAATATCGTGTCACCGCTGACCAGACCTTTCTGCTATATCGGTCCTCCGATAAGGACGGACAACAACCATGCTCCATCCCGCCTCACGACTTGTGACGGACCGCACCGTCGGTCGCAATCGCGAGTTCGAGCCCGAAGAGCCGTTCGGCGTGCTCCTCGACACGTGTGTAGGCCACAAGCTGGCCTTTCACACGTTGTATCCGGAATTCGACCACGTTGCAGTCACACCGTTCCGCGGGAGGCCCATGCGTTGGCGGTAACGGTGAACGGCCCACTACCCAGGCGTTCACGAGCCACGGATGCGAGACCTGTTCGACGATCGTCATCGAGTTGCTGGACGTAATCGCCGGCAGGACCTACTCCGTATGTATAGGGTTCCCACCACTCCTCAAATGTCGGGTGCACAACCTCGGCCGCAATTGGAACTTCTTCCACATCGCGCAGCCCAGCAGCTTCGAAAAGCTCAGTCAGGTGCCCCATGCGCGCCCCGGAAAGTAGCGCCTCATCCTCAGCTTCGGGGTCGATCTCGTGAACTGCATTCCAGAACGGAGCCAGTGCGCCGGTCGGCCCGTCCCACACGCACGCGGCAATGACACCGCCACGCCGAGTCACACGCGCCATCTGTCTAACGGCGACCACCGGATCCGTCATGAAATGGACCACTAATTGCGCGAGAGCAGCGTCGAAAGCGGCAGTGTCGTACGGCATTTCTTCCGCCGTACCCAGACGCACGTCAATGTCTGGGAAGCGCGCGCGAATCGCGTCGATGAACGGTGGTGAAGGATCGATCGCCGCGACCTTGGCTCCGACCGACAACAAACGCGCAGTCAACGCGCCTGGCCCACAGCCGACGTCGAGCACCTTGTCGCCCACGCCGACCTGGGCGAACGCCGTGAAGACCTGCGCGAGAGGCTCGGCGTATCGGCCCATGAACCGGGCATAAGCCTCCGGCGAGACGATAAAACTCACCATGGAATGCTATGCCGACGGCCGCGTCGCGCGGCCACTTTAGTCGGGGGTTACTGCTCTTCTGCTGGCTAGACGTTGAACCGGAATTCGACCATGTCGCCATCCCTCAGTTCAGACAGGACGACCATCCTGGCGGCCCGAAGCCAATAAGAAAGTGAATCCTCTTACTTGACGATGACTTTTGCCGTGAACGTATCCAGCGGCGTAACGCCATTGTCCGCAACGGAATTCTCCTGATTGGAGATCGTGGTAGTACCTACCTTCAACGCCCTGAATGTCCAGAACTCGATGCCGGGTCCGCCAGTGGTGGCGCTAGCCGTGTATTGGTGACCTGTTTGCTGCAGGACGCTGGCATCGCCGATCTGCGTGTCAGCCGCCCACCGGAATGGGGTGCTGTGATTCGCCGTCAAGGTCAGTTTCAACGTGCCACCGACGGAGATCGTGATGTCTTTGCCGTTTTCGGCACCGGAAACCTCGATGGCCGGCGTCTGCGTGGTGGTTGTCGTCGGCGTGGCCATCTGCGAGCGGTTCTTCTCTGATGAACAGCCCAACACCGTCAACGAAACGAGCATCACCAAGATGGTCAAACGTCTAGCCTTCATAGAAACTCATCCTTCCACCGAATGCTAACGAACAGCGGCTTTCCCGCCTGACGTTGTTTGGAACCGGAACTCGACGAGTTCACCGTCGGTCCCAGGTCACGACGCGCTAGACGTGATTCTTTCGCCGACCGGACCCCTCGTCGCCTACGCTCCCGTCACTTCATCCAATAAGTCGTGCCGCATCAGTGTTCGTGCTCTACGGTCGTCGGATGGGGGTCCGAGACGCCGTCATGGCGGGTATTGCTAAGCAGCTCGGTCATCCAATTGGTCTGCGTGGGCGGCTGTTTGGTGCGGCGCTCAATCGGGGCAACCGGCGCTTCGTGAGCGCCGCCGCGCGGGCGCTGCAACCCGATGAAGCATCGGCGCTGGCCGATGTCGGATTCGGTGGCGGCGTGGGGCTGAAATTCCTGCTTGACAGTGTCGGTCCGTCGGGCAGTGTTCATGGTGTCGAGGTGTCGGAGACGATGCTCAGCCAGGCCGCAGGGCGATACCGCCGCGACATCGCAACCGGGCGGCTGTCTTTGC
>NZ_JAVHWM010000182.1:0-69520 GCF_032159765.1 Mycobacterium sp. | reverse complement strand
TCGCGATCGTGTGGGACGGAACGCGTTTGCACGGTCTGAATGCCTCCGGTCGCTCGCCCGCCGCCTGGACGCCGGAGTATTTCAGGGGTCAGCGGGTCCCCGAACTGGGGTGGAACTCGGTGACGGTCCCGGGCGCCGTTTCGGCCTGGGTCGAGCTACACAAGAAGTTCGGCAAGCTCCCGTTCGCGCGGATCTTCGAGCCTGCGATCCGCCACGGCCGCAACGGGTTTCTCGTCTCCCCGACGATCGCCCGACAGTGGGCGGCGCAGGCGCCCCTATTCGAATCGCACCCGGGCTTCGCACAGGCGTTCCTGCCGAGCGGCCGGGCACCGGCACCGGGGGAGCGCTTCAGGTTTCCCGAGCACGCGGCGACGCTCGAACAGATCGCGGAGACGACCGGCGAGGCGTTCTACCGCGGCCAGCTCGCCGAGAGGATGGAAGCACATTCGGCAGCGAACGGCGGAGCCATGACCGCCGCCGACCTCGCCGCGCACCGCGCCGACTGGGTCGCCACGATCGGCACCGACTACCGGGCATACACGATTCACGAGATCCCGCCGAACACCCAAGGCATCGTCGCGTTGGTCGCGCTGGGCGTCCTCGAGCACTTCGACATGGCTTCGTTCCCAGTGGATTCGGCAGATAGCGTGCATCTGCAGATCGAGGCACTGAAGCTCGCCTTCGCCGACGCGCTTGCGTATGTCGCGGACGCCGATTACACACCCGTGCGCCCGGAACAACTTCTCGATAGGGACTATCTGCAACAACGCGCGTCGCTGATCGACCCACGGCGAGCCCAACCGGCGACAGCGGGCAGTCCGCCCAAGGGCGGCACTGTGTACCTCACAGCCGCCGATGACTCCGGGATGATGGTGTCGATGATCCAGTCCAACTACATGGGCTTCGGCTCGGGTGTGGTGGTGCCCGGCACGGGGATTTCGCTGCAGAACCGCGGTACGGCCTTTGGCGCGGTGCCGGGGCACCCCAATCGGGTGGGGCCGCGTAAACGCCCGTACCACACCATCATTCCCGGCTTCATGACCAAGGACGGCTCACCGGTGATGAGCTTCGGGGTCATGGGCGCGAGCATGCAGCCGCAGGGGCATCTACAGGTTGTGGTGCGCATCGTTGACTACGGCCAAAACCCGCAGGCAGCATGTGACGGTCCGCGCTTCCGCTGGGTGCAGGGAATGCAGGTGAGCGCCGAAAGCGGGTTCCCGCCGGGAACGCTGGAGGAGTTGCGGCGCCGGGGCCACGAGATCGTCACGGTGGATGACTACCAGTTCGGCAGCTGCCAGGCGATCTGGCGGCTCGACGACGGCTACCTCGCGGCGAGCGAGCCCCGCCGCGACGGCCAGGCCGCAGGTTTTTAGGCGGTCGTTTGCCGCGTCTTACGGTCGTCGGTTTTACCGCGCGCCAGGCGTGCCATCGGTTCGGAGTCGATGATCAACACGCTTGTGCCGTCGAGCCGTATCCACCCGCGATAGGTGAAGTCGGCCAGCGCGTCGCGGACCATCTCTGCTGAGGCGCCGACCAACTGGGCGAACTCGTCATCGTTGAGATCGTGGTCGACGCGCACGGCGCCGTCTTCCCGGGTGCCGAAGCGATGGGCCAACTGAAGCAGGCGCTCGGCGACTCGCCCTGGAACGTCGGTGAACATCAGAACGGCGAGGTTGTTGGAGCGGCGCAGCCGGCGGGCCAACAACCTGAGCAGCTGCTCGGCAGTATCGGGGCGATCAAACATCCAGCGGCGCAGCGCATCCCGTGATATCGGCACGGCCCGGACCGCCGTGATCGTGGTGACGCTGTACGTCCGCGGTCCCGGGTCGAGAATCGACAATTCACCGAACATGTCCGACGGGCCCAGGATCGTCAGCAGATTCTCACGACCGTCGGGGCAGCTGTGCCCGATCTTGACCTTCCCCGAACCGATGATGTACAACGTGTCACCGGGCTCTCCGGCTGTGTATATGTTGTGCCCGCGCGGGAAGTCGACAAGTTGAATCCGCTCGGTGAGCGCAGCGAGTGCACTGGCATCGACTCTGCGAAACAACCCGGCCCTCAAGAGAATCTCGACCACGTCGCCCGGCGATTGCGGTGCGACCCAATCGTCGACGCGCGGCATCAAGTCGGTGTTGATATCTGCCGGGGCGTTGGGCATGTCACTTCTCCGATCGGGCGGGCGGGATGCTTGCCACGATCGCGTTAAATCGCGCGCGTGTCGCCACAGCTGACGGCCATCACCGCTTCATGCCTGCGGGAAACGTCGCCCCCAGCCACCGCCAACTACCAGCCCCAGCCCCATGGGTACCAGTGGCCCCAGCCGTGGTGCCAATCACCACCGCCGTGCCAGTCGCCACGACCGTGCCCGCCGCCATGGCCGCCACCACGACGGTCCCAGTCGGCGCCGACGACCGCCGGCGCGGTACCAACCGTCGCACCCTGACCGGTCGGTGGTTCAGCCATTGCCGGTGGTGAAACGGCGATAGCAACCGCGGCAGCTCCAACCGCCAACGCTGACGTGATGTACTTCAGCCCGATTCGCATAATGGTTTCCTCTCAGTGCATATTGTTGCGTGCACTTCCAGCGTTGCCGTCATACCCGCCGAAATCCTCAGAGGTGGCGTCTATTTGGAGGTAGTGTTATCTGGAAGGTGAGTTATTCAAGCAGTCGATTGAACGGTTACTCCAAGTACCGCTACCCGGTATGCAGAGGTGCAGCTGGCATGACTGGCTGATGACCACTAACGGTGCTGACATCCCCGGCAACGAATGCGATCGTGGGATGCCATGGACGCCATCGCATCCCAACGACCAATTCATGTAACAGCAGGCGAAGGGGTCCGCACCGCGTGCCTGCACCGCGGGATGACTTGGCCATCCGGGTCAGACTCAACCGATCGTGAGTTGGCCGCGCGCTTCGAACGCGATGTGGTTCCCCTACGTGAAGCGCTCTACCGTCATGCTTTGCGCATGAGTCACAATCACGCAGACGCGCAGGATCTAGTTCAGGACACGATGGTGAAGGCATTCGCGAATTTCCTTTCGTACCAGCCGAACACCAACGTCAGCGCCTGGGTGTACAGGATCATGGTGAACACTTACATCAATGCCTATCGGAAGAAACGCCGGCAACCGCTGCACTACCCGATGGACAACATCAGCGAGGCCCAGCTGGCCGTGCTCGCCCAACACCCGCCGAGGGGATCGCGATCGGCCGAGGACGAGGCGCTGGATACGTTGCCCGACAACGATATCAAGGCAGCGATGCGGGCCCTGCCGTTGCGATTTCGCATGGTGGTGTTTTATGCGGACGTCGAGGGTCTTCGATACAAAGAGATTGCGGAGATCATGGCCATCCCGCACGGAACCGTGATGTCGCGCCTTCACCGTGGCCGCCGACAACTCCGCCGGCAACTCACCGACGGACAACGGCGGGCGGTCAGCTGATCACTGCTGGGGCCAGCGATTAGCTGGCTCGCTCGGTGTGGTCGAGGGGAATCGTCACCACCACTGCTGTTCCGATTCCTACAGGGCTCGTGATACTCAGCTCGCCACCGAGAGCTGCCACCCGGTCTTTGAGCCCAACAAGTCCCGACCCCTCGGCGAAGTCGGCGCCCCCGATTCCGTCGTCGCGAATCGTCAGGGAGAGGTGGTCAACGGTCGACTCTGCGTGCACGGTCACCTCGGACGCGCGCGCATGCTTGGCCGCATTGGTGAGCGCCTCGGCCGCAATGTAGTAGACGCCGACTTCTACTGAGTCAGGCAGACGTCGCTCAATCGCGAGTTCCAGGGTCACGGGGACCGTGCAGCGGCGCGCCAGTGTCTTCAGTGCGGAAACGACGCCGCCCTTGGACAGGATCGCCGGATGAATTCCGCGCGATATCTCTTGTAGATCTGCCGAAGCCCCCATCAGACCCGACACGACGCCAGATAGCTGGCCCTTGAGATCGTCGAGTCCGGGCGGCACTGACGCCTCTGCCAACCGCGCTTGTAGCCCCAGCGCGACCAGCCGCTGTTGGGCACCGTCGTGCAGGTCGCGTTCCAGACGGCGGCGCGCGTCATCCGCTGCGGCGACGATGCGGGCGCGCGAAGCGACGAGTTCGGCACGCGTTGCGGCGTTCGCGATCGCGGTGGCGACAAGGTCGGCGAAATCGCCGACACGCTCCTCGGTGTCCGATGGCAAGGGCTCAGACCTCGTCGAGCCGACAATCGCCGCGCCCCACACGAGGCCGTCGACGATGATCGGGACTCCCACCGCCGAACGGATGCCGAGCTCCCGGATACGGGCTGCGTGGGTACCCGGAGCATCGCTGTGCCTGTCCATTCGGGCGGCGCGACCCGTGTGCAACACCCTGACAGCGACGTTGTCCCCGTCCAGCGGCAGGCGGAAGTGTTCAGGCAGCGTCTGGACCCGGTCCTCGTGATAGATGGCGAGAGGTACTAACGCGACGCCTGCGTCGTATTGAGACACCGTGGCGTGGTGCAGATGCAGGCATCGGGCCATCTCGTCCGCGACGGCGCGAAACACCTCAGAGGGGCTTACTCCGCGGGCCACGAGTGTCGCCACTCGCCGCAAGGCCGTCTGCTGGTCGGCGAGTAGAGCAAGCTCGTCGCGGCTCGCCTCGACCATGCGCTGCGCCTCACGCAACTCATCCTGCTCCCGCCGGCGCTGGGTCACGTCGCGGCCGACCGCATAGAACAGACCCTGGCGCGGCACGATGCTCCAGTCGATCCAGCGTTGCGAGCCGTCGCTGCACATGACCCGATCCTCGAAGCGCACTGTCTTATCGCCGTCGAAGAGTTGTTGCAGCACCGCGCGCACGCGATCGCGGTCATCAGGAACGACCAGGTCGAGAAACGGCCGCGACTCCAGGTCCTTGCTCGAATACCCGAGTGTGACCTCGAAGGCGGGATTAGCCCGAATGACGTCCTCAGGACCAGTGATGCACAAGAGATCGGATGACAGGTTGAAGAACCGTTCCCCCACCCGCGCCAGGCCGGCCAGGGTGTTGGCCACCATCGCAATCAGCAGGAAGACGGCGATCACCAACGCGTTTTCGGGCTCAAAGGGTGCGAAATGTCCTTTCGGCCAATCGCGGAAGTAGGCGAACGCGACCGCGCTTGCCACCGACACCGCTGCAGACAGCCCAAACCCCCACACCGTGGCGACGACCAGGACGCCAAGCAGATAGAGCGTGCCGAAGGTGCCATGCAGACCGGTGAGTTCATTGAGCAGACACACGACGACGGTCTCGACCACAATGAAGCCCGTCCCCACCGCAATCCCCAGCGCAAGTGATGGCGCCGCAGGGGGGATCAATAGGGCCAACAATCGTGCGCGCATCAACCGCGGACCCAAACCCGTCTCCGAGGTGCTGCCCGCAAGAATTCTGCCCGGCATCCACGCCGAGCCAGGTTGCCGTGACCGTTTCTGCGTCACCAGGAACTCACATCGATCTTCGCCACTTCAACGAGACGCGCCAGCACAGCATACCCGGGTGGCAGCCGCGGGCCTGTCCGGATGCTGGCCGTGCCCGACGAATACCAGCAGGTTGCACTCAGTGATGGGTGTCAGCTGTGACGACATGGGCTCACTGGATAGCAACACTGGAAACATGACAAACACACTGAAATTCACACCAATACTCATCGCGGCGGCTGCCGTGGCCGCAATCGCCGCAGCGCCATTCGCTGCGGCCGACACCCCAGGGGCTCAGACGGCTTGCAGCACCGGCGCCCCCGACACCATGTGCCAATCACCGGGCAACGTCGAGATCAATGACTCGCCGGGGGCGGTCCAGGACCAGCCCCTGTACCCCTACTGGGAGGGCGGCGATTTTGGCGGTTACCGCGGCGGCGGCGGTTTCCACGGCGGCGGCGGCGGCGGACACCGATAGACGCCGTAGCTGCTCCCCCAACGCCGGGGGGCGGTTCCTGCCCGGCTCCTGACACTGGACCGCGACGGGGCCGCCCTCCGGCATTCCTACATAGTCATTCTTCAAAAAGCCTGCCCGACAAGTGGTTACGTGCTACCTCGTACCACCCTGCACCAAACTGAACTCGCCGGAGTCCGGCGACGATCACCGCCAGGTGCTAGCTGTCGTCGGATTCCTTGACGGCCACGGATCCGCGGACAAGTTCGTGAATTGCCAAGGGCGTCAGCGCCGCCTTCGACAGGAAACCGATGGCCGGGGACGCCGCGATCATGTCGGCGAAGTCCTGTTCGGCGTGCGTAGAAATCAGTATCAGGGGTGTATTTGTCGGTGAACCCGACAGGTGAAGTTGTTCAACGACGTCGAAACCGCTTTCCGCGCCGAGGTTGACGTCAACCAGTGTCACGTCCGGTCGAAGTTCCTCGAAGCGCCGCAGCGCCTCTGTGGCGTTCGACGCCACGCCGACAACCGTGACGCACTGGTGGTACTCGAGCAAGCCACGCGCGGCGTCGACAAAATGCGCGCTGTCATCGATGATCAAGCAGCGCATTCGTGTACCTCGCAGTGACATGATTTCAGCTTCCCGTGTGCGAACGGCCCACGCATTCCCGCTAACTGCACTCTTACCCCACCGAGGCCGCCACTTGCAGCTGACATGAAGGCGAAGATTCCCGCTGCTGGGAAGGTTGATGGGTGTCAGCGGTAGCGACACGGGTTCGCATGCGCGCAAAGCTAAGCGAGACAACCCGACACAGGACGTCGAAACCGCTGCGCTTGCCCCATCTGCACTCGGTCGTGTCGGGTACTCAACGAGATTGGAACGACGTGAAGACGAACGCGGTAATGCGCGTAGGGCTCTAAGTCGCGGCCATCCGGTGGATCGCGTGGACAGGACGACAGGGCGGGAGAACGGCTCCGGCTCACCACAGCTCCGCGCCCGATTGGTCGCGCTGCTAGTTCGTCCGACGGCGCCGCCGCTCTGGCTCGGGATCGTCGTCGCGGCGTCGGTCCTCGTGGTCGAAACGCTTGTGGTCTATCGGCTTATGCGCTTGGCCCCCGAGAACACCTTCGGTGCCATCTTCTTCCTCGGGATCCTGCTTGTGTCGGCGCAATGGGAATTCGGGTTGGCGGCGACGATGACACTGGCGAGTACCCTCGTCTACTCCTATGTCCATATCGCGGCTGACGGGACAGTCCTCCCAATCACGGCAGACGACTTGGTGGCAATGATTACTTTCCTGCCCATCGCGCTGCTGGCCAGCATCCTGGCGGGGCAGGCCCGACTGCGCGCAATCGAAGCAGATCAACGCCGCCGGGACGCAGAAGCGAGTCGTGACGCGATCCGCTTGCTCGCTGACCAGCAGACTGCATTGCGACGGATTGCGACTCTGGTAGCGCGCGCGGTGTCACCCTCCGAGGTGTTCTCAGCGGTGGCAGGCGAATTGGCGTCGTGCCTGGGAGTGCACCACTGCGCTCTGCTCCGCTACGAGCCCGACGGCGCAGCAACAGTCCTTGCCGCCCGCGACGAGCCCGGCTCGATGAAAATGCCTGTCGGCAAGCGGTTTACGTCGCAGGACGAAAGCGTCGCGGCCATGGTGTTGCGAACCGGGCACGTGGCCCGTATGGACAGCCACGACGTCATGGGTGGCCGCGATGCCGAATACCTCCGCCAGCTGGGTCTGCATGGGGGGGTCGGCGCACCAATCGTCGTGGCCGGCCGCATCTGGGGCGTGGCTATCGTCGGCTCGCTGACACCTGAACCGCTACCCCCCGACACTGAGGCGCGGGTGGGGGACTTCGCCGACCTCGTGGCGACCGCGATCGCCAACGCCGAGACTCGTTCTCAGCTCACCGCGTCACGAGCCAGGATTGTCGCGGCCGCCGATGGTGCCCGACGCCGTTTCGAACGTGACCTGCATGACGGCGCGCAACAGCGGCTCGTGTCGTTGGGACTCGAGCTGCGTATGGCTGAGGAGGTGGTGCCACCCGAATTGCCCGCCGTGCGGGAGCACATTTCGCGTGCCGTTACAAGTGTCACTGGCGTTTTGGAGGATCTTCAAGAGATATCCCGCGGAATTCATCCGGCGATCTTGTCCAGAGGTGGGCTGGGCCCTGCGCTCAAGACACTCGCTCGCCGCTCCGCCGTCCCAGTCGAGCTCCACCTCGATTTTGATCGACGGTTACCCGACTCGCTCGAAGTAGCGGCCTACTACGTCGTCGCCGAAGCTCTTGCGAACACGGCCAAGCACGCGCAGGCGTCCACCGTGAAGCTCAGCCTCGAAGCCGACGATGCCAACGTGCGTCTGTCGATTCGAGACGACGGAATCGGCGGAGCCGATACACGCAGAGGTTCGGGACTCATTGGGCTCGCCGACCGCGTCGAGGCGCTCGGCGGACAACTACAGATTTCCAGTATCTACGGAAGCGGCACGTCACTGGTCGCCACCATCCCGTTCGAAGGCTCGTGACCGAACAGTCTTTCGGCGCAGATGCCCGGGTCGGACGGTCAACGGAATTGGCGGGCAAGCCAATCCGCTCTATCGCGCGCGGCGCATTGGGCTACCGCGCAGTCGGCGAACATGTCGAAGCCGTGCACCGCGCCGGCGTAGCTGTGAAGCTCCGTCGACACGCCGGCCCGGCACAGGCGAGCCGCGAATTCGATGGACTCGTCTCGAAGACAGTCCGCGGTGCCAACGCTGATGAACGTCGGCGGTAGGCCCGCCAGCTCGGGGGCCCTGCCGGGCACCGCGTCCGGCGGCACATCGTGCGTCGCGTACCGCTCGCCGAGATAGAGGTCGTCCCGCACGCGCAGTTGCTCGATAGGGTCGTCGGGTTGGCGACCGAGATCTGCGAGGCGGACGCCCCAATCATGCAGGGCCTCAAGGCGATATACGTGGTCGGCGCCGCCGCGATCGTCGCCCCTTCATTAGCGGCTGAGCAGACGATCGCCGCAACCGTTGCGAGGCAGACCGAAGGTTTAGGTGAGCGCTATCGACAAGTCGCCGAACGTAACCGGCGCCAGATCCGCCGGCCCACTCAGGGCGAGCCGCTGTGGTAGATCGCTTCACATCAACACGCGCGCGAACTAGCGCGATCGATCGCCCGCACCGCCGCCGTCACGATCGCCGCCCTGAGCACGCTGTCGGTCAGGAAACGAGTGCGACGTGGGCGCCCGGCTCAGCCGCTTGGATGGTGGACCGGACAGGTCTGGAGTAGATTGACTTCCAGGTTGATAGATCAGCCTAAGAAGCGTCGCGTTCCCCGAGGTGTCCGCTTTCCAGGCCCTTTGTCCGCTCCCCGGCGTTCCGCCACACACGAGCAACACTCGGCGAGGGCTGGCTGCATGAATTCTTTACACCCTGACATTGAAGCTGCTCCCCATCACAACGGTGCCCCGGTGATCGACTGTCGGTTTGCCCGCGTGAGTGCGGACACTGACACCGATCTGACCGTGATCACCATCATGGGCGAGATCGACGCGTCGAATGTTGACGACGTGAGCCGCCACACGCGCGGATTGGTACCCGAGGGCGGCGCATTGATCGTCGACCTGACTGCCACCGACTTCATCGCCATTGATGGACTTCGAATGCTATTCGCGCTCTGCAGTCAATGCGCCCGCACCGACACAAAATGGACCCTGGTCACCACCGGGGCGGTGAGCCGGCTACTTCGACTGGCAGATCCCGACAAGCTACTTCCAGCAGTCGGATCTGCGACAGAGGCCTTACAACTGGTTCGCCGATCCGGCCTCAGCCGCCCGACACGGCGGGTTGATCTGGTCGGCTAGCGAGCTGAGTCCGAGAGGGCTACTTGCATTTTGGCCACTTACATTTTGGTGTAACGAGCCATGGCGAAGCTGTAGAGGCCGTAGGTGATGATTCCCAGGCCGGCCGCGATTAGAAGCGCTGCGCCGTAAGGTTGGGCTCCGAGTGTTTTGAGGGCCGCGTCGATTCCGCTGGCCTTGCCCGGCTCTGATCGGCTCGCCGCGACGATGACCAGCACCCCGGCGCCGGCGATAACCAAGCCTTTGGCGATGTAGCCCACCATGCCCAGTCGTCGCACCAGGTCGCTGGAGTTGCCTTTGAGATCGTCGAGAAAGTTGCGGCTGGCTCCCTTGTAGACGTGATAGCCGCCCACCGCGACGATGATTAGGCCGCCGGCGATGAGGGCGATCGTGCCGGCGCTGGTCTGCATCAGGCGCGCGCTGATCCCCGAATTCTGGTCACCCGAGGACTTTCCGGCACCACGGGCGAATCCGAACGTGGAGTACGCGAGCGCGAGATAGACGACCGCCAGCGCAAAGGCCTTTGCGCGATCCAGGACTTCCGATGATCCGCCTTGGGATTTCGGGTCGGTCGAACGACCGAGGGCTGTTTCGACGAACCGCCACAGCGCCATCACTAAGAACGCGACCACGGCGACCCACAGCGCGACGATGCCGCCGGGCTTGCCTGCCACCGTCGCTAGCGCGCCGGATTGGTCAGCATTGTCGCCGCTGCCCAGAGCGATCCGGATGGCGAGATAGCCGATGGTCATGTGCACGAGGCCGCTCACGACATACCCAGCGCGGGCCAGTCGTTCGAAGACACTGTTCTGGGCAAGCTGTGTCGCGGTGGAGGACGAGGCGTGGCCGGACATTGGGGCGCTCCTAACCGGCCGGATCAATCGTCCGGCCGGTGCCGCTGAAGTCGATCGACGACGAGCCGATCGAGTCAGGGTGTCGGCAGTTCGATGCCGTCACCCCTGTGTGCGCTTCGCTGCTGGCTCTGGCTTGCGGTCACTAGCCCGGGTGTCGGAATCTTCTCGCTCGGTGTCGCTGGTTTGCACGGCCGGATCCATCTTGTCCGCGCGCTCGAACTCCTGGTTCACCTCGTCACGGGACGTCGTTGCCTCGCTGCGGTGCGCGGCTGCTTGCTGTTGCAGACCGGAGGCTTGCGCCGCCTTCACGTCGGCTTCGGCCTGGGCGGCCCGCGCCCTGGCGGCGGTCTCGTCGGCGAGTGCTTCCCGCTGCCTAACTTGGCGTGTTTCCTCCGTAGCCTGTTCGCGGATCTTGCCGGCTTCGACGTGGCGGTGTTGGTTGCGTTTGTTCCGCGCCACCCACGCAAGTGCGGCGATAAGCAGTATTGCCGCGACCGCGATGATGACGATCAAAACGACAGTGTTGGTGGTCATTTAAGCTCCTTGAGTTGTCTAAAGCGATGGTTCAATCGGTTCTAAACCGGGCGTTCCGCGTGCAGATGTTGCAGATGTATTGGGGCAGGCTCAGTGTTTGAAGGCGTCTTTGACATTGGCCCCTGCTTGTTTGGCGTTGCCGTTGAACTGATCGACGCGTCCCTCGATACGCAGCCGGGTGTTTCCGGTGGCGCGACCGAAGATCTTCTTGGTGACGCCCTTGGCGGCCTCGGCCTTGTGGGCGATCTTCTTACCGATGCTCATTTGCACATTCCTTCGTTTGGTGATCACAGGCCGCGGTTGCGGGCTGAGAGTATCGATCGCGCTAGTTGCCTACCGGAGGCTGTCGACGGGCGCAGTCGCTGTCGGTTGTCGGCCGCGCGACCAGCGACCGAGAAGGGTACCCCTATTGCGAAGCGGCGTGGCCGCCGGCGGATTCACCGGTGAACCCGACAATCACGGCGACGAGCAGAACAACTAGTCCAACGATGACAATCATGTCGACGCCTCTGAATCCTTAATAGACCTCAAGTACACGCCGCATATCGGTTATTGTCAACGCTGTTGAATACAGCGTTGACTTACACTACTGTCCACGATGTGAGCGCTGACATCTGAGCTGCTTCGATGGTCGAAGCAGAAGGCAGAAGGGAAGTGTTGCCCCTTGACGACGAGACAGTCGGCCGGGCCCGACGCGGCCGCCGACGAAGGTGACCTGTCCGGCGCTGCCCGCCGTGACAACGGTCAGCTCACCCGGTCGATGATCCTGCAAGCTGCACTGACGATCGTCGACCGGGACGGCGTCGACGGACTGTCCATGCGCCGTCTCAGCAGCGCAGTGGGCCGAGATCCGGTGATGCTCTACCGCCACGTACCCAGCAAGGCCGCCCTGTTTGACGGCGTCGCCGAGATCGTTATCGCGCAACTAGCGGTGGACACCACGGACCCGGACTGGGCGGGCCAACTGCGCACAGTCGCGCATGACTTTCGCCAGTTGGCCCTGGCGCACCCGAACGTGGTGCCGCTGCTGGTCACTCGACCACTGGCCACCCCGCTCGGGCAGCGTCCACCGGGAATGCTGCGGCCCCTGGAAGACGTCCTCACGCTGCTCTTATCCGCAGGGTTCAGCGGCGACGACGCCCTACACATCTACCGGGTTCTGTTCTCGTACTTGAATGGGCACATCCTCGACGAGTTGCAAGACATCGTCGAGCGACCCGAGGAAACCGATCATGTACTGCGCCTCGGTCTGCACCGGCTCGCCGTCACCGAATTCCCCCATTTGCGTGCACTGGCACCGGCCCTGGCCTCGTACGACGGCGCCACCGAACTCGATCGCGGCCTCGATCTCCTCCTCCCCGGGCTGACTGCAACCCTCACCCAACCCGACGGATCACCCCGAACCACCTGATCGGATCTAGCCGATGAGAGCGCACAGTCCGGCTTTTGACCGCCAGTCCGGCTCATCAGGACAGGCGAGGTGTGAACTCCGGCAGTCGGGGTATTAGGTGTACACCTGTACACCGAATACTGGTTGACTACCCAAGGAGCTGCCGATGGCCGCGAAGCTGCGTGAGCTAGCACGATGGAGCATCAAACCGGCAAGGAATGTCGCCACCGCCACCACACCGAGCATCAACGTGGTCCGGGGTTTAGCGGCAAGAGCAACGACACCGCTGCTGCCGGACGACTATCTCAAGTTTCTCAACCCGCTGTGGTCGGCGCGCGAGCTTCGCGGCGAGATCGTCGATGTGCGAAGCGAAACTGAGGATTCCGCCACCGTCGTCATCAAGCCTGGATGGGGCTTCTCCGCTGATTACCAGCCGGGCCAATACGTCGGCATCGGTTTGAGTGTCGACGGACGCTGGCATTGGAGATCGTATTCGTTGACATCGGTTCCGCGTCGTGACAACAAGCACATCACGATCACTGTCAAGGCAACTCCCGAGGGCTTCCTGTCGACACACTTGGTGAACGGTGTGAAACCCGGAACAATCGTTCGCTTGGCTGCCCCCAAGGGCGACTTCGCGTTACCTGACCCGCCACCGTCGAAAATACTGTTCGTCAGCGCGGGTAGCGGTATTACTCCGCTTATCGCAATGTTGCGTTCGCTCAGGGAACGCGGCGAGAGACCCGACATTGTGCACATCCACTCGGCTCCGTCAGTGGATTCGGTGATCTTCCACGACGAGCTGCGCGAGCTCGAGAAGGAGCAGCCCAGCTACCGGCTGTATTTGCAGCTAACCGAATCTGACGGCCACCTCGACTTCGGCCAGCTCGACCGGGTGGTGTCGGACTGGCAGGACCGGCCCACCTGGGCGTGCGGTCCGACCGCCATGCTCGACACCGTCGAAAAGGTATGGGACGAGGCCGGCTTGCGGGATGACCTGCACATGGAGCGATTCACCATCGCGCGTACCGACAAAGGCGGCGAGGGTGGCAAGGTCACCTTCTCCATTTCCGATAAGAGCATCGAAATCGACGGTGCGACTTCGCTTCTGGAGGCTGGCGAGAAAGTCGGCATCCAGATGCCGTTCGGTTGCCGGATGGGCATCTGTCAGACGTGCGTCCTGCCGCTGGAATCAGGGCACATCCGCGATTTCCGGTCCGGAGATGAGCACGGTGAGGGCGACCGGATCAACACATGCATATCTACCGCCTCAGGCGACTGCACCCTCAAAATCTAGGAGAGACATGGCTATCACCGACCTCAAGCAATACGCACACCTCACCGCCGAGGATGTCGAGCAATTCGCGCAGGAACTGGACGCCATCCGAACCGACATCGAGGAATCCCGCGGCGAGCGCGACGCCCGCTACATCCGCCGGGCCATTCAGCTGCAGCGAGCACTGGCTGCCGGCGGCCGAATCGCCTTATTCGCGAGCAGAAACAAGGTCGCCTGGGTCGCAGGCACTGCCATGCTCGGGTTGGCGAAGATCATCGAGAACATGGAACTTGGCCATAACATCACTCATGGCCAATGGGACTGGATGAACGACCCGGAGATCCACTCCACCGAATGGGAATGGGACACCACGTCGCCCAGCGTGCACTGGAAGAAGTCTCACAACTTCATCCACCACAAGTACACGAACGTCGTCGGACTTGACGACGACATCGGCTACGGGATCATGCGCCTCACCCGCGATCAACGCTGGGCACCGTGGATGATCGGGAATCCTGTCTACAACATGCTGCTCGGAACCCTGTTCGAGTGGGGCGTGGCCCTGCACGGGGTGGAGACGACGAGATACCGCAAAGGTGAGAAGTCGATAGCCGAGGTCCGTAAAGACCTGCGGATCATCGGCAAGAAGATCGGCAAGCAGGTCGGCAAGGACTACATTGTCTTTCCCGCGCTGACGGGGCCGAACTGGAAGCACACGCTTGGCGCGAATGCGGTCGCAAACCTGATCCGCAACTACTGGTCGTACATGGTGATCTTCTGTGGGCACTTCCCTGACGGCGCCGAGAAGTTCACGCGCGAGGAGTTCGAGAACGAGACCCAGTCAGAGTGGTACCTGCGACAGATGCTGGGGTCGGCCAACTTCCACGCCGGACCCCTGATGGCCTTCATGAGCGGCAACCTGTGCTATCAAATCGAACATCATCTGTTTCCGGATCTTCCGAGCAACCGGTACGCCGAAATCAGCATCCGTGTGCGGGAACTCTGCGAGAAGTACGACCTGCCCTACACCACCGGATCCCTTCTGCGCCAATACGGTCAGTCGTTCTGGACGATCCTCAAGCTCGCCCTGCCGGATAAACTTCTCAAAGCCACCTCCGATAACGCACCCGAGACGAACTCAGAGCTCAAGTTCCGCATCCGCGACGGAGTGCGAGACAGTTTCGGCGTCGATCCGGCCACGGGTAAACGCCGAGGGCTGCGCACCGCATTGCGCGAACTCAAGTCTGGGGCCATGGCGACCGCGTAGCCCTCACGGGAGAGGAAGGCCGATCGACGAGTTGTACGGGTTCCCGTGTCACACAGTCCGATCAGCATGCATCTTGGCGATCGCGTCACCGTCGTAGCCGAGTTCGGTCAGCACATCGTCGGTGTGTTCGCCGAGCAGTGGCGACCCGGTGATCGACGGCACGAACTCAGAGAATTTGATCGGACATCCGACGGTCAGGTAGCTGCCGCGCTCTTTGTGTTGCACCTCGACGACGCTTCCGCTGGCGCGCAGCGCTGGATCATGCGCGATTTCCTTCATGCTGAGCACGGGCGCACAGGGCACCTCGAACTCGCGCAGAATGTCGACCGCCTCGTACTTGGTCTTATCGGCAAGCCACTTCTCGATCTCATCGAAGATCTCGAAGATGTGTGATTCACGAGCCTTGGCGGTGTTGTATGCCGGGTCGTCGATCCACTCGCGCCGGTCGATCGCTTCACACGTCCGCTCCCAGTTCTGTTCCTGGATCGTGAAGTAGATGTAGGCGTTCGGGTCCGTCTCCCAACCCTTGCACTTGAGCACCCAGCCGGGCTGACCGCCACCGCCGGCATTGCCGCCGCGGGGCACCACGTCGGTGAACGTGCCGTTGGGGTACTGCGGGTACTCCTCGAGGTAGCCGACTCGTTCGAGCCGCAGCTGGTCGCGTAGCTTGACTCGACACAGGTTGAGAACCGCGTCCTGCATCGACACCGAAACCTTCTGGCCCACACCGGTCTTC
Organism: Mycobacterium sp.; assembly: GCF_032159765.1. Taxonomy (GTDB): domain Bacteria; phylum Actinomycetota; class Actinomycetes; order Mycobacteriales; family Mycobacteriaceae; genus Mycobacterium. The sequence continues at coordinate 53,740 of NZ_JAVHWM010000182.1, read as the reverse complement.
TCGCGGCCGAGCAGCGCGGTGAGGATCCCGATGAGCAGGTGCATGCCGCTGTTGCTGTCGCCAAGGGCCGCGGCGCTCACTGTCGGTGGTCCGTCCCAGAACCCTGTGGTCGACGCGGCTCCGCCGGCACACTGCGCGACGTTCTCGTAGACCTTGAGGTCCGACCACGGCGAGTCGTCGTTGAATCCCTTGACGGAGCCGAAGATCAGCCGCGGGTTGAGCTCGTGAATGTGTTCCCACGACAATCCCATTCGGTCCATTGCACCCGGCGCGAAGTTCTCGACCAGCACGTCGGCGTCACGGATCAGCTTCTTCATGACCTCCAGACCTTCTGTGGTCTTGGTGTTGATCGCGAGCGACCGCTTGTTGCTGTTCAGCATCGTGAAGTACAGGGCATCGACGTCGGGGATGTCGCGCAACTGGTGACGGGTCACGTCACCGCCGGTGATGCGCTCGACCTTGAGGACGTCGGCGCCGAACCAGGCGAGCATCTGGGTGCAGGCCGGGCCGGCCTGAACGCCGGTGAAGTCGATGACTTTGATCCCGGTAAGTGGCAGGTTTGTCATGATGAATTCCCTTCTATTGGTGGATCGTTGGTGTTTCAGTGCTTTCCGACGCCGGTCGGGTTGAGATGGGTGAGGTGACCGCTTTCCGTGCCGTCGGCAGGGTCGATGACGCAATCGATGAGAGCAGGACCGCCCGACATCAGTGCGCCCGTGAGCGCGATGGTGAGCTGCGCCGGCGTGGTCGCTCGGTAGCCCTTCCCGCCGAACGCCTCGATAAGGCGGTCGTGACGGGCTTGCGGCATCAGCGTGGTCGGCGAGGGGTCGGCGGACACAGGGTTGACCCCGTCGCCGCGGTAGACGCCGCCGTTGTTGAGGATGACGACGACGATTGGCAACTGGTAGCGGCAGATAGTCTCCAACTCCATGCCGGAAAACCCGAACGCGCTGTCGCCTTCGATCGCCACGACCGGCGAGCCGCTCTCGACCGCCGCGGCAATCGCATAACCCATGCCGATGCCCATCACACCCCAGGTGCCGCTGTCGAGGCGGTGGCGCGGCACGTGCATGTCGATCACGTTGCGCGCGAAGTCGAGTGCGTTGGCACCTTCATTGACGACGTAGACATTGGGATGCTCGCGAATCACATCGCGCACCGCCCGCAACGCGCCATAGAACTGCATCGGATGCGGATCAGCGTTGAGTCGCTGCGACATCTTGGTGACGTTCTGTGCCGAACGCGCCGCCAACTCCTCGCGCCACGGCGTCGGCGCGATGATCTGTCCCGGCTTCGTTCGTTCGACGAGTGCGGTCATCACCGAGCCGATGTCCCCGGCGAGGGGCGCCGCGATGGGCTGGTTACTGTCGAACTCGGTTGGTTCGATGTCGACCTGGATGAACTTGGCGTCTGGATTCCACTGTGGCGCCTGGCCATGCCCGAGTAGCCAGTTCAGCCGGGCACCGACGAGCATCACGACATCGGCCTTGCGCAATGCGAGCGAGCGGGCGGTCGCCGTTGACTGCGGATGGTCGTCGGGCAGCAGCCCTTTGGCCATCGACATCGGCTGGAACGGAAGGCCGGTGGTCTCGATGAACTCTCGGATTTGCGTGTCCGCTTGGGCGTAAGCCGCTCCCTTGCCCAACACCACCAAGGGCCGTTGAGCGTTGGCTAGCAAGGAGATAGCGCGATCCACAGCCTCCGGCGCGGGCAGCTGTCGGGGGGCCGGGTCGACCACTCGTTGCAGCGACGCGCCGCCTGTGGCGGCATCGATGACCTGTCCGAGCACGGCTGCCGGGATGTCGAGGTAGACGCCGCCGGGCCGGCCCGAAGCCGCAGTCCGCAGCGCTCGAGCGATACCGCGGCCGATGTCCTCGACCCGGTTGACCCGGAAGGCGGCCTTGGCGAACCGCTCGGCGGCGGCCATTTGGTCGAGTTCCTCGTAGTCACCCTGTTTGAGGTCGACGATGTGCCGCTCGCTGGAGCCCGAAATCTGCACCATGGGAAAGCAATTCGTAGTGGCATTCGCGAGCGCGACAAGCCCGTTGAGGAAGCCCGGCGCGGAGACGGTCAGGCAGATGCCCGGCTTCTTCGTCAGGAACCCTGCGGCTGCGGCCGCGTGGCCGGCATCGCTCTCATGACGGAACCCGATGTAGCGGATGCCAGACGCCTGCGCGATGCGGGCCAGGTCGGTGATCGGGATACCGACCAGCCCGTAGATGGTCTCGATTCCGTTGAGCTTGAGCCCTTCGACAACCAGGTGGTAGCCGTCGGTGGGCTCGGGCACGGTGGCGGCGACCGACTCGGCGTCGGGTATCGAAACGGTGGTCATGATCGTAGGTCCTTCCGCGTTTGTGGCTGTGCGCCTTCACTTCCGAGGGTCTCTCACCCGCCGGACCGTGTCCAAGACTTGTTGCTGACCGAGCGATAAGCGTTCGTTATGAAGGCGACTGAAGCCGTGGCCGCAGTCCAACCAAACCCGCCAGGATTACCAGGACTGTGATCGCGAGCGGCAGTATCGGGGCGTAGCTACGTGCATGCAGGAAGAGCAGTCCTCCGCAAATCGCGCCAACGACCAGGCCGACAAGCACACCGACGAGCCGAGGCATCTCGGAGGACGGCCTGGCTCGCGCGAACACGCCTCCGAACGCAACGAGGGTGAATGTCGCTGCTGTGGTGAACACCCCCTGCACGCCGAGCGATCGGACCGCGGCGGTTTGGATTCCCATTGCGAGCGAGAACAGGGCCACGAGTACATCGGTGATGATCGTCGACGGATGTCCGGCCGTCTGCACCCACAGGGCCATGAATGCCGCTTCGGCGATCGCCGTGAGAACCAACAAGACCGACGCCGTCGAGGTCCACAAACCGTACTCGTGGGAACGCAGAGTCCAAAACCGAAGGCCGAGATAGGCACCCGCGGTGAACATCGACAACGCGACGATGACCGGCAGAACGGCAGGTCCGCTGAGGTTCGCGATTCCGAATCCCAGAAAGACGATGTTCCCGGACATGAACGCCGAGAATGTCTTTCCGAGGCCGAAATAGCTGATCGCGTCGACCGCACCGGAGGCGATGGTCAAGGCAATAAGAAGGACGTCGCGCAGTTTCTTGCCATCGTGAGTTGTCGTGTCATCGGTGGGATCAATCGCGTTGGCGCGCAACATGGTCGCTTGAGCGGGCGTGTTGTTGGCGGTAGGCGTCCTCATGATGTTCAGGATCACCGCGTGACGCTCGCAACGCGTCCCGGCAGGCCCCCAACGTCCCCCGCGCCAGCCGGAAGCTGCCTATACCTGCCAGCGCCCGCGTCCACCGGTCGCAGGATTAGTCGGGAAACCAGAAGGGACCGTACACGGCCCATGGGCCTGGATTCGGCGCCGGGATGGAGCTGTTGATCTCAACGTTGCCCCTGTTCTGGCACTTGGTCGCGGTGCCCTTGATGACACACTGCTGAGGGTTGTCGGCTGCGGCTATCGGCGCGGCAGCGATTGCCACTGCGGCAGCGCCCGCCGCCAATACCGGTGTGATGAACTTCAGTCCGGTTCGCATATTGGACCCCTTTGTCTGTTCGTACCCGATAACAGAATCGCGCTCCACGGCGTGCAAGTCTTCAACGCTGGTACCCATGCTCGATGCCTGCCAGCGGTAACCCGCCAGGGAGTAAGAGCCAGCACGCAGCAGAAGCGCGCCATCCGTCAGCCCGGGCCCCCGCCGGGGCCACCGTAGGGGGCCGAGGTCTGGCCGCCCGTGTACGCATACTGCGGTAAGACATTGGCGTACGGGAGGGAGTCGTTGATTTCCGCGTTTCCCGGCGATTGGCACTTCACGGCCGAGTTGTTCAGGTTCGTGCAGGTCTCCTCAGCCCCATCGGCCGCGGCCACGGGCGCGGCGGCGATGGCCAACACGACACCGGCGGCTGCCAACGTTGGCATCATGTGCTTCAAGCGGATTCGCATGGCGGCACCCTTTCGACGAAACTGTCCGTGCTGACCAGCATTACGCTTCCACGGACTCCTGTCGTCAGCGCTGGCACCCAGCTGTGCCTGCCTGCCAACGGTAACGGCGCCGCTTGATAGCAGGCGGTTATCGGCTATTCACAAAGCGGTATTGGACGTGCTCATCACGTCGGTGCAGGGTGGAGTCATGGCCGCACCAACCGACTCCTCCGGTCGCCACACGCACCGGTATCAGCCGCCCGCGATCACTGGACTCGTTGATCTGGTTGACGAGCACGTCCGCGATCGCCCCGGCGCTCCGGCGCTCATCATCGGGGCGGATCGAACCAAGATCTCGTACGGCACCTTCGCCGGCCTGGTCGACGACGTGGCCGCCCGGCTCGCCGGCGCAGGGCTGCGCCGCGGCGATGCCGTTGCCCTGATGTGTGGTAACACTGCCGAGTTCGTCGTCGCCCTTCTGGGGGCGGCACGCGCCGGGCTGGTGGTGGCTCCGCTGGACCCCGCATTGCCACCCTCACAGATGGTCGCGAGGCTCGAGGGCCTCGCGGCAAAAGCAGTCCTTGTCGCCCCCGCGACGACCAACGCCGGCCGCGCCGGGCCGGTCGACCTCCTGAGATGGCAGGTTCGCGTGGACATCTCCACTGGTGGGATGGCAACAGCGGTGCTTGAACGCGGTGGGCAACCGATACAACACGCATGGCGCACGACACCCGATTTCGGAGACGACGACGCTCTTGTTCTGTTCACCTCGGGCACAACCGACCGGGCCAAGATGGTGCCATTGACTCACGCGAATGTGGCAGCCTCCGTGCGTGGCATCTGCGTGACGTACGAGTTGGGACCCGAGGACGCGACAGTCGCAGTTATGCCGTTATTTCACGGTCACGGGTTGATCGCAGTGTTGCTGGCATCCCTCGCAAGCGGTGGGTGTGTCCTGCTGCCAGAGCGAGGACGGTTCTCTGCACACACGTTCTGGGACGATGCCCGGACCGTGGCGGCAACGTGGTTCTCCGCGGTCCCGACCATCCATGAAATCCTTCTGGCGCGGTCAGCCGATGACTTTCCCGGCCGACGGGCCGTGCCGCTGAGGTTCGTACGCAGCTGTAGCGCGCCGCTGAACATCGCAACGGCCGGGGCGTTCGAGCGCCTGCTCGGTGCACCGGTGCTGTCCGCATACGGGATGACCGAGACGACCCACCAAGCGACCAGCGAGCCGCTGCGGACGCGCGGCCAGCGGAGGCACGGATCCGTCGGGCGCCCAACCGGAGTGGACATACGCGTCGTCGATCCGGACGGTCACGCGTGCCGTGTCGGCACTGAGGGCGAGGTGTGGGTGCACGGTCCGACAGTCGCCCGCGGCTACCTCGCCAACCCAGCCGAGACCGCGCACAACTTCACCGACGGCTGGTTCCGGACAGGCGATTTGGGCATAGTGGACACCGACGGTTATCTGACTCTTTCCGGTCGTATAAAGAACCTCATCAACCGCGGGGGCGAGAAAATCTCGCCCGAGCACGTTGAGTCGATTCTCGCCGGATGTGCAGGTGTGGTCGAGGCGGCCGTGTTCGCCATTCCCGACGCGACCTACGGGGAACGCGTCGGCGCCGCGGTGGTCGTGTCGGAGGTTGACCGCGTCGCGCCCGATCAGATCCTGCGGGAATCCCGGAATCGGCTCTCGCCCTTCGAAGTACCTGAAAGGCTCGTGGTTGTCGATGCCTTACCACACACTGCCAAGGGGGCGCTAGACCGGCGAGCGGTCCAGGAGCAATACGCGACTCAACCGGTGGTCTCAGCAGAACACAAGCTCGCTTGACAGCGGCTGGTCGAAGAAATCGTCGAGCGACAGGCTCTGCAGCGCAGCCACGAACGCGCGGGCCACGACCGAACCTGGGCTCGCTGCGTGCGTGGCGACAGAGATCTGCGCACTGGCGTCGGGTGCGACCAAACGAACTGCCCGTGCCCGGCCAACTACCGGCATCGCGCGCAACCACGTGTGTGGGACGATGCTCGCCCAGGCTCCTACGCCCACTTCAGCATAAAGAGAAGCGACGGAGTCCGTTTCCACCTGTGGGGTCACAATCGCCCCGCTTTCCATGAACGCCTGATCGATTATTTGGCGAATCCTCATGTCCGGCGTCAACAACGCTAGCGGTAACTGTGCCGCGTCGGCCCATGTCATGACGTCGCTTTGGGGCAACGGCTGGTCGCCGGGCACCAGCACGACAAACTTCTCCTCGTACAGCGGCATCACGTGCAAGCCGGTCCTGTCCTCGGGAGCGAAATGCGCAATGGCGGCGTCCAGTTCGAAATCAAGCAACTGCCGGGACAGCTCCGTCGTCGACAACCGGGAGGTGACTTGCACTTTGGCGAGTGGGTGCGCCGCGCAGAATGCGGCGACGGGAAGGGCTTGGGTTGTCGATGCTGTCGGTTCCGTCCCCAGCCGCAGCGTCCCGGTGATACCCGACTGAACGGCGGCCACCTCTGCCTTGAACGCCTCGTGTTCGGCGAGGATCCGCTTCGCCCATCCGACGAGCCGTTCACCCTCTGGTGTCAGGCCCTCGAAGCTGCGCCCGCGGTTGATCAGCGTCACGTTCAGCTCCTTCTCAAGCTTGGCGATGGACGCCGAAAGCGCCGGCTGCGACACGTAACAGGCCTCCGCCGCCCGGGCGAAGTGTCTCTCTCTTGCGACGGCGACGAAATACTCCAATTGACGAAAGAGCACAGACCACTCCTTCTTCCGAGCGCCCGGGGATCGCGCGCTAGTTCTGGCGCGTTGCGACGGTTGCCCCGTTACCGACGGGCGCCGTCGAACTAACCCTCCCAGTAGGGATACTGAGGCACGTAGTCATCTCTGCGCTCCGTTGGTAGTAACGAGTCCTGGATTGGACTCGACCATCAGTTTCGCCTTCGGACGAGTAGTCGTCATTGGCGCTGGCGGCCGTCATGGCGCCCTGCCAGCCGGAATCCGCAGCCAACCGTCAGCGTGACGTCGCCGACCTTCATCCCGGTCAAGTGATGATTGGGCGTCAGTTCCACCGCCAAAGGATCTGGCAAGGCGCTTCTTCCAGGTAGCACCAAGCGAGCGGTGCGGCTTGGGGGAAAGGGGATTTGACGGCAGCATTGACGACTTTGGAAGTCGTTGATGTAAGTGTAATCCCATGTCAGAACATGCCAATGGCTGCGGGTCACAGATCTCGGTTGTGCGGACGCAGACTGGCAGTCGCGGGGTTTGTTCATTCATGGAGGTCAGATCGTGGCGACGACGATAGTGCTGTCTTGCGCGGGTTTCGCGGCATGGATTTTGGAGTGGGGCCAGCGTCATTGCGAACAGTGGGCCGCAATGCGCGACAGGGATCTCTGAGGGGCTCCGCGACGGATATAGTGGTGCTCTGCACAGATGGGTACGAAGATGACCGGAGTCGAAGATCCCGGCGACGAACACCTGAAAGTTACGCCGCCCAAGCAATGGGCCACTGGAGTGCCGGCGGTCATGCATCCCTCCAATACTCGCTGGAAGAGACATCTCTGCGGCGGACCGCGATCACCCTGCTGAATATCAACCAGGCCAATGGCATTGACTGCCCAGGCTGCGCGTGGCCCGAGCCCGCGCCGGGACAGCGGCACATCAACGAGTACTGCGAGAACGGCGCCAAGCACATCAACGACGATGCGACCACCCGTCGCCTCACGCGGGACTTCTCTCGGAAGCACTCCGTCACCGAGCTGGCAGGCGAATCAGACTTGTGGCTCAACCAGCAGGGCCGGCTTACGGAGCCAATGATCAAGCGGCCCAAGTCGATCTATTACGAACCGATCGGCTGGGACGAAGCGTTCAATGTTCTGTCCGCTGAACTGCACTCGCTTGACTCTCCGGACGAGGCGCTCTTCTACACGTCTGGCCGGCTGAACAACGAGGCGGCGTTCCTGCTGCAGCTGTTCGCTCGGGCATTCGGTACGAACAATCTGCCGGACTGCAGCAACATGTGCCACGAGTCGAGCGGTTGGGGTCTGGGGGAGGACATGAGCAAGTTTTCATGCTCGCTCAGGTGTCAGGTTGTAGAGGTGGTGGGCGGCGGGTACATCAGCTCGAGCGCGCCGAGGTTGGCCGCGATTGCAACAAGCGGCATCCCGGCAGTGATCGCGTCTGCGTCATCAGTGAACTCAGCGCGCAGCGCCGGCACGAACTCGTCGGTGATCGGACGCCATGTTTTGTCGCCGCCTCCGGCGAGGTATTGCGATACCGAGTCGGCGTGCTCTTCCAACACTGTGCGCGCCCTCAGATAGGACGACGGCGGCGGCAGTGTTCTGATGTCGGCGATGACGTCCGCAGCAACACGCAGTCGGGTGGCGCGGTTTGCCGCCCTGATGACCGGCGTCCGCAGGTCGGCCTCGCTGCCGGTCTCCGAAAGGTAATGACGCACGGCATCATCCACGGTTCGGCTGACCACCACCGCGTTGAGACTCAATGTCTCCACTGTCTCCTGAGGCGTGTCACCGGTCACGCGTCGCACGGCCGCCTTCAGGTAGCGCGAATACGCGTCGAGCGCGGTGTCGAGCACCGCTGAGACCGCCGCGGTGGCGCCCCTCGGCCAGAGAAGCAGCGAAACCACGATCCCGACTCCGGCACCCATCGCGACGTCTTCGATGCGCAGCAAGCCGATCTGCCAGCCGGTCGGTGCGATGAGATTGAGGATGATCAGCACCGTCATCGCGACCACCGCCTGACCAGCGATGAACGAGAGCCGCGGCAGATACGCGGCTCCGAACACAGCGATCGGCAACAGTGACCACAGCACGGGGGGGTCCACCCCGACGGCAGCGATGAGCAGTGCGCCCACCGTTACTCCGACGGCCGTGCCGACCACTGCCTGAACCACTTTCGTCCCCGTGCTCAGCGCGCTGCTGCCCAACACCACCATGGCGCCGAGCACCACCCAGAATCCGTGCTGCACGGGGAACAGGTGGGTGACGGCGACGGCCAGGGCCAGCCCGACGCCGGTGCGCACGCTGTTGCGTGCCGCGACCGACCGGGTGGTCACGAAGCCGGAGGGGATGGAGGCCAGAGCTGCCGTCTCGGACAGCAAGCGGTCAGCAGTTCTGGTGGTGGGTAGCCGTAGACCAAGCGCGCGAGCCCACACCGGTCGAGCGTCGGCGGCCGCGGCGTCGCCGATGATGCTGCCGATGAGGCCGATTGTTGTCGCGACGGTGCGGCGACTTAGCAGGCCGCGGCCCACCGACACGGCAGCGGCAGCGTCGGGCTCATCAAGCATCTGGGTGAGGTCGTCGCGGTAGCGGCCCCGCGCCGCCCTCCGTAACTCAGTGAGAGCGACTTCTAGTTCGGCCCGGTCGGCGGTGCGGTGAGGGAGCCGGGAAACATCGAGAACCCTTGCACAACAGCGTAAGACGTTGATGGCTGGCTGCTTCATCGACCCCAACGCCGCCACGGTGTCGTCGCCGACGAGTTCGGTGACCACCTCCAGCTGATCGACTACGCGTACCAGTGCCCGGCTGCCGGCAGTAAGTCCGACGGGTCGGAAGCTGGCGGCCAGGAAGTTGGTTCTCAGCGCGTCCATTGCGGAGGACACCTCCGCCAGCGAGCCGGCTACTTCGAGCCGGTCGGCCAGCGCACTGCACACCTGTGCCGCATGGCGGCGCAGCTCTCCGTGGTGTCTTGGCGGCATGACGAGGAGCGCAGCCGGAACGCAGATCGCCAGAGCGATGACCCAGCCCAGCAGCCGCTCACCGAGGTGCCCAACGGGTGTGCACACGGGCCACACGTAGAAAAACAGGGTCGCCCGCTGGCCCGCCGACACCGTCGCGCTGACCACGCCAGCAAGCGTTATCGCCACGCCGAGGACAAACATCAGTGTGACGGCGAGCCAGGGGATCGGTGCCACAAGGGTTCCGAGCGTCAACAGGATTATCCCGTTCAGACCCAGGCCGAGGTATGCGACCGTACGGTTCTGCCGGTTGCCGGGAAAGTCGACCATCACCATCAACCAGAACGCGCCGAGCAATGTGTACAACGGCGCCTCTGTGCCCGGCGCGACGATGTGGGCGAATGCCGCCGCCCCGGGAACGGTGATGGCCGCACGCGCGGCGCGGCGCAGCGCGTCACGCTCCGGATCCTCGGTGCGCAACCGCTCCAGCACTCGCCTGACTAGGCTCGCGGCCCTTGGCATGCCTGGATCGTAGGGCCGCCGTTGCCTTCCGGACACAATTGTTGACCAGGTTTGCAGCTAGCAGACAACTCGCCTCCCGGTAGCGGGAATGTGTCCGGCGATCAGCTGACCAACATTCACGAATAACGCTTGGCCGCTCGGGATTCCAGCTAGCGGGAAGGGTCGAATGACGTTAGCGGTCACGACTTCGGCCCTTTCACGAGGAAGGATAGGGAGAGGAAATCGGCAATCAGCGAAGGTGTGACCCAGCGCATGGACATGGACAGACGTATCCTGCTCGGTGCGCCCTTGCTGATGGCCGCGGTCGTCGGCGGCGAAAGCATCCTAGGCCGTCTGGGCCTGGGTTCGCTCGCGGTCGCTAACGCTGCGCCTCCCGATCCGAACGAGACATTCGTTCTTCCGTTCGACCGCATTCCGTTCGAGACGTGGGGGAACATCCCGCCGGATAGTGGCGAGATGGCAATGCTTTACGGCGATCTCAACAAGCCGGGTCCTTATCTGGTGATGATGAGATGGAATCCCGGCTGGTTCAGTGCGCCCCATATCTATGCCACCGACCGGATCTGCGTTGTGGTGTCCGGCACCTGGTGGGTCAACAGCGGAGATGACTTCACGCCCCAGGACGCTGTTCCCGTGGGCGCCGGCGGATATGTGAAACGCACTGCGAGGACACCGCATTACGACGGGGTGCCGAATGGTCAGCGCGACCCGGCTGTGATCGCCATCTTCGGCCTTGGGCCGGTAGACATTCGCTTGGTCGATCCCACGAAACCCTCGTGGCGACAAGTGTGATCGAACGTCATTGCCCAGAAAACCCCGATTTAAGGAGTTACGACATGTCAAGCATTCCCGAGATTGAACTCAACGACGGTGCGCGGATCCCGCAGCTCGGCTTCGGCGTCTTCCAGATCGCTCCCAAGCGAACCGCTGCCGCCGTCAGGGTCGCGTTGGAGATCGGCTATCGGCATATCGACACTGCTGAGATGTACGGCAACGAGCGCGAAGTCGGCCAGGGTATCCTCGACGCCGGGTTTGACCGCGCGGACGTCTTCATCACGAGCAAGCTCAACAACGGCTTTCACAAGCCCGACGACGCACGTCGCGCTTTCGACAACACGATGAGGGCTCTGGGCTCCGACTACGTCGACCTGTTCTTGATTCACTGGCCGCTTCCCACCCTCTACGACGGAGACTTCGTCTCGACATGGCATGTGCTCGAAGAGTTCGCCGCTGACGGGCGCGCCCACAGCATCGGGGTATCGAACTTCCAACCCGCTCATCTCGATCGACTGGCCAAGGAATCCACGACCGTGCCTGCCGTCAACCAGGTGGAGGTCCACCCGTACTTCACCAACGACGAGGTTCGCAGCTACGGCCGAGATCACGGGATTGCGACCGAGGCGTGGTCACCGATCGCTCAGGGCAAGGTGCTCGACGATCCGGTAATCGAGCATATCGCTCGCAACCTCGGCAGGACCCCGGCACAGGTCGTACTGCGGTGGCACATCCAGCGGGATGACATCGTCTTCCCCAAGACAGTCTCTCCGGACCGGGCGAAGTCCAACTTCGAGATCTTCGATTTCCAGCTCGCCGACTCCGACATGCACGCGATCTCGGCCCTCGACAAGGGCGAAGCGGGAAGGACCGGGCCGAACCCGGACACGTTCGACTACATACCCCGAGCGGAAAGCAGCGCAAAGCGATGAATGGCCGCGACGATTTCCATCCGGACCTGGCGAGCAGCAGCACCAAGCGTGGTTCTCTGCGCACCCGTGTGCAGCATGTCACGGCCTTGGAGCTGAGCTCGGAAACGGCGCAAAGCAAAGGTATGCAGCGGTTCGCCGCGATCTCAGGAAGATCGGTTGGCGCGGAGAAGATTTGGATGGGCCAGACCTATGTGTCGCCACAAACGGTATCGGGCAACCATCACCATGGCGAGTCCGAAACGGCGATCTTCGTCCGGACTGGGAATCCCGAGTTCGTGTTTCACGACGGCGTCGAAGAAGTGCGTGTCGCCACCGCTCCTGGTGACTACATCTTCGTCCCGCCGTTCGTTCCGCATCGGGAGGAGAACCCAGACCCCGAGCATCCCGCCGTGATCGTGATAGCGCGCAGCACGCAAGAGGCAATCGTGGTCAATCTTCCCGAGCTGTACGCACTTCCGGCACAGCCGGAGTGAACCCGGCTGGAAGTGGGGATTGATAGGTGCCTGCGATGATGTGGGGAAAGCGCCGCGACATGATTGTGCGCGGCCGGTCGCCGTTCAACGCTGAGCCGCCCGGCCCGGTGCTGGCGGGCGCTGAGATCACCGCGGTGGATACCTTTTACAGCCGCAATCACGGGCCGTTTCCCGACATCGCGCCCCAGCGGTGGCGCCTGACTATCGAGGGCATGGTCGACAGGCCGCTCGCCCTGACCTATGACCAGCTGACCGCAGAGTTCGCCGCCCACTCTGTGGTGGCGACTTTGACATGCGCGGGCAACCGGCGCGCTGAACTGGTTGAGGTGCGTGCGATACCCGGCAAGGACCCCTGGGCCCACGGGGCGATCTCGACCGCGCGATGGAGCGGAGCCAGGCTGGCCGATGTCCTCGAAGCGGCCGGAGTGCGCCGCACTGAGGGCTTGCACGTAGCGTTCGCTGCGCCCGACGTAGCGCCGGAGGCCGTCCCTGTCCAGTCGTACGGCAGCTCCATTCCATTGGAGAAGGCCTTGTCGGCCGAAGTACTGCTGGCCTGGGAGATGAATTCCGAGCCGCTTCCGCGCGCGCACGGGGGCCCGGTGCGGGTGGTGGTGCCAGGCTACATCGGGGCGCGAAGCGTCAAGTGGGTCACCGCGATTACCGTACAACCGGTTCCCTCGGAGAGCTACTTTCAGGCTCTCGACTACCGCATCCTGCCACCCGAAGTGGACCCCGACACCGTGGCGCCGGGTGAGGGTATTTCATTGTCGTCGCTGCCGCTCAATTGCGACATCCTCATCCCCGGTGACAGCGCTGAGATTTCGGCCGGTCCGTTGACCGTCCGCGGGTGGGCCATGGCCGGGGATGGGCGCGGCATTGGCCGCGTCGACGTGTCCCTCGATGGCGGACGCACCTGGCAGCAAGCCGAGCTGGAACCGGCGATCGGCCAGTGGGCGTGGCGACTGTGGTCTATGACTGTGCAGACCCAACCGGGGCGACTAAGCGTGACCGCCAGGGCGTGGGATGACGCCGGTGCCACCCATCCGGAGTCGCCGGCGTCGCTATGGAATCCACGCGGATACGGCAACAACGCGTGGGCACACGTCACAGCATCCGTGCGAAGCCGGTTGTAGCTAGCGCCAATCCGAGATGTTCGGCATGCCGCGACGGGGTCTTGGGGACAGCGTTGACGACTTTGGATTTAGAACAGTGGGCGGTGATGCGCGGCAAGGATCTCTAAGGGCCGGCTCGCATGAACGTTCTTATGCACTCGCAGTGAACCTCAAGCCCGGGCAAGTCACTCCGGCCAGCCCGAATCTGCGATGATCCTGACGAAATCCGCGCGCGTAAAGCTCGGGTCGAAATGTGCGAGAACGTCGTCGTTCATCGTCCCGAATGTGGTGTCGGGCCGGTCCTTCATGCCGTCGTAGAACGCTCGCTGAATCCTGTTCTTGAAATCGGGGCGGGGATGGACCGCCGTGACCGCTGCGCGCTGCTCGGCGCTGAGCTGGTCGAGTTGCATTCCCAGCACGTCGGTTTCAACGCCCATCGTGACCAGATGAATCACGGGGTCTAGGTGCTCAGGGATGCCGGGAGTTGTGTGGAGCGCGATGGCGAACCAGACCTTTTGAGCCTCGTCTGGGCTATAACCGTGATCGAGCAGGAATCGCCGTGCGATGTCGGCGCCGTCGACTTCGAATCGCTGATGCCGGCTGCGGTGTTTCGAGGTCAAACCCAAGTCGTGAAACATCGCGCCGACATAGCTCAGCTCAGGATCGGGTGACAGCCCGAGCGCGCGCGCTTTGAGGCTGCCCCACAGATACACCCGACGCGAGTGGTGGAAGAGCAGATCGTCATCCGCGTCAAGTACCAGTTCGGTAGCCGCCTTCACTACCACCGTGTCGGGAATCGTTACTCCGGCAATTGTTTCGCTCATCTTCTCGCCTCTCGTTCTTGGGTCGCAACTACACTGCGCTTTCGCCGCCGGACCGTCGACGCGACGTTGATCTCAATGGACACTCCAGGGAGGAATAACAGGACCCTTGTCGGAGGACCAGGCGGCCGCGTACTCATCGTCATCTCCGCGCGGCAATCAGCCTGCGCGGACACCCTTCTCGACTCGGTCACCCAGGTCCTTGTCGACGTTGCGCCAATAATCGAACGCGCGCTCCAAGACTGGTTCGCTGACACCGTCGAGCAGATGGCCGACAATGTTGTCGACCAGCCTGTCTCGCTGCTCGTCGTCGAGCACGTCGCGGGCCAACCTACCGGCCTGACCCCAGTCGTCGTCGTCGACCCGCAAAGTGTATGCGGTGCGCACCATTTCGCCGTCGGTATGCCAGCCCGCGGGCTCGCCGTAGCGCGTGGTGTCGGCTTGCGGGCCGCCCTTCGAGTTCGGCGCGTAGACGGGGTCGGAGACCGTGTTGTATCGCATGTGGCCGTCCTTGCTGTAGCTGTGCACGGGCGACTTCGGTGCGTTGACCGGTAGTTGGTTGTAATTGGAGCCGATGCGGACGCGGTGCGCGTCGGCGTAGGCGAAGATGCGTCCCAGCAGCATCTTGTCGGGGCTGGGACCGATGCCCGGCACCATGTTGCTCGGCTCCCACGCGCCCTGTTCGATCTGGCTGTGGTTGTCGGTGGGATTGCGGTCCAGGGTGAGCCGGCCGACCTCGATGAGTGGGTAGTCAACATGCGGCCAGGTCTTGGTCAAGTCAAACGGGTTGAACCGGTATGTTTTTGCGTCGTCGAACGGCATGATCTGCATCTTCAACGTCCAGCTGGGGTACTCGCCGCGCTTGATCGCCTCGAACAGGTCACGGGTGTGGAAGTCGGTGTCCACCGACACCAGCTGGTCCGCCTCCGCCTGGGTGAGGTTCTCGACGCCCTGGTCGGTGATGAAGTGGTATTTCACCCAGAACTTCTCCCCGGCGGCGTTGACCCACATGAATGTATGAGAGCCGTAGAGGTTCATATGGCGCCAGGTGTGCGGGATGCCCCTGTCGCCCATCAAGTACGTCACCTGGTGCGCCGACTCGGGGGACAGCGTCCAGAAATCCCACTGCATGTCGTGGTCGCGTAAGTTGCTGTCGGCGCGGCGCTTCTGGGAGCGGATGAAATGCCCGAACTTCAACGGATCGCGGATGAAGAACACCGGGGTGTTGTTACCGACGATGTCGTAGTTGCCTTCGGTGGTGTAGAACTTCAGCGCCCAGCCGCGCGGGTCGCGCCAGGTGTCTGGGCTGCCGCGCTCGCCCGCGACGGTCGAAAATCGGATGACTCCTTCGGTGACCGTGCCGGGTTGAAAGACCGCTGCTTTGGTATAGCCGCTGACGTCGTGGGTCACCTCGAATCGGCCGAAAGCACCACTTCCCTTGGCATGTGGTTGCCGTTCGGGCACGCGCTCGCGGTTGAACGCCGCCATCTGCTCGATCAGGTAGTGATCGTGCAGCAGAATCGGACCGTCGGCGCCGATTGTCAGCGAATGCTCGTCGCTCTCGACGGGGATGCCCGCATCGTTCGTCGTCGGGGCAGGTTGTATTTCGGTCATCGAAGCGCCTTTCCGAGGGGGAAGGGATGGGTGTTCGCGGGCCGCGGAGGCATGGGTGCCTCCATGTCCGGCACTGTGTAGAGGCTTTGGTCGAGCAATTCCGCGATTCGCAGCAGAAGTGGCGCGAGCAGTCTCGTCATGTTGGTTTCCTTTCAAGTGCCTCGGGGCACCGCTCCCGGTCCAGCTGATAGCGACGCACGACTTCCCTTGCGCGGAAAGCCATTCCTTGACGCAGCGGCGGTGTGGTGATGAGCCGCCTGATTGCGGAAGCCAGCGCGGACACGTCGTCTGGGCGGTAGACCAGTCCTGCGCTTGACGGCACGACCAGCCGCACAGTGGTCGGATCCATGGGAGCGACCACCGCCCGCCCGGCGGCCAGCACATCCAGCAGCGTGCGCGGACCGGACGTGGCGCTCAGCACCACGAGATCGGCAGCGTCGATGATGTGGGACCACAGCGGCTCGGGGGAGGCATCGACGAGGTGCACCCGGGTTGCGGCACCGCGTGGCACTGCCCGGAGCGCGGCCGTGCGGTGGTGGCCGGTCCCGAGCAGGACAAGCTGGGCGCGGCAGGTTCGCTGCAGAATGGCGAAAGCGGCGGCCAGGTGATGCGCATGAGTGAGGTCGTCGAATGGACCGATGGCGACGATGGTCGGAAGATCGGCCAAGCCGAGACGCGATCTCGCCGCCGTCGGATCCTCGGAGGCACGGCCCGAGGCCTCCCCGATATCGGGATGCATTGTCTCCGCGGTGGAGTACGCGAGACTCATCGGCCGACCTCCGCCCGGATCACTTGTCGTCCGGGTTCTGCACGAGGAACACCACGCCGGCGGTGACACCGGCGAAGATTTGAGCGATCAGGTAGACCCAGAGCGTCGGCCAGGCGAACATGTCCATCGCCGCGGCGCCGAGCGTCACCGCAGGGTTGAATGCGCCGCCGGAGATCGTGCCCACCGCGAAGACGCCGGCCACGACCGTGAATCCAATCGCCAGGCCGTAGAACGAATTGTCCGGATGGCTCTTGCTCGTGGCGACGTTGAGCATCACGTAGCACAAGGCGAACGTGAATATGAGCTCCACGACGAACGCGGCAAGCAGCGTGTGACCGCCCAGCGTCATCGTCGTTCGTTTTGCGATCTCCGCCGGGTCGACGATCCAGCGCACGG
This sequence comes from Mycobacterium sp., assembly GCF_032159765.1. Classification (GTDB taxonomy): domain Bacteria; phylum Actinomycetota; class Actinomycetes; order Mycobacteriales; family Mycobacteriaceae; genus Mycobacterium. Next base: position 36,711 of record NZ_JAVHWM010000182.1, on the reverse strand, counting down.
CCAGCGCCGCGAGCAAGCCGGCGCCGACCTGAACGATCCAGTAGGCGATGGCGTCCCGGAGCGCGATTCGTCTACGCACCAGCACCGCCAACGTCACCGCCGGGTTGTAATGCCCACCCGAAATATGACCGCCGGCGTAGATCATCACCATCAGCGCGGCACCGATAGCCAGCGGTGCCATTGCGCTGGCACTGGCCACGGCGGCGCCGACGGTGAAGACCAGAAAGAACGTGCCAATCGCTTCGACAGCGTATTTGGCGCCGGCTCGGGCCTCGCTCGCCTCATCGAGGGTCGGTTTGTCGCCGACCGCATGCTTGGGTGATTGTTCTGTAATCGAAGCCATGCGTCACAGGCTCGCGCGGTCCTGCGCCGATGTCGTCAACGCTGACGCCCATCTATCGCCCCCGCCAGCCTAACGTCGACATACCTGCCAGCTGCAAAAGTGCATGTTTGACTAACTTTCAGGGTGCGACGGGGGCAATATGTCCTCAGGCGGTCGGCCTGACCGCCCTCGCACGACGGGATCCATGGTGGAGTCAACACAGGCGGCACAGCCCGCCAGCGCGGAAGGCAGCCCGGTGACGACAGCGATGCGTGTCGTAATCGCAGACGACGATGTGCTGCTGCGTGAAGGACTGTCCAGCTTGCTCGAGCGCTCGGGCTTCGACATCGTCGGTCAGGCCGGGGACGGCGCTGAACTGCTCGCGATGGTCCGGCAGACGAAGCCCGACCTCGTGTTAGCCGATATTCGGATGCCGCCTACGCACACGGCCGAGGGCCTTGACGCGGCGCGGGTGATTCGCGAGGAATTTCCCCACATCGGGATCCTGGTGCTCTCGGCGCATGTCGACGTCGAGCATGCGATGGAGCTGTTGGCCAGCGGGCGAAGCATCGGTTACCTGCTCAAGAGCCGGGTCACCGATGTCGCGGACTTCGTCGACACGTTGGAGCGCATCGCGAAGGGCGCATCAGTCGTCGACCCCGCGCTCGTGCGGGAGCTGGTGTCAGCCCAGCGGCGTGACGACCCTCTGGCCGTACTCAGCCCCCGTGAGCAGGAGGTGCTGGCCTTGATGGCGGAAGGACGCTCCAATGCCGGTATCGCACACCGGATTTGGGTGACCGAAGGCACCGTCGAGAAGCACGTCCGCAGCATCCTCACGAAGCTCAATCTGCCCGAGACGGGCGATGATCACCGGCGTGTGTTAGCGGTGATCGCCTTCCTCGAGGCCCGCTGACCGTCCGACCAGCTCGCGGATGGCCTCAGTCCTCAATCCGGACTTAGGCAAGAACCCGGCTGCCGGACTGCTGGCGATCATGTCCGCGAAATCCTGCTCAGCATGAGTCGATACCAAAATCACCGACGACCGCGCGTGGTCTCGCACGCTGTCGAGTTTCTCGGCGAGCTCGAAACCGCTCTCCCCTCCGAGGTCGATGTCGACCAGGGTGACGTCGGGCTGCAACTCGCGAAAGTGCTCAAGCGCGTCCGCAATCGTCGAAGCGACGCCGACGACGGTGATGCCGTCGCGCTCAAGCAGACTTCGCGCGGCGGCCACGAATCCGGGGCTGTCGTCGACAATCAGGCAACGCACAGCGCAACTCGCAAGTCCATACAGTCAGCATTCCAGTCCCACATGGGCTTATGCATACCCGCTAACCGGAACTTACGTACCTGTTAGGCGTTTTGGAGGGTGCCCGGCATCCCGATGCTGCAGATAGCGGGGGCCCGTGATGGCCGCCAGCCGTGGCGACAAGCGGGTTCGGTCAGGCAAACGTGGAGGACACCGGCACCGTCGACAAACCCAAGCGCGGTGAGCGCCGCAGGAGAGACTAGGAGGGGTCGTGAAAACAACAACCTTGGGACGCAGCGGACTTCATGTGTCGCGCATCGCCTTTGGTACCTGGCAGCTCGGCGGAGAATGGGGTCAATTCGACGAGGACGCTGCGATTGCGGCGATCCGACGTGCCCGCGAGTTAGGGGTCAACTTCTTCGACACGGCGCAGGGGTACGGTTTCGGTGCTTCCGAGCTGATCCTCGGCAAGGCGCTTCGCCACGAACTCACCACGGAGCGCGATGCTGTCGTGATCGCCACGAAGGGCGGTCTGCGTAGAACCGACAGGGGCCTGGTGCGCGACGCCAGCCCCGAATGGCTGCGCCGAGGCGTGGACGCCAGCCTGACTGCGCTGGGAGTCGACCACATCGACCTCTATCAGGTGCACTGGCCCGATCCCAACGTGCCGGCGGCCGAAACCGCGAGTGCCCTGCGCGACTTGATCACCGAAGGAAAGATCGGCCATGTCGGTGTGTCCAACTACAACACCGCCCAGATGGACGATTTCTCCGGAACGCTCGCGGTAGAGACGCTGCAGCCGCCGTATCACTTGTTCCGTCGCGAGATCGAAGACGAGATCCTTCCGTATTGCCGCGCCCACGACATCGGGGTGCTGGTGTACGGACCGCTGGCACACGGGTTGTTGACCGGAACGCTCAACGCGCACACCAGGTTCAACCACGATGACTGGAGAAATGGGAGTGCGGCATTCCGGGGGGCCACCTTCCGCCGGAATCTCGCGACGGTGCGTGCCCTGGAGATCTTCGCGGCGAGCCTCGACCTTTCCGCCAGCCAGCTCGCTATTGCCTGGGCGCTGTCGAACCCGGCCGTGCATGTCGCCATCGTCGGCGCCCGGAAAACCAGTCATGTCGAGGAGAGCCTGCACGCCGCGGACGTGTCGCTGACCGACTCCGACCTCGACGAGATCGACAAGATCATGACGTCCGCCACGCCGGTGGGCGGACCGTCGCCAGAAGGCATGCTGAACTAGAGAACGCCGGTGCCACCGGTTCGCTCGGGCTCGCTGCGTCTGTACCCCGTTATGATGCAACGGGCGGGCGATCAAGCCCTCAACGATCGGTGTGAGCTCGCGTAATGACGTGGAAATGGCCTCAGCTGACGTCGCTGCTCCTGCGGCCGACGACTCCGCCCTTGTGGCTTGGGGTGGCGGTGGCCGCTTCACTTATCGCGGTGGAGACCGCGTTGGTGCAGATGTTCAGACATGTCGGCGCCGGGAACGCGTTCGGCGCAATCTTCCTGCTCGGAGTCCTTGTGGTATCGGCGCGCTGGGGATTCGGGCTTTCCGTGGCGACAACGCTCGCGAGTGCCGTTGTCTATCTTTACGTGCACCTCGAGCCCAAGGGCGGACTCGTCCCCAACACGGCCGAGGACTGGCTTGCGATCGTCATCTTTTTGCCAATTGCGTTGTTGGCCAACATTCTCGGAGGGCAAGCCCGAATGCGCGCCGTGGAGGCGGATGCACGCCGGCGCGAAGCGGAGGAGCACCGCGACGAGATGCACGTGCTCGCCGACCAGCAGGCCGCCTTACGTCGGGTGGCGACTCTTGTCGCACGCGGTGCTGCCCCGTCCGAGGTATTTTCGGCCGTTGCTGACGAGTTGGCCGGATGTCTGGGCGTCCGTCACGCAACGCTGGTCCGTTACGCGTCCGACGGGGGAGCCACGATTCTCGCCGCCCATCATGACATTGAGGGGGCCAAACCCCGCGTTGGAGAACGCTTTTCGCTCGCGGACGAATCAGTGGCGGCCACCGTCTACCGTGTCGGCTGCGCCGCCCGCGTGGACAGTCACGACGACGTCACGGGCGCCAGCGCGGCATACATTCGCCGGCTTGGCCTCCGCTCCGGGGTCGGAGTTCCGATTCTTGTCGATGGTCACCTGTGGGGTGCCGCCATCATCGGCTCATCGCGGTCCGAGTCCCTGCCGGCAGATTCCGAAGAGCGGGTTGGCGACTTTGCCGATCTCGTCGCGACTGCGATTGCCAACGCCGAGACCCGGACGCAGCTTGCCGCGTCGCGGACCAGGATCGTCGCGGCCGGCGACGAGGCCCGCCGGCGTCTGGAGCGCGATCTTCACGACGGTGCGCAGCAGCGGCTCGTCTCGCTGGGCCTGCAAATGCGCATGATCGAAGGGTCGATTCCGGACCGGCCCGACTTGGAGCAGCAGATCTCCGACGTCGTGCAAGGTTTGACCGGCGTCTCAGAGGAACTCCAGGAGCTGTCGCGCGGGATTCATCCGGCGATCCTGTCCAGGGGCGGACTTGGTCCGGCTCTCAAGACCTTGGCCCGCCGGTCCGCAGTCCCAGTAGAGCTGCACCTCACGGTTGACCGGAGGTTGCCGGAGTCGGCCGAAGTGGCCGCCTACTACGTCGTAGCCGAGGCCCTGACAAATGTGGCCAAGCACGCACAGGCGTCGCAGGCGGATGTCACTGTGGACGCTCAGGCTGACGCCCTGCATCTGCTCATTCAGGACGACGGTGTGGGCGGCGCGGACGCGGAAGGCGGCTCCGGGCTCGTCGGTCTGCGGGACCGGGTCGAAGCGCTCGGCGGAAGTATCGAGATTTCAAGTCCGCCTGACAGCGGGACGTCGCTGCGAGCGATGATCCCATTCGACACCGATGTCGCCTCGGCGAGCCGGTAATTGATCGCGCGCCTGTTCTGCGGTCTGCGACCGTCAACGATGCCGCCGCGATGTGCGCCGTCGAACATGTCGCCCTCAAAGTAGGGGTACTGAGGTGAGTACTGGACGGTGCCTGGCACCAGTCAGCGCGAAGAGAATTTACGAACGGACGAGGAGCTCCCAAACAAGCCACGATGAACGACCCGATGTGATGAAGTTCAAATCATGGTGGATAGACAGGTTGACACCTCCACTCAACTTGCGATTGAGCGCACCCGCCTGGCTCATGAACGAACGCTGATGGCCTGGATCCGCACCAGCACGTCGTTGATCGCTTTTGGTTTCACGATCTTTCAGTTCTTCCGGTACCTGGGGACCGAGGAGCACCGCCGCACCGTCGTGAGCCCGTGGGTCGTCGGAATCCTGATGATCGGGATCGGCCTCACCGCTCTCGGGCTGGCCTGGTTTCAGCATCGTCAAGCGATGAACTCGTTGCGGGCAGAGGGCGGAAAGATGCCTTATTCGATATCCGCGATCATGGCCGGTCTCATCGCCATCCTCGGCGTGACCGCGCTCGTTGTCGTTGTCTTGAGGCTGTAGTACCCGCGCGTCAGGGCCGCGGTGCGACGGGCACAAGGATATCGGTGGCGAATTTCGCTGCGAGATTGTCGGCGACATGTCCTGGCTCGCGGGATCCACGCAACTCCCGCCGCTGACTACCCCTCCTGCGTGAGCGCAGCAGTACTGGACACCCTGTCCGATGCTGTCAAGGCAGAACTTGAAGTACTTCTCGTCGTAGTCGGCGCGCGCGACGATCGGGTGCGCGAACACCGCGGCACCTACACCGAGGGCAGCGGCGACAAGTCCGGCGCGCCCGAGCAGACGCAGGCGCGAAGTGCGTCGCGAGTCAATATTGAACCGTTACTGATTTGTGGCGCCGTGCTGCTACCGCACGTCGATCGTGGCGAGCACGACGTTCAAGTGATGAAGTTCGACTTCGACGCGTCCGGGCACATCGACGGTGAAGGTGAAGGTCTGATCGGCAGCTGCTTTGACCTCGAATGAATGCTCAGGCTCGGAATGCACGTGTAGTTCGTCCTCGGCGTCGCTTGTGACCCGGAATGTGATCGGCTGACTGACGGTCGCCTGGTACGACGCGTTGACGGGCTTTGGCACGCCGTCCTTGATCGCCACGTCCACGGTCAGACCCGACGGCGCAGTGTTCGTCGCAGATGTTGTCGACGCTGACGCGGCCGAAGAGCTGACTGCGGTGCTCGAGCTGCTGGACTGTCCCGCATTCGGGGAGCCCCCGCAGCCAACGAGGTTGACTATCACGAGGATCCCGCCACCGAGCGCGATCACCCGGGCGCGAATTGACATGCCTACTCCTCGACCATCGAACTGACGTGTGCGCGCAACGCTAACGACTCGGATCGCGGGCGAACCTGTGGGGTGTGACCCGGCCGACAGCCTAAATTGGATTCATTCCAGATCTGGGGTGGTTGTCCAATATATGAGCACTACACGTCGCAATGAAGCAGAAATCACCGCCTTCCACGCATCGCCGGAGTTCGCCGCGAACCTTCAGCGGGTTTTGGTTGACCTCGTCGAACTACACCTCCAGGGCAAGCAGGCGCACTGGAACGTCGTCGGCAGCAATTTCCGTGACCTGCATCTGCAGCTCGACGAGCTGGTCGACTTCGCCCGCGAGAGCAGCGACACGATCGCTGAGCGCATGCGAGCCTTGGATGCGACGCCGGATGGTCGATCGGACACCGTCGCTGCGACGAGCACGCTGCCGCAGTTCCCCGCCGACGAGCAGAACACCTATGAGGTCGTGGACCTGATCACCGCCCGCGTCTACGCGGCCGTCGACACCGTGCGAGCGGTGCACGACGCCGTCGACGCTGAGGATCCGAGCACAGCCGACATCCTGCATCAGTTCATCGACGGGCTGGAGAAGCTGGCCTGGCTGATCAAGTCGGAGAACCGAAAGGTCTAGCCGGGGCTGCTGCCTTCGCCGCCGCTGCTCTTGTCACCGCCGAGTTTGTGCGGTTTGTCGTCGCCCGGTTTGTGCGGTTTGTCGCCTCCGGGTTTTCCGCCGGGCGGTTTCGTCCCCGGTGGGGTGATATTGAAGCTGGCGCCCTTGACGATGCCGAGGTTGAAGTTTGCGGGGCCGATCTGGTCGCTTTGTTGGTTGAAGCCGACGATGTTGAAGTTCAGTCCGGAACGGCTCAGTGTCGACTTGCTTGTCCAGCCGAGCTTGCCGGTCGAGGTGGCCAACCCGGGTATCCTTCCAGTCCACTGGCCGATATCCACCAGATCCAGTGTCACTGAGGGACCGACGGTGCGTCCGCCTTTGTCCGGCGGGCACGGTGACTCTTGGTGGGGCGGGGTGATGGTGATGCCCGCGCCCTTGACGATTTTCAGATCAAGCACCGCAGGGCCGATCTGATCGAATTGTTTGTTGATGCCGACGATGTTGGCCGCGAGTCCGTCCGGGCCGAGGATCGAACTACTCGTCCAGCCGAGTTTGCCTGCCGAATTGGCAAGCCCGGGCACGCCTCCCGCCCATTGGCCGATGTCCACGAGGTCCCAGCCGACGGAAGGACCGAGAGTCCCGCCGTGCGGTTGATGCGCGGGGGGACTACCACCGCAGCTATTGCACGTGTCTCCAGCCTGCGCTGAAGGGGCATGCGTCACAACCGATATGCCGAGAGCCAGGGCGAACGCCACGCCGGCGCCCATCCTGGCTATCGCCGAAAGACCCCCCGGCCGGATGACGTTGTGGCGGCGCGATGACGCGGACCGATCATTCATCTCTCACTCCTTTCGATGTTTCCTGCAGAACCAACCCGTCGCCTCAAAAGCTGGGGCTCGAAGATGCGCCGGCCTCGTGGAATTTGCTCGAACCGGCTCGTGCGCCGACTGGCGCGGACATCCAGCAATTCGGATCCGGGAATGGACCGTCGCCATCGCGCCTCGGGTGTATCAGCAGACGCGCGGCCAACGAACGAAGGTATGCAGGCGCAGGAGATTGCTGGATGTCGATCGTGACCGAGACGATGCGCCATGCCGGCAACATACCATGTCCCTGTTTTGTGCCCAAAATGTAATCTTTTAGTACATAAATTGACATGTCAGAAGATAAATCGGCTCACACGAGCTGGTATTACGACCGTCTGCGATGTTCTTGATGCATCTGATGGGGACGCGGGATGTTTTCGTGCCGCGCCGCGACCAGCCCGGTTATGGTCATTGGCCGATTTGCTGACGGACGTGTAGCGCGCCCTCGCGCTGCCGGACAACTCCGCATCGTTCGGTTGGCCCGGTATTGACTGCGGTCAGTCTGGCAAAGATTAATGTGCATGATCATTGTTAGACCATTTATTTGCTGGCGCTGGCAAGGGTGGCGGTAGTCACGCACGCCGGCGGACGAGGCAGCACTTCACGCCGAAATGGTCGGACGGGAACACTCTGGGGTGCGCGCTCGAGATCGGTTCGGCCCCAAGCAGGTCGATGCTGTCGGCAGACCAGGCTGGGCCCTTGAGAAGCACGCGGTCGAAGCGGACCTGGGTATGTTTGTTCTTGCTGTCGAGCCGCATGGTGTTGATCGACGTGTCCTCGGTGAAGCCGTCATGGTGTGGCCGCAACGTCGGCCAAACGTCGTAATAGGGCAACGTAATCCGCGTGTTCTCACTGTCGCGCATGTTGAAGTCCCCGAGCACGATCGCGTCGTCGGCCGACCGCAACGCGCGGAACACCCGCCGCAGCTGGCGGCCACGCAACCGGGCGCGGCCTTTACCGCTGTCAAGATGCAGTGAGCAGATGGCAAGGGGCCTGCCGTTGACCGCAAACTCGGCAAGCAGCATTCCCCGTGAGCGGCGAGTCGGCCGCGACGGCAGTCGGCTGTGGATGACCCTTGCGGTAGGCAGCCGCGAAAACATCACCAAGCCGTAGTTGCCCGCCCTGCCGCCGACCACCGCCGCGCACCGATAGTGCTCTCGGATCCACGGTTGCGCCTGAAGAATCTCCAGCGCGGGTGGAGTCATTTCTTGAAACACCATGACATCCGGCGTTTCCCGGGAGAGCAGCGTCGCAATCGCGCGATACCGTTCGTCCGCGAAGTAGCCGTCGTACCAGACGTTGAAGGTCGTCACCGTCAGCGCATCGCGATCAACGGGACTCGCGTCGCCGGTCACGCTCCACCGGTTGGTCGCGGCGTCGTATCCGACCATCGGTACGGTTCGCCGACGAAAGAACACGCCACCCATCGTCCACGGTGGCCTACCGCCGCCGTTAACGGCGCAGACGTCGAGGTTTGCCCGGTATGGCCGTTACCGGCGTGTCGATCCGCGGCAAGAGTTATAAGTGCAGGGTGCGGGGAGGCTCCTACGCGGCGTACGTAGGCCGGATCGGCGGCCTGGCGGTAGCCCTTGGCGTCGGCGTCGCGCTCTTCAGCCACCCGGGAATCGCATGGGCTGAGCCGGCGGGTTCCTCGTCGTCGGGCTCGAGTTCGGCAGCGCCCGATAAGGCCGACACGCCCGCACCGGGCAATACGGAATCCCCGACGCCCGCGAAGCCGTCGCCGGCGTCGTCGACGCTGGAGTCCTCCGCTAACACGGGGTCCACCGGCTCGACGACATCAGAATCCCCGGACGCGGCGGAAGGCAGAGGTGGCCGCCGGACCCACCCGAAGACGCCGACCAGCAAGCTGACCGCACCCAGTGTCCCTGAGCTGACCTCGCCGACGTCCCTGGACACGTGGCGTCCCAAGCCTGACCTCAAGGCGCGAGGGCCGCTTGGCTCGAAGACGTCGTCTTCGGTGACAGATGACTCAGCGCTCGTATCGAGAAGTGTTGCCTCGCAAAAGGTCACCTTCGCGATACCATCGTTGAGCGTCGCGTCGTCATCGATCGACGGTGGCGCAGTCGCGCGGGCTCCGGTGGCCGACAAGACCCCTACCGTCGAACGCGTCGCGCCACAGGCTCCGGCCCCCGCCGATCCCCTCCGGGTGTTCGCAGGTGCGGTGTCGAACCTGGTAGAACATTTCCTCAATCCGTTGGCCGCCAACGACATTCCGGCTGGGCCTGCCGACGGCCCTGCTGCGTGGAGCGTGTTGGCGTTCGCCCGGCGCGAGTTCGAGTCCGCGCTTGCGCCACCGGCGCTAGCCGACGCAGCGGCCAGCCTTGCGACGACGAGTCAGGCGCTGGTCGCCGAGACGACGGACCTTCAAGCGCAGGCAGTGCAGAATTCGCTGACCTATACCGCGCCGCCGAACTTGATCGACCAGGTCGTGCAGCTCGGGCTGAAGACGGCGCGCCAAGTTTTCGGCCTCTTCGGCATAGATTTCTCAGGCCTTGTGGGCACGGTTCTGTCAAGTGAGGAACCGCCGTTCTTCCTGACGCTGGGGTTGACTGCACAGCAGACGCAATACGAAATATCGCCGGGTGTCGTCTGGAAAGTCTGGCAATTCGAGCCGCCCAACCCGACCGGTAAGACCGTGATCGCCCTGCATGGCGGGGGTTACATCCTGCAGCCGACCCTCTTGCATTGGATCGACTACACCCAGATGGCCCGCGGCACCGGCGCGACCGTGATCGTGCCCATCTATCCTCTGGCGACCACCGAAGCTGGATCCATCCGCAACGTCCAACCCGAGACGGCCGATTTCATCTCTCAACAGATCGACCGGTACGGCGCCGAAAACGTCAGCATCTACGCCGACTCGGCCGGAGTCACGTACGCGATGGGAGCGGTGCGGGAACTGATCCTGCGTGGCGATCCCCTGCCGGCCAGAATGGTGCTTCTCTCGGGAGCGGCCGACTCGTCGCTGACCAATCCCGATATCAAGACCATCGATGACCCGATCTTCGACGTGAATAACCTCAGCTTCTACCAGAACGACAACCACACGTTCGACGGCATCACCGACTTGAAAGATCCCAGGGTGAGTCCGTTGTTCATGGAAACCGACGTGCTCAAGGCGCTGCCACCCACCACGATTTACGTCGGGGAGCGCGAGATCCTGTACCCCGACAATCTGCTGCTCTACCAGCGCGCAGTGGACATCGGCGCGCCGATCTCGATGGTCGTGGGTACGGGGCTGCCTCACGATTGGCCGATTACCAACCTTGGGGGGACCTATTCGCAGTCATCGGTCGTGCGCCCCGACATCTACCGCCAGCTCGGGCTGCTTGACCAAAGCAGTGCCCTGGCCGTAAACCAAGCCACCGTGGCAGACGCGCAACCCGAACAGCGCACGCTGATCCTGTCCGCCTTCCCGGCCGAGGCCGACGCCGTCCTCGCCCGCACGACGCTTGACCCCAACCCGGTCGTCGTCGTCGACGGTCACCACTTCTATCTCGGCACGCTCGGCGGACAGAAGGTCATCGTGGCGATGACGGGCATTGGTGAGGTCAACGCCACGCAAACCACCGAGACGGCACTCGACTATTTCACCGCCGAGTCCGGAACGTCCATCGACGCGGTGGTGTTCTCGGGCGTCGCCGGTGGGTCGGGACGCACCGAGATCGGCGACGTCGCCGTCCCTGCCCGGTGGACGTCCGACGGCGGCGCAACATGGCACGCCGTGGATAGCGAGATGCTTGCAGAAGCCAACGCTCTTGACGTCGACCTGATGAGCACGGACAGCATCGGAGATCCCGCGTGCCATTGCGGTCCGCTTGGCCGCCTTCAGCTGGTCAACCTTGGGCGCGAGCCGGAATTGTTCGTCGGCGGCGACGGATCCACGGGCGACAACAACAACGGGACGGCGTTCCCGAATATCCCGTTGGGCGGTGCCGTCTTCGGTCCCCAACCCCTGGCGGCACCGGATCGATCACCCTTGTTCGTCGGCAACTTCTTCCAGGCGATCGTGCCATTCGTGCTCGGGGGACTTCTCACCAACCTCACCGGACTTCTGGGCGCCACGCCGCTAGCGGTGGATGCGGTGGACCAGGAGACCGCAGCGGCGCAGCAGGTCGCCGACGCGCACGGCATCCCGTTCCTCGGGATTCGCGGCATGTCCGACGGGCCCGGCGACCCGCTCAATCTGCCGGGCTACCCGTTCACGTTCTTCGTCTACAAGCAAATCGCTGCGGACAATGCGGCGATCGTCACCGAGGCGTTCTTGAGCAACCGCGACGACGACGCCTAGCGCCGGAGGGTTACAAGCAGAACGGCTGACAGCTGGTGCTCGGCGGGGGATCGTCTCCGTCCCAGATATTCGACTCGGGCGGGGGAGGAGTGCGCCTCGGCACGGACATGGGGTCGCCGGGGCACCACTGATAAGGGCCCTGGTTTACGGCATGCGCAATGCCGGCGCGGATGTCATCCCCAGGCCCGCTGACACGAGCACGGCTGCGGCTAACGGGGCGATCGCTCGCTTCATGGCTTGCCTTCCTCGATGGACAGTCCCTGTCAAGGTGGTGCGAAGGTCTTGGATGATTCTTGGAATCAGTAAAGCGCCTGGTGGTACCGAAGATTCCTGATTCGCGAATCCCATTTACCGGCTGAGCCGCAGGGAAAGTTCGAGAGCAGGCCTGCGAAATTGCCGTCTCGGCGAGGACGGCACATACGATTTGCCCATGTCCTTGGCGGCCGGCCAGACGTTTGCCGGATACACGATCGTGCGGCAGCTGGGTGCCGGGGGAATGGGCACGGTGTATCTGGCGCAGCACCCTCGGTTGCCGCGCCAGGATGCGATCAAGGTTCTGCCGGCGGACCTCTCAGACGATTCGGATTACACCGCGCGGTTTCTGCGGGAGGCGGACGTGGCGGCCACGTTGTCGCATCCGCACATCGTCGGCATTCACGACCGTGGCGAGTACGACGACCTTCTGTGGATCTCGATGGACTACATCGCCGGCACCGATTTGGCTCACAGGTTGCGTGAAAGCTACTCCAGGGGAATGCCTTTCGATGAGGTTCTCCCGATCATCACCGCTGTTGCGTCCGCACTCGACTATGCGCACTACCGAGGCGTGCTGCACCGCGACGTCAAACCAGCCAACATCCTGCTGACCGAGCCCGACGGCCAGGCGCGGCGGGTGTTTCTGGCCGACTTCGGCATCGCGCGCCAAATCGAGGATTCGGCGAAGTTGACGGCGACCAACTTCGCGGTGGGCACGGTGGCCTACGCGGCGCCCGAGCAGCTTCTGGGTCAGACGGTTGACGGGCGCGCTGATCAGTACGCGCTGGCTTGCACCGCATTTCATCTGTTGACCGGCGCGCCGCCGTATGAGGCTTCCAATCCGGCGGTGGTGATCACCCAACACGTCATGACACCGGTGCCATCTATCGGGCCAACACGTCCCGAGCTTCGTGGGCTCGATCCGGTGTTCGAGAAGGCGCTGGCCAAAAAACCCGCGGACAGGTATGCCAGCTGCCAAGAATTCGCGCAAGAACTGAACCAGCGCTTCGCGACCCCAGCCAGCCGCGTCGCCGTCCAACCGTCCACGCTCGTGCGCACGCCGCCGCCTTCGCCAAACCTCCCGCCCGCAGCGCAATACACGGGAATACCACCGGCGCCTGCTGATGCCAAGCGGCGGATGTGGCGCCCGCGCAACGTGATTTCGGCTCTTGTCGCCATCGTCGCGCTTGTGGCCGGCGGTGTATTCGCCACCATCAAGCTTCTTCATCGCAGCGATGCGCCCGCCACCCCGGCGGCCGACGCCGGACCCTTTACCGGTAGGTACGACGCGGAATTCGGGCCTGGCACAACGCTCGACGGTCAACCAGTTGACGATGCCCCGCCGATCAAGGGCACCTTCGACGTGCGCTCGGTGTGCCGCGCGAGCGGCTGTGTGGCCACGGCGTCCTCCATCGGTGACGCCGGAACGTCCATCGTGACAAACTTGGTCTTCGATCAGGTCGGTGGCAGCTGGATCGCGGTTGCACTCGGCTCGGTGCCGTGCAATGACCCTCAAGCCGAAGCGTGGGTGACGTACACGCTGCAGCCGCGGCCTAACGGGACTCTTTTCGGGGTGACCGCCAGGGCCACCACCAACGGGTGCGCCAGCGCCAGACGAACCGTCACCTTCACCCGGACCGGAGACGCCGACAACGCCAACGTGTCTGACCCCGCCAACCTTCCACCGCGAGTGATGTCCCTGGCCTCAGCGCTGCACGGCCGATACCGCCAGACGGTGACGTTCACAAGCGGCGCCACAGCGCCGGAAGTCTCTGACCTCGCGGCCCAAACGTACTGTCTTCGCACGGGAGATCGGTGCATCAGCTTGATGCACGCCCCCGACGGCGTCGTGACACTGGTCTTCGGCAACGGGCAGTGGGCCCAAGACACGCAGGGCGCCGTCAAGTGCAAACTCGGTAACACCGTTCAGGTCAAAATCACCGGAACGTATCCGCTGCCCAGTCCGCCGGACGAACCGATCCAACTGCTTACCGGGCACGGTCGGGTGGATTCACCCGACACCAGTTGCGTGGGTGGTGAGTTCAACGCGAAATATGAACGCGTCGGCGACTGAACCGACGTCGACGGCAGCGGCGTGGTGAGCCAGGAGATTTCACGCCAGGCCTTCATCCGCGGCGCGCTGGGCACGCTGGCCGCCGGACCCTTGTTGGGAGCGTGCCGGCCCGCCCCCGAACAGGGACCGCAGCAGTCCACGTCGGCGGTGCCCGCGAGAGACTGGGCCGCTCTTGACGACTCCATCGATGGTCGCGTCGTTCTGCCCTCCAATGCCGACTACCCCGCGGCAAAAGGTCTTTTCAACACTCGCTTCGACAATTCGGCACCCACGGCCGTCGTTACCGCGATGGCCGTTGGCGACGTGGTCAAGGCTGTCGCTTTCGCCGTCGACGGCGACATCAGGATCGCCGCCCGCAGCGGCGGCCATTCCTACATCGGAGATTCAGCGGGTAACGCCACCATGGTGATCGACGTGCGCCCTCTTGCGGGTCCAATCACGTACGATGAGCACTCCGGGCTGGCAACCATTTCTGCTGGGGCCGAGTTGAATTCGGTCCAGGCATCGCTGGCGGCGCATGAGCGATCGATCCCCACCGGCAGCTGCCCGACCGTCGGCGTCGCCGGGTTGACGATGGGCGGCGGGCTCGGTGCCGACACTCGGCGCTGCGGGTTGACGTGCGACGCGCTCGCGTCGGCAACCGTCGTGCTGCCCAGTGGGGAAGTGGTGACCGCCGCCCCGAACGACCACGACGATCTCTACTGGGCGCTTCGCGGTGGCGGCGGCGGGCACTTCGGCGTCGCGACGTCGTTCACCTTCCGCACCTTCCCGGTTTCTGACCGCGACGTCGTCAATCTTGTCTTCCCCGAAGCCAATGCAGCGCAAGCTATTTCGGGATGGCATGCCTGGCTCGGTCCGTCAGACCGGGCGAACTGGGGCATGGTCAACGTCACCGTGTCGGGTTCGGGACTGCAGTGCAGCATCGTGCTGGCCACTCCAGCCGGCAAGGGTCCCGCCGCCGCGGACGAAATCAGCACCGCTGTCGGCGTCGGCCCCGTCAGCAAGGGCATTCGAACGCTGGATCACATGGCGTTCGTCGACTACTTCGCCGGCGGGCCCGACGCCACCCGGCCGCGGGCGGTGGTCGCCGGCTCGGACGTGATCGCAGAGATGACACCCGCCGCCGCTGAGGCGATTGTCGCCGCGGCGTCGGCGCGGCCACAAGCCATGGGTTCCGTTACCGCAGTGGTCGAGTCACTCAGCGGCGCGGTCAACGATATCGATCCGGGCGGGTCGGCATTCCCGTGGCGGCGCCAGGCGGCGTGCATCCAGTGGTACACCGAGCCCCCCTCTCCGGCAGGGTCTCCGCCGAGCGTGGACGCGGCCACCGCCTGGCTGACAAGTGCCCACACCGCGGTGCGGGCCCACTCGGTCGGGGGCTACGTCAACTACGTCGAGGCGGATGAACCTCCCGCGCGGTACTTCGGCGACAATCTGCCGCGACTGGCGTCGATCCGCCGGAAGTACGACCCCCACTCGTCGATGTACTCGAGCGTGTCCTATTGACGTCGCGTCAGATTCGTGTGCCAGGTATCCGATCTTTCCGCGCAGGGCGCAATGGTTGTACAAATGCTAGAAGTCGATCAGCAGGAGTGCATGGGCGTGGCGTTATTGGAACTCAGCGAGGAGGTCCGCGACGGCGCCGTCGTGGTGGCCGCGCAGGGCGAAATCGATACCAGCAACGTCGACAACTTCGTTTCACGCCTCGACGTCGCCCTCAAGGCAGCCGGTGAGCACCCGTCCCGGGTTCTCGTTATCGAGCTGGCCGAAGTGACGTACTTCGGTAGCGCAGGGTTGAATTCCATCCTCGCGTGTTACGAGCAGGGCCTTGCGGAGAACGTGGCGGTTCGTGTGGTGGTCGACAACGCTGAAGTGCTGCGCCCGATCCAGGTGACCAATCTCGACACTGTCCTCCCGATGTTCGAGACGGTGGCGAACGCCATCGAGGGAGTCGGCCGCGAACAATGAGAGGCGAACAAGACTCTCCTGCAGCGATTTTCGAGATGGGCGGCGAGGTGGGCCGCGATCTGGCGCAGGTGAACTGGGAAGCCACTCCGCTGGGCCCGCCGTCGGGCTGGCCGCAGAGTTTGCAGACGGCGGTCAGCATTCTGCTGTCGTCGCGCTTCCCGATGTGGATGGCGTGGGGCCCGGAGCTGACGTTCTTTTGCAACGCCGCCTACCGCCGGGACACTCTGGGCCGCAAATACCCCTGGGCGCTGGGCCGGCCGGCCAGCCAGGTGTGGGCCGAGATCTGGCATGACATCGGCCCGCGCATCGACCAGGTGCTGTCGACGGAAGCGGCCACCTGGGATGTCGCGCTGCTGTTGTTCCTGGAGCGCTCCGGCTACCCCGAGGAGTCCTACCACACGTTCTCGTACAGTCCGCTGCGCGACGACGACGGTCACACTGTCGGCATGCTCTGCGTGGTCAGCGAGGACACCGACCGGGTGATCAGCGAGCGCCGGATGGCGACGCTGCGGGATCTCGGTTCTGACCCGAGCGTGATCCGCACCGAGCAAGAGACGTTGTCGTTCGCGGATCGTCAGCTCGGCCACAACCTGCGCGACCTGCCGTTCACGTTGACATACCTGTTCGACGACAGCGGTGACGCGCGGCTGGCCGGGCAGAGTGGCATCGCGTCAGGGCACCCAGCCGCGCCCGCGCGGCTGGCTGCTGGCAGCGGTTCGGTGTGGCCGTTGGCCGAGCCGGCGCACGGTGAAATGGTGCTGGTCGACCTTGACCCTGACCGATACCCGGAGCTACCAAGCGGAGACTGGCAAGATCCGCCCACCCGAGCGCTCGTGGTTCCGTTACTGCAGCAAGGGGATTCGCCTAGCGGGTTCCTGGTTGCCGCTCTCAACCGCTTCCGGCCGTTGGACGACGTCTATCGCGGCTTCGTGACACTTGTTGCAGGCCACATCGCGGCGGGAATCGGCAGCGCCCGAAGCTATCAGAACCAACAGCGGCGCGCGGAAGAGCTCGCGGAGCTTGACCGTGACAAGACGACGTTCTTCTCCAACATCAGTCATGAGTTTCGCACGCCGCTGACGCTGATCCTCGATCCGGTGGCCGAGTTGCGCGGCCGGACAAGCGGAGTGGACGATGAAGCCCGGCGTGAGCTGGATGTGGTGTGGCGCAACGGGTTACGCCTGACCAAACTGGTCAACACACTGCTGGACTTCTCCCGCATCGAGGCTGGCCGGACGCAAGCTCATTACGAGGCAGTGGATCTCGCGGCCGTCACGGCCGAGTTGGCCAGCATCTTCCGGTCGGCCATTGAACGGGCCGGCCTCGTGTTCACGGTGGCCAGCGATCCGTTGGATGAACCGGTCTACGTCGATCGCGACATGTGGGAAAAGGTCATCCTCAACCTGCTGTCCAATGCGCTGAAGTTCACGTTCGACGGCTCCATTTCGGTCACGGTGCAACGAGATCAGGCCGCGGCTCTGGTCACCGTGGCCGACACTGGGATCGGCGTTCCCGCGGCTGAAATGCCGCGGCTGTTCGAACGGTTTCACCGCATCGAGTCCGCACGTGCGCGGTCCAACGAGGGCAGCGGCATCGGGCTTGCGTTGGTGAAGGAGCTGGTCGGGCTGCACGGTGGCAGCATCACTGCGGACAGCACCGAAGGCTCGGGCACCACGTTCACGATTCGCCTGCCGTTCGGCTCGGCACATCTGCCGGCCGGGTTGGTCTCGTCGGCGGGTGGGACGCGCGCCGCCTCGGGGGTCGCCGAGCCCTACGTCCAGGAAGCGTTGCGCTGGATGCCCGACGACGCCGGCCCCGAACACGACGACCTCCCGGCAACTGGCGATGAGACGGCCGCGCGCGTACTGATCGCCGACGACAACACCGACATGCGCGAGTATCTGGCCCGCCTGCTTAGTGGAGCGGGCTATCGCGTCGACGCCGTCACCGACGGTCAGCAGGCGTTGGAAGCCGTTCGCGCCGACGTGCCCGACCTCGTGATCAGCGATGGGATGATGCCCCGGCTGGACGGACTGGCCTTGGTGGCGGCACTGCGGGGCGATTCCCGAACTGCCGCGGTCCCCGTGCTGCTGCTGTCGGCACGCGCCGGGCAGGAGGCATCCATCGAAGGCCTGCAAGCCGGCGCCGACGACTATCTCGTCAAGCCGTTCGCCGCGCCCGAGTTGCTTGCGCGGGTGCGCGCCAACATCGAACTCGCGCGGCTGCGCAGTCACCATGCGCGCTGGCGCACCGCCCTGGTCGACTCGCTTCAGGAGGCGTTCTTCGTCCTCGACGAACGCGGCGCGGTCATCGAGATCAATGCCGCCTTCGCACACATCCTCGGCTTCGGGCCAGAAGGCCTTCCGTACGAACCGATTCATCCCTGGTGGCCATCCGCCGAGACTGATCCCGACGCCCACCGACAGGTCAGCGAGGTTTTCGACCAGCTGCTGATCCAACCGCACAGCACGTTCACAGTTCCGGTCAGCCACCGCGACGGACACCGGCTGTGGATCTCCGCCGCCGTCAACCATGTCGACGATCCCGAGACCGGGCGCCGCGGCATGGTCGGCACCTTCCGCGACGTCACCGCCGAGCACTACACGGTGCAACGCGAGACGGCGCTGGCGTCGCTGAATCAGCAGCTCGCGCAGGCCGACACGTTGGACGACGCCGTTCGCGCCGCCGCAGACGAGCTGCGCCGAGTGTGGGGTGCCCGCCGCGTATTGGCACTCACCTTTTCTGCTGACGCTGATGACGTGACCTCGGCACCCGACGTCGTGTGCGTCGGTGAGCACGCGCGGTGGGCAGAACTGCCGTCATCGACCCAACAGGTGATTCGTTCATTGCGGGCGGGCGACCTTCTCACCACCGGGACCAGTCAACCCGGGACGGCCGGCATCGCACTGCAGCACCCGCAGGGCGTCCTCGTGATGGTCGTCGAGTTGGCCGAGCGCAGGCTGTTCACCGCCGAGGACAACATGCTCCTCACCGTGCTTGCCGGGCGCCTCGGCCAAGGCCTGCAGCGCGTGTATCAGCTTGACCAGCAACGTGAAACAGCGCTGGCGTTACAGAACGCGATCCTCGGGCCCGCGGTGTCGAGCGGCTTCGCCGTCCGCTACCAGCCGGCCACGCGGCCGCTGCAGGTCGGGGGCGACTGGTACGACATCGTCGACCTGGATGACGGCCGTATCGCGTTGATCGTCGGTGACTGTGTCGGCCACGGCCTTGCCGCCGCGACGGTCATGGGACAACTGAGGAGCGCGTGCCGCGCTCTGCTGCTGGAACACCCCGCGCCGGCGTCGGCGCTCACTGCCCTTGACCGGTTCGCCGCACGGCTGAGCGGGGCGCCATGCACCACCGCGTTCTGCGCGGTGCTCAACCCCGAGAGCGGTGAGCTGGTGTATTCGAGCGCGGGTCACCCGCCGCCCATCCTGGTGGAGGCCGACCGCACGATGAAGCTGCTCGACGACGCCTCCGGCATGCCGCTGGGTTTGCCGTTCGACCGATCCCGCTCGGAAACCCGCATCATCATGCCGCCGCGGGCGACGCTGCTGATGTACACCGACGGTCTGGTGGAGCGTCGTCGCGAACCACTCGATCGCGGCATCGCTCGCGCCGCCGACCTCGTCGAGATCAACCGCGCCACGCCTCTCGACGACCTCGCCAACCAAATCATGTCGGGTCTCGCGCCCAGAGATGGGTATCAAGACGATGTGGCCCTGTTGTTGTACCGTCAGCCCGCGCCTCTGGAAATCGAGGTGGCGGCCAACCCGGATGAGCTCGCGTCCATCCGGACGTCGCTGCGCGGGTGGCTGGGACGGGCCGGGGTCGACTCCGAACAGAGCCTGAATGTGCTGATCGCGACGGGCGAGGCGCTGTCGAACGCCATCGAGCATGGTCATCGCGGTCAGCCGGACGGTTCGGTACGCCTGCGCGCGATCGTGTTCGCTGACCGGTTGCACCTCACCATCACCGACACCGGCTCGTGGAAGCCTCCAGAGCCGGCCCTAAACTCACACCGCGGGCGGGGAATCGCGCTCATGCGGGCGTTGATCCACGAGGTCACGATCCAATCGCGGGCTACCGGTACCACTGTCCATTTGCACGCGAGGATCGCCTGATGGCCACACCCCTGCGGCTCGACACGCACCGACGCGACGACGGCGCGCTGGTGCTGACCGCCGTGGGTGAACTCGACTTGAGCAATATCGAAGCGTTCACCCAGGCACTCGCGGCCGCGCTGGCCGAGCTGACTCCCGGTCACTATGTCGTCGTCGATTTGAGCAAGGTCGAATATCTCGACAGCGGGGCCATCAACGTGTTGTACGACCACGTCGAGGGGATTTCGCTCATCGCCAATCCCATCCTGATGCCTGTGCTGAAGGTCAGCGGCCTCACCGACGTGCTCGACGTCGAGCTGCCGGGACCCGTGTAGCCGGAGCTCGTGATGCTCGTTCGACCGTCACCCGATCTCGTATGACTCGCGCGCTAGGCGGAAGGAGTGCAGCGTGCTCGAGTCGGATTTCTTGGCACACAGGGTGACAGACTGACGCGATGACATCGAATGACGTATACGAACGACTGGGTGTGCTCGAGCAGCTTGTCCGGCATCTGTACGAGAGGACAGGGATACCGATGCCCGATCTGCAGACGCTCGCTCAATCGCAGGTGTCTGACCGCGTGCGGCAGCTGCTCGCCGCGGGCGACCGCAACGGCGCGATCAAGGCCTACCGGGAAGAGGCCAACGTCGATCTGCCCACCGCGATTCGGACCATCGAGTCGCTCTGAGCTCCGAGCAGCGCGCCGGGGTCGAGCTGACCAACCTCGACCAACCGCTGAGTCCTGATGCCGGCGCCACGAAGCGCGACCTGGTCGACTACCTCGACGCGGTGGCCGACAGGATGGTGCCCGGACTTGCCGGCCGGCCCCTCACCGTGCTGAGGGTGTTGCGCGGTCGTGCCCCGTTCATGCAGAAGAACGTGCCGAAGTACACACCGGATTGGGTACGCAGGGTGCCGATCTGGGCCGAGGCCTCCAAAAGGGAAGTGCACTACCCGATCTGCGACGACACACGCACTCTGCTGTGGCTCGCCAATCAGCGCGCAGTCGAATACCACCCGACCTTGGGATTGGCCGACAACATCTACCGGCCAACGCATCTCGTGCTCGATCTGGACCCGCCCACGGACGGCGACTTCGCTGCGGTGATCGCCGTCGCCCACCTCGTGCGTCAGGCGCTCGATGATAGCGGTCTGGCCGGTGCGGTAAAAACCAGTGGCGCTAAGGGAATTCACGTATTTGTGCCTATTGACGACCACGCTGAGGTCGACGACGTGGCGGCTGCTACCCGCGCGCTCGCCGCGCGGGCTGAAGCACTCGATCCCGCTTTGGCGACAACGGCTTTCATCGTCGGGGACCGCGAAGGCAAGGTGTTCGTCGACTCCACCCGCGCCGGGGGTGCGACCGTTGCGGCCGCTTACAGCCCCCGCCTGCGGCCGGGCACGCCCGTGTCGTTCCCGTTGGACTGGTCGGTACTGCAGGGAGTCAACCCCGCCGACTTCACGGTGCACACAGCGCTGGACGCCTTATCCGGACGCGATCCGTGGGCGGAATCGATGCCCGGTCCACAGCGCCTGCCGGACGATCTCATCGCGCACGGACGCACGATCCCGGTCGCTCGTGTGGCCGCGATGCACGAAGGGAAACGACGTGCTCGAGCGCGCCGTGCCAAGGAGGCTGGGGGATCGTCATGATGCGCTATGCGGTCGGTCGCCACATCTGCAGCGTGGACTGAGCTCCAGCGGGTAGTTCGATCAATTCGATGGGCGTGCCGTCGGGGTCGTAGACGAACAACATCCGCAGGCCGGCGATTTCGACCGTGCGGGTGGCGCGCACCTCAGGATGATGCTGCTGAAGCTGCTCAGAGGCGATGTCCAGATCGGCGACGCGGAACGAGACGTTGGTGTAGCCGAGATGCGGTCCCTCGGGACTGGCCGGCACCGTGCCGAGGTCCATCAGCTCGACCATGACGGCGCCAACGAGGCCGCCGACCATGCGGCCGGTTTGGGCGGCGCCGCCGGTCACCTCGCCGAGGCCGTCGCCGTCGAAGCTGACGTCGAACACAACGTCCATCCCGAGCACATCGGTGTAGAAGGCAACGGATGCGTCCATGTCGGACACCCCGATACACACGTGGGAGAAGTTCTCCACCGAGATCGGATGCGGCTGGGTCATGAGGCTCGAATCTGCCACCTGCGACGCCGAACGTGAAGCCATGGCGATGATTCACCGGAAATCCCGCCCTCGCTTCACGCTCAGCGCGCCAGATTCGGTTCCGGTAACTTCCGCCACCGCATATCGTGACCGCTGATGTTCGACTGGTATCTCTGGATCCTTCGTCTCGATCGCCGGATGGCGCTCGACGTCGATCTCGGTCCGCTGCACGCCCACTTCTACGGCCGGTCCGTCTTCTACATGTGGGTCACGGTCTCGATCCTCGCGCTCGCTGGAATTGCGGTACTCGCATCGCGTAAGCGTGAATTGATCCTGAAATGGATCACCTGGGTGCTGATCGCAATGCTCGTCGGCATCCCGTTCTGGATCGGCAAGAGCGCCACCGCGATACTCGCCGTTGCGTTGGCCGTCGTCGCCGTCATCGAGTTCTCGCGCCTGGTCAAATTGCGCAGGTGCGACACCGCCGTGCTGCTGGTGCTCGCTGTGCTGTATCCGCTGGCGGCATGGTTGCGCCCATCGCTTCTGGCATATGTGCCGGTCGCCGCGCTGCTCTGTGCCTTGCCGTCGGTGCTGTCCGGCGACGTCGAAAACGGGGCTACGCGTGCGGCTTTCACCGCGTTCGGCTCCGTCTGGATCTGCTGGTCACTCTCACTGCTCGTGGTGTTGCAGTCCGAAGCGTTCGTGTTGTTCTTCGCCGTGGCGGCCACCGACGTCGCGGCCTGGTGCGGTGGCAAGGGTTTGCGACGGTTCGGCTGGGCGCGCCGGACATTCACCCCGGTGAGCCCCAATAAGACGATCGGCGGCATCGTCGGCGCGTGTATTGGCGCGGTCATCGTGCTCACCTTGCTCGGCACGATCTCGGTCGGTCTTGTGATCGCGGTCGCGTTCGGCGGTTTGTTCGGCGACCTTCTCGAGTCGCTGGTGAAGCGACAGGCCAAGGTCAAAGATGCCGGCGACTGGCTGCCCGGTTTCGGTGGCCTGCTCGACCGGATCGACTCGCTACTGCTCGTTCTGCCGCTGGCCTTGGCGCTCGGATGACCCACCCAAGCGAGCCGCCGCCACCGTCGATCACCGCGCGATTCGGTGGCGGCGAGCGGACATTCGCGCCGGGCGATGAGGTAAGGATCGGCCGGGACATCCGTGCCGGCATCCGTCTCCCGGAGCCGGTGGTGTCGCGGGTCCACGCGCTGCTGCGGTATGCCAACGATCGCTGGGTCGTGGTCGACAACGACAGCATGAACGGGTTGTTCGTCGACGGGCAGCAAGTGCGTTCGATCGATGTCCGCAATGGGCAGACCATTCACGTCGGCCACAAGGACGGCCCGTCGCTGGCGTTCGAACTCGTGCCGCAAGCTGACGAGCGACCAACGACGCCAATGGACTTCGAGCCCGACGTGTCGAACATGCCGACGAAGGTGGTGCGCCCCCGGCGGCTGGGCACCCGCTCGACACCGCCCCCCGGCGCGACGACCCTCGGGCGGGCTCCGGATAACACCATCGTCATCCCCGACGTGCTCGCGTCGCATTACCACGCGGTCCTGGTACCGACAGAACAGGGAGTCGAGATCAGGGACGCCGGCAGCATGAACGGCACGTTCGTCAACGGCGGGCGTGTCGACGCTGCTGTCCTTCATGACGGCGACGTCGTGACGATCGGCAACGCCGACTTGGTTTTCAGCAGCGGCGCACTGGTCCCTCGTGCCGAGCCCCCGTCGAAGACCGGCGGCCTCGAGGTGTGCCGCGTCAGCGTGACCGTCGAGGGCAATCGCACGCTGCTGGACGACATTTCGTTCTCCGCCGCGCCGGGCACCCTGACGGCGGTGATCGGCCCGTCGGGCTCGGGCAAGTCCACACTGTCGAAGGCGATCACGGGTGGAACGTGGCCGGAGCGGGGCACGGTGTTGTTCGAAGGGCGCGATCTTCATGCCGAGTTCGCCTCGTTGCGCAGCCGGATCGGGCTGGTGCCACAAGAGGACGTCGTGCACCGCCAGCTCACCGTGAATCAGGTGCTGGGATACGCCGCGGAGCTCAGAATGCCCCCCGACACCAGCGAGCAGGACCGGCAGCGCGTGGTCACGCAAGTGCTCGCCGAGCTCGAGCTGACGCCGCATGCCGACAAGCGCGTGGACAAACTGTCCGGTGGGCAGCGCAAGCGCGTGTCGGTCGCGCTGGAACTGTTGACTGGACCGTCGCTGCTCGTCCTCGACGAACCCACAACCGGGCTGGACCCCGCGTTGGACCAGCAGGTGATGAAGATGCTTCGACACCTCGCCGACGCGGGCCGCGTCGTCGTCGTCGTCACGCACTCGTTGGCCTACCTGGAGGTCTGCGACCAGGTGGTCCTGCTGGCGCCGGGCGGAAAAACCGCGTTCTGCGGGCCGCCCGACGACATCGGACCCGCGATGGGCACCACCGACTGGGCCGACATCTTCACCGCGGTCAGTGCTGATCCAGACGCAGCCCGGCGGCGATACCTCGAGCGCAGCGAGCTTCCGGTGTCGCCTCCAGCCGCGGCCGAGGCCGAAAAGCCCGCGCCGACAGGAAAACCCGTGCACACCAGCGTGTGGCGGCAGTTCTCGACGGTCGCGCGCCGTCAGATGCGGCTTCTCGTCGCCGATCGCGGCTACGTGGTGCTTCTGGTGCTGTTGCCGTTCCTCGTCGGCCTGCTACCGCTGACTGTGGCCGGTCACGCCGGCTTCAACATGCCTCCGCTGGACAGCACTGCACCTCTGGAACCCAAGCACATCGTGGCGTTGCTGAACTTCGGCACGATCCTCATGGGCACCACGCTCACGGTGCGTGACCTTATCGGCGAACGCCTCGTGTTCCGCCGCGAACAGGCCGTTGGACTGTCGACCTCGGCGTACCTGTTGGCGAAGATCGCGGTGTACTCCGTGGTGGCGGTGCTTCAATCGGCTGTGCTCGTCCTGGTCGTCACTGCACCGAAGATCGGCAAGCCGGCGCCTGCGGGCGCCGCGGCACTCGGCAGCCCGATGCTGGAGCTGTTCGTCGGAGTCGCCGCGACCTGTGTGGTGGCGGCAGTCCTCGGGCTGCTGCTGTCGGCGTATGCGCAAACCAAC
The DNA here is from genome assembly GCF_032159765.1 of Mycobacterium sp. Taxonomy (GTDB): domain Bacteria; phylum Actinomycetota; class Actinomycetes; order Mycobacteriales; family Mycobacteriaceae; genus Mycobacterium. The sequence goes on along the minus strand of NZ_JAVHWM010000182.1, from coordinate 11,472 downwards.
GACCAGATGATCGTTCTGCTTGCGGTCGCTCTCACCGCGCAGCTGGTCCTGGCGGGTGGCTTCATCCCGGTGACGGGCCGGCCGCTGCTCGACACGATCTCCTGGATCACCCCCGCGCGGTGGGGTTTTGCGGCGACGGCGTCGACCGCTGATTTGAGCCATCTCGTGATGGGGATCGCTCAAGACTCGCATTGGAAGCACACGGCGTCCGCGTGGTACTTCGACTTGCTCATGCTTGCCGTTCTCGCGGTGTGCTACGCCGCGATCACGCGGTGGAGGATCCGGCTCAAGTCTCGGCGCAGGTGACTCAGGCTGCCAGTGCGTAGCTGCGACGAACGCCTGCCCTCAGCGCGACGACGTGCTCACGCAGCTCCTCGGGCGACGTGGTGTTCGGGTCGATCGCTTCTCCGATGCGGACCTGCATCGGGGCGCGGGAGAACTTTCCGCCCTTGGGCAGCACGTCGGCGGTGCCCGTCAGCGCGACCGGAACCACCGGCACACCGCATTCGCGTGCCAGTCGCAGTGCACCGGAGCGGAATTCGCCGATCGTGCCGTCGGTGGAACGGGTGCCCTCGGGATAGATGACGACGGTGCGCCCGGCCTCGAGCGCGGGACGGACGGCGGCCAGCAGCGCGGCGTAGCCGCCGTCGCCGGACCGCCGCACCGGCAGCACGCCGATCAGCGATGTCGCAACGATGCGCCGGGCCGCGACGGCGAACCAGTAGTCCGCCGCCGCTCCGAAGACAGGCATGGCCTTCGACGGGAGTGCGGCCAGCAGAACCGCGGTGTCGGCGTGCGAGGAGTGATTGGCCACGACGATGCAGCCACCCTTCACGGGCATCTTGCCCTTGACGGTCAGGCCGCCGGAGACGGCGCACACGATCCGCCACAGCCAGTGGCGCAGCATGCTCGAGATGACCTTCATTCGGGTGCAGTCCTTTCGTGTAGCCGGCCTCTGTGGCCGGTCACGAATAGATTGCGGCGATCGCCTTGGGGGAATCTTGGTGGATTCTTGCGGCATAGAAGTGCGACCTTCGTGCTGCTGAGATCGGAGCGGTGTACGACGCGCGGCGCGGCACCCGATTACAGGGTGCCGCGCTCGTTATCGCGCCGTGGTCAGGCGGCCACCGCGGTCAGCACCGGGCGACGGCTGAAGGGCTGCGTGACTGCTTCCGAAAGTGCCTGCTGCTCCTGCTCGGCCTGGCGCTTCGCGGCCAGCTCGCGGCGTGCGGCGCGCAGCCGCAGGAAGGCGGTGAGGATGGATCCGTTGACAATCTGCGTCAGCAGAATCGGCATCAGGATGGGGAAGATGGTCATCAGCAAGACGAACAGGCAGCGTTCGGTCTTGCCCAGCGGGCCTCCGTTGCGTCGCGTCGCGCCGGCGGCCGCGGCCGCCAGGGAGGCGAACGTCGGCAACGTCGCGGCCAGCGCGGCCAGCAGCACCTGGAGCACGGACCACGACAGCCAGTGCAAGCCTGGGCCATGCTGGCGCGCGGCCCACACCGCGAGGCCGGCGAAGGTCAGCAGATCCGAGGTGCGGTCGCCGATCTCGTTGACGACGAAGCCCCAGGGGCGGCTCACGCCGCGGGCGCGGGCAACGGCGCCGTCGAGGTTGGCGCCGGCGAGGCGCAGCGCAAGAAACAGGGCGGCCAGCGGCCACCATCCGAAGGCGATCGCCACACCGGCAGCGCCCGCCGCGACCACTCCGGCCGCGGTGAAGGCATCCGGCGACACCTCACGGGCCACGGCGGCGTTGACGATCGGCGTCAACCGCCGGGTGTACCACGGCTTCAGCGCGTACAGGCCCTTCATCTGCTTGGTTCCTTTCGTGTTGTCGGCCTCTGTGGCCGGTCACGAAAAGATTGCGGCGATCGCCTTGGGGGAATCTTGGTGGATTCTTGTAGCGGGTTTCGCTGCTGCCGAGAACCCAGTTGTTGACGGATTTCAGCCGATTTTCGTCAACAACTGGGTTCTCGGCGTACGGACTAGCGGGTCGGCTCGAGCCCCGTCTTCTTGTCCAGATGCTGGAGTAGTTCGTGGGCGGCCACCTCGACGTCCTTGTGCCGCCATTCCGCAGCGCGGTATACGCAGGCGATCAGGCCGCTGCGGTGAAGGCGTCGAAGGTCGCCGTACACAAACGCGTACCGCGCCTTCGTCTCGTCCGCGGCGCCCTCGGTCAGCCCGAGATGCCAGGCGGCGTACTCGTCCCAGGAGTGGGATTCGAGGTAAGCGTTCTGGGCGTCCGCGCGCGGCTGCACCTCACCCCAGTCGCTGTCGAGGACGTATTGCCGGGCGTCGATCAGTTCGCGTGCCTTGGCCACCGCGGCTTCGTTGAGCGAGTACTTGGCCATAGGGCCATTGTCTACCGAGGGCCGGTTACGGCGCGAGATCGTCGAGTATCTCGTCGGCCATGACAACGGGGAGCAGATGACCGGTGTGTCCCCACTGGCGACCGAGGCCAGATTCCACAGGTCGCTGTGCCCGATCCCGGGCCGATCAATCGCGATAATCTCTGCGCCACAATGACGCCCCGCTTCGTCCATCACCGTGGCATCCATACCGCAACTGAGTCCGCCGTGGTTCCACACCAAGGGCCACCCACCGGGTGACCCAAACCGCCAGACACCGACCTGGTGCCCGTCGACGTCCACGGATGAATCCATCAGTCCGATAGCCGATCGCGAAGCAGTGGCAATCCCGGCCCGTCCAGGGCAGGCAACACGGCCGAGCGGCCCAAGGCGCCCAGCATCAATGCCGCTGCCGGGCCGCGTATCTCGGCCCCGGTACCCCACGCGCGATCAATATCGTTGGCGTGCAGGCGAATTCCTCGCAAGCGCCTCCGGGGCACGAAGCCGAATGGCGTGGGGCCGGTCAGGAAGTCAAGTGCCAGCGCCACCCGCTGCGGGTCGGGTTCATACGGCATTCCGAGCGGGATCTTGATGTCGCCGGCGTGGGCCAGAACGTCGGCCAGCCCTGACCGAGGTCCCGTCACGGGTGGACTGAGCCGGTGGTCGGCATGCTCTCGCAGGGTGTGGGCGATCTCCCTGGCGGGCAACTGTGCGCGACGCCGTGCAAGCTGGTCGATCGCACGTGCGACGCCCCCATGACGTAGCGCCATCCCCTGGAACACCCAGAAGCTGTCCATGAAGACGCTAACAAGATGTGCACCAACGGTTTTCACGGTCCAGCCCGCGCACAGGCTCGGCGTGGCCAACTGCCCGTCGTCGAGGTCGTCCAGCAGCGCCGCGATCTGCCGCCGTTCATCGGCGACGGCGGCGAACACACCTTCGCGATCGACGGGCATCACGTCCTCCGGACCATATATTTGGTTCGGAGCCTACGTTACCGGTAGTGGCCGGGGCGCCCATGGGCTCAGCGAAAACTTCGCGACCACCGCGGCAGACGCGAACGCCCGACAAGCTGGCAGGAGTGCGCCCGGGCCAGCGCGACGGCGGCCGCGGTGAACTCTTGATTGGACACCACCATCGTGGCCGAGCACCGGTGCATCGCGGCGCCCGCGACGACCTGCTGCACGGCCGCCGGACCGATGCGCTGGCCATGGCGCTTGCACTGGACGGCGACGCGCTGCCCGCCCTTGGATGCGATGAGGTCAACTCCGAAATCGCCGGTGACCTTGGTCAGCGATACCCGGTACCCTGCGGCGCGAAGCCTTGCCGCGACATAGCTTTCGAAGGCGGCACCGGTCATCGCGTCGACCTCGCGCAGACCCGATGTCAGATAGGCCACGGCAGGTCGGGCTTTGCGCGCCACCGCGAGTACAGCGCACGCGCCGAGGACAGCCGCAGCCACGCCGATGGTGGTGGCGAGCCGGTGGCCGGGCGACTGCATTCCTACCGCGACGCCGACGAACACCGCCAGAACCACCGCGAACCTCACGCCCGCAGCTAACCAGCACCCACCGACAAGGTCGGCTACCTGCTGAGCTTCTCCTTTACGGTGTCGAGCAGAAATTGCCCCGTCGACGCGGGCCGGAACGCGCGGGCGGCCGCAGTGAGGGCGTCGCGGGATTCCGCGCTCAACTCGATATCCGCGGCGGCCACGTTGAACTCGAGTTGCTCCACGCTGGACGCTCCTGGAATGGCGACCACTCCCGGCAGGCTGATCAGCCATGCGAGCGCCACCTGCGCAGGCTTCGCGTCCACCTGCTTAGCGACGTCGCGCAGTGTCTGCAGCAGCGGCTCGATCCGTCGCAGATTTTCAGTGCCGAACAATGTGTTCAGCGCGCGGACCCCGCCCGGCCGGTTGCCGAGCCCGTATTTGCCGCCGAGAAGTCCTTGTGCCAGCGGGCTGTACGCGATCACGATGCGGTTCTCGCGCTCTGCGAACGGCACGAGGTCGTCAAGGGCCCGCGGCTGGGCGAGGGAGAACTGCACCTGATTGCTGACGACGGGCTGCCCCAGCGCCGCGTCGGCCTTCTTCCAACGCGCGAGCGAGTAGTTCGACACGCCGGCAGCGCCGATGTCGCCGCTGTCGAGCAGGTCACGCATGCCCGGCATGATCACCGAATCCGGCACCACCGGATTCGGTTGGTGAATCTGGTACAGCGGAATGCGATCGAGCTGCAGCCGTCGCGCGCTGGCATGCGCGCGCTGCTTCACCACCGGGGGGAATGGGGCGATCGGCATGATCTTGCTGGCCACCGCGACCTCGGCGCGCTGATCGCCGAGGGCCTCGCCAAGGATCCGCTCGCTCTTGCCTAATCCATAGACCTCCGCGGTGTCGAACAGCGTGACGCCCAGGGCAAGAGAGCGCGCGACGATGTCGCGGGCCGCACCCGATGCGTAGCTGTCCCCGTAACCCCATTCGCGCGAACCGAACTGCCATGTGCCCAGGCCAATTCGGCTGACCTTTCCGACTCCGTCAACCTCGAGATACTTCATGTCCGCCACGCTACCGCGAGTGGCCCGGGTACAGAATCGCGAGATTCACGTTGTGCAGACCGTTACTCGCACTTCTTCTGCATAGCGTGAATCTCGATGCGAAGGGCGGAGGAGACTAGGCGGACCCGTCGACGCTGACCGCCTTCGCCGCGTCGATCTGGTCGGGGGAGTAGCCGATGACGGGCGCTGCGTCACCGTAGACATCGAGGGTGTGGATGAAGCGGTGCAGACCCATCGCGGACGCGCTCATGAACCCGAGTTCGACGATCTGCGCTGCGGTGAAATGTTGGGACAGGCGGCTGTAGAACTCGTCATCCATCGCGTGGTGGTCCGAGGAGAGAAGGTCGATGAACTCGACCGCCATCGCCTCCTGCGGTGACAGGGTGCCGTATCCCGGATCGAGCAGACACGCCACGTCCTCGTCGGTGATCGAGTCATGCTTTCGTGATTGCGAACACGGCTGGCACTCCCCGAGTTGCGCGCTGCGGATGCGGATCAGCTCGAGTATCCGGCCCCCCAGGAGCGTGCCGACGCCCATGTGCGTACGGGCCATGTCCACTTGCGCCAGTTGGGCACTGCGGTACGCGAAGATCTGCAGCGGCACCGGTGTGGCGTACAGGCCCGCAGCCACCCCCGCCTCGATGATCTCTCGCGACTGAGAGCTCAATTCCTCCAGCGGGATCGGCGCGATCCGTGGCATCTGTAGGCCCTTTCCGATGGCGATCGAGCGATCGACAGCGTCATCGGCGCTCGTTGACATCAACGCTTCTGAGTGTAATGCTCATGACAAGGTTTCGAAAACACTGCTTTCGAAATTTGCTGACCGAATGTTGTCTCAAGGCTGGAGTAGTGGTGGCAGACGATCCGGCACCAGCGGCGTGGAAGAATCCGCTAGCGTGGCTGCCGCACTCGATCGCAGAGGCAGCGCTGTCAGAAAATGGCTTTGACGTGGATTCAACTGACGCCTGGGCGCATTTTCAGGAACGCTTGACGGCGGCGCAGCAACTCGTGGCGACGACGCCGGTGAACCGCAACAGCGTCGACTACGCGGCGGGTATACGCCACCTGATGGTGTTGCTGGCAGTCGGAATCGACGTCGCGTTGCGGACCGACCCGGATCCCGTCCTCGCGGTGAACCGCGCCAGCATGGACAACGTCGTCACCTGGGGCCTGGAATGCCCGGACTGTCTGTACATGAACGCCACGCTGCGCGGCGGCGAGTCGTATCGGCTGTTCGGCAATCGGGGCAGTGCCCGCTACGTCGGGCTGCAGACCATGGACGGGATCGCGGCGACGGCCAACTGCCTGGTCGAGGATCTCGCGGTGGGCGCGGACGGGCGGTTCGACGTGATTCTTTCCGCTGACGAGCACGACGGCAACTGGCTGCGACTCGCGGGCGACCATCCCACCTTGACCGTCCGAAACTTCTTCTACGACTGGGACACTGAATCGCCTGCCACGCTGGAGATCGAACGCGTCGGCCCAGCGGTCGAACAGACCTGCGGAACCGGGGTTTCCGTGTCGCGCCAGCTGCACGCGCTCGGTGAGTTCGTCTACGACAACCTCAAGTTCTTCCTCGATTTCGGTGCGATGCCACAGGCAAACGGCTTCGTGCCGCCGATGGATATGACCGAAATGGGTGCGGCAGCCGAAAATCGGCCAGTGATAGGGCGATTCGAGCTCGAACCTGACGAGGCGCTGATACTGGAGTTCCAGCCTCCCGAGGGGGTCTATTGGAGCCTCTCACTGGGCAATCCGTGGCTGGAGACCATTGACTATGCACGCCATCAGTCCAGCCTGAACGGCCACCAGGCGGTGATCGATTCGGACGGCAGCGCGCGGTTCGTCATCGCCGCCCGCGATCCGGGGATCGCGAATTGGCTTGACACCGCGGGCCACAGCAACGGCGCCATGCTTTTGCGTTGTGTTCGCACGGACACCGCTCCTGTGCCGTCCTCACGCGTCGTGAAGTTCGACGACGTCAGCTCGGTACTGCCCGCCGACACGGTGCTCGCCACCGCCGAGGCGCGCGCCGAGACCATCGCCCAGCGCCGCCGCGCCGTCCACGAAAGATTCCGCCGATGACGTTCTCAGCAGACGAACTCCAAGACGGCGCGTGCGCCGCAACAGGTCTCAGTGATTTCGGCTCTTCGTACTACCGGGACGGCCTGGAGGCCACCGTCCACGCCCTCAACACCGAGGCCGACCTCAACGACCTCGGCCGGGTCATGCAGCACGCCACCATCAGCAATGCCCTGATCCAGCGGCTGAAGATCATCGACGCCTACAAGGCACGCCCCGAGATGGCCGACGAGGTCGTCGACGGGCCCGTCGTCGTACTCGGACTGCCGCGGACAGGGACCACCGCTTTGGGCCAATTGATGTCTGCAGACTCGCAATTCAGGTTTCTGAGGACGTGGGAGTCCCAGGCGCCCACCCCGCCTCCCGAGTCCGCGACCCAGCACACGGATCCGCGAATCGCCCAGGCGGCCGAGGGCATCGCGATGGTCGAGCAGATGTTTCCACACTTCCGCGCAACGGTGAGCTCGGAAGCAGAAGCAGCGACCGAATGCCAGGACCTGATGGGCATGAGCTTTCGCACCTTCCACTTCGACGGTGTCGTGCGTGTCCCCGGCTACGTGGAGTGGCTGATGGACACCGACATGCGCGAAACGTACGAATTCCACCGGGACGTGCTCAAGTTACTGCAGTGGCATTGCAAGCCCAGCCTGTGGCTTCTGCGCACACCGGTTCACATGTTCGCGCTCGACGCATTCGTGGAGGTGTACCCGAATGCCAAATTCCTGTGGAGCCACCGTGATCCGGCAAAGGTCCTGGGCTCGGTGTGCAGCCTCATCGCCTACATCCGCAGCTGGAGCAGTGATCGCAAAGATCCCGAAGAACTGGGAGCCGAACAACTGGCCTGGTGGGTCGAGGGCATCGGACGTGCGATGGACTTCCGCAGGAAGTTCGGCGACGACCGCTTCGTCGACGTCTCATTCGCCGATCTGCAGACTGACCCGGTGAACGCCGTCGCGAGAAGCTATGAGCAACTTGGGCTCTCGTTCACCGATGATGCGCGCGCACACGTTCGCCTGTGGGCCGAGGATCATAAACCCGGCCACCGCGGCACCCACTCCTACGACCTCGCCGACTACGGTTTGACACCTGAGCAGGTTCGCGAAGCGTTCGGCGACTACCTGAGTACTTACGACGCGTCGGCCTGAACAGACGATGGCAGTCAACGGAAGTGGTCGTCCACGAGCGGAGCCGGATCCGCGGGTACGCTCGGCGATCTTGTCCGCCGCGGTCGCGATCACGCGCGAGGATGGTATTCGCGCGTTGGGGATCGCGCAGGTGCTTGCCAGGGCCGAACTGAGCACGCGGGCCTTCTATCGCCACTTCGACTCCAAAGACGAATTGGTTGCCGCGATGTTCCTGGACATGGCCAGAGCCGAGAGGCAGCGACTCGAGGAGAAGATGGCCGGACTCGATCCCGTGCGCGCCGTCGCGGCATGGGTGGACGGTCGTCTGGATTTGGCGTTCGATCCGCGAATCCAGTCTGACTTGCGTCAGATATCGCTCGAGGCACAGTCGCAGATATTCGCCGCGCCGTCACTGATCGCACCCGCCTATGCCGAAATCCTTCAGCCGCTGATGGACGAGGTCGAGCGCGGAGCGCGCTCGGGCCTGTTCGCCGGCGTGGATCCCGAGGCGGACGCGCTGTCCATTCACGGCACCGTGTGGGCGAGCGTGGAGGGCCAATGGACAAGCGGGGCCGATGATCTGGCCGATATTCGACAGCGGGTACTTCGGTTCTGCCTGCGCGGTCTTGGTGTCACCACAGCCGTGATCGCCGAGGTCGTGTCCCGGAGCTGAGCGAAACTAGGAAAGGAACGTTGTGGACCTGGGTTTGGCCGGATCGGCTGCCGTGGTTACCGGTGGCAGCAAGGGAATGGGTCTGGCGATCGCGCAGACGTTTGCCGCCGAAGGTGCCCGTGTCGCGGTGATGGCCCGCGGCCGCGCATCTCTCGAAGACGCGGTCGCGTCGTTGAAGGCGGCGGGAGCGCTTGAGGCGCTTGGCATCAGCGTCGACATGGCCGACGCGAACTCGATTGCCGCCGGCTTCGAGATGGTCGGTGACCAGTGGGGCGAGCTGAACAGTCTGGTGCACACGATCGGCCCGGGAGACGGCTATTTCGAGGAGATGACCGACGCGGCGTGGGACGCCGCCTTCGCGCTGGGCACGATGTCGGGTGTGCGGTCGATCCGCGCCGCCCTCCCGATGCTGCGATCCGCCGAGTGGGCGCGCATCGTCACCCTCTCTGCGCATTCCATCCAGCGTCAGAACCCCCGCATCGTCGCCTACACCGCGTCGAAGGCCGCGTTGACGAGCGTGACCAAGAATCTGTCGAAAAGCCTTGCCAAGGACGGCATCCTGGTCAATTGCGTATGCCCCGGAACCATCGTGACGGCGAGTTTCACCGAGCAGCTCCGCGACATTCTTGCCGCCGACGGTCTGGATGCCACCGATCCCGTCGACGTGATGACCTGGATCGACAACAACTTCCACCAACCGTGCGATCTCGGCCGGGCCGGACTGCCGGAGGAGATCGCCTCGATCACGACGTATCTGGCGTCGCGGCGCAACGGATATGTCACCGGGGCCACGGTCAACGTCGACGGCGGCAGCGATTTCGTCTGAGTGGCGAGGGCTCAGCTCGTCGTCGGGCCCAGCGCATACTCTCCGGTATCGGGATGGTGGTACCAACCGGAAGCCGCCTGAGTGCCACCGTCAACGTGAATCGTCTGCCCGGTGATATAGCTCGCCAGGTCTGAGGCGAGAAATACTGCAGCACCGGCCATTTCGTCAGTGTGGCCAGCACGGCCCATGGGTACCGTCAGGCCGAATCGCTCCGCTGATCCCGGCGGCGCGATCTGCATGATTCCCTCCGTCAGCGTGATGTCCGGCGCCAGCGCGTTGACTCGGATGCCATGCGGGGCAAGCTCGAGCGCCGCGGTCTTTGTGTAGTTGATCACGCCGGCCTTCGCGGCGGCGTACGTCGCGTATCCGGGTGCCGCCCTTACTCCTTCGATGGACGTCACGCTGATGATGCTGCCCGGCAGCTTGTGCTCGACCATCTGACGGGCGACCCGCTGGGTGCACAGGTAGACATGACGCAGATTCGACTTGTACAGCGCATCCCAGCCGTTCTCGGTGGTCTCCAGGATTCCGGAGTGGAACACTCCGCCGGCATTGTTCACCAGGATCGTCACCGCACCCAGTTCGGCGGTGGTCTGCGCCAGCGCGGCATCCACCTGGCCGCTGTCGCGGACGTCCGTCGTGATGCCCAGCGCGCCGATGTCGTCGGCGGCCGCCGCGCACGACACCGGGTCGCGTTCCCAGATCGCCACCGACGCGCCGAATGCCCGCAACCCTGCGGCGATGCCCCGGCCGATCCCGGCGCCGCCGCCCGTGACCACGGCCACCCTGTCGCTGAGCAGAATCTGCGATGGGTCGATAGCCATACCGCGACTGTAGACGATAACTGCAGTTGATGTATTACAGTTGTTACATTCCTCGTAATATTTGTCAGGGAGAGGGCGCTCATGGCCAGCACGATTTTTGTCACCGGCGGTACGGGACAGACCGGGGCCAACGTCTGCGAGCAGTTGATACAGCGCGGCGACAATGTCCGCGCGCTCGTGCGCAATCCCGATGAGGCGACGGCGCTGTCGGAGATCGGTGTCGAACTCATCAAGGGGGACATCAGCGATCGCGACGACGTCGGCCACGCCGCCACGGGCTCCGATGCCGCGATTCACTGCGCGGCGCTGCTGGGCGGTGCCAGCCAGCACATCGACGATTTCAGAGCGGTCAACCAGGTCGGGACATCCAATGTGCTCGACGCCGGAAAAGCTTGCGGCATGCGCCGGGTCGTCGCGCTGAGTACCGCCACGTTCATCGATCTGACCACCTCGCTGCCGTTCGAGGAGGCGCCTGTCCTGAAGAATCCGCCCGACGATCCCTACACCGTCACGAAGCTGGCCGCATTCCTCGAGGCGCATGAGCGCGCCGCCGCCGGCGAGGACGTGCTCACCTGCCACCCGGGCGCGATATTCGGGCCGGCTCTGGTGGTCGAACGTGCGTTGCACCGCACCAGCTTCAACCGGGTGTTGTTGGCGGGCATGCGCGGACGGATCAAGCGGTATCTCGCGTTTCCAGTGACGTGGGTGGCGGGTGCCGACGTCGCCGCGGGAGCGATTGCCGCCCTGGACCACGGCGTCGCGGGCGAGCGGTACCTGTTGACGGGGCAGCCGGATGCCAACATCAGCACCGCAGCCGGGATCAACCGTGCGTGCGAGATCGCCGGAATCGACCACCGCGTGGAGGACGTCGACTACCGCTTCGACCCGGAGGCACTCACCTCCGAGTTCGGCCCGACGCTGATGGCGATCGCCGCCGCCGCGGCTCGCGATGTGCGGCCGCCAAGGCCGAAGGACAATCTGACCAGCACGCGCCTGGGGTACGACCCGATGTCCTTTGACGACGGACTGCGCCTGCTCATCC